>NZ_JAWRXH010000492.1:0-229 GCF_046535115.1 Chryseobacterium sp. SIMBA_038
CCTTATGGCATCAAATGAATAGGAAAGCTGTAGTATACTAGGTTTTACAGCAGACGAATGATTGACATTCGTTAAGAATCCATTGCCATCATAGGTGTTGTTCACGTCTGCTTCTCCTAATTTCTCTTTTAGTACTTGTCCTTTGGCATTGGTTTCTTTCAGCTGCCAAAGAATCTTCCCTGCATTTCTATCCTTAATCTGGTAAAGATCCCCATTCCAGGTATTGTAT
>NZ_JAWRXH010000493.1:0-229 GCF_046535115.1 Chryseobacterium sp. SIMBA_038
GGGTCGAGCTCTATCGCGAATGACTGCGCAGCTTCGCGTTCGCGGCCATTGCGCTCTCTGACGTAAAGGCATTCCAAGGTGTATCGATACGTGCGTGTCCCGAGTAAGCGCGTCCTCAGCACCGTCTCGACGATATGAAGGGAAGTTGCCAAAGTAGTCCCCACCAGAAAAGTAGTGGGGACCACAGTGGCAACAGACGCACCGAAGAGAAGTTCACGCAAAGGCATCC
>NZ_JAWRXH010000494.1:0-229 GCF_046535115.1 Chryseobacterium sp. SIMBA_038
CTCAAATTTTTAATGATTATGTCCGGAATTGTATATGTAGGCTTAAGTCTGCTTGCAGTCAGAAAATACAAGAAAGAAATTTCCAATCAATACTCCAACACTGAGAAAATTAACCTGAATTGGGCATATTATCTGATTACAGGAATTGCGTTTATATGGATTGCCGTGATCATAAGGTATAATATTCTTATTTTTTCTATGGTGGTACTGTTTATTCTGGTAGCCGCTT
>NZ_JAWRXH010000495.1:0-229 GCF_046535115.1 Chryseobacterium sp. SIMBA_038
CATCAGCTCTATCAGTGACACTTTTGAAGATGTCCATATTAATTTTCCTACTTCCCCGATATTTACCACTGTTTCCTGCCCGATATTGCGGATTGATTTTATCAGGTAATCTTCCAGCAGCTCATTAGCCTGTATTACAGCTATTTTATGGTCATGAGAGGTTGTAAAATCTTCATCAAGGTTGTATATGCTTGAGGAAAGTTTCATCTTTAAATCGTATGATCTTCTG
>NZ_JAWRXH010000496.1:0-228 GCF_046535115.1 Chryseobacterium sp. SIMBA_038
GCTTCTCCTCGAGGCGCACCTGCGCGGCGACGATGCCTTCCGGGTAGTTGTCGGCGTCGCCGGCGGATGGATCGTAGCCGACCGATTCGAGGTCGAGCAATTCCTGGCGAACCTGTGCACGGGTGAGCGGCGACTGCGCATACGATGCGCGCGGTGCGGCGAGCAGGACGGTCGCGGCCGCGCAGAGCGTCGCGAAGGTGACGATGATGGATTTCATGATTTCCTCGG
>NZ_JAWRXH010000497.1:0-228 GCF_046535115.1 Chryseobacterium sp. SIMBA_038
AGGTAAAACGCCTTGGCTACCCTTCCCTCCCGACGTCTCCACCCTTGCCGTAGAAGCACAAGAAGCGATAGCCGAATCAACACTTGGCCTCTATCGATGTTTGCTGAGCTGTCGACGAGAAAGCGAAGCCTTAAGCATCGGAGAATGGGAGGAGCTGCCATCACATCCTCAATTGCTGGCGTACCGTCGGCACTCCCACTCGGATGAGCGAATTATTTGCATCAACTT
>NZ_JAWRXH010000057.1:0-353 GCF_046535115.1 Chryseobacterium sp. SIMBA_038
CTTGTCTAGATTGGATCTTATTACTTTTATATTCTATCTTACCATCTTTTGTGGTCACAAAAGCACAAGTTTCATAAAGACTTCCTCTTCAATAAAATCCCATATATGGATCAGCTGACGGCGTATTGGTATAATTTTGCGATTATGTTTGAAGCTGTATTTATTCTTACTGCCATTGATGCGGGAACAAGGGTTGGACGCTTTTTTTTACAGGAAATGCTGGGGTCTGTTGTTCCAAAATTTAATGATAAAAATTGGATTCCAGGAATTATTATCAGCAGTCTTCTTTTCACATTTGCATGGGGATATCTGGTGTACACCGGAAATGTAAACAGTATCTGGCCGTTATTTGG
>NZ_JAWRXH010000498.1:0-228 GCF_046535115.1 Chryseobacterium sp. SIMBA_038
GTTTCATTACAAAGTGTTTAAATTAAACAAAATTAAAAATAACTCACAATCAATAGATTATGAAAAATAAAATAAGAAAAATTTCAGACTGGAAAACCTGGAAAACAACGACTAACAGACACAATTCGGAGATATTACTCACTCACATCGCTATAATCATTGGTGTATTTATTTTTGCAGCCTGTCTTTAAATTTTGGTATACATTTAGCTTCAATAAAAAGTGTTTG
>NZ_JAWRXH010000499.1:0-228 GCF_046535115.1 Chryseobacterium sp. SIMBA_038
ATTGTTTTATGGTTAAATTATTCGCACGCCATAAACCTAGGCAAAGATTATCAAGGGCTTTTCGGGGATATGTTTGGGGCATCAAATGCAGTATTTACCGGGCTTTCTTTTGTAGGGGTTATTATTGCTATTTTACTTCAGAGGCAAGACTTGAAAGAAACAAAGGAAGAAGTTGTTAATCAGAATAAAACGCTGATGATGCAGAGGTTTGAAACAATTTTCTTCAAT
>NZ_JAWRXH010000500.1:0-228 GCF_046535115.1 Chryseobacterium sp. SIMBA_038
GTTTTCAACTTACCCATTCTGCTGTTATCGATAATATCATCAGGCCAATAATCTACGTTAAGTCCTCCTATTTTCTTTACTTTACCTGCTTTTTCTCTGGTGAAAGCAGAATCATCCCAATAATCTACAGAAATATTTCCTATACTTTTCAGTTTACCGTTTTTGGCATTATCCCAGCCCAGTTCATCCCAATAATCTATTTTGACACCTCCAATACTTTTAAGCTTT
>NZ_JAWRXH010000501.1:0-228 GCF_046535115.1 Chryseobacterium sp. SIMBA_038
ATAGCAGCCAATGCACGCGTAGAAGCATCACCGGATTTTGCTTGGACCACATAGCCAGCCACGCAATCACGAAACGGCATACTGATAGCGTACGAGAGGACCAGCGCAGCAAACACGATTGACGCAGCTAACCACTTCATCTGAATTATTCCCTTACAAATATAGTGGAAATAATACCACCACGGTGATGCCAAACTGAAATCATAGCCTACGCTTCGTGAGCAACCT
>NZ_JAWRXH010000502.1:0-226 GCF_046535115.1 Chryseobacterium sp. SIMBA_038
CCTTCAAACGCCTTTTACTCCTCACAAACCCTTATTCTTACACCTTTCAAAAAGATAATCGAATCCTGTGGATAAGTGCCACTATCTCTACAAACTAAAGTATACCAATAAATTACAGTCATAACTTTTCCACAATAGGAGTTTTACACGAACATTATGTTAAATAGATTTGGAGTGGTAGGGTATAATGGAGTACTTTTGCCCCACTGAAAAACGAGATGTGGAT
>NZ_JAWRXH010000503.1:0-204 GCF_046535115.1 Chryseobacterium sp. SIMBA_038
TGGCTAAATGGGACTGACTGTAACTCAGTTGCTTCGGCTTCGCAGGTTCGAATCCTGCTCTTCCCACAGTTTATATTGAAAAAAAAATTGCAAATTAAAAAGGATTTTCCTAAATTTGTGAAACGTTAACCAATAGTTTTGGAAACAAAATTGCGAAAGTAGCTCAGTTGGTAGAGCGTCAGCCTTCCAAGCTGAATGTCGCGA
>NZ_JAWRXH010000058.1:0-350 GCF_046535115.1 Chryseobacterium sp. SIMBA_038
GTTGTTCGTGGCAATCGCCGACGAGCGCAGCTTGACGCGCGCAGCAGAGCGCGAACACCTGGCACTGGCAGCTGTCAGCAAGCGCATTAGCGACCTAGAATATCAGCTCGGTATCTCTCTGCTCTATCGCCGGTCGCGAGGTATCGAGTTGACCGCCGCCGGGCATGCCTTTCTTCATCACGCTCGCCAAATGCTGGATGGTCTCCTTAGGCTGAACGCTGATATGAGTGAGTACAGCATAGGTATTAAGGGACACATTCGCCTGCACGCTAATACCTCCTCGATTATCGAGTTTCTTCCCGACGACCTGAGCGTATTCATGGAGCGCTTCCCTCAGATTCGTATCGACC
>NZ_JAWRXH010000059.1:0-350 GCF_046535115.1 Chryseobacterium sp. SIMBA_038
CTGCGGCGAAAGGTTGTGGCCTTCGTCGTAGACAATGACGAGCGGGCGGCGCTCGCCGTTATCGGAACGTTCGATGAGCCGCTCCCACGGCGACTGGTTCCCGAAGAGGTCTTGGTCCTGCTTGTAGATGTTGAGCGCGCCTTCGGCCTGGTCCTTGTTGTTGAACAGGCCGGTGGTTGCGAGGACGAGCAGTGGCGTTGTGCTGTCGGAGATCAGCGCGGGGTCGAGCTGGCCGACGTTGACGACGGCGAAGCCATCAACGATCTCGCTGTATTTCCCGCCCGAAAAATTCGTGAAGGTTTGACCGACAACAGACTTGGCCTTCGACATCCAGAAGACGATCGGTTCTT
>NZ_JAWRXH010000060.1:0-349 GCF_046535115.1 Chryseobacterium sp. SIMBA_038
GAGGGATTGTCCGTGAAGGCTTGAAAGCTGATCTGGTGATTTTCAATGAACAACGTGTGATTGACAAAGCGACCTATGATCAGTCGCGCCAGTTTCCAGAAGGCATTTCGCATGTAGTGGTCAATGGCCAGATTGTGCTGGCGAACGGGGAAGAGAGGCATGTGCCAGCAGGGCTAGTGTTGCGCCGCCGCTATCGCAAAGAAAGCCAGCAGAGAAACTAGTTGTAAGATCTGCATGCTGATAAAAAAGGAGGGTAGCTATGGGAACGATCTGGGCCATTATCATTGTGTACATGCTCATCATGCTGGGAATTGGCGTTTATTCCAAAACAAAAGTGAAGGATAGCACG
>NZ_JAWRXH010000061.1:0-349 GCF_046535115.1 Chryseobacterium sp. SIMBA_038
CAGTTTTTTGATGATATCCTCATTATGCAGAGAAGCTCTTTTCACAATAGTTCCGGCCAATAAAACAGGCTTTAAGTTGGCTACAGGAGTAATAGCACCTGTTCTTCCCACCTGATAAGAAACGCTCTGAAGTTCTGTTTCTACCTTTTCTGCCTTAAATTTATAAGCCATAGCCCAACGCGGAGCTTTGGCAGTATATCCCAATTGTCTTTGCTGATGCAGAGAGTTTACTTTTAAAACAATCCCATCAATTTCGAATGGCAGATTGTGACGCTCCGTATCCCAGAACGTGATAAATTCCTTTACCTCATCAAGGCTTTTGCATAATTTGGCCTGCTGAGAAGTCTTG
>NZ_JAWRXH010000062.1:0-346 GCF_046535115.1 Chryseobacterium sp. SIMBA_038
CGGGTCGCTCGAACGCGGAAGGTCGGAGATTTCACGCACCTCGTTTTGCGACATCCACGGCGACTGGCCGCCGGCGCCGAGCGCCTTCGAGAAGAACGTCGCCTGATCGTTGAGCGTGCCGCGCAGTAGCGCCGCCTCGTTGAACTTGAACGCATATGCGCCAAGCTCTTTGTCGGTCAGAAAGCAGCGGGCGAGCGCCTGCTCCCACTGTACGAACCAATGCGACAGGCCGTATTGAATGAAGAACAGCGCCAACTGCTCGACACCCGATCCCCACGACGTGTCATCCATCATCAGCAACGGGCGAGGCACGCCGTACATGCGGGCCACTTCCTCAATCTGATGG
>NZ_JAWRXH010000063.1:0-341 GCF_046535115.1 Chryseobacterium sp. SIMBA_038
TTCGCGCTCATTTCGATGCTATGTCATCAGCAAGCGGCGAATGCTCAGGCGTTGGCCGTATTGGAGCCGGTATTCAACGGCGTGATAAATCGAGCTGTTGGTGGGGCGATTCTTGCGAATCTAGAGCGGCGCGGCCTTGTTACTGCGGCTAACGATGCCGTGTTCCAGAGCACGATGAAATGGGTTGGTCAGGCTGCGAACGATGCGTCGTATGTTGGGGCAGCGGCGGGGACGGTCGCAAGTATTGCCGGTGCGCCGGTGTGGCTCGCTACTGCGGTAGGTGTTGGTGCGCTGGCGGCTGCTGGTGCTGTGGCTTGGGGGGTGTATGAGTTGACGCAGAG
>NZ_JAWRXH010000064.1:0-339 GCF_046535115.1 Chryseobacterium sp. SIMBA_038
GGCATGATTGATGAAAACGGAAAATATCGTATAGAATTAAGCAATACAGAACTTGTCACGCTTACTGACACTTCCGTTATTATTCAAAAAAACGGATTATATGGAGTCTCTGATTTTAAGCTCAAAACAATTATCCCAGCCGAATATTCTGAACAGCTCTTTACCGGTGAGGAAATACAGTTATTGAAAGACGACGCCTACTATTACTTCAGTCAGGAAGGAAAACTGCTGAGAAAGGAAGAAATGAAATGAGACAAAAAATACTAATTCTTATAGCCATTACCACAGGAATTTTCCTGTCATCGGCACAAACGCTAACATCGTCCAACATTTGGTATG
>NZ_JAWRXH010000065.1:0-339 GCF_046535115.1 Chryseobacterium sp. SIMBA_038
CCAGAAAAAAACGACCTGTCACTTCAAAAGTTTTGGATTTTGAATTATAATTGATTTCCACAGATCCTACATGGTATGGATGAACAACCTTTCTTTCCATAAAATTCTGGAAGATGAGTGTTAGTGATAAAAGAAATGAGAAAAAAATTTTATTAAACATTCATTTATTTTAGGACAAATATAAAAAAAGCAACAGTTATGGAAACTGCTGCTTTTATTTATTATTCAATGGAGTTGAAACTATTCTTTAACTACTTTTTTAGTAATTGTAGTATTGTCGCTCAACATAATGGTAAACAAGTAAGTTCCTTTTACTAATTCTGAAACATTGATTCTGTT
>NZ_JAWRXH010000066.1:0-338 GCF_046535115.1 Chryseobacterium sp. SIMBA_038
TTAATTGTTTGTGAGTCATTATTTGTAATTTCCAGCGTATAATTTCCTTGACAATTGGCAGTGGATCCTGCAACTCTGTTGATCACTAACTGAACATAGCGTTTATTATTATCTGTCCCCCAGTAATTATACATAGCAGCAGTAAATCCTCCTCCTAATATACTATGGGTGGTATTTGTACTTATATTTTGCACATATTGCTGACCATCAGGAGCTGTTAATTTCGCTGTAACAGCTGTATCATTATTAGCATACATGATAAAGCTAAATACAGCAGCAGCAGAAGTATTGCTTGCCGCAGTAAAAACATAAGATTGTGCACCACCTGGCTCTATATC
>NZ_JAWRXH010000067.1:0-337 GCF_046535115.1 Chryseobacterium sp. SIMBA_038
GGGGAGCCTTGGCAGCCATTATTCAGCATTTCTTTATTCAAAAGAAGATTCCGGTATTTACTTTTCCTTTTATCATCATTACCTGGGTATGTGTTTTTGCATTACATCAATTGACACAGATTCCGCCTTCAGCAGCAGTTGCTGCTAGCATAGAACCTGTTGATTATGATGATTTCCTTACCTGTACCAATGCCTTTGGTGAAGTTATATTTCAGGGGGGTGTACTTTCGGGAGTCATTTTCTTTATTGCTGTTTTTATCAGTTCGCCGGTTGCTGCTTTGTACGGTTTTTTAGGAGCTATTTTGGGATCTTATGTCTCTCATATGCATGGTGAGCC
>NZ_JAWRXH010000068.1:0-335 GCF_046535115.1 Chryseobacterium sp. SIMBA_038
GCCTCACCACGCGCTGAATGTTTCCCACTTTCGCTCGTGGGCCGCGTTGGTGCTCGCGAGCGTCTATGTGTGGCCCTGTTACTGCGACGAATCCCTCGCCGATCTCTTCAGATATTCGATTGATTCACCCGCCGCGCAAGCTCCTCTGCGCTTTCCTTACGTTCGCTATAGCGATCCACCAGAAAGGCACCGATGTCACGGGTCAGCAAGGTGAATTTGACCAGTTCCTCCATGACATCCACGACCCGATCGAAGTAGGCGGACGGTTTCATCCTGCCCGCGTCGTCGAATTCCAGGAATGCCTTCGCAACCGAAGACTGGTTGGGAATGGTCAG
>NZ_JAWRXH010000069.1:0-331 GCF_046535115.1 Chryseobacterium sp. SIMBA_038
GTCAGACGTGAACCGTTCCACAGGTCGATGTGGCCGCCGCTTGCATTCGCGGTCGCTTCGCCGTCACGTGTCCAATAGCGCGAGAACTGGATTATCCCGGTACGCCCCTTCACCTTCGATTCCCAATCGGCGCCGGTGATGTTTTCCGCTTTCGGTAGTCCCGCGAAGGGTTGATGTTGCAACCATTCTCCGAGTTCATCCGCGCGCGTCGCGGTCGGTTTGTTGTCTAGCAGGATTCGACCGATGGTCGGTGATCCGGACATGGGCTTAACCGTTTTCTGCGAAAACGACTTCATTTCCACGCCCACTCGATGCAAGGTCACGCTCAGGC
>NZ_JAWRXH010000070.1:0-331 GCF_046535115.1 Chryseobacterium sp. SIMBA_038
CATGATGATCTCCTAATTAAAGTATATTTCACAACAGGCAAAATAAACTATACATCATGTAATTGAAACAGTTGGGCTCCAACAACATATAGAATGATGGCATCAGGACATGAGCAACAGGAGCGTTCCAATCACATACTTGATACTCGGCTTGACCGATGGTTAGAAAGTAGTTATTATGGACACATATAGTCTTTTATTGTATTATTTTTATTGAAATCAAGGACATTAAATGTCTTTTATATCAATTTACTTGAATAGATGCGTGTGGGAGGGAATCACTAATTACAGTCTTGACAGTATTTTAATCACAGGAGGCCTGGTGAGGATG
>NZ_JAWRXH010000003.1:0-589016 GCF_046535115.1 Chryseobacterium sp. SIMBA_038
CTGCGAAAGCGGGAGAGTAGGTCGCCGCCAGTTTTTATTTAAAAGTCTCATACATTCATTTGTATGAGACTTTTTTTATGCACATACCCCAAATACATGAATAATAAGTAATGGGTAATAAAAAATCATTGAGCAGTATTTTTGATAGAAGCTAGAAGCTAGATGTATATTTAAGTTTTGGCTGAAGCCAATTTCCATAAATTCAATAATGAGAACGGGTTAAAACCTGCTCCTATTGATGAAAGAAGAAAAATAATTTGATTTTTAGTATGTAAATTTTTAATGTAAAAGAAATATAGAATATTAGAAAAACATTCTATATTCAAATATTATAAGGATAGAAAATTATTTTTTAAACCTCAATAAATTTCCCTCTCTGATGTGGCGTAGGTAGATAGCATTTTTGGTTAGCCAATTTCATTCTGTTTCTGGAAATAATATCATAAACACTATCACTTAGAAATGTAGGGAATATTTTTCCAATTCCTGAGAGTTTATAAATTCCACCCAATAATGATGCAATTTGTAAAATGGCTTTAGATTTAATTAAATAATATTGACTTGGCTTCCAAAGATACATGGTATTGAATACCTTAGTTTCAAGACTTCTTTCGGACAAAAAGTTTTGCCCAAAATCTGATTGCAGTGAAGCAAACATAAATTGATCTTTTTTATCTCTTTCTAAAATCCATTGTACCCAGAAATTGCAGACTCCACATTCTCCGTCAAAAAATACAATATGTTTATTTTGCCAATTTTCGTCCATGATTTATTTTTAAAATACCATTGCTTGTTCGGTTTCCTCTTTTACTTTTTTAAAGTATTTAATTAATTCCTGTCTTTGTTCTGTAGTTAATTTAGCATCCTGATGACCAAGATAGTACGAATCTAAAGGCATTTCTTCTTTTTCAATCATTTCAATGCATTCTTCCAGCTTATGAGCTTGTCTTTTAGGTTCGTATGTAGCAAAGGTAGAGAAATTTAAATGCTTTCTTCCTTCATTAATATGATTTTTCAACAACCATGAAGATGGCGCAATATCAGAATACCAAGGATATTTTGATTCATTGGAATGACAGTCATAACAAGAAGTACTAATTATATTTGCAATCTGAGGTGGTGTTTTTTTTATTCTTAAAAAATCCATTCCTGGAGTTGGTGGCGGGTTTGTCTTATCAATCGGAAAAAACTGAATGATAATAAATGCTACAAGAAGAACTACAATTACTTTTTTCATACGCTGAAATTCATGTTTCTTAATAGATAAAGTTATTAAAATTTTAATTATAAAGAATATGAATAATATTTAATTGTCAACTATACATTGAATTATTCTAAATATGAACTTTAATTATTGATTTTTATTTAAGTTTAAGCTAATTTTATTAACTTAAATGCATTATTATATCTTTTATACATCTATTGAGAGATAATCCATAATTAATAAATTATTATAGTTTTTAACTACTGTAAAAATTTTATTGATAGATTGTATTTATTATTTAAGCGTTGTAAGTTTGTATAAAGATTAATAGACGAGGTATTAAAACTGTATAAATCAACATAAAAAATTAAACTACAATGGAAAAAGATTTAAATGACATCAGCAAATGTCCATTCCATAATGGAACAATGAAAAAAGAAAATGTTGCCGGAGGTGGAACCAATAACAAAGATTGGTGGCCTGACCATCTTAGAGTTGATATTCTGAGACAACATTCGTCTTTGTCAAATCCTATGGAAGAAAATTTCGATTATGCTGAAGCTTTTAAAAGTCTCGATCTTGAGAGTGTTAAAAAAGATCTTCATGCATTAATGACAGATTCCCAAGATTGGTGGCCTGCCGATTTTGGTCATTATGGACCCTTATTTATCCGTATGGCTTGGCATAGTGCCGGAACATATCGTGTAGGCGACGGAAGAGGAGGAGCTGGAGCTGGACAACAGCGTTTTGCCCCTTTGAACAGTTGGCCGGATAACGTAAGTTTGGATAAGGCGAGAAGATTGCTTTGGCCAATCAAACAAAAATATGGTAAAAAGATTTCTTGGGCAGACCTTTTAATTCTTACAGGAAATATTGCCTTAGAATCAATGGGATTCAAAACATTCGGATTCGCGGGAGGTCGTGAAGATGTTTGGGAACCGGATCAGGATGTGTATTGGGGAACAGAAAAAACTTGGCTAGGCGGAGATCTTCGTTATGCTCACGGTTCTCCGGGGGTTGAAGGTCATGGTGTTCTTCCTGCGGAAGATGATTCGGAGATTATTCACTCCAGAAATCTTGAAAAGCCTTTGGCTGCGGTACAAATGGGACTTATTTATGTAAATCCAGAAGGACCGGACGGAAATCCTGATCCAATTTTAGCAGCAAAAGATATTCGCGATACTTTTGGAAGAATGGCGATGAATGATGAAGAAACCGTTGCATTAATTGCAGGTGGACATACTTTCGGGAAAACTCACGGTGCCGGACCGGCTGATCATGTTGGAAAAGAACCTGAAGCTGCAGGAATTGAATCACAAGGTTTTGGTTGGAACAGTTCTTACAAATCAGGAAAAGGTACAGATGCGATTTCAAGTGGATTAGAAGTTACATGGACTGAAAAACCAACAGAATGGAGCAACCTTTTCTTTAAAAATCTATTTGAAAACGAATGGGAATTAACGAAAAGTCCGGCAGGAGCTCATCAGTGGGTAGCAAAAGACGGAGAGAAAATTATTCCTGATGCCTTTGATTCTACTAAAAAGCACAGATCAACAATGCTTACAACAGATCTTTCACTAAGATTTGATCCTGTTTATGAAAAAATATCAAGAAACTTTTTTGAAAATCCTGATGCTTTTGCAGATGCTTTTTCTCGTGCTTGGTTTAAATTGACGCACAGAGATATGGGACCAAAAGTTCGTTATTTAGGGTCTGATGTTCCAGCTGAAGAATTGATCTGGCAAGATCCAATTCCTGAAGTGAATCATGAATTGGTTAATGATTCTGATATTGAATCTCTGAAAAATAAAATTTTAAATTCAGGATTAAGTGTTTCTGAATTAGTTTCTACAGCTTGGGCTTCTGCATCAACTTTCAGAGGAAGTGATAAACGTGGCGGTGCAAACGGGGCAAGAATTCGTTTGGCTCCACAAAAAGATTGGGCTGTAAATAACCCGACTCAGTTACAAAAAGTTTTGAATGTGTTAGAAAATATTCAAAAAGAATTTAATGATACTCAAGGCGGAAATAAAAAGATTTCTTTAGCAGATTTAATTGTTTTGGCGGGAAGTACAGCGGTAGAAAAAGCAGCAAGAGATGCAGGACAAAATATTACTGTTCCTTTTGCTCCAGGTCGTATGGATGCTTCACAAGAGCAGACGGATGTTGAATCAATGGGATATTTGGAACCTGCAGCAGACGGTTTCAGAAATTATTTAAAGAAAAAATATACGGTTTCTACAGAATCTTTATTAATTGATAAAGCTCAGTTATTAACACTTACAGCTCCTGAATTAACCGTTTTAATCGGGGGAATGCGTGCTTTGGATACCAATTTCGACGGCTCCAAGAATGGAGTATTCACTCAACGTCCCGGAGTTTTAACCAATGATTTCTTTGTTAATCTTTTAGATATGAGAACACAATGGAAAGCCATTTCGGAAGATAATGAATTGTATATGGGAACTGATCGATCAACTGGTCAGCCAAAATGGACAGCTAGTCGTGCAGATTTGGTCTTCGGTTCAAATTCTGAATTGAGAGCTTTGGCAGAAGTATATGCAAGTGCAGATGCTCAGGAAAAATTTGTCAGAGACTTCGTTGCAACATGGACTAAAATAATGAATTTGGATAGATTTGATCTGAACTAAATTTCATACTTAACATAATATTTATTGAGACAGTCGTTTTGGCTGTCTTTTTTTGTTGATTATAGCGTAATTTATGATTCAACGTAGTTGATTATTAAAATAAAACCTATATTTGTTGCAGAAAAAACAAACTTAAATGACTAAAAAATTATTTCCTGCCTTACTTTTGGTAGGCGCATTTACTTTTACTAATGCCCAGGTTGGGGTTAATACTGATGCTCCACACGCTACTTTCGATGTAGTTGGAGATGCTTCAAACAATACAAAATTAGATGGAATTATCGCTCCAAGAATTTCCGGAGATTTATTAAAAGCTAAAAGTTATACTTCTTTACAAACAGGTGCTTTGGTATATGTTACAACTGCAGATTCTTCTCCAAGCGGGCAGACTTTAGATGTTACTTCTACTGGGTATTATTATTTTAATGGAGATTTAGACAAATGGATTAAAATTAAATCAGGGACTTCGTCAGAACCCTATGATACACCAAATTCAGGAAGTTTAACACTTAATGATACTCATTTTACTGTAAGAATTTATGGTGGAAACACAGGAATTGTTCTTCCCGATGCAAGTACTTGTAAGGGAAGAGTTTATATTTTAATCGGAAGTAATGGTATTGCATCAAAACCAATTTCTGTTGTTGCAGGAACAGGAATTTATGATGATGTTACTAATGCAGGGATTACTTCAATTTCTGGCGGACAAAGATATCAGATACAAAGTGATGGCTCAGGCTGGATTGTTATAGGAAGATAAATTTAAACCTCTCATTTTGAGAGGTTTTTCATTACTAAATAATAAAGCGCTATCTTTGCAAAAAATTGAGCTCCAAAAGTTGGAGTAACTCATTAATAACTTGTCCTTTATTATGAAGGATTATTAAACATTTTTTATGTCAAATATTGTTGCTATCGTTGGGCGTCCCAATGTAGGAAAATCCACATTATTCAACCGTTTACTGGAAAGAAGAGAAGCTATTGTAGATTCTACCGCTGGTGTTACAAGAGACCGTCACTACGGAAAATCAGACTGGAACGGAGTAGATTTCACCGTTATTGATACAGGTGGATATGATGTGAACAATGACGATGTTTTCCAGGAGGAAATCTCAAAACAGGTTCAGTTGGCTATTGATGAAGCTACGTCTATCATTTTTATGATGAATGTAGAAGAAGGTCTTACTGATACAGATTACGAAATTCACGAACTTTTAAGAAGAGCAAATAAGCCGGTTTATATTGTTATTAACAAAGTAGATTCAGCTAAAGAAGAAATTGATGCTACAGAATTCTACCAATTAGGAATTGACAAATACTATACTTTATCTTCTGCAACAGGTTCTGGAACAGGAGAAGTTTTAGATGATATTGTTAGAGATTTCCCGACTACAGATTATAAAGATCCATTCGAAGGTCTACCTAAAATTACCATTGCAGGTCGTCCGAATGTTGGAAAATCTACCTTAACAAACGCTTTATTGGATGCCGATAGAAATATCGTAACTGATGTTGCAGGAACTACAAGAGACAGTATTCAAACGCTTTATAATAAATTCGGACACGAGTTTGTATTGGTTGATACTGCCGGAATGAGAAGGAAATCTAAGGTAAATGAAGATTTAGAATTCTATTCTGTAATGAGATCTATCCGTTCTATTGAATATTCAGACGTTGTAATTATCATGGTTGATGCTACTTTAGGGTGGGAATCTCAGGATATGAACATCTTCGGTTTAGCACAGAAAAACAGAAAAGGAATCGTAATTGTTGTTAACAAATGGGATCTTGTTGAAGATAAGCACACCAATACAGTACGTGATTTTGAACAGTCAATTAAAGATAAAATCGGTCAGTTCAGCGATATTCCAATTCTTTTTGTTTCAGCGTTAACAAAACAGAGAATTCTGAAAGCTGTAGAAATGGCAATGTTGGTTTATGAAGACCGTAAGAAGAAGATCAAGACTTCAAAATTAAATGAAATCATGCTTCCCATCTTCGAACGTACTCCACCGCCTGCAAACAAAGGTAAATTTATTAAGATTAAATATTGCGTTCAGCTTCCTACGCCGTCACCGCAGTTTGTATTCTTCTGTAACTTACCGCAGTACGTGAAAGAACCATATAAGAGATTTGCTGAAAACCAATTGAGAAAAGAATTCGGGTTTACCGGAGTTCCAATCGAAGTGTATTTCAGACAGAAATAAAAAATATATCCCTTTTAGATTATTCTAAGAGGGATTTTATTCATATTAAATTTAATAATTTTTAAATAAAAGCTTTTTCAGAATAATGAGTACAATTGTGTTGTCAGAACAATTTTCGTTAATTAATTCTTGGATTAATGAACTTCGTAATGTTGATATTCAGCAAGACCGAATGAGGTTCCGTAGAAATATGGAGCGCATCGGAGAAATTGCTGCTTTTGAGATCAGTAAAGGGTTGGAAACAAAAGAAATTGAAATTCAGACGCCTTTAGATACAATTAAGGTTAAAGAAATTGCTGTTCAGCCCGTTATTACAACGATTCTGAGAGCCGGAGTGCCTTTGTTTGAAGGGATTTTAAACTATTTCGACAGAGCAGACTGCGGATTTGTAGCTGCCTACAGAAAACACGACGCGAACGATTATTTTTCAATCAAACAGGATTATTTAACGTGTCCGAGCATCGAAGGCAGACCTCTAATCGTTGGAGATCCAATGTTAGCAACAGGAGCATCTTTAATAGAAGCGATCAAAGATTTACTAACACACGGAAAGCCGACTCAACTTCATATTGTTGCAGCAATTGCTTCAAGACAAGGTGTTGAAACTATCGAAAAAGCTTATCCGGAAGCAAAAATTTGGGTAGGAGCCATTGATGAAAATTTAACATCAAAAGGCTACATAAGCCCAGGATTGGGAGATGCAGGAGATTTAAGCTATGGAGAAAAACTTCAGAGATAATCTAAGAAAGTTTCCAGAAATCTTTCATTAGATCAAATAATAATATTGGTCGTACTTTGTCCAGAGGATGTTTTGTATCTGGAAGTACGGCCAATTTTGCGTTTGGGATTTTTTTGTAAACTTCAATGCTTTCTTCAAAACTTACCATATTATCTTTATCACCAATCATAATCTGAACCGGAGTTTCAATTTTAGTTAAAACTTTATCTTTCAGCGGCGGATTTTTACCTAAAGAAACCATCATTTTGGCATTATCCGGAAGTAATTGTTTCCATTGAGCGCCATGCTGAATTTCCAATTGTTCCGCATATTTCGGGATTTTTTCAAGAATAACATCTGGATTTAATAATTTACTTTCCTTTAAAGCCTGTTCTTCCGTCCAGTCAAATTTAGTTCCCAAAGTAATGATTGAATTTACTTTTTTTGGATTTTCAAAAGCATAACAAAGCGCAACATAACCTCCCATGCTGTGCCCGAAAATATAAATATCATCTAAATTTTCTGTCTCACAATATTCAGATAATTCTTGAATATATTTTTCAATAGTAATTCCATCTTCAGGCAAAGAAGTATTTCCGTGGCCGGAAAATAACGGCGTATAAATATTAAAATACTTTGAAAGTTCTTCTAAATAAGGATTAAACATGCTGCTGTGCCCCAAAGCTCCATGTAATAAAAGTAAATTTTTCATAATTAATAGTTTACCTGAAATTATAAAAAACATTTGAGATAACAGAAATATTTATTCAATAATTAAAATAAGATAAGCACAGTAACAATTGTTAACTGTGCTTTGAAAGATATTTATAAAGATACTTGTGTTAAAAGTTATTGTATAAAGCAACTGCCTGAAAACTTGTTCCGGGCATACTTCCTCCTTGTGTGCATGATGCATTGTCAAAGCAATAACCTTCAATCGATATAGAATGGGTTCCCGCTGCCAGTTCAATAGAATAAGAGCCTGTATTGTAAAAATATCCTGAAAGGTTTGTTCCTGTAGATGTAGCATTAGAATAGATATTACTTGCCCTAACAGCCGTGCTGCCATCTACAAGTAAATGTGTTCTTAATATTCGTGCTCTGCCGTCTGAAGGAGCTGTTGTAAGATCAATAGGCACAGAGAAATTGATCATTACCAATGCTGTTTTTGCTAGTGTGATTGATTGTGTAGAAATTGTAGACGCTGTTGTGTTGCTATTGTTTAAAACAGAAGGCAGAGTTTTAAGATTAAATAACTGCACATATTGTTGGTTTAGACTGCTTTTAGGAACATAATCCACATTTCCGCTCGCATCTGTCGTTAAAACTTGAGTGTAATTTGTATCTGCTGATTTATCGGAAACAACTCGCATTCTTGTAGTTCCGTTTACATCTAAAGTTCGTGTTGGGTTATCTATTTTTATCCCTACTTGGGCATTAATAATTATCCCTAAAAAAATTGAAAGTGTGTAAAGTTTTTTCATTATCTGATTTTTAATTTAAATTATTACTTATCTATTGCCATTACCAGGACACTAACTTTGTTATTTCCTGCTTTCAGAATTTCCCATGCTACTGTGGCAATTGTATTTCCGGTCGTAAAAACATCATCAACCAAAAGAATATGTTTTTCTGAGATATTTTTATTGAGCGAAAATATATTTTCTGTACTCAGACGGTTTGTTTTATCTTTTAAAGCCTGTGCTTTTGAATAAGAATTTCTCAAAATCACTTCATGATCAAAAGCAATATTATAGAATTCAGATAATGTCTCAGCAAACAAATGCAACTGATTGTATCCGCGTTCTTTAAGTTTCTTTTTATGAAGTGGAATGCTGACGATCAGATCTGGTTTTTCGTTTTTGAAGTCTACACGTTCCGTTATCCAATCGGCTAATATTTTACCTGTTATCTCTCTGTTTTTATACTTTAATTCATGTATAATTTTCCGGCTTAAACTTTCTTTCTCAAACTGCATCAAAGCATAAGCATTTTCTACAGGAAAAAGTGTTTTACATATTTCTTTAAGTGTATTTTCCTCAAAATAATCAAAATGCGTAAACTGAATTTTTTCAAAACAGATATTACAAACGATCAAATTATTCTCAATAATTTTATTACAATCTAAACAGCGGTTTGGAAATAACAGATCAAGAAATATATCTTTCAATCAATATTTTTTTTACAAATTAATGAAAATCAATTCATTTGAAAGTGAATTTTATCGAAAAAATTAATTTAATTTACTTATTTGTTATTTATTACGCTTATTTTTTATCGATTCAATAAAAAATAAACTAAAACGCTTTTTATTGAGTAAAATATCAATATTTTTTAATAATTAATTGTAGATTAATCGATTATGCAAATTTAATTATGTTGAATATAATTTTTAACTAAAATTTAAAAGCTAAAAATCAAGAATTATAGTTGAAAATAAACCGTCTAGAATTTTATTAAATTATTACAAGAGTTCTTTTCTTATTTTTTCAATAGCATTTTTCATCTCAAGATTGAAATATTCTTTCTCTAATCTAACAGGTTGAGCTTGTCTTACTTCACAATCTGCGATACTGCAAGATTCACAAGTCACTCCAACATTGATAGTTTTTAAAGTGGGAGATTTGATGAAATTAATCTTCTTGATTGTCTGAGAATTCAATAAAATTCCAAGGCAATAACTTCTGTTACTCCCGTCAGAGAAAGGGTTTTTTTGTGATGTAGAAATCACGAGATAACTCACGCCTTGATCTTTATAATGTGAAATTTGGGCATCAGTCAATGTCTCATTTTCCTTTAAATGAGCTAAGTTTTTCACAGCAATCCATCTTCTGCAATAATGCTCATTCGTAGCGTTTGCGTGTGGAGCTTGTTGATGATTAAGGTGTAATTCTTTTAAAATCTGAATTTTATCTGAATTTTTCTTTTTAACTAAACATAAATAAAAGAGATCTTTAATTCCCAATTCCGAAGAAAGAACATTCGTTAATCGGTAATAAAAAGTTTCGGGCGAATTGGTGAAATTTTCAATAAGATTTTCAAAATTGGTTGGTTCCCAATTGTTTTGCAGGAAAAAATTGGAAGTATTTTCAATGATTTGTTCTTTTGAAATCAATAAAGCTCCTGCAAAATAAGAAGCGTAGAAATTATTGAGAATTTCTTCAAAACTTCCAAAATCCAGCCATGAATAAGTATTTGGTCGATTTTTTAATTCTAAAACATTGAAACCAATTTCTTTCGCTAAAATAAAAGTCTTCTGATCTTTTTCAAGTTTGATATTCAGCAACAGTAATTTTTTCTCGGGAATAAAGAGCGAGCGCAGATTATCTAAAGCTCCAAAGGTTTCAAAATTATCAGATTGAATGGTATAATTAAATTTTTCAATCAAAATATTTTCCAAGACTTCAGCTTTTACATTTTTACTGATTTCCAATTGATTTTCTTCGGCAAAATGTATGACTTTTTCCTCTATTTCAGGGAAATAATTGTCATACAATTCCTGAAAAGATCGTAGAACAGCAAAATAAAAACGTTCTTTTCCTAAATTATAATTCTGCGAGATTTCAATCAATGCATTAATAAAAGCAGTTACTTTTTTAGGCGCATCACTGATAATACTGATTAAATTATTCTTATTAATTCCAAAAAGCTCTAGCGGAACTTCTTTAAAAAAATCCGATTGTAGAATTTCATTAAAAGGCGCTAAACTTTTATCCAGTTTTGTTGAAACCAGATCATCAAAAGTACAACCTAATGATTCTGAAAGTTGAATGATCTTATCATGTTTCGGGTATTTTTTACCATTTTCAATTTCGTTTAGGTAAGATTTTGACAAACCTGTTTTTAGGGCAAGATCCTGCAAAGACCAATTTTTCTTTTGTCTTTGCTGTTTCAGTTTTAGTCCGAAAACCGTTTTGATAAAGTCGCTGTCAGAATTCATTATTCAAATATAAATAATAGAAGCGATTATTCGCATAATAATTTTTTAAAATATTTAGCGAACGTTCGCTAAATATTAAATATTTTTATTTATGTTTGTAATGTCGAATCACAAAATCAATAGGTTATGGAAACTAAGACTCAATTAAAAATAAAATCACAAAATCAGTTTGAAGAACTTTTTACTTCGGAATTAGTAGATTTCTTGGTAGAACTTCATCAAAATTTTAATCCTAAACGATTACAGCTTTTAGAAGAAAGGAAAAAAACTCAGCAGGAATTTGATAAAGGAAATCTTCCTAAATTTTTAAAGGAAACCGAAGAAATCCGAAATGGAAATTGGGTTTGTGCTCAACTTCCAAATGATTTATTAGATCGCAGAGTTGAAATCACAGGACCTGTTGACCGAAAAATGATCATCAATGCTTTGAATTCGGATGCGTCAACTTTTATGGCGGATTTTGAAGACAGCAATTCCCCGACTTGGAGTAATTGTATGCAAGGGCAAATCAATCTTTCTGATGCAGTTAACCGAGAAATTGATTTCACAAGTGAGCATGGAAAATTGTATCAGCTTAATGAAAAAACTGCGGTTCTTTTAGTTCGTCCAAGAGGTCTGCATTTAAATGAAAAGCATATTGAAATTAATGAAGAAGAAACTTCCGCGTCGTTAATTGATTTTGGAATCTACTTTTTCAGAAATATAAACCAATTACTGGAAAACGGAAGTGGAGCTTACTTTTACCTTCCCAAATTAGAGCATTACAAAGAAGCCCGTTGGTGGAATGAAGTTTTTGTTTTTGCTCAAAATTATCTGGAAATTCCAAAAGGAACCATCAAAGCAACGGTTTTGATTGAAACGATTACCGCTTCTTTTCAAATTGATGAAATTTTATTTGAATTAAAAGAACACAGCTCAGGTCTGAATTGCGGACGTTGGGACTATATTTTTTCTTTCATTAAAAAGTTCAGAAATCTACCCGAATTTATTGTTCCCGACAGAGATCAGGTGACCATGACATCGCCTTTTATGAGCGCTTATTCGAAAAGGGTGATTGAAATTTGTCACAAAAGAAATGTTCACGCTATCGGTGGAATGGCAGCTCAAATTCCAATTAAAGATAATTATGAAGCCAACAGTTTAGCTTTCGAAAAAGTAAGAAATGATAAAAAACGTGAAGTAAAAAACGGTCACGATGGAACTTGGGTAGCGCATCCGGCTTTGGTTTCTGTTGCAAAAAAGATTTTTGATCAATATATGCCTTCAGAAAATCAGATTGAGAAAAAATTTGATTATCAGATCAAAGAAAGTGATTTATTGGAAATTCCAAAAGGTGAAATAACTGAAAAAGGAATCCGAAAAAATATAAACGTTGGAATTCTCTATATCGAAAGTTGGTTAATGGGAATCGGTGCTGCTGCGATTTATAATTTAATGGAAGACGCAGCAACGGCAGAAATTTCAAGAACGCAAATTTGGCAATGGCTGAAAAATGAAGCAGTTTTAATTGATGGCAGAACATTAACCCGAACGATGATTCTTCAATGGGAACTGGAAGAAATGGAAATTATTGAAAAATATGTCGGTGAAGAACGTTTCAAAAACGGAAAATTCAATCTCGCAAAAGAACTTTTCAATGAATTGATTTTTTCTGAAAACTTTGAAGAATTTTTAACCCTGAAAGCTTACCCTTTTATTGGAGTGGGAGAGTTATAGAGTAGGAGGGTGAGAGGGTTTTAGTGTTTAAGAGTTTAAACTATCAACCAACAACCAACAACAAGCAACAAAAAACAAAAAAAATATTATTATGAAAACAAGACAAGAAGAAATTCAGGAAATAGAAAAAGACTGGCTGACAAATCCACGTTGGAACGGAGTAAAAAGACCTTACACCGCTGAAAAAGTGCTGAAATTAAGAGGTTCTTACAAGCTAGATTATACAATTGCAACAGAAATGTCAAAGAAATTCTGGGATAAATTGAATAATCAGGATTTCGTTGCAGGATTGGGAGCTTTAACAGGAAATCAAGCCGTTCAGGAAGTTGATGCAGGGTTGGAAGCTATCTATCTTTCAGGCTGGCAGGTTGCTGCAGATGCCAATTTATCAGGAGAAATGTATCCTGATCAATCTCTGTATCCTGCGAATTCAGTCCCTTCTGTGGTGAAGAAAATTAATAATGCTTTATTGAGAGCAGACCAAATCCAATCTGTAAATGGAGGAGGAGATAAAGAATATTTAGTTCCGATTATTGCCGATGCAGAAGCTGGTTTTGGCGGAAATCTGAATGCATACGAATTAATGAAACAAATGATTGAAGCGGGTGCCGCCGCCGTACATTTTGAAGATCAATTGTCTTCGGCTAAAAAATGTGGCCATTTGGGAGGAAAAGTATTGGTTCCGACTCAGGAAGCGATTAATAAATTGATTGCAGCACGTTTGGCAGCTGATGTTTTGGGTGTTCCAAGTTTAATTATTGCCCGAACAGACGCTGATGCAGCAGATTTATTAACTTCAGATATTGACGATAGAGATAAAAAATTTGTAACAGGAGAAAGAACTTCCGAGGGTTTTTATGTCGTTAAAAATGGAGTAGAACAGGGAATTGATCGTGGTTTGTCCTACGCTCCTTACGCAGATTTGATCTGGATGGAAACTTCAAATCCCGATTTGGAACAAGCAAGAAAATTTGCAGAAGGAATTCATGCCAAATTCCCCGGAAAAATGTTGGCTTATAATTGTTCGCCTTCTTTCAATTGGGCAGCAAGACTTTCTGTGGATGAAATGTTGAATTTCAGGGAAGAATTGGCAAAAATGGGTTATAAATTCCAGTTTATTACATTGGCAGGTTTCCATGCTTTGAATACAGCGATGTTTGAATTGGCTTTAGCGTACAAAGAAAAAGGAATGGCTGGATATTCTGAACTTCAGGAACGTGAATTTGCGTTGCAGAAAAAAGGTTTCAGAGCGGTGAAACACCAATCATTTGTTGGAACCGGATATTTTGACGAAGTACAGAATGTGGTAACAAGTGGTTCTTCGGCAACCGTTGCGATGAAAGATTCTACGGAAACGGCACAATTTCACTAAATCATTTTTCCATATTTAATTAAAATTTTTTGATGTAAACCTTCTCAACTTTGGGAAGGTTTTTTTGATTTGAATTTAATTAAAAATTTAAAGTCCTTATATTTGAGTATTAATGAAGCAGTAAAAAATAATGAGTTTAATTTATCAAAAAGAAATAAAAGTCACAGAAGAGCATATTGATCAGAATAACCATGTGAATAATGTTCAGTATGTGCATTGGGTTGAAGAAGTTGCAGGCGAACATTGAGATTTTGTAAAACACAAAACAGAATATCCGGAAGATATCTGGATGCTTTTGGATCATCATATTCAGTACAAAAAGCAAGTTTATTTGGGTGATACTATTACAGTAAAAACATATCCTAAAGTTCCTGAAGGGGCAAAACAACCCAGAAAAGTTGAGTTTTATTGTAATGATCAGCTTGTTGTAGATTCACTGACCTTATGGATTTTGATTGATGTGGAAACGCAGAAAATAAAGCGTTTGGGGAATGATTGGCTGGAGAAGATTTAAGAAGTTTTATTTTTTCCTTTTACTAACGCTTTTAGGATTTTGCTTATTGTGTAAAATAGCATGAACAAAAATTATTTCATTCTCTAAAGTATAGTAAATTCCGTAAGGGAACTTTTTAGTAAAAGTAATTCTAATTTCTTTATATCTTTTTTGATAATGTTCAGGGTATTTTTGAATTTTATTAAGACCTGTTTCAACTTCATTTAATAATTGTTCAGGAAGATTTTCATTCTGTTCCTTATACCATTCTATTGCTTCGTCTAAATCATTTTCGGCTTCAGGTTTGATAATTAATTTATAATTCATACTTGTTTTTTAATGAATTTTTTACATCATCCCAAGATTTACCGGAGGTTGGATTTTCTTTGTGATCTTCGATTCGTTTATCCAGAATTATTTTATGTTCGGGCGTAAGTTCTTCATCGGTATTTTCTTCCGTTGTAATAATAGCGTTAATAATGCGGAGAATCCTTTCATCGGCATGATCTATAAATTCATGTATTCTTTTTTTTAGATCTATAGTATTTTCCATTTTCTTAATTCTAATTCTATGATCAAAGTTAAGTAATATTTTATTTGATTATACAATATAATCCTTTTTGAAGTATGCATAACAAAACCAAAACTCAAACCAAATTCCTTATCTTTGCACCATGATACGTATTACAAAGATTTTCACATTCGAAACAGCCCACGTGCTGTATAACTACGATGGAAAATGTAAAAATATGCATGGACATTCTTATAAGCTGTTTGTAACGGTGAAAGGAAAGCCTGTAAATGATTTGGAGAACCCTAAAAATGGAATGGTAGTTGATTTTGGTGATATTAAAAGTATTGTAAAACCTGAAATCGTTGATGTTTGGGATCATGCAGTTTTGATCAACGGATTATCTCCTCACAGACAATTGGGAGAGAGTCTTGAAAGTCAGGGACATAAAGTGATTTATTGCAACTTCCAGCCAACATGCGAAAATATGTTGTATGCGATTGCTGCAAAAATTAAGTCAAAACTTCCGGAAGGAATTTCTCTCGCTTATCTTAAACTTCACGAAACCGAAAACTCTTACGGAGAGTGGTTTGCAGAAGATAATCAATAATATATTCAACAAAAAACTCAATCGGTGTTAAAAACGATTATCAATTTAGAACCTGGTAAAAAAGTGTATTTTGCTTCAGATCAGCATTTTGGAGCTCCTAATCCCAAGGAGAGCAAAGTGCGTGAAGAGAAATTTATCCGTTGGATGGACGAAATAAAAGAAGATGCTCAGGTTTTATTTTTAATGGGTGACCTTTTTGATTTTTGGCATGAATGGAAACATGTAATTCCCAAAGGATATGTGCGTGTTTTAGGTAAAATTGCAGAATTAAAAGATCGCGGAATTCACATTTATTTTTTTGTGGGTAATCATGATCTTTGGATGAAAGATTATCTCGAAGAAGAAATTGGCTGTACCGTTTTCTATAAAAAGCAATATTTCGAAATGGGCGGTAAGCAGTTTTTATTGGCTCACGGAGATGGTTTGGGACCTGGTGATAAAGGATATAAAAGAATGAAAAAAGTCTTTACAAATCCTGTTGCACAATGGTTTTTTAAATGGCTTCATCCAGATATTGCGATGAAAATCGCTTTGTACATGTCACAAAAGAATAAAATGATATCCGGTGACGAAGACAAAGAATTTTTGGGTGAAGAGAAAGAGTTTTTAATTATTTATTCAAAGGAAAAGCTGAAAACTCAGAAAATAGATTATTTCATTTACGGTCACCGTCATCTTCCGATGGTGTTAGATTTGGAGCAAAAAGCAAAATATATCAATCTTGGAGACTGGATTTCGTATTTTACATACGGTGTTTTTGAAAAAGATTTTGAATTAAAATCTTTTGCGGACGGAACAAAAAAAATTACCCCTAAAAGAGGTAATTAACGGACGAAAATAAATTTCATCCTGTTTTTAATCCATATTCCGGATAGATGCTTGCAAGAATCTGACCAAAAATTAAATTTAAGATTAAAAAAATATTAAAAGAAATATGCTTTGCTTTCTATTTTTTCAAATGGAAACAATAGAAAGAAAGTGAAAAATTTTATAAAAGATTGGAAAACATATTCAGCATACAGTCAGAGCAGGATTTTTTGGATGCAGCATTGAAAACGTTTCGTTATCAATATGAAAATATTGAGATCTACGGAAAGTTTGTTGATTATTTAAAGATAAATCCAGATGAGGTAAAAGAACTGACAAAAATTCCGTTTCTGCCAATTGAGATGTTCAAAAATCATCAGATTTTAGACAAAAATATGACAGCTGGTCTCTTTTTTCAAAGTTCGGGAACGACGCAGATGAATTTGTCTAAACATTTCATTGCAGAAGAAAATATATATCAGGAAAGTATTTACAAAAGTTTTGAACAATTCATCGGAAAGCCAGAAGATTTTATCTTTTTGGGCTTGCTTCCAAGCTATTTGGAAAAACAAAATTCTTCCTTAATATATATGGTAGATTATTTAATGAAGAAATCTGCCAAGCCTGAAAACGGATATTTTCTTTACAATCATTCAGATTTATTTGAGCTTCTAAACACTCTGAAAGATAAAAAAGTCATTCTTTTCGGAGTTTCTTTTGCACTTTTAGATTTTCTGGATTTTTGTAACTCAAACACTTCAACATTCCAACATTCCAACAATTTTACAATTATAGAAACCGGTGGAATGAAAGGGCGTAAAGAAGAAATGACAAAGGATGAATTGTTGAAAATTTTGCAAGAAGGTTTTAAAACTGATAAAATTTATTCAGA
Source organism: Chryseobacterium sp. SIMBA_038 (assembly GCF_046535115.1). Lineage (NCBI taxonomy): Bacteria > Pseudomonadati > Bacteroidota > Flavobacteriia > Flavobacteriales > Weeksellaceae > Chryseobacterium > Chryseobacterium sp. SIMBA_038. The sequence continues at coordinate 17,122 of NZ_JAWRXH010000003.1, forward strand.
ATATTCAATGACGGAGCTTCTTTCTCAGGCGTATTCTTTAGGTGAAAATGTGTATCAATGTCCAAACTGGATGAGAATTTTGGTAAGAAATGCCGAAGATCCTTTTAATTATGAAAAAGAAGGAAGAACCGGAGCAATCAATATTATAGATCTGGCGAATATTCATTCGTGTGCTTTTATCGCAACACAGGATTTAGGAAAAACACTTCCGGATTCTAAATTTCAAGTGTTGGGAAGGATTGATCATTCTGATATCCGCGGATGCAGTTTGTTAGTGAGTTAGTGGGTTTTAGAGTGGGAGAGCGATAGTGTTGTAGGGTATTAGTGTTGTAGAAGTTAAATCGATCATTTATCAATTATTATTTATCATTTATTTAAAAATTCATGCTGAAGATAGAAGAACTTGTTCATGCTTACATCCATTCTCATTGTGATTTTGAGAAAGAAATTGTGCTGACTAATCATTTTCATTCTGATTGGGAAGCAGATATGTTGATCATTGATGCGGATGGTTTTAGTCATGAAATTGAGATCAAGTTTTCAAAAAGTGATTTTAAAAATGACTTCAAAAAATCATATTTAAATACAAAAACGGGCGAGAAGTTTCTAAAACACGATAAAATTTCCTGTGGAGATTATGTTTGTAATGCGTTCAGTTTTTTGCTTCCGATGGGAATGATTGAACATGCTGTAATTCCTGAACATTGCGGAATTATTGAATTTTATCACAACGTTGACACTTGGGAAACAGAATTTTACCTGATCCGAAAACCTAAAAAGGTTCATGAAGATTCTTATTGGAATTTAAATGATAAAAACCTTTTTATCCGAAAAATGGCACTCAATTTACTTCAAAGAAAAATGGAAATCAAGGGAAAACATGAAGAACTCATCTTTAAAAATCCTTTTGAAATAAAGAAATTAAAATAGAAAATCCTGATCTGTTGACAGGATTTTTTTTATGCTTTCTTTTTGTACATTCGCCGTTTATAAATATAGTCTTTGGATATTGAGAAAAAAATACAGGTAATCAAATAAATTAGATTAAATTTTTATTGAATAGGTTTATAAATGGAAAAGAATATGAAAGAAATTATCTGTCCTTATTCGTGGGATTGTGGGAAAATTTTTGATCCGCAAGACCTTAGTAAATTTGATTATAATTTTATACAATCTGCGGTAGAAAAGAAAATGACTTTTATGATTATTCATTGTCCAAACTGTTCAAGAGAATTTAAGTTTGATACAATACAATGGAAATCAGATGAATTTGGATATTCTAATCCAAATAATATCGTCAAAAAGAATGAAAAGACAACAAAACAATTAATCACTATTCTCAACAAAGCTAAAGTTGAAATCCCACTTTCGTATTTTGAATATTTGATCAGCGATAAATTTGAACCTCAAATTTCAATTTTTCCAAATGAAGAAGATTTTATTCTTTTTAATCTAAATCAGCTCTGTGAAAAAATAAATATAGAAGGTAAATCTTATCTTACCATTAATCAATTAAAAGGATTTACAGATATATTGATGGAATTTGTTGATGAAAATTTTCAACAAAATCAAGACCTAAGCTATGAAGAATTGGGGAATTGTCTCACAATTGGTTCCGAAAACACAAGGATTTTGTTTGTTGACAATAGAGATCAGAATTCTTTATGGATTTTTCATCCTGACGGCGGTGATATAGAAAAGATAGCTCTTACATTGCAAAATATTGTAAGAAAGGTAAAATAATAATCTGCAAAAAAAACTTAATACTTTCCGTATATAATTTCTTATGAAAACAAAACTACTTCTCTTTTTTACTATTTTTAGTATCATGAGTATATTCCATGCTCAACAACAGACTCACTTTAAAAATGATAGTGTAAAGCAATACATAGATAAAACGCTTGTATTAATTCGTACCCATGCATTGAATAAAGATAAAATAGATTGGAATTCTTTACAGACAGAGGTGTATAACAAGACAAAAGGAGCTGATGATATTCCGGCTGCACTTTCTGTATATCCTTATTTATTTGAAAAAATAGAAGATCATCATGGGTGGCTAAGTTATAAAAACAAAAATTATCGATGGATCAAAAATGTAAGAAGAGTAGATAACGAAGTTGTAAAAAATGCTGTAAAAAAGTATGGAAAAGTACAGGCCATATTAATCAATAAAAATATTGGCTATATAAGAATTCCCGGGAACAATGATTTTAGCACAAAAAAAATGGATAGTATAGCTGCGAATATCGTTGACGAAATCGATAAAATAAATTCGGGTAAAATAAAAGGCTGGATTATCGATCTAAGACTAAATACCGGAGGTAATATGTATCCCATGATTGCAGGAATCAGTGATCTGATTGGTGATAATGAAAAAATAGGTGGATTTGTAGCATCAGATAAAAAGTCAGAGGGAGAATGGATCTTGAAAAATGGGAATGTATATGTTGATAACAATCAAGTTTTAAACAGAAGGAAATTGAAAATACCTGTTGCAAAACAATTACCTGTAGCTATTTTGATCAGCGGATATACTGCCAGTTCGGGAGAAATGACTGCCGTAAGTTTAGTTGGTAGAAAGAAGACTAAAATGTTCGGTGAAGATTCTGCAGGATATACAACGACTAATGAAGGTTTCAAAGTTGATGTAAACTCAGGATTAAATTTAGCTGTAGGATATGTTGTTGACAGAACAGGAAAGATTTATATTGAAAATGTGAAACCTGATGTAGAAATCATGGGCGGTGATAATTTTGAAGATCTAAATAAAGATAAAAAAATTACAGCATCAGTTCAATGGATGAAAAAAATGTTATATAAGAACTAATAAGCAGTCGTAAAAAATATAAATCCAATGAACAAGTTATTTTTCATCTTAATAATTCTATGTTGCAACGTCCTGTACGCACAACAAAAATTGCAAAACGATTTATGGACAGGAAGTTATGAAGTACATCTGATAAACGGTGGCAAGGTAACGAAAGTGGATACTTTAGTAATCGTAAAAACCGCAGATGCTGATCCAGACGAGATTCCGGCTAAGGATGAATTTGATTTGGCTCGTTGGACGCTTACCTCCCAAATTAAAGAAACGAAAATTATCAAACGATTTTTATTTGATCCGGAAAATGATGAAGATACATATGAAGAATTCGGTTGGACTGATTTACATAAAAGCGGGAAAATGAACTGCATAGACGGTGGTCATTTTTTCATTTGCCAGACAGAACCAAACACGGTGGTAAGATTTAATAAAGATGAAACTTATCTTTCTAAAACTGGTGTTTTTGGGATTTGGCTGCATTACGGCGTGGTAGAATTACAGAAAATTAAATAATAAATTATTACAAATTAATCATATACAATGAAGAATCTATTTTTAGGTCTTTTTATCCTGTTATCTTGTTTTTACAACGCACAAAATTCAGGGAAAACAGAAATTTATATTTTGGGAACGGTTCATGAACCATCATCTCCAATTTTAAATCCTCAGAGTCTTTTTGAGATTTTGGAAAAGATACAACCTGATGTTATCTTGCAAGAACTTGATACCGAGCAGATGAAAGATTTCAAAAAAGAAAGTATGTCTAAAGGCTCTAATGAAGTAAGCGCAGCAATATTATATTTAAATAAATACCCGAAAATAGTTAATCTGCCATTCGAATTTGAAGGAAGAAATCAATACCGAAAAGATCACGGAATGGTTCCTACAGATAATCTGACCATAAAATTAATGGATAGTCTCTATCAAAAAAAGGCATTAAACCCAACAAATATGGTCATTTTTGAGAAATATATGGAAGCGAATAATGCTTTGAAAGATTTTTCTAAAACAGATATTAAAACTTTAAATTCATTAAGTTTTGAAACTGTAAACAGATACCGTCAGTTTGTTCAGCATCACGAAATTCCTAAAATTTCTAATTCTGAAGACATTTTTGCGCGTCAGTTTGTAACAAAACCGAACGGAGAAAAGATTTCATATCGCGATGGATATCAGCTTTGGTGCAATTTCTGGGATATGAGAAACAATACGATGGCGCTGAATATTATTAAGCAAGCCAATCAATATAAAGGAAAGAAAATCGTTATTTTAACGGGAGTACAGCATAAATATTACCTAAAAGAATTGCTGGATAAATATCAGGACGGAAATTATAAGGCTATTGAATACTTTAAATAAAAATCAATCTCTTTTCAGAAAAGACAATAAAAAAATCCTGCCACTACGACAGGATTTTTTTACGTGTATTTTTTTAATCTCCCAACGGAACTTTGTCCGCAGGTTGCAGTAAAAATTTATAAATTAATCCTCCGACTACACCTCCTAAAATCGGTGCTGCCAAGAATAACCACAGCTGAGACATTGCATTACCTCCTACGAAAACTGCCTGCGAAAGGGATCTTGCAGGGTTTACGGAAGTATTCGTGATCGGAATTGAGATCAGGTGAATTAATGTTAGACCCAAGCCAATTGCAATTCCTGCAAATTTTCCGTCGGCAGCTTTGTCGGTTGCTCCCATAATGATGATCAGGAAAAATGCTGTCAGTAAGAATTCTGCTAAAAATGCAGCTCCCATTGAGTATCCTTTCCCGAAGTAGACGGCATCACCATAAAAATTGGTGGCAAAAGCTCCCGGCCCGGAAAAATCAGGGGTTCCGGAACCGCTTAAAATGACGTACAGACATCCCGCAGCCAATAAAGCACCCAAACACTGAGCGGCAATGTAAGGAAGTAGATCTTTAGCCGGAAATCTGCCTCCTGCCACTAAACCAAACGAAACAGCAGGATTAAAATGTCCTCCTGAAATGTGTCCGACAGCATATGCCATCGTAAGAACAGTAAGTCCGAAAGCCAAGGCAACTCCTACTAAAAGAATTCCCATTTGACCATTAGAAGCCGGAGCGATTTGTGAGGCGAAGATTGCACTTCCGCAACCTCCAAAAACAAGCCAAAAGGTGCCGAAAAATTCAGCAAATAGTTTTTTTATCATGTTGTTTATTTTAATGTAAATCAAATTTAAAATTAAAATTGTAAACTAAAAAGCAAAATTGTTAAAATATTTCAAATGAATGTGAAACATGGTTGCGATATTAATAATCTGATTTTGAATTTAATGATGAAATTAATTTAACATTCTTGGTATAATCATTGAATTGTATAACATAAATGTTTATTTTTCGTTTATAAATTTAAAAGCCTTTTTAATGAAAAAGTTTTTGTGTGTGGTTTATGTGTGTATTGTTTCTAGCTTTTATCATTCTCAAACTGCAAAAAAGACAATTCCATGCTATGATTTGACCGAAGTTTTAAAAGTGGAAGCAACTCCTCTTTACAAACCTCATTTAGATGCATCAAAAAGTTTTGGGGTGAAATTGCTTCGAGATTCCAAAACGGTTCAGAAATATATAAGCAACGGAAAATTTCATAAAATAAAAAAGACAGGAAAAGGATATCGTGTTCAAAAACTAGATTACAGCAGAGCTTATATGGTTTCTAAAGCCAAGGCGACGCTTGAGAAAATGGGAGCAAGATTCAGTAAAGAAACAAAAGGGCATACTTTTACGGTTTCATCCATGACCAGAACTCTGGAAGATCAATGTAGATTAAGAAGAGTTAATGCCAACGCTTCTGTAGGGATTAGTTCTCATAATTATGGAAATTCTTTCGATATCTCTTACATTCGTTTCAATGATGTTTTAAAGTATAATCCCAAAATGGAAATCGCTTTGGAAAAGGTGCTGAAATATTATGTAAATGCAGGCAGAATTTATTACATCAAAGAAAAGCAACAAAGCTGTTATCACATTACTGTAAGAAATTATTAAAGCAAAATATCAAAATTTATTTTTTATGCTTGGGAATTGTTAATAAATCTTCAATTATTAGTGAGATATTTGTACAGGTAGTTTAATTTATATAATTTTATGCGACTAATTATACCATGCAAATTATGACAACTTTTAACAACGAACAGTACGAAATGGCATTAGCAGACTGGGCAAACTGCTGTGCAAATTATCAAGTTATTCAACAATTAATCCCAACTAATTTTGTTTTTGAACTTACTCCGGATCAAATTGATTGGCTTAAAAATACAAACAAAAACAAAAATTTCTGTACAGAAATAGGAGTGTATAGCGATCAATTGGTATTGATTCTTTGTCCACTTGACAAAGATGGACTTAAAATCCCTGTAACAGATCATCCATACAGTGTTCTGGCTGAATTGAAGAGCGACTTAACGCTTATGGAAAAACAGGAATTTATTGTAGTAAAAAATGCGGTGTTGTCTCAGGAACTTTGCAATATAGACCATAATTCTAATATGTATCTTCCTGTATCAAATGTGCCGATCATGGATCAGGATAAAGCATTAGCTGCAATCGAATCTTGGAGAACTGAAGGAATGACTTGGTTCTACATGGAGTGCAGCGAATTCAAAGGAATGAGAGTTTTCAAGAAATTTTTAGTTCCGGCAGAAGACCTTACGCCGATGAAAGATAATTTGACAGGAATTGTATGTTCATTTGGATTGAAGTTTTCTGATATCTACCAGAGAACACTTGTAACATTAATCTTTATTTCTCAATATCAGGAGAATTTAGAAAATAATGGAAGTAGTGTTCAAACAATTTCGAATACTTATGACTGGTCACAACCGTGCCCGCCAATTTGTAATATTTAAAAAAAATCAAGTAAAAAATAAATTAAATGGAGGATGCTTTTAAAGTAATACTTTATTTTAATAACAGTTTTCTTTTTATTAGTGCGCTTATAGGACTTATAAAATTTAAGCGTTTAAAAAACACGGAAAAATGGTATGTTTATTATATCATTTTTCTTTTTTTAATAGAAGCTGCGATTAAAATTTCGATCTATATTTTTAAATTAAAAAATATAGATTTCCTGTATCCTCTTTACGTATCCGGCGAGTTGTTTCTGCTGGGAAGTTTGTTTATAAGGAAGTCTAACCTATCCAAGTATTGGTACATTCCGATCGTTATTTTGATTGGCTGCTTTTTCTTTGTAAACATTCCGGAAATAAATGAGCTAAAGAAAGTTGTTTCAAATATTGTAGTGATCTGTTTTGCAGGATATTCACTCTTAACGGAGATCAGAAAAAGCGAAACCAATAATGACAGATTTATATTGGTGGATGCTTTTATTTTCCTTTATTATGCTGTTTCGGTGTTTATATTCTTCATGCTGCGTCAGTTGAAATCATTTTCTAATGACGAAGTTTATATGATCTGGGGAATGAATAATATTCTGTGCTGTTTCCTTTATATATCAATCATTTATACCTTTTTAAAATTAAAGAAATAACCTTAAATATCAGCTTTTTTATCACTTTGATTGTCGTTTTGCTGATCATTGTTGTTTTCGTTTTACTGGCGTATAAATTTTTCATTGATAGAATTATTAAAGAAAAAAATGCGCAGCATGAAGCGGAAGTTCTTCATCAGAAAAGACTGGTTTTAGAAAATATAAAAGCGCAGGAAGAAGAAAGAAAAAGAATTGCGGTAATGATTCATGATGACATCGGAAACCGTTTGAATATTCTTTCTTTATGGCTGAATAATCTCGACACAAAAGGTGATGAATTAATTAAGAAAAATATTTCCGGTCAGATGTCTTCCTTGATAGATTCTGCCAGAAGCATTTCCCATTCATTATATCCCGTAAATTTGGAATCGGTCGGATTGGTCTTATATATTGAAGAATTAATAAACAATTTGGCCAATCGAGTTAATATCTCATTAAATGTAAGCTCCAAATTTGAAAAGAAAAATATTTTCATTGAAGTGCAGGTGTACAGGATTATTCAGGAGTTTACAACCAATGTTCTGAAACATTCTGAAGCTACGAGAATCTGGATTTATATTAAAGATAATCAGAAAAATCTGAGTATAGTAATTTCTGATAACGGACAAAGTTTTGAGTATGATGCCGTAAAAAAAGGAATGGGGATTAAAAATATTGAGTCCAGAATAAAATCCATGAATGCTCTCCATAAATGGAAGAATGTTTTAAATAAAGGAAGCCGTTTAATTATTAAAATTCCATGTAACGATGAATCCGCAAATCAAAATAGCGCTAATTGATGACGAACAACTGATCCTCGAAGGGGTGAAAATGCTATTGTCAACAGAAAAAAATATTTCAGTATCCTTAACGTGTAACAACGGACCTCTTTTTATCGAAAGTTTAGAAACTTTATCGAAAGAAGAATTTCCCGATATTGCATTGGTAGACGTGCAAATGCAACCAATGAACGGATTCGAATTGGTTGAAATTTTGAAGGAAAAACATCCCGATCTCAAAATAATTATCCTTTCTTCTCATTACAAAAGCTCGATTTTAGGATATATGGTAAAGCTTGGAGTTTCTGCATTTTTACCTAAAAATTCCGACAGAAAAACCTTTATTGATGCCATAACAATGGTCTATAAAAACGGTGTTTTCTTCACTTCTGAAGATCATCAGATGCTGTTCTCTTACATGAACAGTTCCAGCAAGAAAAAATCATTGTTCGAAATGGATGATGAACTTTCTGAGCGCGAAAAAGATGTGGTTAAATTGATCTGTCAGGAACATACCAACAACGAAATTGCTGAAAAACTATTCATCAGTCCAAGAACGGTTGAAAGCCACAGACAGCGAGTTTTAGAAAAAATTGGAGCCAAAAATACGGTCGGCATCGTTATTTATGCCATCATCAACAATATTTATTCACTAGAAAGAATTTGATTCCGTAGAAATACGGAATTTTTTATTTGGTGTTTTCTACTGTAGCATTTTATTTCATTTCGATGTTATTTTGAAAGTGTTATTCAGAGAGGTTTTTAAGGTATTTGAAAAGTTTTTTTCAGCATTAAATTTTTCCTGAATAATTCAATTAAAAAAACAATAAAGATGGAAAATGATATAATTTCTATTGGAATTTTTTTCGATGGAACAGGAAACAACGGGCTTAATGCAACTTCTCCTCAGAAGCCACAAAGTAAGAACGAAAGCTATCATAATAATATAACCAATGTTTATAAATTATATCAACTTTTCAATGGAAATAAGAAAATTTACGTTGAAGGAGTTGGAACGGTAACAGGAGCAGAGGATAGCGATTTTGCGATGGTAACCTGTAGAAATCCTTATCGGTTCACTGGATATGCTTCAGATGATAAATTGGCGAAAGCAAATGCTTTTGTAGATGAGGTAACGTTGGATAAAACGAAAGAATATCATTTTTATGTTTATGGATTCAGTAGAGGATCTATGTTGGCGAGAAACTTTTGCTATGAATTATTAAAGCAAAACCCCAAAATATCAGGAAATTTTAAAGTTAAATTTTTAGGAGTTTTTGATACGGTAGAATCTACTCCTTTTAATGATTATAACGTAAGTCTTCTTCCTGGTGTTGAAAGAGCTTTACAGTTATGCGCGGTCAATGAATGCCGATACTTTTTTCCGCTGACAGGCTTTTTTGAAGATTCAAAAAGTATGGAAGATTCAAAATCAGAAACAGGAAATTCAGTTTGGAAAGAGGTTTTTGTTCCCGGCGCCCATGCAGACGTAGGTGGAGGATATTTAGAAGGTCCGCAATCGGTCTATGTTTCACATGATTTTGTGATTAAAGATGAGGTTGATGCTTATGTTTCGAATGTGAAAAATACAGCAACGGATAGTGAAGGTAATAAAATTTGGGAAGCACTTTTAGATAATTATCAGATAGATTCTGGAGACTTTTTTTCTCAGGCTTATGTGAAAAGAGATTTGGTTTACAATGATCTTCCGAAAGTTTACGGAAAATTAATGTTGACAGAAACCAATGCTTTTCAACCTGTTTTTAATACAGATTTTGATGAGTCAAATTTTGAGATTGATCCTAAAATTCACCAGTTTTTACTGTCATTTTCTGATGAGTTGGAGAAATATGTTAAAGATCTTTCTCTTAATCTAAAGCCGGTTTATAATTATGAGCGATTTGTGAATTATACTCATTTTTCTTCTAACTTCGGTTTGTATGAAAAGGCTTTATTATTGAGAACAGAAGACGAAATTTTTGTTGAAATGCTTAATGATAGTCTTAACGTTCCCGGCAGTGCCACGATAAAGCATGCCAATGCAGGAGAATCAAAGCTTCAGAAAGAAATTCATTTTTTAGAACACGATGTTCTTACGGATTACGCCTATGAAGGCAACATTCCGAATAATGATAACTGGAGCCGATCTATTTTAATTAAATAAGATTTTATAATAAATGTTAGTACTTTTTCAGTTTTAAATTTAGGTGTGAGCTGTCTGTGGTGGGCAGCTCTTTTTTTCAAAAAAGAATCATTTTTTTAATGATAAAAAATAAAGTTCCTATAAGTTTTTAGATTAATGCAAGGCTGTTCAAATTGAATGGCTTTTTTTATTTCTGGGCTATTCATTTCTTTTTCCGTATTTTTGCACCCGAAAAATATTCAGTATTAATTCTTAATTACATCATTACATGCTTTCGGTTCAAGGTCTAGGATTACATCATTCGGGAAACTATCTGTTTCAAAACGTTAATTTCACCATTAAAAAGGATGATAAAATTGGTTTGGTTGGTAAAAATGGAGCGGGAAAATCCACTTTATTGAAAATGCTTTCCGGAGAAATTACTTTCTACGAGGGGAGTGTAGTGCCGGATGGTAACATTACGATTGGTTTCCTGAAACAGGATCTTGATTTTGTGAAAGGAAGAACCGTTTGGGATGAAACATTGCAGGCTTTTGAGCAAATCAATGCTTGGAAAAATGAACTTGAAGAAGTAAACCATCAAATGACCATCAGAACTGATTACGAAAGTGACGGTTATACAGATCTGATCAACAAAATGACGGAGCTTAATGATATCTTAATGCACCACGATGCCTATAACTTGGAGGGTGATGTAGAAAAGGTATTGTTTGGATTAGGTTTTAAAGCGGATGATTTTCAAAAAATAACGGATGAATTTTCCGGAGGTTGGAGAATGAGAATTGAATTGGCAAAACTTCTTCTTCAAAAGAATGATGTGATGCTTCTGGATGAGCCTACCAACCACTTGGATATGGAATCCATTATCTGGCTTGAAAACTTCTTAAAAGATTATCCCGGAGCGATTGTTCTGGTAAGTCACGATAAGCAGTTTATGACAGCGGTTTGTAACAGAACTTTTGACGTTAACAACAAAAAAGTTGACGATTATAAAGCTGATTACACCAAATATCTTGAGCTTAGAAAAGACAGAAAAGAAAAACTGATTCAGGCTAAAAAGAATCAGGATGCAGAAATTAAACATACAGAAGAACTGATCAATAAATTCCGTGCAAGTGCTTCTAAAGCATCTTTTGCCCAGTCTTTGATCAAGAAACTGGAAAAAGTTGAACGTATTGAAGTAGAAAACGATGACGTTTCAAAATTCAATATCCGTTTCGTACAGTCTGTTGTTCCCGGAAAAGTAAATTTTGAAGCTGAAAAATTAGGAAAAGCTTACGGAAAGAAGCAAATCTTTGATGACGTAGACTTTATCGTACAGCGTGGAGACAGGATTGCCCTTCTAGGGCAGAACGGACAGGGAAAAACAACGTTGGCAAAAATTCTTTCCGGTGAAATTACAGATTACACAGGAACTTGGAATTTAGGTCACAATGTAAATATCGGGTATTTTGCCCAAAATCAGGAAGAAGTTTTAACGCCAAATAAAACCGTTTTAGAAGAAGCAGAAGATGCTGCAACAGAAGAAACCAGACCTAGAGTAAGAGATTTATTAGGATCTTTCTTATTTCAGGGAGAGGCAGTAACGAAAAAAACAAAAGTACTTTCAGGGGGAGAAAGAAACCGTCTGGCACTTTGTAAATTGTTGTTACGCCCTTTCAACACGTTGATTATGGATGAGCCTACCAATCACTTGGATATTCAGTCTAAGGAGATTATTAAACTGGCTTTACAGAAATTTGAAGGAACATTGATAGTAATTTCTCACGACAGAGAATTTTTACAGGGACTTTGTGACAAAATCTACGAATTCCGTGATGGTAAAATGAAGGAATTCCTAGGCGACATTAACGAGTATCTTGAATTCAGACAAAAAGAAAGTATCAGAGAAATCTCTGCTGAAAAAGCAAAACTTCACGCTGATGATGTGAAAGTTGAGGTAAAAGAAGTTCCAAAACCAAAAGTTGAGGAAAAATCTCAGATCGTAAGTAAAGAACAAAAAAATATTCAGAATAAATTAAAGAAAGTAGAAGAAAAAATTTCTGAGCTTGAAACCAAAGTCGAAGAAATGGAAGCTACCTTCACCAAGGAAAACCCATCAGAGGAAACTTTAGAAAAATATAATAAAACTAAGGAAGAATTGGATGCAGCTCTACAGGAATGGGAGTATTTGGGTTCTCAATTGGATTAATTGTATTAAGAAATATAACCGTTTGGTTTGTCATTCCGTAGGAATCTCAGCAAAGTATTATAAATTTTAAAACTGAGTCAGGATTCCTACGGAATGGCAAACTAAATGCAAAACAAAATCATTGATGATGATCTTTTCAAAGAATTTTAAAGATCAATATTTCAAAATTTTTGTAACAAAACTGCAATCATAACGACATATTCTAGACAGTTTCACAAAGCATATTAATAAAACTTTAATCTAAGTTTTAAATTATTATTCATATTTTTGAAAGATGATTTTTAAAGAAAGCAGAAATCTGAAGAGTTTTATTTCCAAGCTATTGTTTGGGATATACTTTATTGCGCTGTTTTTTCAAAATTTTCACAATCACAGCTCCGAAGAAGTTTTTAAAAATTTTAGTTTTAAAAAAACGGAAAATAAGATTTCAAATAATGTAGTGAAAGAAAAAGCTGGCGATTGTTTGGCTTGTCATTTCTTAGCTACAGGACATACTTTGGTTCCTGACGAATTTAACTTTACTTTTGAGCATTATACGCACGAAGTAGAATTAATTATTGCTGTTCAGGAAAAAATCTGGTCTCAGACTAAATTCACTTTTCAACTTCGGGGTCCACCCACAATTTCATAGTTTTTTAGATTCTTTTTTGGCTTTAATGGGTTAAAGTTTAGCTTTAAAATTGATGCTATTTTCCTTTTAAATTTATCTTAATCAGCCACGAAGTGGCGAAATAATAATAGCATCGGGTGAAACCCGGTGAAAGAAAGATAGATGATAATGTAGACCCGAAAGGGCGGGATAATTAGTATAGGATTTTTTAATGATCATCATTACCAGTTTTACTTTAACGAAGATTAATCAGCCATAAATTTCACATTTTTTACGAAAATGTACTTTTTTAAGAGTACGAAATCTATCTATTTACAATGAAATTGATATATAGTTTAATGTTGATCCTTTGTGGATTTGCATTTTCAAACGCACAAAAAACCTATACTGTAGAGGGTGTTGTTCAGGATTTTCATGATAAAACCTTGCTGGAAAATGCGGTGGTGAAAATTGGTGATTTTACAGCCAAAACAGATAAAAAAGGAAAATTTTCTTTTGAAAAAATTCCTGCAGGGAAATATATACTCATTGCTAAACATCCTGATTGTAATGATTATACTGAAAATATAGCAGTTGCTCAGGATATGCATGTAGCAATAACCCTCGAACATCATGTTCAGGACATTGAAACCGTGACCATACACGGAAATCACAAAAAAAATGGTTCCTTAATTATAAAAACCCTTGATAAAACAGATATAGAAAGAAATTCTACAGAAAATCTGGGGAATTTATTATCTAAAATCTCGGGAGTTACGGCATTAAAAACCGGAAATAATATCTCAAAACCTATTATTCACGGGCTTTACGGAAGCAGAATTGCCATTTTAAATAATGGAGTAAAACTGGCCGAACAGGAATGGGGAGTAGAACACGCACCGAATGTTGATATTAATAATTTTCAACATATTGATGTCATCAAAGGTGCTTCTGCATTGAAATACGGAAGTGATGCCGTCGGCGGAGTCGTAGTAATGGAACCTGAAATTTTTCCTAAAAAAGATACCATCAAAGGTTCTGTAGGTCTTACCGGAATTTCCAACGGACGAGGTTTGGGATTGGATGTAGATGTTGCCAAGGTTTGGAAAAACGGTTGGGCTGTAAAGTCAGGCGGAAGCATCAAAAAATTGGGCGACCAAAGCGCTCCCGACTATAATCTAAAAAATACGGGAATGGATTTTTCTTCCTTTAATTTTACGGTTCAGAATAACTCTTATGAAAAAGGAATTTCATTTGATTATTATTTAACGAACCAGAATATTGGGATTCTGAGAGATTCACACGTTGCTACTTCGGGTGATTATGACAGAGCGATGAATGCCAATCCGCCTATTTATTCGGGAAAATTCAGTTATGATATTGATAATCCGAGACAACTTATTGAGCATCATATTGCAAAAGTTTCGGCTTTCAAAAGATTTGAAAATATCGGAAAACTTTCAGCGACTTATAGTTATCAGTACAATCACAGACAGGAATATGACATCAGAAGAGGAGAATTAAACGATACGCCTTCTCTGGATCTGGAATTGATGACGCATCAGTTTAACCTTAATGATTTATTGGAAAGAGAAAAATGGTCTCTGGAAACGGGTATTGATGCCAGTTTTCAAAACAATTATTCAGATCCTGCGACAAAAGCAAGACGTTTGATTCCTAATTATGATAAATATGCCGCAGGATTTTATTCTGTTTTTAAATATAAAATTTCTTCTGATTTTAATTTTGAAGCAGGAGCTAGATATGATTTCACACGCTATGATGTTACCAAATGGTACGACAAAAGTGATTGGGAGAATTTATATGCAGACAGTTTTCCTCAATTTTATGTGAAGACAGATCAGAACAGAGTTTTGACGCGTCCTCAGCTTAATTATAACAATGTTTCTTTCAATGCAGGTTTGGAATATCGTCCAAGCTCTAATTTTGATCTGAAATTTAATTATGCAAAAGTGGGCAGATCTCCAAACGTTGCGGAATTATTCTCCGACGGATTACACCATTCTGCGGGAATCATTGAAACCGGAGATATGGCATTGAAAAACGAACAGGGACATCAGTTTAATTTGACGGTAGATTCAAAATTCAATGTTTTGAGAGGTCTTAATATTTCTGTAAACCCTTATTTTTTCATCACTAAAAATTTCATTAATGAAGTTCCGGTTGGTATCAAAGGGACGATTAGAGGGGTATTTCCGGAATGGCAATATCAACAGATCGATGCCAAAATGTATGGTGTAGATTTGGATATCAATTGGAGACTTACAGACGATCTTACTTATGTTGGAAAAGGAAGTTATGTTCACGGACAGGACGAAACCAACAACGAACCGTTGATCTTAATGATGCCTCCGAATTTTTCGAATGCGATACAGTTCAAAAAAGAAAAATGGAATAACTTCTATTTCACGGTTGAAAATCAAACCTCTTTAAAACAAACCAGATTTCCAGTCAGAAATGCTCCGTTGGAAATTTATGTGGACGGACAATTGGTGGATAAAGAGATCGATTTCAGTACGCCGCCAAACGGATATTCACTTTGGAACATCCAAACGGGGATCAATATCAGCAAAAATCTTTCTGCGGGACTTACCGTGAATAATCTTTTCAACACTTCGTACAGAGATTATTTGAATCGTCTGAGATTCTTCGCGGATGAGGCAGGAAGAAACTTTATTTTAAACTTTAGATATAAATTCTAGAGATTTCAAAAATTTATTTAATCAAAATTTTACAATTTTAAAATTCTTAAAAATGAACAAACTATTCAATACTAAAAATATCATCAAATTATTAGCAATTTTATTCATTACGATCACTGTCGTTTCTTGTCAGAGAGACGGTTCGGCAGAAGAGGATGATCTACCTCAGGAAGAGCTTACCAATATTGTTTTGTTGGTTACCGAAGATGGAACTACAAATACATTGACGTACGATTATAGCATCGGAGCAGGTGGAATTCCTACAATTCCTTTGAAGGATGGGAAATCTTATACGGTTGTAGCAAAATTCAGAAACGGAAATGAAGATGCAACTCAGGAAATTATTGATGCTAAAGATGAACATTTCTTGATCTTTGATTTTCCTAAATCTAATATCACTGTTACCAGATTAGACGGGAACGATCTTAGAAATGACGGGAAAAGAGTAGGTCTTAGAACAAAATGGGATGTAGTGAAAACTGTAGACTCACCATCACCATTGTTAAAATTAACCCTTATCCACGCTCCTGAAAGTGTAAATGATGCTAAATCCGGAACTGCATGGGGAAGTGTAGTAGGTGGAGAAACAGATGCTGAGGCTACCTATAACCTTACCAACTAAATAATAATTTTCAAAATAAAACCACTGAAATTTTCAGTGGTTTTTTATTTATAAATATTTGATGGATAAGAATTTATCTTTAGTAGGGTATTTTGATAAAAAATTCATATTTTTGCAACCTAAAATTTTAATCAATAATGAAGGTTACCGCACAAAACCATGATGACGTAAGTGCATTACTTACTGTAACATTGGAAAAATCTGACTACAAAGAAAAAGTAGAGAAGCAGTTGATTAATTATGCTAAAAATGCGCAAGTTCCTGGATTCAGAAAAGGAAAAGTGCCTTTAAGTATGGTTAGAAAACAATATGAAGCAGGTATTGCATTCGAAGAGATCAATAAGCAAGTTTCTGATGCTTTAAACGGCTATGTTAATGATAACAAGTTAAGATTAGTTGGCCAGCCTGTTCCTCAGCCTGTAAATGATTTCAATCATAACGCAGAAAAATTGGAAGTTGCTTTTGAAGTAGGGTACGAGCCTGAATTCACAATAGATCTAGCTAAATATGAAGCGCCTCACTACAAAGTAGAAGCTTCTGAAAAAGAAATCAACAAGAGTATTGAAAACATGCAGAAGCGTTTCGCTGAGCAGGTTCCTCAAGATAAAATCACTAAAGATTCTTACATCGCTTTAGAAATTTCTCAGGTTGTTGAAGAAGGTGCTGAAGGTGAGCACCACCACCAACCAAAGAACGTTACCATTACAGCTGAAAACAAAGAAGCTTTCAAATTGGTAAAAGCTTTGAAAATGGACGGATCTGTAAAGGTTTCTAAAGAAACTCTTGCTGGTGACGAAGAATTAGCTAAAGAATTAGGATTCAGCAAAGAAGAAGTTGAGCACTTACACCACAACGAAGTTGAGGTTAAAGTAAAAGATTTCTATTCTTTAAACTTGGCTGAGCTTAACCAAGAACTTTTCGATAAAGTTTACGGAGCAGATACAATCAAGTCTGAAGACGAGCTTAAAGAAAAAGTGAAGTCTGAATTAGACGAATACTTCCAACAAAATGCTGATGTACACTTTGTAAACAAAGTATTAGAGCAAATTACAGAGAAAGAAGAAGTAAAACTTCCTGAAGCTTTCTTGGTAAAATGGTTGGTATTCTCTAACCAGAACATCCAGTCTGAAGAGCAGGCTAAACAAATCCTTGAAACTGAGAAAAAGCAATTAAGCTACCAGATCATCGAAGGTAAATTGATGTCTGATAACGAAATTCAGTTGGATTATGCTGATGTTTTAGCGCAAGCTGAGCAATTAGTAAGAAACCAATTGGCGATCTACGGAATTCACCACCTAGGAGACGAGGAGATCCAAAAATATGCTGTTGAAATGTTGAAAGACCAAGAGCAGGTAAGACAAATCTCTTCTGAAGTTGCAATGACTAAATTGAAAGATGTAATTCTTGAAAAAGCATCTAAAAAAGAAACTGCAATCTCTCACGACGAGTTTTTGGAAGAACTTAAGAAATAATTTATTTTCTATAAATATTTTAAAACCACCAAATTATTTTGGTGGTTTTGTTTTTTGGTTCGAATTACTTTATATCATTCAATATTCATATATTTACGCATTATAAACTAACTTATATATGAAAAAGATCATCATCCCGTTTTTCTGTGCCGTGTTTTTTTCCACCTCAGTAGCTGCGCAAAAAACAACTGTTGCTTCCGCTAAAACGGAAGCCGTAAAATCAAAATTAACATCTAAAGAAGTGATCGATAATTATCTGAAAGCTTTGGGTGGAAAAGATAAATTAGAGGCTGTAAAAACTACAATTACAGACAATACTCTTTCTGTACAGGGAATGGAAATTTCTATGACCACAAAGAAGATGGGGAATAAGTTCAAATCTGTACAATCCGTAATGGGACAAACTATGACTCAGCTTTTTGACGGTGAGAAAGGATATTTCGACCAAATGGGGCAGAAAAATGACATTCCTGCAGATAAAGTTGCTGAACTTAAAAAAAGCAAAACAATTGATGCATTAGGATATGAAGCTTCTAAATTTCCAACGGTTACAATTGAGAAAATTGACGGTAAAGATTATAATGTTTTAGCTTCAGATAAAGGAAAGTATTATTTCGATGCTTCTACTTCTTTATTACATAAATCAACTTCTGATGAAGGTTCGGCTACAATTAAGAGCTATATGACGGTAGATGGTGTTCAATTCCCGTCTGAGATCGAAGCAGAAGGAAAAGGTCAGAAAATCACGATCAAAACGACTAAAGTTGTGATCAATTCTGGTGTTACAGATGCAGATTTTAAATAGAAATATTTAATTTTTAAAGATAAAAAAAACCGCAAATCAATGATTCGCGGTTTTTATTTTTTTAGTTTCCGTATTCTTTTTTCCATTCGTCTGCGGCTTCGCTCAGAACTTCGTAGAATTCTTCTCCATACTTTCTTATTAATGGAGTTTTCAGGAATTTATAAACAGGAACCTGAAGTTCTTTTCCTAGCGTACAGGCATCGCTGCAAACGTTCCATTCATGATAATTCAAAGCAGTAAACGCAGAGTATTCTGTAACACGAATAGGGTATAGGTGACATGAAATTGGTTTTTGCCAATCTACAGCGCCATCTTCGTAGGCCTTTTCAATTCCACATTTTGTAATTCCTCTTATATCATAGGTAACATAAGCGCACTCACGGTCTTCAACCATTGGCGTTACGTACATCCCATCAGCAGGATCGGTCGTCCATGTTCCCTGCTCTTCAAGAGCTTTAATTCCTTCCGGAGTAAGGTAGGGCTTTATTTTATCAAAAATTGAATCTAAAATTTCCAGCTCATCTTTATCTAACGGAGCTCCTACATCTCCTTCCACACAACATGCACCCTTGCATTTGCTAAGGTTGCAAACAAATTCTTCGGAAAATATATCCTCGGAAATCAATTTTTCGTCTATCTGAATCATAATTTTTTTTAAAATAAATCAAAATAAGTTCCCGCTTTAAAGGTAACTAAACTAATAAGGAGAAGCCATAAGCTTACTTCCTGCATCCAATATTTAGGTAAAAACTTCAGCATCCTGCTCAAAATAATACTTGCAGGAAATGCCAGGAGTAATAAATATTCATAACTTTTATTCATATAAAGAATAATAGTAACCAGCTGTGCCAATGAAAACACAAGTAGAAAAGTGTATTTATACCTGCTTATCGGGCTCTTTTTATTATAATTTTGAAAATGGTCGTACACTGCATAAATCAGCATTAATGCGATCGGAATTAAAGGAAAAAGTTCCGTGTAATCTGTTATTATCTTCATCTTTCCAAATGGGAAATAATCGATATTCCAAGAAGTAAATCCAACGAAAAACATAATGGAAAAATAACTGAACGCGATTAATATAACTCCTAAAATAAACCTGAAAATATTTAAAACAATTCTCTGCGAAGTAGCAATCACGTGAATGATCACAAAAACCGCCATCGGCCACGTTGTCGGCAGAAAAATAAAGTTTAATGCAACGATGGAACCTACCAACACATAAGATTTTTTTCGAGTGTCTTCATCGGTACTTGTTAAAAGCAAAAGAAGGAACGAATTGGTAAGAAGCGCAACGGCAATTCCGATGTCTAAGTTCCCGGGATAAAGTCCAAATATAAAAAATGTATATAAGAATAAAGGCAAATGTGTCTGATAATTAAGCGCAATGCTATGAAAACAGAAATATGCCAAAGCAATTCCCAAAAAAGTTATTCCGGCAATAATGGCTTCATTTGTATTGAAATTCAGGATGTTAAATACGATTACGATTAAAAGAAGAAAACCAATATAAACAGGAATTGAAAAAATATTGCTTTCTTTTGAAAGTAATTTAAACATTTTTTATAAATTTGTACAAAGTTAATTTAAAAAAGGAAAATAATGACGTCTTTCTTTCTATTCTTAAGCAAAGTTTTCAAATGGTCTTTCGGCTTTTTTGACACTTTCGGAAATGTTTTAAACTGGATCTTATTTACTGTTTGCTGCGTACTGTTCACGTATTGGTGTTATGTATTAGTGGCAACACTAGGTGGTGATAAAGATAAAGACTACTATTCTCCAACTGAGGGTAAAAACCCTTATTATGATCCTACGATCTACAAAAAAGAAGGTTAATTAATTGGTTATATAGTAAAAAACCGATCAAAACATATGTGTTTGGTCGGTTTTTTTATGGGTAACGATTAAAATTTAGTGTGTTTCGTGGATCGGAAGCACCAAAACAGGAATGTGAGAATCTTTCGTCAGTCCTTTGGTTAAACTTCCTACAAAGACATCATAAATTCCGCTTCTTCCGTGAGAGCCCATTACGATGTAGTTTGCATTTTTTTCTTTAGAATACTCTAAAATAATATCTTTCGCGATCCCTTGTTTCAAAAGATGCTCGCATTCTACATTTTGAGCAATAATTCTTTGTTCTATTTTATTCAGCTGAACCAACTCTTCTCTTATTTCATTAGCTTCAACTTCAGGAAAATACTGGAATCCCATATCTCCGATGGCAAAACCAATATCTGAAGGTGCAACATGAATTAGAAAAATTTTACCGTTGAGTTCTTTTGCAAATTTTACAGCTCCATCTACAAGCTGATCTGTTTTATCCCCAAAATCTACGGGCAGTACAATATTTATCATAACCTTTAATTTTGTTTACTAAAGATAGAAAAATTATGCCAA
Source organism: Chryseobacterium sp. SIMBA_038 (assembly GCF_046535115.1). NCBI lineage: Bacteria > Pseudomonadati > Bacteroidota > Flavobacteriia > Flavobacteriales > Weeksellaceae > Chryseobacterium > Chryseobacterium sp. SIMBA_038. The sequence continues at coordinate 38,155 of NZ_JAWRXH010000003.1, forward strand.
TTTTTATGTTAAATTACTTATAATATTCGGATGTCTAGGATTTTTTCATCTTCAAGATAAGCTTCCAGAATATCATTTTCATCAACTTTTCCAACGCCTTTTGGAGTACCTGTGAAAATAAGGTCACCAACTCTTAAAGTGAAATATTGAGAAGCAAATGCAATAATATCATCAAATGAAAAGATCATATCTTTTGTATTTCCGTCCTGAACTTTTTCTTTATTTTTTAATAATGAAAATTGAACACCTTCATGATTATAATTCTCTTTTTTAAAGAAATTTCCAACCACTGCCGAACCGTCAAAACCTTTGGCAAGCTCCCATGGAAGACCTTTAGACTTTAATTCGCTTTGAAGATCTCTTGCCGTGAAATCAATTCCCAACCCGATTTCCTCATAATGTTTATGAGCCGTTTCTTTCTGGATGTATTTTCCACCTTTTGAAATTTTCAGAACAACTTCCAATTCATAGTGAACGTCATTTGAAAACTCAGGAATATAGAAATCATTTCCTTTCAAAACAGCCGTATCAGGCTTCATAAAAATAACCGGTTTTTCAGGAATTTCGTTTCCTAATTCTTTCGCGTGTTCACCGTAATTTCTTCCTATGCAGATAATTTTCATACTATTTTCTTCTTTTCAAAACCCTTTTGTCATTGCGAGGAACGAAGCAATCTCTTAATACTCTTAACCTCTTAATGAAATCTTAATGGTTTAAAATTTAACATATTTTTATTTCTAATGCGTAAACTCATTCTCGCAATAATAGCAAATGAATTTATGACTCGTTAAAAGCGAAACTCCAAAAAAGCTGGTGGCACTATCATCTCTGTAAATATGATTTGAACCACATTTTGGGCACACAAAATCAAATTTAGGATCTGCAATCGTATGTTCTACTTCCAGCGAAACCTTTTCATTTTCTTTATAATCGCTCAGAATTTGATTGGCTTTTTCCAGATCTTCTTCAAAAACCTGTAACTGAATTCCTCCAACAGCCTGCGAAAGCAACCAATCGGATTGAATAAGCTGTTCATTCGCGATGAAACTGTTGATTTCATTTTCGGCCAAGATTTGTTTGTCTCTATTGGCTTCAAGAGCAGTTTCATAAAATTTAAACTTAACTAATTCTGACATATTTTAGAATTTACCTGACAATTGTATTTTAGTGAAAACCTTCTTTGTGTAAAGCGGGAAATCAGCATTTTGAAGCCATCCGAAATAGCCAAGATCCTTTTGGAAAACCGCTTTTACACCCTGACCTTTATATTTTCCGAAATTGAAAACCGGTTCCATTTTATCATTTAAACCAATGAAACCTGCAAGATCTGCATTCTTATTATGGAATGTAAATTCACTTAAAGGAGCAATTTCATTCGGAATATCGTCATATTTTCCAATCTGAGCATCTAAAACTTCGAAAGTTGCCATCACATCAGCCTCAGCCGAGTGCGCATTTTCAAGAGTTTTTCCACAATAGAATTGATAAGCTGCTCCTAAATTTCTAGGTTCTTTTTTATGGAAAATAGTTTGTGCATCAACAAGTTTGAATTTGCTTAAATCAAAATCAAGTTCTGCTCTCAAAAGTTCTTCTGCCAACAAAGGAACATCAAATCTGTTAGAATTAAATCCTCCCAAATCCGCTCCTGAGATCATTTCCATTACTTTTGATGCAATCTCTTTGAACGTTGGAGCATCTTTTACATCTTCATCATAAATTCCGTGAATTTGGCTGGATTCTACAGGAATCGGCATTTCAGGATTTACTTTCCACGTTTTGCTTTCTCTTGAAGCGTCAGGATTTACTTTTAAGATACAGATTTCAACGATTCTGTCTTTAGCAATGTTCGTTCCTGTTGTTTCAAGGTCAAAAATACAAAGAGGTTTATGCAGTTTTAAATTCATTTTTTTAATTTGATAATAGGTTAATGTGAGATTTATCTCAAAAATCTAGCTTCTAATTTAGCTAAGTTCTTTTTGAAATACTAATGATACTAAGATATAATAAATTACAAGCATCGGAATTCCGACGATCTGAAATATCGCTAAGATGGCAATTCCGCCAACAATTAATACAATTTTAGCATAATTGTCCTGAATCTTTTTTGATTTGAATTTCATCGCCATCATTTTTATCGGACTGATCAACAGCCATGAAGTAAGGATGGTTAAGAGAATCAATAATAATTCATTTTCGAAAAGAAAACTGAAATAATTGGTTTCTTTAAATGCATAATACAGGCCAAAAAGCAAAACAGTATTGGTTGGTGTATTTAATCCTTTAAAATAATAGCGTTGTTCTTCATCCAGATTGAAAATTGCCAGTCTTAAACAAGAGAAAACAGTAACAAGCAACCCGAAATATTTGATCTCAAAAGGGAGATGAAGTCCTAATAACTCAGTTCCGAAAGGCTCTAATGCTTTATACATCGTCAATCCGGGAATCACTCCAAAACTCACCATATCGGCAAGTGAATCCAGTTGAAGACCCAAATTTGAGTTTGATTTTAAAGCTCTGGAAACAAATCCGTCAAAAAAATCGAATATTGAAGAAAGAATTAAACAGATCGCAGTCGTCTGATAATCACCTAAAATAAGATGAATGGCACCCACGCAACCTGCAAATAGATTAGCCAGCGTTAATGCATTGGCAAGATTATTTTTAATGAAATTCATAATCGCAAAATTACTGTTTTTGAAAATTCTAACTCAAAATTTTATGCACTAAAAAATGCATTAATACGATTTTGATGTAAATTTGCCGAATGAAATTTTTTAAAGAATTTAGAAAACAGGAAGTTCTGGTACTTTTATACCGGATTTTTTTAGCATACTTTTTTTATCAGATTGCAAGATTTTTATTTTGGTACTTTAATAAAGAACTGATAAAAGTTGATTCTGTGTCGGATTATTTCGGTCTGGCATTTCATGGGATTGCGTTTGATACAACAGCAATTTTATATGTGAATGCGCTGTTTATTCTGCTGAGTTTGGTTCCAATTATTATTAATACCAAGAAAGTCTATCAAAAAGTACTTTTCTGGCTGTATTTTATAACAAACGGAATTGCCTATGCGATGAATTTTGGTGATTTTGTTTACTTTAAATTTGCGCAGACAAGATTAACTTCGGCGGCATTTCAGGTGGCGCAACACGAGTCTAATATTTTTAAAGTTTTTACGGCTTCCATCGTTCAAAATCCTTTTATTTTAATTTGGTTTGTCGTTTTGATGTGGCTTTGGATTTTCCTTTACAAAAAAGTGAAAATTGATGAACGTAAGCCAATAAAATTGGTTCCTTACTTTATTTTATCCGTTGTTACACTTTGTTTAACGGCTGTTTTGTGCGTTGGAGGAATCCGTGGAGATTTCAAACATAGTACAAGACCGATTAATTTGGTGGATGCAAACCGTTTTGTGAAAATTCCGTCACAGGGAAATCTTGTTTTGAACAGTACTTTTTCGTTTTTCAGGACATTAAATACGAATAGTTTTAAGGAAGTTCATTTTGTAGATGAAAAATTTATTAATGAAAATATTCAGCCTTATAAAATTTACGATAGAAAAGTTGCCAACAAACCTAACATCGTCATTTTTATTGTTGAATCATTAAGTAGGGAATATATAGGCGCTTTTAATCAAAATACGAAGATAAAAGATTACGTTTCTTACACACCGTTTCTTGATAGTCTGGCGGGTCAAAGTTTGATTTTTCCTAATACTTTTGCGAATGGAAGGCAGTCTATTCACGGAATGAGCAGCGTTTTGGCAGGAATTCCGAGTTTAACGGATGCTTTTACGAGTTCACCATATTCAAATCAAAAAATACAGTCCATTGTTTCAATTTGTAATGATCTGGGTTACGATACTTCTTTCTATCACGGTGCTCCGAATGGATCAATGGGCTTTTTAGGCTTTGGAAATATTTTGGGTTTTAAACATTATTTTGGAAAAACAGAATACAATCATGATGAAGATTTCGACGGAATGTGGGCAATTTGGGATGAACCATTTTTACAGTATTTTGCTAAAAATGTAGGAAAAAAGCAACCTTTTATGGCGACAGTTTTCACGGCTTCTTCTCACCATCCATTCAAAATTCCTGAAAAATATAAAGGTAAATTTAAAAAAGGAACGAATCAGATGCATGAACCAATGCAATACACTGATTATTCAATTAAAAAATATTTTGAAACCGCTAAAAAACAACCTTGGTTCAACAATACTATTTTTGTTTTCACGGGAGATCATACCAACGAAATTTATTATCCGGAATATCAAAAAGCGATGAATCGTTTCGCTGTTCCAATTATTTTGTATTCTCCAAATCCGGAATATAATTTAAAAGGTGTAAATACTGAAGAAGCACAGCAAATTGATATTTATCCAACTTTAGCTGATCTTATCGGCTATAATAAAAGAATTAGAAGCTGGGGAAGAAGTTTGGTAAGCGATAAAAAATATCCTGCCATCATTGCCAACTCAGACGGAGGAGTGGAGCAGTTCATTATCGGGAATTATATTTATCGTTTTGATGGTAAAAATGTAGTAGGAATCTTTGATAAATCAGATTTAGGCTTAGAAAAAAATCTTATGGATCAGCTGAAAAGCAATCCGGAAGCTCAAAAAGGGCAGGAGATTGCAAAAGCGTGGTATCAGGATTATATGGATAAGGTGATTAACAGAAAGTTGTATTAACGTTTAACTCATGTTTAATTCTGAAAATTGGTATATCTATTGTTATATATGCCTAGGATAATAAAAGTTTTTGTTTGTTTAAAATTAATTTATATTTTTAGCAATGAATAGACAACAGAAATATTTTATTTGAATTAAAACTATAAGAAATATGAAAAAATTATTATTAACATTGGCATTTTCTCTATTTGGCGTATTATCTTTTGCTCAAATTGAAGGTAAATGGAAAACAATAGACGACGAAACAAAACAGGCAAAATCTATTGTAGAGATCTATAAAAAAGGAGATCAATATTACGGGAAGGTTTCTCAATTGTTGATAAAGCCGGCAAATCCTAATTGTGTAGACTGTAAAGACGATAGAAAAAACAAGCCAATTTTAGGTTTGGAAATCATCAGAGGTTTGAAAAAAGACGGAGATGAATTCACAGGAGGAACAATTACAGACCCAAAAACGGGGAAAACTTACAAATGTACAATCACAAGAAAAGGTGATCAATTAAACGTAAGAGGATATGTAGGAATATCTTTAATGGGTAGAACTCAGACTTGGCAGAAAGTTAATTAATCAAGTTTAAATAAAATTATAAAACGACATTTCATTATTGGAATGTCGTTTTTAATTTTGAAAAATTCACCATTAATGTTGATAATTTTTTATTCATGATTTATAAATCGATTTATTGCTTAGTACTCTTTGATCTTCAGAAAATTTACAAAGAATTAAGCAAAGTAGAAGAAAACTAGGTTAAAATAAAATTAATAAAGCGATATTTCATTCAATGAGATGTCGTTTTTGTTATGTTAATAATAAAAAAACACTATTTTTGTAGTCTAAATTTTTCAAATAAATATGGCAGAATATACTTTTCGTGAGGTAATTGCGCAAGCAATGAGCGAGGAAATGCGTAAAGACGAATCCATCTTTTTAATGGGGGAGGAAGTTGCAGAATACAATGGTGCGTATAAGGCTTCAAAAGGAATGTTGGATGAATTTGGTCCTAAGAGAGTAATCGATACACCAATCGCTGAGCTTGGTTTTACAGGGATTGCTGTAGGTGCTGCAATGAACGGGAACAGACCAATTGTTGAGTATATGACGTTCAATTTCTCATTGGTAGGTATTGATCAGATTATCAATAACGCGGCGAAGATCCGTCAGATGAGTGGTGGTCAGTGGAATTGTCCTATCGTTTTCAGAGGTCCTACTGCTTCGGCAGGTCAATTGGGTGCAACGCACTCTCAGGCTTTCGAAAACTGGTTTGCAAACGTTCCTGGTCTTAAAGTAGTAGTTCCTTCAAACCCTTACGATGCGAAAGGATTGTTGAAAACAGCTATTCAGGATAATGACCCTATCATTTTCATGGAATCTGAGCAGATGTATGGTGATAAAATGGAAATTCCTGAAGAAGAGTACTATTTACCAATCGGAAAAGCAGATATCAAGAGAGAAGGTACAGATGTAACTTTAGTTTCTTTCGGAAAGATCATGAAGTTGGCGATCCAGGCTGCTGAAGATATGGCTAAAGAAGGAATCTCTGTTGAGGTTATTGACCTAAGAACAGTTCGTCCTTTAGACTTTGATACAATCTTAACGTCTGTAAAGAAAACAAATAGATTAGTTATTTTAGAAGAAGCTTGGCCATTTGCGTCTATTTCTTCTGAAATTACATATATAGTACAGCAAAAAGCATTTGATTATTTGGATGCTCCAATCAAGAGAATTACTACTCCTGATGCGCCTGCACCGTACTCAGCTGCATTATTTGCAGAATGGTTCCCTAAACTTGAGAAAGTAAAAGAGGAAATCAAAAATGCGATGTACGTTAAATAGATATAATAGAAAAAAGCTTCCGAAAGGGAGCTTTTTCATTTATTCTATGCATGAAGAAATGTACCTAAGGTCATAAATTTAGTATAAATTTGCCCACTTAAAATATATAAGCTGATATGGCAGAAGTTACAGAAGGTGGTCATCATTTTGACATTAAAAAACTTTCTTTTTTTGGAGTTCTGGTTTCTTTAGGAATCGTTTTTGGAGATATTGGAACATCACCGCTTTACGTAATGAAAGCGATTGTAAATGCAAGAGGTGCAAGTAGCAGTATGCCTTTCAATGAATACATAGAGGGAGCTCTTTCTTGTATCATCTGGACTCTTACGCTCCAAACTACCGTAAAATATGTTATCATCGCCTTGAGGGCAGATAATAAAGGTGAAGGAGGAATTTTAGCATTATTTTCATTAGTTAAAAACCTTAAAAAAGGCTGGCTGTATCTCGTAGCGATTGTCGGTGCTGCCGCATTGGTTGCTGATGGAGTTATAACGCCGTCGCTTACCGTAATGTCGGCAATTGAAGGTCTTGAAATTTACAATCCTCATACACCTGTTGTTACGATTACCATTGGGATTCTTATTTTAATCTTCGTAGTACAGCAATTTGGAACAAGCTTTATCGGGAAGTTTTTTGGCCCTGTAATGGTTGTCTGGTTCTTTGTATTAGGAGGTTTGGGAGTAATGCATTTAAGCGAAAATTTTGAGATCTTAAGATCATTCAATCCATATTATGCTTACAAGCTTATTGCGAATTCTCCGAGTGCAATTGTTATTCTTGGAGCTGTTTTCCTTTGTACAACAGGAGCAGAAGCACTTTATTCAGATTTAGGACATTGTGGTGCTAAAAATATCAGAGTAAGTTGGGCTTTTGTTAAAATCATGCTTGTTTTAAACTATCTTGGACAAGGAGCTTGGCTTTTAACGAATTATGGAAAACCTGGTTTTTCTGTAATTAACCCATTTTTCGGAATTATGGAAGAATGGATGATCGTTCCGGGAGTAATTTTAGCAACGGCTGCAGCAATTATTGCGAGTCAGGCTTTGATTACAGGTTCTTTTACGATCTTTTCTGAAGCGATGTCACTTAATTTATGGCCTAATCAAAAAATTGATTATCCGTCTGGAGTTAAAGGACAAATGTATATCCCAAGAATCAATTGGGGACTTCTTATTCTTTGTATTATTGTGGTTCTTCACTTTAGAGAATCGGGTAAAATGGAAGCGGCTTATGGTCTTTCCATTACGGTGACGATGTTGATGACAACCATTTTATTAATGTTCTGGCTATTAAAACATAGAATAAATAAAGGTTTGATCCTTGTTTTTGCTTTAGTTTATATGTCAATCGAATTAGGATTCTTTAGTGCGAATATCATTAAATTCTTCGAAGGAGGTTGGATTACGGTTATCCTAGCAGGATTCATCGGAATTTGTATGTACGCTTGGTATAACGGAAGATTAATTAAAACTAAATTCATCAATTTCGTAAAAATCGATAGTTATGTTTCTATCATTAAAGATATGAAGCTTGATGAAACGATTCCAAAATATGCTACAAACCTTGCTTATCTAAGCAGAGCTAAGAGAAATGATGAAGTAGAATCAAAAATTATCTATTCTATCATCAAAAAGCAGCCGAAAAGAGCAGATCATTATTTTATTTTAAGTATTGTAAATCAGGAAGATCCGTTTACATTTAAATATACAGTTGATGAAATTTTACCTGGAACGGTCTATAAGATCAATTTCCTTTTAGGATTTAAGGTTGATAGAAGAATCAATGATTATTTCCACATGGTTTTAAAAGATTTAATGGCAGATGGAACAATTCCTTCAAAAAGCAGCCATCCTTCTTTAAGAGCTCATAATATTCCGCCGGATCTGAAATATGTGGTAATAGACAACACCTATATCAACGATATACTTTTAACGGTTAAGCAAAAAATCACGCTTAATATTTACAACTTCGTGAAATATATTGGGAGTGATGATTTCAAATCTTGGGGGGTTACCTCTCACAACGTGGTTGTAGAGTCTGCTCCGATTACGGAATTAACGGTTTATGACAATAAAATTGAGCAGGCTGAATTTTTAAGACATAACAGTTAAGATCCTTTAACAGAATAGTCTGATATTTATTTAAATAAAAATCGATAAATTTGTAGATAATTTTTTTAATGGATACTTTACAGAAAGAAAAAAATATTGCTTTAATAAAAGATGTTTTAAGAAACTACTTATTAGAAAAGGGTTTCAGAAATACACCTGAACGATATACAATATTAGAAGAGATTTATAATATGGATCATCACTTCAATGTGGATGATCTGTATCTTCTCATGATGCAGAAGAAATATCATGTTTCTAAAGCTACAATTTACAATACAATTGAGATTTTCCTTGATGCAGGATTAATTCGTAAGCACCAGTTTGGAGAAAAAACTTTGACGTCTTCATCTTATGAAAAGTCTTATTTTGACAAGCAGCATGACCATTTGGTGATCTACAAAAAAGACTCGGATAAGGAAATTGAAGAGATCATAGAGTTTTGTGATCCAAGGATTCAAGGTATTAAAGAAGCAATTGAAGGAGCATTTGGCGTAAAAATTGATTCTCATTCGCTATATTTTTATGGCACCAAGAATGATTAATCAATGAGACTGATTTTTTTCCTATTAGTTTTTATTTCAACGATTACTTTTGCGCAAGACAAACAAAAGCCTGCGCAAAGAGATCCGTATTTACAAAATCCGATTAAAAATCCGCAGCAGGTTCAGCAGGCAAAGCCTGAAGATAAGGTGAAAATTATCAATGCTGATGAAATTATCAAAGATCCCAAAATGTATGACGGCAACCGTTATATGAAGGGGAATGTAAAATTAGAACATCAAGGTTCTATTCTTACTGCTGATGAAGTGATTTTATATGAAGAAGAAAATTTTGTAAAAGCTATAGGTAACGCAAGACTTCAAAATCCGGACGGTTCGGTAATTACTGCAGGCGAAATGGAATACGATGGGAACACTCAAAAAGGTGTTGCCAGAAAAAATGTAGTTCTTACGGATCCAAAACAGACCATTAAAACAGAGATTCTCTATTATGATAAGCTTGCCAATCAGGCTTATTTTAATACAGGAGGTACAATTTCTGATGCTCAGAATACAATGTACACAAAGTCAGCAACCTATTTTCTGGATACAAAATTAATTGACTTTGTCGGGAATGTAAAAATTGATACTCCTGATTATATCATTGATGGAGACAATATCAAACAAAATCAGATTACTAAAATTGCTGAATTCTTTGGTCCGACAACAATTACCAACCGTAAGAATCCTAAAAATCGTGTTTACACGGAAAGAGGAACTTACAGAATGAACACCAAAGAAGCTTTTCTAAATAAAAATTCTAAGATTTTTTATAACGATAAAATCCTGACGGGTGACGATATGTATTTCAATCAGCTCACAGGTTTTGGAAAAGCAACCGGAAATGTAACCTTAGACGATCCTAAAGAAAGAAGATGGATAAAAGGCGGTTACGGAGAGATTTTTGAAAAGAAAGATTCTGCGATGATGACCAAAAATCCTTACGCAGTAAAAGCTTTTGAAAAAGATTCAATGTATTTTGCAGCAGAAAAAATCATTTCTTTCCAGAGACCAGATTCTGCAGATATTACAAAGAAAAAAAGCTTTTTGCGAGCTTTCAGAAAAGGAAGATTTTATAAATCTAACGCTCAAGGAAGGGCAGATTCCATCGCTTTTAATGAAACTGACGGAATTATGCACATGTACACCAAACCTATTCTGTGGAGCGGAATAAAGCAGGTGACAGGAGATAAAATTGAAGCTTATTTCAATACTGAAAACGAAAATATTGATTCTTTAAAAGTTATCGGAAATGCATTTGCAATCAGCAAGGTTGATTCATTAAATTTAAAAGATGAATTTAACCAGGTTAAAGGTAGATTTATGACGGTTCATTATCAGAATAATGACATCAAAGAGGCTACGGTAATAGGAAATGCACAGGCCATAAGTTATGCAGACGACGTAGACCAGGCTACAAAGAAACCTGAAAGAATAGGTATTTCTCTTACTTCTTGCGGAATTATTGATGCGATATTTGAAGAAAAAGTAATGCAGATTGTTTCATGTAATATTGGAGCAACTTCAGATACTTATCCAATGAGCAAAATTGAGCCTTCCAAAAGGAAATTTCCAGACTTTAACTGGAATACCAAAGACCGTATCAACAAATGGCAGGACATATTGGTAGATACACCAAATAACGAGGAAATAAAGTACGAGGCTGAAAGCTCTCTTTACGACAAAGCTCAGGAAGCGATAGATAAAGAAAAGGCAAAAGAGGAAGCTAAAAAACCAAAACGTACCCGAAAATAAATAATAAACTACAGGCAGAGTCTTATAATTGATATAAATTCTTTCTTAAAATTAAATAAATCACCATTTTCATATCGGAAATGGTGATTTATTTTTGTCTAAAACTGTTAAAATTACCGCTATAACTTCTTATTTTGAATTTTTATTTTCTTATTTTTTCAAAACATTATTCCATGAATAGTGAATGTTAAATATTTATTGTTATTGAGTTTTCATTGATAATTTTATATCTCACGTCAAAATGAAATAAATTATTTTCATTATTATATGCTATACGTTGAATTATTTTTATTGTAAATGGAATTATTTTATATATTTATTACGTCAAGAACGTATTTTATAAAAAAAACCAATGAAAACTAAAATTATCCTTTTTATTTTTTTGATCTATGGTCTTAAAAATACCGCACAAGTTGGGATTTCAAAAGAAGCTTCTTTTAATCCCGATTCGAGAACACAACTGCATGTAAAGCAGGATAATAATGCCACTCGTTTACCCAGAACTAATTTAACATCATTGCTTCCAGTTTCAGCGACGGGGACAACAGGCAACGGAACACAGGCTTCGATAATTTTCAATAGAGAAACGGGAAGTGTTGTTCAAAATGATGGTACAACCTGGAAGATTTCAGACCAGATTGTTTCAATAATGAAGAATAACAAGATGGCTCGATTTATCAGAACGGGAACAATAACTTCAACCTGTGGAACTTGTGGATTTGCATGTGGTGTTACTGTTAGGACGTGTACCTCGCAAAATGTTAATTTCACGAATGTCAGTCCAAGCTTTAATGATATTTCTTCTAATGTTTCCTTGGCAGCAGCAACCAGTAATGTCATTAATATCAATACAAAAGGATTGTATAAAATTTCCTTTAAAAGTGGTGCTATCGATATCAGTACACCTCTTTGTTTAGGAGTTGTTATTAATCTGCAGTCCAGTTTGAATTTAGAACTTAGTACAACTGCTGATGCTACATGGAGACCAATTAATAATACGGCAAGCAGCTCAACAGCAGGAGCTTTATCAGTAAGTACTTTAGCTCCGGGCTCAATTGACGTGGGGCAGTCTTTGGCGTTCACTTATGTTGGTGTTTTCAATGCCGGAGACAAGTTAAGATTAACTCTTGGTGGAACTCAAAATATTGGAACAGGCGTTTGTACCGGGCTTTTTGGCGGAGACAATATGTCTTTTGCCATGAGTAAAACGGGAAATGCAGTATCAGAGATTATTGTTGAAAAAATAAATATGTAATAAGATGAAAAGAATTTTATTAATTATGATACTATTTTTTCAATATTCAGCTTATAGTCAAGTTATTATAGGAAGTGATATAAGCAGTGTGAAAAATATAGTGAAAGTTCAGGACGGGACTCGCGGAGTGATACTTCCTTTTGCCAATATTTATACTTCCTTTCCGAAATATAATGCTACAGCAACAGATGTATTTGATGATTATCCTAATCTTGTCGGAGGACTTATTTATAACAAAAATGATGATCAATACTATAAATATGACGGATTTTCATGGAATCCTTCCCGGCAGATACAAGGTGTTTTTCAGCCTAAAATTTCGAGATTAGGAATATCGACAGGAGTTTCAATTCCTTGTATTTCTTTCGGAATCGGATTTTGTTTTGCGGGAGGTACACCGGGATATCTTGCAGTAGATAATAAAAGTCAGGTTCTTGTAGATAATTTAACATTAAAAAACGCAAGTACAGTAACCATAAAAGTAGCCGGAATCTATGACATCGGTGTCGCACTTGGTTTTACAGGAGGAAGTTTAGGCTTTCAGGCAGGAATTACAGAATTTAAATTGACGCTACAAGTAAAATATACTTCCGCTTCAGATTGGGAAACGGTAGTATCTAAAACAAATTACTCCATCGTTTTTGTAATAGATACGCAGGGAAATAAAACGTCAAGTTTTGCCCAGACAATTTCTTTGCCTGTTGGTGCAGAACTGAGAGTGGTTCCCGAAATAAGCTCTAATGCAGTTTCAGGTGGTGCTTTGGCCGCCTACGGAACAGATACGAATTCTATTAACTCATACATTGCTGCCCGTTTAATCAAACCTTATTAGTCATGAAAAAATATATATTCTGCCTGTTTTTATTTGTATTAAATAGCTACAGTGCACAGGTTAATTTTACGAATATTCCCAACCCTGACTCAAACGCAAACGGGAACGATCAGGTGATGATGTACATGACAAATACGAGTGAAGCCAGCGGTATAAAAGGTTTTGGTCTTCCTGCGGTAAATGCGGATGTTGATCTTCCTTATACTGGTGTCAATGCCCCTTCAGTAAGAATTGAAGCACTTCGCGGAATGCTTTTATTTGTAAAGAGTACAGGACAGGCGATGGTTTTTGACGGCTTGGTTTGGAGCAAAGCTTTTGAAGTAGAATCAGATAATATTTCAAGATTTCAGATCAATGCGGTTTCTACAACTTCGGGATCTGTTTTGTTGCCCATTAATTCTTTAATCGATAAACCCAATTTTTTGGCAGATCCGCTAAGGCTTAAAACAAATGTTTCAACAGTTGCTCCCAATCTTAATCGATTATACGTGAGACAGACAGGTTTGTACAGAATTAATTTGAACTTAAATTTTACGGGTCCGGCAGGATCTTTCAGTAACAGGCTCGGTGCGGGATTATATATAAATGATGCTCAAAGATTCCAATTGCTGGAAAATACCGTAAATTATGATGGAACGAACAGGAAAATTAATTTAGATTTCTCCGTATATGCAGTTCAGGGACAGTATATTACTTTAGAAGCGATCTCTGAAATTGGAGGAACTACCTCTTATAATGTTACCAACAACAGCTTTGTAACGGTAGAAAAAGTTTTATAAAACACAGTGAAAATTATATATTAATATTTTGTGATTTGGTGAATCGCCCTTAATTTTTTATTAAGGGTGATTTTTTTATTCTATCAGGATAATTTCGGTGTTTAACGAATGTTCTTTAGCTTTGCTGAAAATTTTTCAATAAAATGGAAATACAAAAAGATTTTTTTACATATCAGGCGCAGACTACAAAATTTGCAGCAGGTTTTGAAGTAGAGAAAGCAGAGGGCAGCTATATTTTCGGAAAAGACGGAAGAAAATATCTTGATTTTGTGGCGGGAGTTTCTGCAAATACTTTAGGACATTCTCATCCTAAAATCGTGAATGCGATCAAAGAACAGGCGGATAAATATCTTCATGTGATGGTTTATGGCGAATATGCTCAGGAAAAACCTGTCGCATTATGTAAATTATTAGCCGAAGCTACTCCAGATCCTTTAGAAATTACTTATTTGGTTAACAGTGGAGCAGAAGCCATCGACGGAAGCTTAAAATTAGCCAAAAGATATACAGGAAGAGAAGAAATTGTTTCCTTTAAAGATTCTTATCATGGAAATACACATGGAGCTTTAAGTGTTTCAGGAAATGAAACTCATAAAAGAGAATTTCGTCCATTGTTGCCGATGATTTCTTTTATTGAATTTAATAATGAAAATGATTTCGATAAGATCACCGAAAAGACAGCTTGCGTAATTCTTGAAACAATTCAGGGAGCAGCTGGTTTTTTAGTTCCGAAAGAGGATTATTTAATTAAATTAAAAAGGAGATGCGAAGAAGTTGGTGCTCTTTTAATTTTAGATGAAATTCAACCCGGATTTGGAAGGACAGGGAAATTATTTTCTTTTAAACATTTCGGTATCGTTCCGGATATTCTGGTGATGGGAAAAGGAATGGGAGGTGGAGTTCCTGTTGGAGCATTTATGAGTTCCAGAGAAATTATGGAATCGCTGTCTCACTCTCCAAAATTGGGGCACATCACAACTTTTGGAGGAAATCCTTTAATTGCAGCGGCGAGTCATGCAACTTTAAAAGAAGTTTTGGATAGTGGTTTAATGAATGAAGTGGAGGTAAAAGAAAAATTATTCCGAGAACTTTTAGTTCACCCGAAAATTAAAAATATTAATGGAAAAGGATTAATGCTAGCCGTAAATCTAGGCTCACCAGAATTTACTTTAAATGTTGCAAAAAGATGCATGGATAAAGGCTTAATTGTTTTCTGGCAATTATATAGAAATGAATATTTAAGGATTTCTCCACCATTAACGCTTTCGCTTGATGAGATAAGAGAAGGCTGTGGCATTATTCTGCAGGTTTTAAATGAGTTATAGTTTTTTGAATGTTAAAATTTTGAATAATCCGAAAAAAAGATATACTTTCGCGCCAAAAAAAAAAATAACTATGAAAAAAATTATTCTATTCGTTGGAATGGGAGTCGCGACTATCTTTGGGATTCAGGCATGTAGTACTTCGGTTGAGGACACAACTCACACAACTTCCGTAGCAGAAGACAAAGCAAATATCAAGAAAACAATCGATGGTTTTTATGATAAATTGAATGTAATTGATGACGGAGATTTCTCAAAATATGTGTTGTACACAATGTTCAATAATACAGCTCAGGAGTATGATGACAGCTACTTGAACAACGTTGTAGAGAAATGGGAAACTCAATTCGGAGATGCTTTAATTGATAATAAATTACAGTTTGCTAACAAATTAGGGACTTACACTTATAACCCGGTAAGCAGTACATGGACTAAAGTTGCTAATGCAAACGCAGTAGTATTGAAGTTTCCATCAGTACAAAATCAAATTGCTGTTGATAGTGAATTAACGCTTACTTCTTACACGGATATCCAGACAAGTTATAACTCTGAGACAATCTGGTTGCCAAAAACATTTGATATTACTTTGAAAAGAAGCGGAAATACTGTATTCAGCATGAAATTATCAAATGTAACGTTTGATAACAGTACAAACTTCAGTATGCCAATCAGCGCAAATGTTCAGATTTATTCTGCTCCATTAACACAGAATATTGTTTGGCAGAGAGTAACAAGTAAAGATTTCAAATTTACTTATAACGCTAGTACACCTCAGGGAGCTAACAGCGAAATTATTGCTCAGGTTACTTTAAAGCATTCTGATTATGCTAACATTTCTTCTAAAGATGATTTTAAAACAATCTCAGCGCAAATAACTGAAGGTAATCTTAAAATTGTAGCTAATATGAATGTAGAAGCTCTTGCTCCTCTTTCAGATCCTACGGATGCTCAGATTAATAATAATTCAAAAGCAGAATTATTCTATAACGGTCAAAAAATAGGTGACATCATTTATAAAACAGTAAGCGGAAAAGGAGAATTATTTGTGGTTTACTTTGATGGAACTATGGAAAATACAGACGTTTATGTAGGTGATTTCGAGCAGAAAATCAAAAATATTTTTGCCAACTATTTAGATTAAAATATTAACAAAAAACACACGCATCTCAAAGGTTTATCAATCTTTGAGATGTTTTTTATTATGAAACGTATTATTACATTATTTTTTGTTCTTTTCATTGCTTCTTTTTCATTTGCACAGGCAGAAAAAGACAGTTTATTTGCTATTCCCAGCCATCAGGTCGGTATCGGTCTTAATAAGTTTATTAAGTCTGTTTTCGCTTCCGATGACAACGCTATGATCATTAATTATAGATACACAGGGAAAAATAAATGGTCTTACAGAACAGGTTTTGATTTTAAAAAAGATGATAGTGAAGGTGGTTTTACACAATTTGCTTTCAAATTAGGGGTAGACAGAAATCTAAAGAGATACAGAAATTGGAATTTTTATTACGGAGCAGATATTTTTACAAGATATTCTAATTATAAAAACATCAATAAACCTCAGTATGACAATGGTATTGGAGCTTTTTTTGGTGTTCAGTATTTTATTTCTCCTCATTTTTCTATTTCTACGGAGCCTATGTTCTATTACAAATATATTTATATTGTAGACCGTTCTACTTTTCAGAAAGACAACAAAACGGGATGGAGTGAAACCGGATTAGGTAAAATTGGATTTATAGAACTTAATTTTCACTTCTAAAAATCATACAGATAAATTGTTTTTGGGTATAACCGAAAATCAATATAAAAAACTCTTCACACCTGAAGAGTTTTTATGTTTTTAAGGCTTAAAGTATCACTTTAAAAACTATGTTAAACATCTATTTAATTTCTGTGATAAATATCATGAAGATTATACAAAAAAGTAAATACATTTTTGTGTAATAAAAAAATTAATTTATATATTGCGGGACGATTAAAACAAAGATTATATGGCTAAACATAAAGTCCATTACGAATTTCCAATGCACTGTCTTTCAGAGATTTTATATGAATATCTGGCGACTGCAGAGGGGTTGTCTGAATGGTTTGCGGATGATGTAGTAGAGAAAGGTGACGATTTCTTTTTCAGTTGGGGTGGGGGTCCTGAAGAAAAGGCCACTTTAATCAGATACAAGCCTGAAGGCTTCGTTCGTTTCAGATGGGAAGAAGATGAAGGAACTAAGCATTTCTTTGAAATGACCATTACCATTGATGATATTACCGAAGATTTGGCCTTAAATATTACAGATTTCTGTGAGGAAGGAGATGAAGAGGAAAATGCAATGTATTGGGAAAATCTTATTGAAAACCTTAGAATTAAATTGGGTGCAGCTTAATTTAAGTTGCATTAAATGATAAAACTGATGAACGATTTATCGTTCATTATTTTTTTATAAATAAATCAGATCAGACATTGGAAAATCAATATTTTACATCAGACGAATTAAATGTAAAGAATAGAGCGTTTCTTATGGGCGACGCCGTAAAAGTTTCTTTTTTTGTGAGAGAGGGAAAACTCATCATGGATGAAGAATGTTATTTTTATTTGATGGCTTCCATGAGAAAGATGAGGATGAATATTCCGTTGACCTATACATTGGAATTTTTTCAGTCACTTTTTCAGAAAGATATTATTGAAGGAAAAGGAATCCTTAACGGAATTATTAATTTCCAGGTTTTCAGAAATTCAGACGGAGTTACATTGGCCAAGTCATCAATTTCTTATTTCTATGAAGTTGATGAAATGGATGATATTCTTTCGGTTTATCAAAGACCTTTGGAATTAGATATCATTAAAGAGATCAACGTTAATAATAATTTACTGAGTAATATCAGAGTTCACAGCCCGGAAAATATCTATGGCGGAATTTACGCTCAGGAAAACGATCTGGATGATGTGATTTTGCTTAATCCTAATAAGAGAATTGCACGTTCAACATCAGGGAATTTATTATTCTTGGAAGGAAATGTTATTAAAGTTCCTAAACAGTCTGAAGGAGCTTACATTTCTCCTTTGCTGGAAAATTTTGTCACTTTTTTACATAAAAATAACCTTGCCGATACGCAGGAACACGAGATAATTGCATTTGAATCTCAGAAAGCCGAAGAAATTTTAATGATTTCTGACGAAAAGGGCATATTTTCTGTAGGTAAAATAAGAAATAAGATTTTTGAAAATTCTCGCTTTTTAGAATTAGTGGAAAGCTGGAAGAAAAGTTTTTAAATTGACAAACCCGGTAAACAACAAAAGTTCCAAAGTCCTTTACCGGGTTTTATTCTGAATAGATCAGAATTTGTATTGTTTAATAATTCGACGGAATGTACCCATGAATTATTAGCAATTTTTTTTGCTTATTTAAATCTTCGTCTTGTTTTAATAGGAATCAGAGCTATATTTACTCTTGGAAAGAAAAATAAAATAAGGTTTGTAAGTACTTTCATTTTCTTGTTTTTGGTTTATCAAATAACGGGAATATTTTCCTAAAAATTGGTTAAGAGAATCTTAAAGTTTGTTAATGTTTTATATCCCTTTTATTAGAATAATATTATGGTTTAATTCAATGAAATATCTTCAGGAGAATTTGCCCAAAGAACATACTCGCCACCAAGGTTTTGCATGATAGATTTCCAAAGCGTTTGGTCATTTGGTAAAGTATAATCCAAATTATAGACATCAACCACCGTCCACATTTTCTTTAAAACCTCACTGTCAAGCTGACCGGCAGACCATCCGGAATATCCCGAGAAGATCTTTACATCATCAATATTCAGTTCACCGCTAAGGACAGAGCTGATAATATTCTCAATATCTTCAGTCAGATAAAAATCCTCAGAAATATCAGAATACATCTCAGTAACCTTTTTGCCTTTTACAATAAAGAAAACTTTTTCGTTTTCCACAGGACCGCCATCGTAGACCTCAATTTTGAAGTCAAAAAAGTTTTTGAACTTACTACTCATCTGTCCGTTTTTCTTGTTTAATATCAAACCAAATGCACCGCTTTCGTTATGTTCAATAACAAGCACTACAGATCTGGAAAAAATATCGCCGGAAATGTCTGGTGTGGAAATTAATATTTTACCTTTGTATGAGTAATTCATACTCAAATTTAATAAAAAATATTTATGGAAAACCTGCACGACCAAAGAAAAGTGTACGAGAAATCCCAACTTATTGAAAGTGAGATAAAACAAAATCCAATAGAGCAATTCAGAGATTGGTTTTTGGAAGCGAGCGAGAATCCTAATATCTCGGAAGCCAATGCGATGGCGGTTTCAACAGTAGAAGAAGACAGTTGTCCGCGCATAAGAATGGTTTTGTTGAAAGCGTATACATTTGAAGGTTTTATTTTTTATACAAACTACGACAGCCGAAAAGGAAAAGCAATAGAGAAGAATCATAAAGCCTGTCTTCATTTTTTCTGGCCAAATCTTGAAAGACAGATTATTATAAAAGCGGATTTAGAAAAAATTGCTGAAAATTTAAGTGATGGATATTTTCATTCCAGACCAAAAGGAAGTCAGCTTGGAGCGGCGGTTTCTCCACAAAGTCAGATTATTCCGAACAGAGAGTTTTTAGAACAAAAATTAAAGGATTTGGAAAAGGAATTCGAAAACACAGAAGTTCCAAGACCGGAAAACTGGGGAGGCTACATTGCAAAACCTTACGAAATTGAATTCTGGCAGGGAAGACCCAACAGACTTCATGACAGAATTATCTACACATTAGATGATCTGGACTGGAAGATTTCCCGTTTAGCACCGTAATTAATAGAAAATTTAAAATATAGGCACAAAAAAAACCTCATCCATCGGTGAGGTTTGAATTTTTGTATAATCTGAATGATTATTTTTTCTTTTTAGCAGCAGCCGGAGCAGGTGCGTTAGCAGTAGCTACAGCAGTAGATAAATCAGCACCAGCTTTGAATTTAGCAACTGTTTTAGCTTCGATGTTGATCGGCTTTTTAGTTGCAGGGTTAATACCTTGTCTAGCCGCTCTCTCAGC
This sequence comes from Chryseobacterium sp. SIMBA_038, assembly GCF_046535115.1. Taxonomy (NCBI): domain Bacteria; kingdom Pseudomonadati; phylum Bacteroidota; class Flavobacteriia; order Flavobacteriales; family Weeksellaceae; genus Chryseobacterium; species Chryseobacterium sp. SIMBA_038. The sequence goes on from NZ_JAWRXH010000003.1 coordinate 58,334, forward strand.
TACTGAGAAAGTACCAAATCCTACTAAAGAAACTTTTCCGTCTTTTTTCTTTAAAGTAGTAGTTACATTACTGATGAATGATTCTAAAGCAGCTTTTGCTGCAACTTTAGTAATTCCTGCGTCTTTTGCGATTGCGTCGATTAATTCAGACTTGTTCATAATTTTTAATATTAAAGTTAGTTCGTAATTATAGCAAATATAATACTATTTTCTAATTGTGCAATTTTTTTATGAAAAGTTGTACAATTTTTTTGATTTTGAGTGAAAACAGTTAAAATATGATAATTTGACTTTTCACAGAAAATCTACGTTAGCCGTTGCTAAAATCATGCCAAATGCTTATGTGTATTGACTTTAGCAAAAATTTAATATTATTTTTCGTATTTATTAAATCCTGAATTTCATATAAAGTATTAATGGTTTTAGCGATATGGTTATAGATTCTGTAAGTAAATTTCAAAAAAAATGTTTTTAATAAAATTAAATAGCTGTGTATCTGCGTGTTTGAAAATCATTAAAAAGGCCATTTTATTAATTTTTATTAATAAATTTGCAGCATGTTAATAGAAGTTTTCAAGTCTAAGATTCACAGGGTACGAGTTACGGCTTCAGACCTTAATTATATAGGAAGTATTACGATCGATGAAGATCTTATCGAAGCTGCCGGTTTGGTAGTAGGAGAGAGGGTTTATATCGTAAATGTTAATAACGGTGAGCGTTTCGACACTTACGTTATCAAAGGTAAAAGAAAGTCAGGAGAAGTTTGCCTGAACGGTCCTGCTGCCAGGAAAGTTCAGAGAGATGATATCATTATCATTATAGCGTATGCTCAGATGACTCCCGAAGAAGCGAAGGATTTTCAGCCGAAGATCGTTTTCCCGGATGAAAAAACTAACCTTCTTACCTAACTTATGGAGAAAAAAACGTCAAATCCATTAAAATCGGTAATTACGATAGTTGTTTCACTAGCGTTTGCAGGTTTCTTTTTATGGCTCGCTCTTAGAGGGCTTGATTTTAAAGTAATTCAGAAATCTCTTGTAAAAGCCAATTATTTTTGGGTTGCATTTGCTGCCGTTTTTGGTATTATGGCATATTGGTTCAGGGCAATTCGCTGGAATCTGATGCTTGAACCGATGGGACACAGTATTTCAAATTCAAATTCACTCTGGTCTATATCTTTTGGGTATTTAATGAATCTTACAATTCCTAGAAGTGGCGAGGTTGCAAGAGCAACTGCTTTGTATGGGGTAGAAAAAGTTCCGGTTGATAAATCTTTTGGAACCATTATTCTAGAAAGAGTAGTAGACCTTGTCTGTATGATCGGATTTTTAGGATTAACTCTAGCTTTTAAATATGAAGCGATTGTATCTTTTTATGAAAATTCGGGAGTTACTATGAATCCCAATAAAATTCTGATCGGTCTTTTAGTCTTAATAATAGGGACAGTTTTGTTTTTTGTGTTTAAAAAGAGATTGGCAACCGTTCCGTTTTTAGGAAAGATCATTAATTTTATTGACGGGATTTTTCAAGGCCTAACATCAATATTTAAATTAAAACAAAAAGGAAAATTTATTCTTTATACATTAGGAATCTGGATTTCTTATTATTTTGCAGCTTACTTAGTGTGTTTTGCACTTCCTGAAACATCTAATTTCACTGTTGCTGACGGATTTTTCATCATCGTTGTGGGAACTTTAGGTATGATGATTCCGGCAAGTGGAGGAATCGGAGCATTTAATTTAGCAATGAAATTCGGTTTTATGGCTTTATTTATTTCAATGGGAAAAAGTGCTGATCTTGGTGCAGAAATGGGACTTACCTATTCATTTATTTCATTACCGTTACAAATTACAATTATGCTTGTGATGGGATTAATCTCTATTCCAATGTTAGCAAAAGCAAGAAATAATGTTGCAGAAAAAGATATTCAAAACTAAAAAATATTTCAATTAATATCTTAAAAATATAGAAGTCCGGTCAAGTTGATCGGACTTTTTTTATGGTTGATTAATTCAAACAATTTAATTTCTAATATTCTGCAATTTACATAAAACTTTCTCACAAAATAAGTTGGAAAATTCCTAAAACAGCCATAACTTCGAGTAAAACAACAGATATATTATTATGGCAATTAACTTACAGAAAGGACAAAGAATAGATCTAGGATTTACAAAAATGACCATCGGTCTTGGCTGGGATCCGAATGAAGGAAAAGGATATGATTTTGACCTTGATGCATCTGCAATTATGATTGATGCAGACAGAAAATTAGTAAATGAAGAATATTTTGTTTTTTACAATAATTTACACTCTCCCGATGGAGCTTTGACACATACAGGCGATGATCCGAGCGGAAAAAACAGTGATGGTGATGATGACGAATCTATTATCATTGATCTTGAAAAAGTAAATCCAAACGTTGAGGAAATTCTTTTCGTAGTTACCATTGAAGATTTTGAAAGAAGAAAACAAAACTTCGGACAGGTGAGGAATTCTTACATTAGAATTATCGACAGCATCAGCAATCAGGAAATCGCGAAATATGAACTTGATGAAGATTTCTCCATCGAAACAGGTGTAGAATTCGGAAGATTATACAAACGTGGCGGAAGCTGGAAATTTGAAGCTTCAGGAACTGGTTACAGAGCTGATCTTTCTTTCTTTTTAGAAAAATATTATAAAGGGCAAATTATAAAATAATATGGCGATCAATTTACAGAAAGGTCAAACCATTAATTTGAGGAAAAATGACCGTGGAGAAGATGTTTATGATTTGTCTCAAGTCACAATAGGCTTGGGTTGGGATGTTCGTAAACAGGGTGGTTTTTTAGGAAGATTATTCGGAAGTGAACCTGAATATGATCTGGATGCAGTAGCTTTTTTATTGGATTCCAATGGAAAAGTTGCCAATATAGGACAAACGATACAGCGACACGACGGAAAGCAGATCGTTCTTTATCAGGGAGATGTTATTTATTTTAACTCTATGAGACATCCGAGCGGGCAAATCTGGCTGACGGGTGATAACAGAACGGGCGCAGGTGACGGCGATGATGAGCAGATCATTGTAAAATTAGATCAGTTGGATCAGCGGTATGAGAAAATTGTATTCGTGGTTTCAATTTATCAGGGAAATGTGAAAAGACAGCATTTCGGGATGATCGATAATGCTTTTATCAGAGCAGTTGATGCGAGAGGGAAAGAAATTACAAAATTCAGTCTTTCGGGTGATGCAAGTATGAACGGAATGTGTTCAATGGTTTTTGCAGAAGCGTACCGACATAATGGAGATTGGAAATTCCGCGCGATAGGAGAACCTTATCAGTCGGATAATTTTATTGATGTTCTTGTACCTTATACCTATAAATAAGAAAAGTATGCTGAAAGGCATACTTTTTTTAGTCTCTGTTTGAAACTTTTCTGTATTGTAAATTCATATTCTCTATTTTAAACTAATCTTCAAGCCCATTTCCTTTTTCATATGTAATAAAACTTCTGCATTTCCTTTGGCATCGTCAACGGGATGATGGGTATGTTCGGTTTTACGAAGATGTTTCCATTGAGCAAAAGTATCTTTTTCGAGCCCGCAATATAAGTCAGACAATCTTCTTGAAGAGTATCCAAAAGGATTTCTTTGAATAAAATGATGAAAATACCAGCAAATAAACATCCAATCAAAACCATTATTATCACTGATGAAAATAGGTCTTCCTTTAGAATTTGTTTTGATCCATTCTTCAAATTTCAACATCACTTCTTTCGGGTCATCAAAATCCATTGTTTCTTCTCTGCTGAAACCGGAAATAGCTAATGCATCAGGATTGAATTGATCAGAGATTGGTTTTAATTTTCCATAAAAAGTGGTCTCCAGATTTTCATCCACAAGCACTGCTCCGAAACAGATCATCGAAAAATCTCCGGGAATCGGACCGTCGGATTCTATATCTACCATAATGTAGCTCATGTTCGTAAGTGTTTGGTTATGATATTATTTTTTAAGAAAACTAATTATTTCTTTTTCAAAACTATGAAAATTTTGTAAAAGCCATTCTCCCTCTCGTTGATCGGCAAATTTTTTATCATGAAGAAGCATAAAAATTTTCTTTAATTGAAGATAAAGGATAGTTATAAACTGTTTTGTTTTTACTTCCACTTCAATTATCAAATTAAATTTTGAGTCTGAGTTATAAAATCCATCAAAATTATAAATTGAAATTATTATTTTATGTTGTTGGGTAAGTATTTTTTTTATCTCAAAAAAGACTCCATCAGGCTCTCCCTGTAAAACAAAGCTGGTTTCAGAATTGCCAATAATTAAATCTGATAAAGTATTAATTAGGTCAAAACAAGGATCTGTAAAAACATGAGATATTGTGAATTCAAAAGACTTTTCATTTACAAAAAGGTAAAAATCACTCCAGCCATACGATCTCAGATTTAGTAAGATATCAAAATTATCCGTTTGTATTGGTTGAGTCTCAGTTTTTGACATATTTAATAAGCTAATATTTTTTTTACTTAAATATTTACTAGCTATGAAGTTTGATAATAGAACCCTTGTAATATTTCGTAAGATCATATAAATCAGTGAAATAATTATAAATATTCAGGACAATATCTTCATTTTCAAATATCTTCCCATTAGAACTGAATTGATTTTCAGCAAAAGAATAAAGATTTTTATAATCCTGTTTCAAAATGTCTACTGAAATATTTTTATCCTGATTTTTAATTCCGGTGTAAAAAATTCCATAAATCAAGAATTGATTGAAATGTTGAGCATCAACCAAATGATTTAATTTTTGTTTGGAATAATTTTCATAATCCGATAGAATCTGCTGAAAGTTTACAACATCAACCGTTGAAGGAATTTCATAAAAAAGATCAATTCCATTAATGAAAAGCTGGGTTTTTACTTCTTCGCGATCTGATTTATATTCATTGCTGAACCAAGAAAAAATTTGTAGTAATTCTTCTTTGGTAAGGTTTTCTACAGAATCCTTTATTTTAGTTTTAATCAGTTCAAAACTTGTTTTTTTATCTTCGCTCAAGAAATTCAGCACATTCTTTTCTTCACGGCAAAGCTTATTGTACAAATTAATTTTGGCAATAGTTGGATTGGTTTTTATGAAATAAAGTTCTTCTGCCATGAATTTCTGCCAAATTATTTTTATTAAAACTGTTATAACGGCTACTAAAGATACAAAATATGTCTCTATTTAAATTAAAAATTTGATATGCTATGCGTTGGAATCTTGATTTAGCGTTGATTTATTTTTAAGTTCCCAACAATATTCCGTCTGCGAAAAAATAAATCCCTTAATTTCTTAAAGGATTTGCAATATTTTGATTGAGAATTTTATTTTTGATTATTTCGCATGGCCTTAATCAATTTATCATTTCGTTCTTCTGCTCTTTCGTTATTTAATGATAGAACTGCCCAAGCTGCAGCCGGAATCCAACCAATTAAAGTAATTTGTAAAACTAAACAGATAATTCCAGTTAAAACTTTTCCACGGACAATGAAAGATAAAAAAGGTAATAAAATAGCTAGTAACATGGTTTAAGAATTTTAAGTTATTGTTATTGGTTTAATATTTTCCTACTGAGAATTGGGATCAAAATAGGCTTTAAAAGTCAGCGGATCCTCAATTTTATCTTCAGCAGTTTCCAGATATTCATGATATTCTTCCTGATGCATTTCCATGTAAACCATTACGATTGCAAGGTTTATATACAAGTTTTTATCTACTGAACCTAAGTTCATTGCAGTTTTTAAATATTCTATTGCCTTTTCATTTTCTCCCATATCAGAATAAACCGCTCCGATATTGATTAAAGCTGCCGTATTTTCAGGTTCGATGAGTAAAATTTCATCTAATTCTTTAACTAAAAGATCATTAATATCGTCCCAGTGATCTTCATTTTCCCATCTTTTTGCCTGGAGTTTTTTTACGTTTTCTAATCTTTGGGTTATGTTATTCATGGCGTAAAATTACGGAATTGCAACTATTTATTTTTCTTTTATTTACGTTTTTCAAATAACCATTTCGGAATTTCATCTGTCACCAAAAACGGAATCACAATATTGTTATGATTAAGGTTGTTGAATGTTGTGAAGATTAAATTTTTGTCGGAAGGAAGTTTTTTATATAATTCAACACTTCCAACATATGGATTTTCATCATCATTTTTACCGTGAATGAGCCAGATATTTTTGTCTTTAATTTTATTAAGATTCGACAAATCAGGAACGGCTGCAACAGAAATAACGGCTGCAAATGTATTTGGACTCAAATTCATAAGATTTTGAGCAGTTGAACCTCCCATCGAATAACCTATCAGATAGATTCTGTTTTTATCAATATTCGGATATTCTTTTTCGAGATTTTTAATCAATTTCAATAAAGCAAAAACCTCGTTAGATGGTTTTGAAATTTGAATACCTTCTGCATTTATCTCATAATTGGTGGAGCGTGTATTAAATTGTGGAGCTACAACATAACATGGGAATTTCTCATAAATCTCATCCCGCAACCATATTTTAGCGAATGGCTCGAGCTGATTTTCATTATCATTTCCGATCCTTGTAGAATTATGAAATGTAATAACCAACGGAAATTTCCCATTTTTCCGATTATTTTTAGGCGTTAAAAATCTGTATGGAATTTTAATGTCGTTTTCTGTAAATATTTTCTTTTGAAATTTATCGGTATTTAAGCTGTTTAATATTTTTCTATTGTTTAAAAAAGTAAGGGTATCAACTTTCGTATCCCGAAATTCTTTCTTTTGTGCAAAAGCTTGATTTATGGTGAAGATTAAAAGGAGTATTTTGAATTTCATAATTTTTTGAGATTATTTGAAAGTGGAAAGTTCGTTGGTTTCCGGGTTAAAAGTGATTTGATAAGTAAGATATTTTAATCAACATATACTTTTCGTGTATACGTCATAATATTTTCGAAAATAATTTTATTCAAATTCTCTTTATTGATTATTCCCTCTTCATTATTTTTTCTCCAAAAATCATAAATTATTTCTATTTCATCTGACAATAAAAAATATTCGTATTGCTCTTTCTTAAATTTCTGCAATTCATCATAATTAAATATTCTTTTTTGAATAAAATTTCCGTTTTCGATTTGTAAATATTCAAATATTCCATTTTGAGGTTCTTGATCAAATTCTCCTCTAAAATCATCAATTCTAATCAATCCGGAATACCATTCAAATTTATTATTCGGAAAGATCTCTTCTCTCAAAGATTTCAAATTAAAATTAACATCTGTCAACCAATTAATTTCTTTAATTAAGAGTTCTTTATTTTTGATTTCAAAAACAGCGACATATCCTCTCCATAAAGCGGTACAACTAATTTCAAAATTTGGTTTTTTCTCAGTAAATTCACGGAAATAACTTTCCAAAAGCTCATCATTTAGATAATATTCTTTATTTTCAAATATGAGTTTGTCTTTAATCTGTTGAGTCATTTTATACTTGCTGAGTTTGAGAAAAGTCTTGATTTGATCACCACTTTTGGAATGATAATTAAATCCAACCTCTTATTAATATATTATTTCCCATTTATTTAAATGTGGTTTTAATGGTCCGTGATTAACAGTTTCTCTATTTGTACTCAAACTTGAACCATAGTAATGATTTAAATTATTTAATAGCTCTTCGCCTTTGATGATGTGAAAGTCAGGAGATTTATTTTCTTCGTTGAGATATACAAAAATGTAAATTGAATTATTTTTAATTCTTCTTGTATTTAATGTGAAGCAGTTTGGTTTTTTTCTTAAAGTTTTAACTTCTATCTCATAAGTATTGTTAGTAATTTGATTAGTGGCAAATAAATCAACACCTTTTGCATTTCCCAAACTTAAAGCAACTTGATAGTTTCTCTTTGCTAATTCTGCTGCAACAAAAAATTCTCCTGAAATTCCGGTTAATTGTTTTTCCATATTTCCTACCCAAACGCCCTCTTTAACAAACTCTCCACTTTCGGCTCACTTCCTCTGAAATTCTTATACAATTCCATTGGATCTTTTGTACCGCCGGAAGAAAGAAGAACTTTATATTTTGCTGCAATTTCAGGATTGAAAATTCCATTTTCTTTAAAATATTGGAAAGCATCGGCATCCAGAACTTCTGCCCATTTGTAAGAATAATATCCAGCAGAATATCCACCTTGGAAAATATGTGAAAAACTTGGGCTCATCGCTGTTTCAGGATTTGCCGGATATAATTGTGTTGCTTTTGTGTATTTGTCTTCAAACTCTTTTACACTCTCATTCTCTAACTCTGAAACTTTAGTATGATAATTCATATCCAAAATCCCGAAACCTAATTGTCTCATCGTTTGATAGCCTTCCATGAAGTTTTTAGAAAGAGCAATTTTCTCGATTTTTTCGTCTGGAAGAATTTCACCTGTTTTATAATGTTTGGCGAAAGTTTTTAAGAACTCAGGTTCGTAACAGAAATTTTCTAGGAATTGAGAAGGTAATTCCACAAAATCCCATTTTACAGAAGTTCCGGAAAGGGTAGGATATTGTGTATTCGCCAACATTCCGTGAAGAGCGTGACCAAACTCATGGAACAAAGTCGTCACTTCCTGAAACGTCAATAGACTCGGTGTATCTTTCGTCGGTTTGCTGAAATTACAAACAATAGAAATATGCGGACGGGAATTTTCACCGTCTTTTTTGTACTGATTTTTGTAGCTCGTCATCCAAGCTCCGGCTCTTTTGCCTTTTCTTGGGAAATAATCAACGTAAAGCAGGGCTTTGTAGTTGGTTGCTGGTTGTTGGTTGTCGGTCTGAGCGGAGTCGAAGACTTCTTTGACCTCGTAGACTTTCACATCTTCATGATATTTCGGAATATCGTTTCTTTCTTCAAAAGTCAATCCAAATAAATTATTTGCCAGTCCAAAAACGGCGTCCTGAACCTGATCTAATGGGAAGTAAGGTTTTAATTCCTCGTCATTTAAATCATATTTTGCTTTACGAAGTTTTTCAGCATAAAAAGTGTGATCGTAGCCTTGTATTTCATCAATTCCATCGGCTTTTGCTAATGATTTTAATTCCTCAATTTCTTTTTCTGCGTAAGGTTTAGCTTTTGTCAGCAATTCATTTAAAAAGTCTAATACTTTTGTCGGAGATTTTGCCATTCTTTCCTCCAAAACATAGTCTGCATAATTAGTGTAGCCTAATAATTCTGATTTTTGCTGTTTTAATTGAAGAAGTTCTTTGATGAGGTTTTGATTGTCAAATTCTCCACCATCGAAAGATTTTTTACCATTGGCTAATGCAATTTCTTTTCTTAATTCACGGTTTTCAGCATAGGTCATGAACGGAAGATAACTTGGATATTGCAAAGTTATTACCCAACCTTCAAGCTCTCTTTCTTTAGCTTCTTCGGCATATTGCTCGATGATAGCTTCAGGAATTCCTGCCAAATCCTCTTTATTGGTAATATGTTTAAAATAATTATTGGTCGAAGCCAGCACATTTTGTCCGAATTGCAAAGATTTTAAAGACAAATCCATGCTGATATTCTTTAATTTTTCCTTGTCTTCTTCATTCAATAAAGCACCGCTTCTCACAAAACCTTTATAAGTTTCATTTAAAAGCATTTGCTGTTCTTCATTAAGATTGTATTTCTCTTTTTCATCGTAAACCTTTTTGATTTTGTTGAAAAGAGCTTCGTTTTGAGAAATTTTTGATGAATATTCCGTTAAGATCGGAGAAACTTCCTGAGCGATCTGTTGCAATTCATCACTCGTTTCGGCAGAATTTAAATTGAAAAATATATTAGAAACAGCATCCAATTGTTCTCCCGAATACGCCAATGCTTCAATTACATTTTCAAAAGTCGGTTCTTCAGAGTTATTAACAATCACATTGATTTCCTCTTCTGATGTTTCAATTAATTCTTTAAAAGCAGGAAGATAATCTTCATTTTTAATAGAATTGAATGGCGCTGAATGATATGGTGTGTTAAATTTTTCTGTTAAAATATTCATTTTTCGATTTTTTAATAAGTGTAAATGTAATAATTCGTATTGATTTGATGGTGGAATTCTCAAAAATAATGCCTCAATGAAAAGGTATGACAAAAATGCTTTATCTTTAATAATCTTGTCATATGAAAAGTTGAGATATAGGTGGAATGATTAATTTTGACAACAGACTTACAACTTAATGATGTTAAAAATTTAACCCTAAATATTTTAAACTATGAAAACAATTTTAAAAATTATTGGTGTAATTGTTCTTTTAATTATCGGATATGCTGTAATCGCAATGCTGGCTTTTGGTAAAAATTATCATTATGAAAAATCGATGGTAATTAATGCTCCGAAAGAAAAAATATGGCAGCAGATAAGCTCGATGAAAGCTTTTAATCAATGGAATCCTTGGATGAAATTAGACAAAACCATGAAAATCACGTATACCGGAAATTCAGGAGAAGTGGGAGATAAATACTGTTGGGACAGCAAAAATGATGATGCAGGAGCGGGTTGTCAGGAAATCAAAGAATTAGTTTTCAACGAAAAGCAAAAAACAGAAATGATTTTTGTAAAACCTTTCGAAGGGCAGGCAACCTCCGAGATCGTTTTGTCTCCTGAAGGAAATGCTACAAAAGTAGTCTGGACGATGGATACCGAGCAAGATCCTATGATGAAAATAATGAGACCAATGATGGATTACCAAATGGGGAAATCTTATGAAGAGGGTTTGAATAATTTGAAAGCGTTGGTAGAAAAATAAAAAAATAGCCTTGTAGATTTTACAAGGCTATTTTTTTGCTTAATATTCTTTTTTACCGATTTCATTAATAGAATTATAATTTCCGATTCCTTTAGGGTTAGGCCCGTATTCATTGTGTCCATAATCACTGTTTGCAAACAGCATCCAAAGCGAATAAAAGGGGATTATTTGAAACCATCCACTACTTCCCAAATCATGACATCTTTTTACGCGCTGTGCAATTAAAAACCAAATTAATGGTATAAAGCAGATAAGTAAAATAGAAGGATTTATAAAAGAATTTATTGCTTTAGCAAGTATAATTAATATGATTGCAGCACCAGCATAAACAAGATATGATAAAGCGTATTCTGCACGTCTTATTCTACCATTAAAAGAAAAAGGATTTTCAAACATGATTGTGTTTTTTTGAACTGTAAAAATAAATGTTTTTATCAAAAAAATATTATCTTTATGTAAAGTTTATATAAAGAAAAGATTTATGGAGAAGACCGTATTTGAGAAAAATGCCATAAGAAACTTTGTGAAGACCATTATTGCCGAAAAAATCGAAAAGCTGAAAAACTTTATCGAGTTTACGTTGGATGCAACCCGTGATATCAAAAAAACTCCGAAATATGACAGTATGCGAGAGGAAATGCAGGAGGAGATTTATCAGATGCAGAGACAATTGGCAGCTTTGAATGATCTTCAGCGAAATATGTCAAAAGTTCTAAATAATGCCACAGAAAGAGTGCAGTTGGGTTCGATTGTCATTACCAATAAAGCTCGTTTTTATATATCAGTTTCCTTGGGAGAGTTCTTTTTTGAGGGAGATCGCTTTTACGCTATTTCCTCGGAAAGCCCGATGGCTAAAAAAATGATGGGCATGAAACCCGGAGACGATTTTACTCTCAATAAAATTCATCAGGAAATTGTAGAAGTTTTGTAGAATTATGAATTATGAATTATGAATTGTGAATTGTGAATTGTGAATTGTGAATTGATTTTCCATACTGTCATTATGACGAATGAAGAATCTGAATTTTTAATTTGTAGCATAAAACCAACAACTAACAACCGCCAACGATCAACTTTTTCGTAATTTTGCACTTATGAATAAAGCAGAAGTTTTAAAAGAAATCATAGAGCAAAGAAAAAGCATCTTTCCAAAAGATTACACTGAAACCGAAATATCTCAGGAAATTATTAATGAAATCCTGAATTCAGCGACATTTGCTCCCAATCACAAACGTACAAAACCTTGGCGTTTCAAGATTTTCAAAGGAGAAGAAAAAGCGAAATTAGCTTCCGAAATGCAGGCTATTTACAAAGCTTCTCAACCCGAACAACTATTTTTAGAGAAAAAATATAATGATATTGGCTTTAAAATCAATAAAGCTGATGCTGTTGCTTCAATCATTGTCAATTTCAGCGGAATGGTTCCGGAATGGGAAGAAATCGCTGCCGTTTCTATGGCGGTTCAGAACATGTATCTGACTTGCACAGCAAATAACATCGGCTGTTACTGGAGTTCTCCTAAAATTGTAGACCAATTGAAAGATTCTTTGACGATCGAAGAGAACCAGAAATGTCTTGGGCTTTTCTACATGGGAAAGGTTAATCACTTTAACAATGGATCTGTTTAAACCTTTTTTTAGAGGCTTTTGACTTCGCTGAATTATTTTAAGGAGCTATTTCCCGCTTTCCACTGTATCTTTTTTGTTACGGCCTCCGCTTCGCTCCAGCCGCAACAAAAAAGGATGTCGTTCCAATCGGGGCTAGGGTGGCAGTCGTTTGATAAAACATTTGGAAAATAGTCACAAACCTTGCGGGAATAATTATTAGAAGTAAAGACTAACTAAAGTGAAATTTTACAAATTTATCAATGAAAGCACATTAAAGCATTGTTACATTGTCAGATTGATAAATTGTTGCATTTATTGATCGTAGAATTGAAAATTTTATTTATCTTTGCACTCTTAAATATTTAACTGGGACGAGTTCCCATAAAATTCAAACATTATGTCAGTAAAAATCAGATTACAAAGACACGGATCAAAAGGGAGACCTTTTTTCCACATCGTGGTTGCAGATGCTAGAGCTAGAAGAGATGGTAGATTCATCGAGAAACTAGGTACTTACAACCCAATTACTAACCCTGCGACTATCGATTTGAACGTTGATTCTGCTGTAAAGTGGTTAAACAACGGTGCTCAACCAACTGATACTGCAAGAGCTATTCTTTCTTACAAAGGAGTACTTTACAAAAAACACTTACAAGGTGGTGTTGCTAAAGGATCTTTTGACGAGACTGAAGCTGAAAAAAGATTTGCTGCTTGGTTAGAAACTAAAGAACAAAAAGTACAAGGTAAAGTAGACGGTTTATCTAAAGCTCAAGTAGACGCTAAGAAAGCTGCTTTAGAGGCTGAAGTTAAAGTAAACGAAGCTAGAGTTGCTGCTGCTGCACAAGTTATTGCTGATGCTAAAGCTGCTGAAGAAGCTGCTAACGCACCTGCTGAAGAAGTTGTTGCTGAAGCTACTACAGAAGGAGAAGCTCCTGCTGCTACTGAAACTGAAGAAAACACTGAAGCTTAAAAATCCCTGTTATGCGTAAAGAAGATTGCTATTTACTAGGAAAAATCACACGCAGACACGGCCTTGCGGGTAATGTGATCCTTAAATTGGACACAGACCAGCCCGAGCTTTACAATAAACTGGAATCAATATTCGTTGAAATCAACGGATTATTGGTTCCTTTTTTTATTGAAAAAACATCTTGGAGCAAATTAGATGCTCTAAATCTTGCCTTTAAAAACTCTTCTGAGGCTTTGGTAGACCAATCTTTGGGGAAAAGCGTTTACTTACCGCTTACTACATTGCCGAAACTTTCAGGGAAACAGTTTTATTATCACGAAATCATCGGATATAATATTCTTGATGAAAATGATAACGATTGTGGTGTCATCAGATCTGTAAATGATCAGACTGCTCAGGTTTATTTCGTTACAAACTTAGACGGAAAAGAAGTTGTCATTCCTATGATCAAAGACTGGATTCTGGAAGTAGACAGAGAAGAAAGAATCATTAAAATGATACTTCCTGAAGGTCTTATTGATGTCTTTTTAGTTTCTTCTAAAAAAGACGAATAAATTTTCATAAAAAAAGATGAGAAGTTAATCAACTTTCATCTTTCCATATTATTTGAATTACTTATTATTTATTGCTCATAAACTGCGGGTAATATATATTCTTGTACTATTTTCTCAGATTGTGGATGAGCATATGCTTTATTATAGGCCTTTGCTGTAATTACGATCACTAAAGGAATTTCAGTGAACATAATGATTTTGTTACCACCATTTCCACTGCATTGATACGCCTCAAAACTTTTGCCTCCAACCTTATATACTTTTCTCCAAATAAATATCCGTAGCCTTCAAAGTCTTTATTTTCAGGAAAATAATTGGTAAATGATTTTTTAATCCATGCTTTATCGATTACTTTTTTGCCTTTCCATTCTCCATTATTTTTGTATAATTGACCGAATTTAGCAAAATCTAATGCATTCATTTTCAGACCTCCTGCTAAAGATATTTTATGCTGTGGAGTATACTGCCATTTGTAATTTTTGATTTCTAATGGATTAAAAAGCTTTTCTTTTGCATAATTCTCCAATCCGTTTGGAACCTTTTGATCTAAAATATCTCCTACAACAACAACTCCCGCTGTGAAATAACTCCATTTTCCCCCAATTTTATTATCCGTCATAGGAACATCAAGCGTAAACTTCACCCAATTATCGGTCGGGTACATGTTTTCTTCATTTCCGGGAGAATCTTCATCTTCATCGTTGCCTTCAAAGGCCGAACTCATCGTCAACAGGCTTTTAAGGGTAACACTATCTTTCTTTGATGTATAATGTTGGAATTCTTTTAAATGATAAAATTCTCCAAGTGTTTGATTTTCATTCTTTAAATGACCTTCTTTAATAGCAATTCCAGCTAATGCAGATGCAAAAGACTTCCCTACGGAACGGGTATCTTGTAAACTGTCTCTTCCTGAATTATTAAAATATTCTTCAATAAGAAGTTTGTTATTTTTAACAACAACAATGCTGGTAATATCTCTGAATCTGTTCTCTGCAATTTTTTGATTTAAATTTCTAATTTTTTCTGTGTTAAATTTTTCTGTAGAAACTTCCCATCCGCTGTTTGACTTTATAGGTTGAAGTGCGATCTGTTTTTCGCTAATATCTTTCTTAGGAACGGTTAGATTAATTTCACCTTTTGCAATAAGACGACCTGTTTTTACTGAAGTTGATTTTAAATAAGGTCGGATTTCTATTTCTAAAGTATGATTTCCTGCAGTCAGAGCATCAATTCCACCATGAACCAAATAAAAGCGTGACCACAAATATTTTCCCCAAGAATCTTCATTATTGGAGCTTATTAAAGGAATTCTAAAGTTTGTTTTTACCTTTTTATTTTCTATAGTTCCGGCACCTGTATTTAAATTTTCGACATAGATTAATTTTTCATCAACGTAAAAAGAAAACTGATAATTCCCTTTTTTGAGTAATTCATCAGCAGTTAGGGTAGGATCGAGTTCATGTAAAGAATTAACCAAAGAATTATCCATAAAAACTCTGATATCAAGGTCTTTATCTTCCTGAAAGATCATGTTTTTTAGAAGATTATTTTCTTTAAGATTTTCCAGAGTGATTACTTTATCTAAAAAAAGAACTGTATTCAAATGATTTTTCTGAACAGAGTTTTCAATTTTTTCCGGAGTAATAAGGTTTTGAGTTTGTCCAAAAGATAGACTAAATATCAGTGACAGAATAAATATAGAGATTGGTTTCATTTCAATTTTAAATCTAAACAAAAATATATAGCTTAGTTTAGAAAAAATAGAATAAAATTAACATTTGTGATTTCGTGGATTATATAGATTGATCCTTGTCAAGGTTTTAAACCTTGACAAGGATTGTGCTGAAAAAAAATATAAACATCTGTGAAAATCTGTGGGATCTGTGGGAAAAAACTACTTCAAAATCTTCCTATATTTCAAAGGTGTTACTCCCATATTTTCTTTAAAACAACGGATAAAATGGCTTTGGTCCGCAAAACCACATTCTAAAGCAATTTCAGTTAAAGATTTTTCGTTCGTAGTAAGAATTGACAACGATTTATTGATCTTTAATTTTCGAACATAATCTCCAAGATTATAGTGAAAATACTTGTGGAAATCTCTGCTTAGATGAGTTGGATGAATGTTTAAAGTTTGGGCAATTTCTGTCAAATTCAGTTTGTCAGTACAAGTTTCATGAAGTAATTCATTGATTTGTTTCACCCAAATCGGTTTCTTTTCTAAAAGTACTTTTTGATTTGATAATTCACTGAAAATATTTAATAAAAGCTGTTGTGTTGAGGTTTCTGAAGCATTGTCATTGATCTTACTTTCTTTAAATATCTTGTACATCAACAACTTTAATTCAGGATTTTTAATATTAAAACTTCCTTCAAGATTATCTTTTGAAATGTTAAGATTTTCAAACCATTCTCTTGGAATTTCAATGTGAAAACCTCTTGTAAAACCATCTGGTTTTATGTTGTAATGCGGGTCTTCCCAATGGTGATAGAGCATAGTTCCGGGCAAACATTCGTAGATTTCTTTTTTGTTTCCCTCAATCACATTTCCCTGAAGAAGAAAGGTGAAATAAGCGTTCTCATGATAATGCCAGTCAACATAAGGATGAGTGTATTCCGTATCGGTAATAATCAACCCGTCGAAGTCGAGGGTTTCATTGGTTTGTCCGAAAAATTGTCCATTACCGAGGGTATCCATTATAATGTAAGCTTTAAATTTTCAATCTGTTCATACATTCTGTTAAAGAAAATTTTTCTGTCCCGATTTCCGGAAGTACTCATCGACTTTGAATTTTTAATCTGATGTTCAAAATAATTCAATGTTTCACCACAGGTTTTGGCATCATTAATCAAAATATACCCAAACATATTGGTCGGCAATGCAAAAAGCGACTGCTTCGGATGATGAAAAAAAATGTCATTGGAAAGATGCATCAATTCATTTTCATATAGATGAAATTTAGGATTATTTTCTGTTTTTTGTTCAATATATTGTATTAATTCTTTCAGTTCGTTCAAAATAATTTGAGCTTCATTTTTTTGTAAAAGTCCGGTGTCGTAATAGAAAGAAATCTGTTGTAAAATACTGGAAATCGTCATGTTATTCCATAATTCTACTACATTTTGTTCTTCATATTTCTTTTTTAATTCTTTGGTATTTGTTTCAAAATACGGCGGTGAAAATTGTAGAAAAGGAATAAAAACCTGCTTTGCATTCAATAAATTCATCCAGACATAAATCTTGAAACGGGAAAGAAGTGTATCTGAAAGTGTATAAAAAAACGGAATATCTTTCGCCGAATAATAAATAGTTATCCCATCAGAAAGTGGCAGACTTTCAAAAACATTGAGATTATTTTGAAAAAAAGATTGTAAATCCTCCGTTTCACTTACGCCCGAAGTTTTTTGTACTACGATTTGATGATCTGAGGTGATAAACTGATTCAACGAAATCTGATAATGTTTTGCCAATTCCAAAGCCTCTTCAAAACTGAATTTTGCCTTCAATGAAGTTCTTCTGTGCGCTGCATCATAGCTTATATTCAAAATATTGGCGATTTCGTCATTCAAAGATTTATCTCCAATTCTTTTACGAATTTCCTTAAGTAAACGTTCCTGATGCATTGTTTTGTGATTTTCACAAATGTACTCTTTTATTTTAATTTTTTTTCGCATTCAGATTTGTGTTTTTCGCAGATAATTTTGAGGTATAATTTTAAAATAACGATTATGAAAACTAAATTATTAATAGGATTACTCCTCATAAGTTCATTTGTATTTGGGCAAGATAGTTTAAAAGTTAAGTCTTCTTTTTTTACAGTAAACCCGAACCAGAATGTAATTAAAAATACAAACGGAATTAATGTAGGAATCTTGGATGATTATAAGAAACAGAGAATTAATGGGATCAATATACAAGCTAACCCAATTACATTGCTTTACTTATTAATTCCAAAAGGAATTGAAGTTCCTAAAAAAGGACAAGAAACTGTCGTAATTAACGGGCTCCATATTTCTACCGGAGGAATGATGAACGGTAAAAAACTGAATGGAATTGGTGTTTCAATGTATCATATTGCTCAGGAAACCAATGGAATATCATTTAATGGTTTTAATAATAATTCAGGAAAACTAAATGGACTGCATGTTTCTTGGTTGAATAATTCAGCAGATTCCGGAAATGGGGCAATGGTTGCGTTTTCAAACGATGCTGAAAAGTTTAACGGACTTCAAACCGGAGTCTATAATTACAATGGGAAAGGAAAAGGGTTACAGGTTGGAGCCAGTAATAAAAGTGAAAGCTTCAATGGGCTTCAGATAGGAGTTATTAATAAAAATAAAAATGGAAAAGCAGTTCAGATAGGATTGTGGAATGTAAATGAAAGACGTAAGCTGCCTATTATTAATTGGAATTTTAAAGCTAAGAAATCATGAAAACAATACCTTATATATTAATCGCCATCAGATTCATTTTAGCTCCGATTATTATTTCTTTGGCCTATTTTAAAGGAGAAGAATCAAAGTTTTTAATTCTAATATTAATGTACTTTGGATTATTAACAGATATTTTCGACGGAATTATCGCACGAAAAGTTGGCGTTTCATCCGAGAAATTAAGAAGACTAGACAGTCAGACCGATCTGGTTTTCTGGTTGTCGTTAGGTTTCGCTTCTTATTTTTTGAATCCTGAATTGATCAAAACCGAATGGTTAAGCATTCTTTTAATTTTTATCATGGAAGCACTTTGCTACATCATAAGCATCTGGAAATTCGGAAAAGAAACCTGTACTCATGCATTTTTATCGAAAATGTGGGGACTGAGTTTGTTGATCGCTTTTACTTATTTAATAGGATTCCAGGAAGCGGGCTGGGCATTTTATCTCACAATTGTGTTGGGATTAGTTTCTCATATTGACGTTATTTTAATTGTTTTGATACTTCCGAAATGGCAATTTGATATCCCAAGTTCTTATCACGCCTGGAAAATCAGGAATGGCAAACAGAGGAAAAAAACGATATTCTTTAATTAAATAATATTCAAAGCATAGTTTTTAGTTAAATAATTGATAAATGATTTTTTATTAAAGACAGCGTAATATTCAAATTGCGCTGTTTTTTTGTAACTTTGCCGACGTTAATTTTTATATAAAAATTTATAAGTCAACAAATGAAAAAGCAAACAATTAAAGAAATCCTACAGGATTACAAAAAGGTATTACATCATGACATTACAGTTTACGGTTGGGTAAGAGCTTTCCGTTCAAATCGCTTTATTGCACTTAATGATGGTTCTACAATTAATAATTTGCAGATAGTTGTTGATTTTGAAAATTTTGACGAAGAAATTATCAGTAAAATCAGTACAGCATCTTCTTTAAAAATTGTTGGTGAAGTTGTAGAAAGCCAGGGAGCGGGACAAACAGTAGAAATTGTAGCTAAAAAGATTATCATTTTAGGAGATAACTTCACAGAGGAAAGAGACAAAACAATTCTTCAGCCTAAAAAACACTCATTGGAAACATTGAGAGATCAGGCGCATTTAAGATTCAGAACTAATTTGTTTGGGGCTGTTTTCAGAGTACGTCACGCAGTGAGTTTTGCGGTGCATTCTTTTTTTAACAAAAACCAATTCTTTTATATCAACACGCCTGTAATTACGGGAGCCGATGCAGAAGGAGCAGGAGAAATGTTTGGAGTAACCAACTTTGATTTAAATAATATTCCAAGAGACGAGCAGGGAGATATTGATTTCGCTCAGGATTTCTTTGGTAAAAAAACGAACTTAACGGTTTCTGGTCAGCTTGAAGGAGAAACTGCAGCAATGGGATTGGGAAGAATTTATACTTTCGGACCTACTTTCCGTGCTGAAAACTCAAACACAACGCGTCACCTTGCAGAATTCTGGATGGTGGAGCCGGAAGTTGCCTTCAACAACCTTGAAGATAACATCGACTTGGCAGAAGATTTCTTGAAATATGTTATTCAATATGTTTTAGATAACTGTAAAGATGATCTTGACTTCTTAGACAAGCGTTTTGCAGAAGAACAGAAATCAAAACCGGAAAAGGACAGAGCAAAAGAAGGTCTTATTGAAAAATTAGAAAATGTTATTGCTAAACGTTTCAAGCGTGTAAGCTATACAGAAGCTATTGAGATCTTAATGAACTCAAAAGAAAATAAAAAAGGGAAGTTCCAGTATCCGGTTGAAAACTGGGGAACTGATCTTCAGTCTGAGCACGAAAGATTCTTAGTTGAAAAACACTTTGAATGTCCTGTCGTTTTATTTGATTATCCAAAAGAGATCAAAGCATTCTACATGAAATTGAATGATGACAACAAGACCGTTGCTGCAATGGACGTACTTTTCCCAGGAATCGGAGAAATCATCGGAGGTTCAGAAAGAGAAGCGAGATTAGATGTATTAAAACAAAAAATGGCAGAAATGCATGTAGATGAGCATGAACTTTGGTGGTATTTGGATACCAGAAAATTCGGTTCTGTTCCGCATGCAGGGTTTGGATTAGGATTGGAAAGACTGGTTCTTTTCGTAACAGGAATGACTAACATTAGAGACGTGATTCCTTTTCCAAGAACACCGAAAAATGCTGAATTTTAGATAAATAAAAAAGCCTTAAAGTAAAATTTAAGGCTTTTTTTATTTTTTAATAGTTTATTGGGTACCACATATACAGCAAAAATCGTGCTAAATGCTTTTTTTGTCGAATAAATTTATCTAAATTCGTAGAATATGTTATGTTAAAACACAAAGATTAATATGCTTAGACAACACTTACAACTCAAATTAGGACAGAAGTTAGCGCCTCAGCAGATTCAGTTGATGAAGCTTATTCAGCTTCATACATTGGAGTTTGAAGAGGAATTGGAGAGAGAACTAGAGGAGAACCCTGCTTTGGAAATCGCGAAAGAAGAGTCTAAGGAAGATGATTATGCTTCTTTGGAGGATGCTTATGAAAATGAAGGTACGGAAAGCATTGAAACCGATTTTGATGTTAACGATTATCTTTACGATGACGAGCCAACCTATAAAACTGCTTCAAGCAACTATTCTGCAGATGATGAAGAATTCGATAACGAAAGCCTTTTAACGGAAGGTCAGTCTTTATATGATTATTTATTGGAGCAGATCCATCTTGCCAATATTAATGAAGAAGATGTAAAAATTGCCGAATATATCATCGGAAACCTAGATACAGACGGATATTTAAGAAGAGAAATCAAAGCGATTGTTGATGATCTTGCCTTTTCTCAAGGGATTTATACGACCAAAGAGAGAGTGGATGATGTTCTTGAAAATTATGTTCAGAAATTAGATCCGCCTGGTGTTGGAGCAAGAGGTTTGCAGGAATGTTTATTGTTGCAGATCGAGAAAAAAGTAAGCTCTGATAAAGCCGTTTCTTTGGCTGCCAATATTTTGAGACATCAGTTTGATGCTTTGACGAACAAGCATTACAACAAAATCATTCAGAAATATGATATTGATGAAGAAGATTTAAAAGATGCATTGGAAGAAATCTCAAAATTATCTCCAAAGGTAGGAGGGAATTTTGATACTCAGACGATTACGATCAACCAGGAAATTATTCCGGATTTTGTGATTCAGGTGAAGGATGGAATGGTGATCCCAATGTTGAACAGTAAAAATGCACCAACTCTAAGAGTTTCAGAAGAATATAAAGATATTTTAACGACGTATTCTCACGATAAAAACTCTTCTGAGCATAAGCAGGCTGCCTTATTTATCAAACAAAAGCTAGATGCTGCAAAATGGTATATTGATGCGATCAATCAACGTCAGAATACCTTATTACAGACCATTACGGCTATTGTAAAATTCCAGAAAGATTATTTCATTACCGGAGACGAAAAATCTCTGAGACCAATGATCTTAAAGGATATTGCCGATATTACAGGTTTTGATATTTCTACCATTTCAAGAGTGGTGAAAAGTAAATATGCCGATACTTCAAACGGGATTTTGTATCTTAAAGATCTATTCTCGGATAGTTTAACAAATGACGATGGGGAAGAAGTTTCTACAAAGGAAATTAAAAATCATCTTCAGGAAGTTATCAGCAAAGAGAATAAAAGAAAACCTCTTACTGATGATGCTTTAGTGGTTATTTTAAAGGAGCAAGGCTATAATATTGCAAGAAGAACCATTGCAAAATACAGAGAACAGTTGAATATTCCTGTTGCGAGACTAAGAAAAGAATTATAAAAATTCTATAAAATATGTAAAATGCTCAGATTGTTCTGAGCATTTTTTGTTTTTAGATATAAATTTAGATTTATCCGTATCTTAAAAAATTCTGGTAAGTACAATTCTATACTCTAAGCTCACGTTCCCATTATTAGTAAGATTTATAGTTCCTGCCGAAGGCATTGTTAAAGTATAGCTAAATGCCGTATTTGTTCCACCTGCACAATTTGGAATTCCAGACCAAACAACTGAAGTGGTATTTCTGTTTACTTCGGTAAAAGCTGGTGCTTTGTCGGTTGTATCGGTATTCAATAGTCCGTTTATTCCTTTGATTGAGAAAGCGCTATTGAAATTATTATTAGTCACATAATAATCTGCAACTGCAACACGTCCACAAGAATTACTAACACTCACAACAGCTTTATATATTCCGCCGTCAGCAATTCCTGTAATAAGAGTATTTGTAGCTCCTGATGCTATATTGACTGTGTTATTAATTACTGTTCCGTATACGTTACTCACAGCCTTGTTTAAAACTCCGTTAGGATCAGTGTATACAGGAGTAATTAAGGTAGCTCCTGCTGCAACATCTAAAGTTCTTACTCTCGCGCTACCGGCTACATCTAAAGTATTTGTAGGAATGTTTGTGGCAACTCCTATATTGCCTGTAGTTAAATCCATTGCAAAATCAGATCCGCCGGGAATACGCGAAATAATAAAAGCGCCATTATTTCCGTTGAAATTTGGATTTATTCCCATTACAGCTTGTTTGATTCCTGTAGTTCCTATAGTTCTTAAAATAGCTAATATGGAATTGTTAGTAACCGGATTTTCTATCAAAAGTCCGGTATTTGTTGCTTCACCACCTCCAATACTTGTAGCAGTCCCATTATTTACGATATGAAGATTTGATGTAGGAGCGATGTTTCCAATTCCGACTCTACCTGCTGAGGTTACTGTAAAATCATTAGCTTGTTGTACAGTGTTAGGAATTCCTGTTGAAGGATTGTCTTTTCCTCCGTCAACGTGTAGCATGCCCTGAGGGTTTGAAGTATTAATCCCGACTTGGGAATATGCCCATGGCGCTACTGCCAAAAGACATAAAAGAATGAATTTTTTTCTCATTTTTAATCAATTTTAATGTTTGTATTATTTAATATCACTTTAATGTTTAGGACAATTAAAATCGTTTTTAAGTTTAAAAAAACAAATAACTCTAATTTTTCATATCGCGGTATCAAAGTTAAAACCCTTTATTAAAAGTTAAAATACTGCAATTATACTGCATCATGTTAATCAGTTGAAAGCTAAATACTTTTAAATAATAAAATTGGAAAATGTGGTACGTAAAATTATTAAATTTAACATAATAAAAAATAAAATTTAAATTTTTTTACTGTGTTTTTTGATTTTACTTTAATGATATTTTATTTAAGTTTATGATATAAAAAAAGCATTTCAATTTGAAATGCTTTTCTTGTTTATAAGTGTAAAAGATATTAGTCTTCCTCAGAATCAATATCTTTTAATTGTTTTAAATTTTTATCGAGCTTCCTCATAATGATTCCATACACTATTTTGTAATAAAGCCAAATCAAAAGCACTGCCAATGCGGTACTTACAATGGTTCCAATTATGAAGACCATAAGATTGGAATTATTGACCTCAATATGCTGAGTTTTTAAAATATAAAATACAAAAACAGTGAAAACAGACGTAAATGCTATTAATAGAAGGATATTAATTAAAATAAAAGCATTAACCGTTTTCTTAAACTGAATAATTCTAAGTATAAATTTCTTTAAGTTTTCTTCAATCTTTATTTTCTTATAATTTTGATAAAATTTGAATACAAAATAAGCGGTTATAGAAAGACTTAAAACCTTCAATACTACATATATGTTGTCGAGAAAACCTTCTAGCTCGGTTGTTTTTTTGGCACCAAGTCTTTCCAGAATACTGAGAAAACTGTTTGATTCTTTGTCTTGGATAATATAAAATAATCCCAACACGGTAAAAAACAGAAATTCTACAACACTGATCCAGAAAATATACTTCACATAATTACGTGATTTTCTGTTCAACATCTTAAGGATCTCGTTATTGTCGTATTTTTGCTGAACAGGCTGTTCCTGCCATGTTTTCTTAAAGCTGTCTAAATCAAATTCAGGCATATTTTTCCATCTGTTCTTTAAGGGTTTTCTTTAATCTGTTCATTTTCACACGCGCATTTACTTCGGTAATCCCGAGGTTTTCTGCAATATCCTTGTAAGGCAAATCATCCAGATACATGGTAACAATCGCTCTTTCCACATTGGGAAGCGTCTTTATTACTGTATACAAAAGTGAGACCTGTTGGTGTTTTTCGTCATCATCTTCGATAAAATCTCTGTGATTGATGTCTAATTCATTAGTAGGCAAGCTTTTGCTTTTTTTTCTGAAAAGGGTAATAGCTGTATTCAGGGCTACACGATACATCCAAGTAGAAATTTTAGAATTTCCTTTAAAAGAATCATAACTTCTCCAGAGCTGTAAAACAATCTCCTGAAAAAGATCTTCCTCATCTTCCAGAGAATTCGTATAAAGACGCGAAACCTTGATAATCAAGCCCTGATTATCTTTTATCAATTGCGCAAATTCTTTTTCTCTCGAGATCAAAATGGATGTGTAATAATTCACGAAGATAATAATAATAAGTCAATTGTAAATTTTACTTCGTAAGGGAATGGTGAATTTTATTTTGAAAACATTTAAAAAAATTGACAACAAAGTGAATTGACTATTCACAATTCACAAAATGCAAATATTATAGGCATTTTGTATATCTTTGCAGCCACGAGAAAGTCGGCTTGTTGATTCTTGTTTCGGCAAGGGTAGGAAAGTCCGGACACCATAGAGCAGCAAAGCGGATAACATCCGTCACCCGCGAGGGTAGGACAAGTGCAACAGAAAGTATGTACAGTTCGGCTGTAGTGAAACCAGGTAAACTCTTTGCGGTGCAATGGTAAGTATATCGGTTCTTTTCAGTAATGGAAATAGGAGCGGCTCGCTCTGAAAGCCGAGGGGTAATCAGCTCAAGTTTTGCAGTAATGTACGACGTAGATAAATAACAGGCGCTTCTTCGGAAGTACAAAATCCGGCTTATAGATTTTCTCGTGATTTTTTTAAGACGGAAGTTAGAGGCTTGAAGATGGAGGTTTAAAATTATTGCGTTAAAAACTTCTATCTTCAAGCTCCAATCTTCCATCAAAATTTATTCATTCTCCAATTGCTTTTTCGCTTCCTGCAACCCTGCTTTGTCTTCTTTTGAAAGCTGAGGATACTTCAAATCCATTTTTTCTAAAGTATCAATAATAATCTGGATAGCAGCTATTCTTGCAAACCATTTATTATCTGCCGGAAGTACATACCATGGAGCATCTTTTTTATTGGTTTCATTAATAGCAATTTCATAATTTTCCATGTACTGATCGAATAAAGCTCTTTCCGGAAGATCCGCAGTTGAGAATTTCCAGTTTTTTTCAGGCTCGTTTATTCTGTCTAAAAGTCTTTTCTTTTGCTCTTCTTTGGAAACATTTAAAAATATTTTAACGATGGTTGTTCCGTTCTGAGCCAGATGTTTTTCGAAATTTCTGATGCTTTCATATCTGTTTGCCCAGAATTTATCATCGAAATCTTTTACAGAACCCCATGTTTTTTCACTTAAATTATATTCAGGATGAACTTTACACACCAAAACACTTTCGTAATGCGAACGGTTAAAGATTCCAATCATCCCTTTTTGAGGAAGTGCCAAATAATGTCTCCATAAAAAGTCATGAGAATATTCTTTTGAACTTGGCGTTTTAAAACTTGTTACGTTACAACCTTGTGGATTCACTCCCCCGAAAACGTGTTCAATTAAGCTGTCTTTTCCGGCTGCATCCATTGCCTGAAGAACAACCAATAAAGATTTACTTCCATCGGCATATAATTTTTCCTGCAGATTACGAAGTTTTTCCTTTTCCTGAATTAATAATTGTCCTCCCTCTTCTTTGGTAAGTTTTCCTTTATATTCTGTTGAAGTTTTTTTTATTGAAAATTTTCCTTGTACCAGGAAATCATCTGAGAAATTGGTGTCCATATTTTTTATAGTGATTAAAAGATTAATTTTGCCTAAAGCCTAAATATAACAAAAAAACCGCCTCCATGGAGACGGTTTCTTATTTTTTTTGAGTAGAGGTTACTTCGCAGCAGCTACTTTTTTTGCAGCTTTAGCAGCTTTCTTTGCTTCTTTTTTAGCAGCTTTAGCATCAACTGGAGTTTCCATTTTAGCTGGAGCTACTACAACGTCAGGTGCATTAGCATCAACAGTTCCTTTGATGTAAATTACGCTTCTGCTGTTTGCAGGGTCGTTAGAGAAAACTTCAATCATTTTGTTGAATCCTCCATTGATTGCTGTGTTGTATCCAACTTTGATTTTAGCAGATTTTCCTGGCATAATAGGATCAGTGCTGAACTCAGGAGTTGTACATCCGCAAGAAGCTTTTACATTAGAAAGAACAAGAGGCTTATCACCAGTATTCGTTACAGTGAAGAATCTTACACCGTCAGAACTAGGCTTCACATTACCGTAGTCAAAAGTCGTTTTATCAAAAGTGATAGTCTGCGCAGATGCTAGAGCAAATGTTCCAAATAGTGCAATTCCTGCAATTAATTTTTTCATATTCTTGAATGTTAATATGTTTGTTAGATAAATTTTGAGAAACAAAGTTAAAAATTATTTTAATTCATACTGAATTTTTTTTTTCTTTAGACTATTTTTGCAAATTGTAAGCCAAAGAAATAGAATTTATGCAGATTTCAGAAAAGTATAATCCACAGGAAACAGAACAAAAATGGTACAACTACTGGTTGGAAAACAAGTACTTCCATTCAGAGCCAAATGAAAAACCACCATATACTATTGTAATTCCTCCGCCAAACGTTACGGGGATCTTACACATGGGTCATATGTTGAATAATACCATTCAGGATGTTCTGGTCCGTCGTGCAAGAATGCAGGGCTTTAATGCTTGCTGGGTTCCGGGAACAGATCACGCTTCAATTGCTACGGAAGCGAAGGTTGTTGCCAAACTGAAATCAGAAGGAATTAATAAATCAGAAATTACCCGCGAAGAGTTTTTAAAACACGCTTGGGAATGGACTGATAAATACGGAGGAACGATTCTTGAACAGTTGAAAAAACTAGGTTGTTCATGCGATTGGGACAGAACCCGTTTCACAATGGAAGAGTCACTTTCTCAGCAGGTGATCAAATCTTTTGTTGATCTATATAATAAAGGACTTATTTATAGAGGATACAGAATGGTAAACTGGGATCCGGAAGCGAAAACCAATATTTCTGACGAAGAAGTTATCTTTAAAGAACAAAACGGAAAATTATATTTCCTAAAATATAAAATCGAAGGTACAGAAGAATTCCTTTCGGTTGCTACAACGCGTCCTGAAACGATTTTTGGTGATACTGCGGTTTGTATCAATCCTAATGATGAGAGATATGCTCATTTAAAAGGTAAAAATGTAATTGTACCGATCGTAAACAGAGTCGTTCCAATTATTGAAGACGATTATGTTGATATTGAATTCGGAACAGGTGCTTTGAAAATTACGCCTGCTCACGACATCAATGACTATGAGATCGGAAAAAAACACAATCTTCAGATGATTGATTCTTTGGATGATGACGGAAACTTAAACGATCACGGTTTACATTACGCAGGAAAAAACAGATTTGACGTAAGAAAACAAATCGCGAAAGAATTAGAAGAAAAAGATCTTTTGTTGAAAGCAGAAGATTACGTAAATAAAGTTGGAACTTCAGAAAGAACAGGTGCCGTTATTGAGCCTAAAGTTTCTGTTCAGTGGTTCTTAAAAATGGCTGATATTGCTAAACCAGCTTTGGATGTAGTAATGGATGATGAGGTTAAATTTTATCCTGAAAAGTTTAAAAACACCTACAAACACTGGATGGAAAACATCCGCGACTGGAATATTTCACGTCAATTATGGTGGGGACAACAAATTCCTGCATTCTATTATGGAGAAGGAGAAAATGATTTCGTAGTTGCAGAGACAATCGAAGAAGCTTTAAAACTCGCAAGAGAAAAAACTTCCAACTCCGAGCTTCCAGCTTCCAGCTTAAAGCAAGACGAAGACGCTCTTGATACATGGTTCTCATCTTGGTTGTGGCCAATGTCTGTTTTCGATGGTTTGAATGATCCTGAAAATAAGGACATCAATTATTACTATCCAACTTCAGACTTGGTAACAGGTCCGGATATTATTTTCTTCTGGGTAGCAAGAATGATTATGGCCGGATTGGAATACAGAAAAGAAGTTCCGTTCAAGAATGTCTATTTTACAGGGATTGTAAGAGATAAGCAGAGAAGAAAGATGTCAAAATCTTTAGGAAATTCACCGGATCCATTAGAATTGATGGATAAATATGGTGCAGATGGCGTTCGTGTTGGTATTTTATTAAGTTCTGCGGCTGGAAATGACCTTCTTTTTGATGAAGATTTAATGCTTCAGGGAAGAAATTTCATGACTAAAATTTGGAGTGCTTTCCGTTTGATCAACATGTGGAACCATGAAGATAAACCTGCAAACGTTGCCGACAAACAAGCTATCGAATGGTTTGAAAATAAATTAAATAAAACGATTATAGAGATCGATCAGCAATTCGAGAAATTCAGAATTTCTGATGCATTGCATTTGATTTATAAATTGATTTGGGATGATTTTTGTGGTTGGTATCTGGAAGCGATCAAGCCAAATTACGGTGAAGGTATTTCTAAAGAAGTTTACAATAAAACAGTTGCACTTTTTGAGGAATTAATGAAATTGGTTCATCCGTTCATGCCTTTCCAATCAGAAGAAATCTGGCAATTGATCTCAGACAGAAATATTGAAGAAGCATTAATTATTTCTCAGCAAAAAAAGGCAGAAACGTTTAATGAAGATATTATTAAAAACTTTGAAACTGCGGAAGAAATTATCTCTGGGGTAAGAAATTACCGTCAGACAAAAGGTATTTCGCCAAAAGAAGCGGTTGAGGTTTATACAAGTGCGAACGAATTTGAAAATGAAGCTGTTATAAGAAAACTAGCCAACGTTTCTGATATTCATTTTGGTGAAAAAACAGATAAACCAAGCTTTACTTTCCTGATCGGATCAACGGAAGTTTCAATTCCTTTAAGTGATAACTTAGATTTAGGAGAAGAAAAAATCAAGACAGAAGAAGAGATAAAATATTTAAAAGGATTCTTAATTTCTGTTGATAAAAAGCTTTCTAATGAAAAATTCGTTGCCAATGCAAAACAGGAAGTAGTAGACGGTGAGCGTAAGAAACAAAAAGATGCGCAGGATAAAATTGCAATTCTGGAAGAGAAACTGAAAAGTTTATAATTAAAATATAAAATAAAGTATGAAAATTGTCAGGCTGAGTTATATCTAAGTCTGGCAATTTTTAAATATATTTCAAGATTGAAATGACACACATAGAAAACATAAAAAAGCTATTCTCAAAAGACTTCGTAGAAAGTCCGTTATTGGAGAGCTTTGAAGTTGGAAAAATTTATCTTTCCAGCGGGAAATTGGTTGCCTGTGATCCTTTGATTACTAATGATATGCAGCCTTTTTCTATAGAATTTCCAAAAGGTGATTTTTCTGTTTTATTGCATAAAGAAAGAGAGAGTAATTGTGTAGCGTATGCCGAAATTATTTTCGCTAATTCTGAAGTCACCGACTGGAAATTGGCCACGACAGCCGATCAAAATGTAAAAGATCTGGCAGAAGGCGAGGTTTTTGGGTATCCTGCTGAAAGCGGCATGGGCTGTTTTATGGATGTAGATACTCAGGAAAGTCTGGATAAGCTGGAAAAAAAATTATATCACAGCAAAGGAGCAGATTTCATGGGAATTTATGAAGAATTCTTCCACGATTATTTCTTTGATGAAAATGGCGCGATCGATCAATATGCATTTTTAAAGCCGTCAGAAGACCATCCCGGAACCATTTTCGGTTTTGAAACAGGGTATGGTGAAGGTTTTTATGCAAGCTATATTGGTTATGATAAGAATAATAATCCTGTAAAGATCATTACAGAATTTATAGAAATTAGTTAATTAAAGTTAATTGTTTTTGAAACAATATTTCCCTTTTTTACATTTGTTCAAACTAAAAACTAAATAAAAAAAACACAATGAATTTTTCCTCAGAACAACCCAAAATTATAGTGGTCGGCAGTTCTTCAATAGATCTGATTTTAGAAACCGAAAAAATTCCCATTCCAAACGAAACTGTTTTAGCCACTAATTCAGATAGTTATTTCGGAGGAAAAGGGGCAAATCAGGCAGTTGGTGCTGCGAGATTGGGGGCAAGTGTTTATTTTGTTGGCTGTGTGGGAATGGATCCTCTTGGTCAGCAAATTATGAGAAATCTTGTAGGTGAGGGCGTGAATGTGGGATTTGTTTATGAAACAGACAGAGAGTCTACGGGAACTGCTTATGTAACGACTTCTGGTGGAGACGCGGCTATAGTTGTGGTTCCGGCAGCCAATAAATGTTTGAGTATAGAACATATTGAGGCGGCAGATAAATATTTTCACACTGTTGATTTAATGCTTGTTCAACTTGAAGTTTCTCTTGAAGTGGTAGAATATTCGATCAGAAAAGCTAAGAAATACGGTAAAAAAGTTGGTTTATATGCTTCTCCTGCCATGAGATTAAGTGATGAACTTCTGGAAAATGTAGATTTTATAGTTTCTAAAAGCAGCGAATTACACATTGTCTTTGGTGAAGATCAGCGAGAAGATATTCTTAAAAAATATTCCAACAAAGTTTTTGTAAGAGATGATACCAATTCTACTGTTTATTTTGATGGAACAGAAATGAAATATTACAGAAACGACAAAGACGAAACAGCCTATAAAATGGGAATGGGAGATGCCTTTACATCAGGATTTGCTGTAGCATTGTGCCACGGAAATTCTATTGAAGAATGCGTGAAATTCGGGAATGAAGTTTCTTCAAGGGTTTCAGGAACAAAAGGTTCGCAAAGTGCGTTACCGAGAGTTTCAGACTTCTTTTCTTAAAACTATTTACTGCATATCGATAACAGATAAGTTAACATAAAAAATATCAATAAAATCTCCACTTTTATAGTGGATTTTTTGTTTTAAAATATGGAGAAGTTAATTCTTAACACTCACGACAATACAGCGCTCACAGCACATCTTTTTGTGCCTGAGAATAGTAATAATAAATTCCTGCTCATCAATTCTGCGACGGGAGTTAAACAGCAGATTTATTTTTCTTTTGCTCAGTTTTTTGCCGAAGAAGGATTTACAGTGATTACTTATGATTATCGCGGAATTGGACTTTCAAAACCTGAAATTATGAAAGGTTTTAAAGCTTCCATGAGAATTTGGGGTTCAGAAGATTATAAAGCATTGACACAATATATCAAAAATAGATTTCCAGACCACGAAAAATATTGTCTGGGGCATTCGGTTGGTGCCTTGATTTTAGGAATGAATCAGGACTCTGAAATGTTTAAAGAATTTATTTTTGTCGGAACTCAAAATGCTTTTGTCGGGCATTTAAAATTTAAAACAAAAATTGAAGCTTACGTCGGTTTCGGAATTATTCAGCCTGTAACTACCACTTTATTAGGTTATTTCCCTGCAAATTGGTTTGGTTTGGGAGAAAGTCTTCCAAAAAATTGCGCTTATGACTGGAGAATCTTAATTTTGAACAAGAAATCAACCAACGGTTTATTAGAGAAAATTGATGATTTTTCTAAAAATTTAACGCAAAAAGTATTCGTTATTCGGGCTGAAGATGATGCCTGGCTAACGGAAAAAGGAGTAAAAAGCCTTTTAAATGATACTTACCCTAACCTAAAACCAACTTACAGATTAGTTAAGGTTTCTGAATCAGAAAAGAGAGAAATTGGGCACATTAATTTTTTTAGAAGCTTTAATAAAAAACTTTGGGACATTATTTTAAATGAATTAATTGAGAAATGAAAGATATAATAGATAACACGGTAGAATTTGTAAAGCAAAAACTGGAAGGTGCAGAAGCTGGTCACGATTGGTTTCACATCGAAAGAGTTTGGAAACTTTCAAAGAAAATAGCTCAGGATGAGGATTGTAATCAGGATGTTGTGGAACTTTCGGCGTTGTTGCATGATATTGCAGATCCCAAATTTCATAACGGTGATGAAACTTTAGCTTTGAAGGTTTCCCGTGAGTTTCTGGAAGGCCAGAATACACCTGAAAATATCATTGAGCAGGTCTTATTCGTTATCAAAAATATTTCATTCAAGAATAGAGGTGAAGCTCCTAAAGATCTTCCTATTGAGCTTAAAATCGTTCAGGATGCAGATCGTATTGATGCGATTGGTGCCATCGGGGTTGGCAGAACGTTCAACTTTGGTGGATTTAAAAATAATCTGATGTATCATCCTGACATTAAGCCACAACTGAATATGTCTAAAGACGAATACAAAAAGTCTAACGGCACAACAATCAATCATTTTTACGAAAAATTGTTGCTTCTGAAAGATCTAATGAATACTGAAAAAGGAAAAGAGATCGCGCAGGAAAGACACGATTTTATGTTAAAATTTCTAGATCAGTTCTATAAGGAGTGGAATGTAGAGTAGTCTTCTTTTAAAGACCTTTCGAAATCAGTATCTTTGCAACATGGGCTTAATCATTTTTGTTATCTTTCTGGCTTGTATCATTTCTCTGATTTTATCAAAAATAAAAAAAGGGAAAGGTGCCGAATGGGCGAAGATTTTCAGAATTGCTACTGTTGTTTTCTCGATCTCCATTTTTACCTATTGGTTTGTGAAGAAAAGTGCGGTAGGAATTGTGAAGGATTCTTTGGCTTTACAGGTAATCAATAAACTTCCTCAGACGCTTGATTTTTATGTGATTAACAATAATGATCCTGATAAAAATGGAATTTTAGAGGCCAAACATATCGGGAAAATTCGTCCAGAATACTACAGAATTGAACATCTTAAAATGGATAAATCCAATGAATACTGGATTGTAGGATATTTAGGGAAAAAGAATCTGGTCTATTTCTCACAACATTCCGTTCCTAATAAAAATATTGATCAGATTATTGAGGTTCAGAATTATATCAATCAGAGTGTAAAGCTTTCCGAAATCGCAAAGAAAGATGTTGAAGCTTATAATCATGAGAATATTAAACTTGGAATTTGGGTGTCTTTGGATTTTCTTTTATTGTTCCTGAATATGGTTTTGTTATTGAGAAAGAAAAAATAAAAAAAGATAACGTAAGTTGGGATTTGTTTCGTTAAATACTAGTTTTTAAGTTAATTTTTTAAACTTTTTTAAAGATTAAGGATAATCTAAAATCTGCATCACTCTTTCTTTGAATTCTTCAGGACAATTTTTAATCAGTTTATCCTTGTTTTGTTTACTGATTTGCTCTGCTTCCAGCCATTCGCTTACATCAGAACTCAGGCTGTTATTGTCGTAAACTCTTTTTATCTTATTATCATCATAAAAAGTGTAGGTATCTCCAAGCCAAGTTGTGGCTATACTGATTGTACAAATTTCTTTTTCCATAACATTAATTTTTGAACATTAAATATTCAATATGTTTTCATCTCTAATTTAGTCAATTTTTATTATAAATAGAGGGTTTTATTAATGTTTTTATAAAACGGGATTATGGAGAAATCTATTATATTGAGATCAAATAGGTGTGAATTATTTTAGGGTATTACTTATGTCTAAAGTATAATAAAAAATGATTAAAATAAGGTTGGCGTGTTTTCTGTTGCCATTTTAGGGAGCAGAAGATCAGTTTTCCATTCTTCATTCATTTTATTGATGAAATAAGCGGATAATAGCGGAGATGCTTTTTCGATATTCTGATGCACAAAAAAGTATAGATTTTGAAGACCTTCTTTTTTCCATTTTGTTAAATGTTTCATCCAGTCATCCAGTCTTTCGTAATCACTTTCGGCATTGGCGCCTACGTATCGAATGAACGCGTTTGGAGTTGTAAGACGCATGTGAAGCATATCTCTTCTTCCGGCAGTATCTACGATGATGTTTGTGATATTATTAGCCTCAAAAAGTTCGCAGGTAGTATTAAAAATGTCTTCGTCGGTAAACCATTCCGTATTTCTTAACTCAATAGCGAGAGGAACCTCTTTTGGCCACTCTTTCACGAATTTTTCTAACCTATCGTAATCTTTTGGTTTAAAATTATCATGAAGTTGGAGGAAAACCATTCCTAATTTTTCGTTGAAGTTCATCACTGAAGTCGCAAATTGAGTCACAGGATCCGTAACATCAATCAGCCTTCTGAAATGAGAAACAGTATTCGTTATTTTTGGAAAAAATTTGAAGTTTTCCGGAGTTTTTTCTTTCCATGTAAGAACTTGTTCCGGAGTTGGCATTCCGTAAAATGTAGCATTTAATTCAATGGAATTGAACTGTGTTGCGTAATATGTTAATTCGTCTTTTGTTCCTTTAGGATAAAATCCTTTAAGATCTGTTTTATTCCATTTTGCACATCCGATAGAAATATTTTCTAAGCCTTTTTTGTTTTGACTTAAAATTTCCTTTGTTCTGGAATGATCTTTTGGTAACGTAAAATCTATTTTTGAAGGATCTTCTACTTGCCCGAATTTCATATCTATTTTTTTTGGAATTAAACTGTCTAACAAATATAAAACAAAACCACAGAAATTTCTATGGATTTTGATGTTAAAATATCAGGATAAATATTTTATAGTTTTGATTAAGTTTTAATTCAAACAAAAAAAAGATCCCAAAAAGAGATCTTTATATTTAAATTACTAATAATTAATTTTATTGTCCTAAATACACAAAAATATACGTTGACAAATACTTAGGAGTTAAATTCAACGGCGTGCTTGATCCTCCTGTAGACAAACTGTAAGTGTGCGTGTGGGCCCCGGCACTGGCTGTGGTTGATATTTCAGAATCATTATCAACTACGGTTTTGGTACTTCCGCCTTCTACACTGTCTGTAATACCGCTTGCTCTGTCATTATAAGTGTGAGTATGTGCTCCTGCGCTCGTAGTTGTAGCGTTATAAGTTGTGTTTGGCAAGTTAACTCTTGCAAGGGTAACAGAAGTACTTCCACTGGTCGCTCCTAATGTTTCTGATGCTGATTTTGCCTTTAAAAACTTATCTGAACTATCTGGTAAAACGGTTGAAAATCCCAGAGAAGTTGCATTTGTTTGTGCAACAGCTGGTAAAGTAGATATTGTTCTTCCGTTTAAAAGATACCATCCTTCGTGATCGGTTGCTGTGCTGCTGTGTTTTATGTCTCCTACAGTTGGTGTCTGTACTTCCAGTTTGTTCCAAGAAGTTCCGTCGTTGTAATAAAATCCCGGTGTCACGCTTGTTAGAGCTGTTGCTGTAGCGGTATTTGTGTTATAAACAGTAATTCCTGCAATATGACTCGGAAGCGGACTTGGGTTATTAGTTGCCGTTAAAGATACTTTTGGCATTAATAAACCTTTATTTCTGTTTTGTGAATATAATTCTAAAGCAGCATCTGTATTAGGTGAAGGTGTTGCTGTAACACCTGCCGTGATCATAACCTGAGCCTGAGTAAAAGTGCAAGCTATAAGTAAGAGTATGTAACTTAATTTTTTCATTGATTTTTGTGTTTTTGTTTATTTTCCTAAATAAATGAAGTTCTGAACAACCATATGTTTAGGATATTGATTGATAGCTGTATTGGTTCCTCCACTTGGGACAGAGAATGTATGCTGGTGATCTCCTGCAGCTCCTGTTATTCTTACTTCTGTGTTAACCGTTCTTGTTGTATTTTGTCCTCCGGCATTGTAATTCCAATAATTAACACCTCTGTTGGTGTAACTATGAGTGTGGGCTCCACTTTGAACGGTGTTTCCTGTGATGCTTAGATTGGGTAAATTAGCCTGAGTGATCGAGTAAGAATTATTTCCTCCTACGGCAGCCAGAGCTTCGGAAGTATTTTTACCCTTCAAAATTCTGTCGCTTGAATTGGGCAGAGTAGTGGCAAAACCAAGTGAAGAAGCATTTGTTTGACCAATAGTTGGTAAAGTTGTGATATTTCTTCCATTCAACAAATACCAACCGTCGTGATCTGTTGTTACCACACTGGATTTGATATCTCCAATTCTTGGAAGATTGTCATTGATGGACATTAAAACCCATTTAGCTCCGTCATTGTAATATAATCCAGGAATTACATTATTGGGTGAAGTTCCTGCTGTTGCTGTATTGTAAACCCACATTCCTTCAACATGGCTACTCATCGGAGAAGCAGAGTTTAAAGAAGTAAGAGAAACAGTATTCATAAGAAGGCCTTTATTAGAACTATTTAATTCTAAAACAGCAGAGTTGGAAGGATTTGAAGTTCCTATGCCAACTTGGGATTTTAATATTGCGAAAAAAAGAATCCCTATCGATGTGTAAAATGATCTTGTTCTCATAATTAGTTGCCTAAATAGATAAATACGTTAGTGATAATATTGTCCGGTTTTAAGCTTACAGCCTGACTGCTTCCTAATGTAAAACTAAGAGAGTGGGTATGCGCTCCCGAGCTGAAAGTTGTGTCATTTACACTTGCTGTATTAGAAATCGGATTGTTAGTTCCCGCTGCAACACCGTTTGTTGTTGCGTTTGCCGGATTATCTGTATAAGTATGCGTATGACTTCCTGTCGTATTGGTTGTTCCTGTGAACGTTACATTCGGTAAATTAGCTTGTACTAAAGTAAATGTATCACTTCCCGAAGCAGTTCCCATATTGTCACTTCCACTTGTATTTTTTAAATATCTGTCTGTTGCATCAGGTAAGATTGCAGAAAAGCCTAAAGCAGCGGCTCTGGCTCTTGGATTTACCGCTAACGTAGAAACCGTTCTTCCGTTTAAAAGATACCATCCGTTGTGATCAGCACTTTGGAAACCGTTTTTAATATCTCCAACTTGAGGTTTTTTTGTAGATAATTTCACCCAAGCTGTACCATTATTGTAGTATAGGCCGGGAGTTACATTATTAGGTGAAGTTCCTGCTGTTGCTGTATTGTAAACAACCATTCCTGCAGAATGTGAAGCAAGCGGAGCTGCTAAATTCGTGGCTTGAAGTGTAATTCTCGTCAACAAGAAACCTTTGTCGCTGGAATTACTTTCAAGATGTAAAACACTTTCTGAATTTATTACGGGTGATGAATTTGAGATTTTTACCTGAGCCTTGACTTCAAAGAGGGCTGTTAATAAAATCAACATAATGATTTTATTAGCGTTAATAATTTTTGTCATAATAAGGGTTTGAAATAATTTTTATTGTGTTGTGGGCACAAAAATATAAAAAAAATACAAAATATTGTTACTTGGAAATCAATGATATACTGTCTAAATATCACTGTTTGGAGAGTATGAACATAAAATTTCTAGTATTAATCGTAGATAAACGAAAAATAAATGTTTATTAATGCTAAATTAAATTTTCATTAAAAATTTTAAAAACACGAAAAAAGCACGTTAAAAAACGTGCTTTTATTAATAATATGCTGAGGTTTATTACTTGTAATTTATGCTTCGCAAGCTGAACATGAAACAAAATTGACCATCATTTCTTTAGAAACAGATGAACTTCTTTGGTAATACAATGTCTTAACTCCTTTTTTCCAAGCTTCAATGTAAAGGTAGTTTACATCTTTTACCGGCATTGTAGAAGGAATCTGTAAGTTTAATGATTGAGCTTGGTCAATATACTGTTGTCTCTGAGCAGCCTGAGAAATAATCTCCATCGGAGAAATTTCCTTAAATGTTTTGAATACTGCTTTTTCCTCGTCAGTTAATTCAGCTAAATGCTGAACAGAACCATGATTTAGCATGATCGTTCTCCAAGTTTCCTCGTTGTCTAATCCTTTTTCTTCTAATAATTTAGCTAAATACTTGTTCTTACGCATAAAGTTTCCTTTAGCCAAACCTGCTTTGTAATAGTTAGATGCAAAAGGCTCAATTCCAGGAGAAGTTTGTCCTAAAATTGCAGAACTTGAAGTGGTAGGAGCAATAGCCATTGTCGTGGTATTTCTCAATCCGTAACCTTTCAATAATTCAGGTTCTCCGTAGATATTTGCAAGCTCTCTTGAAGCTGTTTCTGCCTGTTCTTTGATATGTCTGAAAGCTCTTGCATTGAATTGAGTAGCCTCAAAACTTTCAAACGGAATCATGTTTTTCTGTAAATAAGAATGGTATCCTAAAACTCCTAAACCAAGCGCTCTGTGACGCAATGCGAAGTTTCTAGCTCCTTGTAGATAGTAGTTTCCTTCTGTTTTTTCGATAAATTCAGTTAGAACTGCATCCAGGAAGTAAACAGCCAATTTTACAGCGTCCGTATCTTTCCATTCGTCGTACAATTCTAAGTTCATAGAAGATAAACAGCAGATGAAAGATTCTTCTCTTGTAGAAGGAAGCATAATTTCAGAACAAAGGTTACTTGCGTTTACAGGCATTCCTAAGTCTTTGTAAACCTGAGGTTTGTTTCTGTTAACGTTATCTGTAAAGAAAATATAAGGTAGCCCTTTTTGTTGACGGCTTTCCAATACTCTTGCCCAGATTTTACGTTTATCCATATCACCATCGATCATATCCTGCATCCAGTAATCAGGAACACAAATTCCTGTAAACAAGTTCTGGATCGGGCTTCCGATGTCTTTAATTGATAAAAATTCTTCAATATCTCCGTGGTCAATATCCAAATAAGCAGCAAAAGCACCTCTTCTTACACCGCCTTGAGAAACTACATCCATTGCAGTATCAAACAATTTCATGAAAGAAACAGCTCCAGAAGATTTTCCGTTATCTGTTACGGCAGTACCTCTGTTACGAAGTTCCCCGAAATAACCTGAAGTTCCACCTCCAATTTTTGTCTGCATGATCACTTCACCCATTTTGTGGGTAATTCCTTCAATGCTGTCCGGAATGTGAACGTTGAAACAAGAGATTGGAAGACCTCTCTGCGTTCCCATATTTGCCCAAACCGGAGAAGAGAAACTGATCCATCCTTTCACGATCATTTCCTTGAAAGCCGGCTGTAATTCAGGCTTGTATAATTTTTTTGCAGCTGCGGTGGTGATTCTGTCGATAGCTCCGTCTACAGTTTCCCCTTTTAACAGATATCCTCTGTTAAGCATTTGCTCAGACTCTTCATTGAGCCACCATATATTTGAATTTTGCTCTTCCATAGATGTTTGTATGTTTTCAAACTTCCGGGTTTGTTTTATTACCCGGAAATTTTGTGTTGTTTATATTGATTGTAAAATTTCTACTTTATGAGAACCGTTCAGTCCGCTTTCATCTCTTAACCTTTGAAATTCTTTAAAAGATGGTACATTCAAAACCTCATGCTGAACTGCTTCATTGATATAATTTGAATAATGAACAAAGGTAACGCCGTCTTCTTTTACATAAACTTTATACTCAAATGTTTCCTGATCTAAATTTTTAAAATCATTCAAAAACTTTTGAATATTGACTTTGTTTTCTGGAACAAAATCGGGATTTACAGTATAAGATACGATTACGTTGATCATTATTTTTTGTATTTGATTTTAATACGCTTGTCATTGCGAGGAACGAAGCAATCTCTTAATAATCTTAACCTCTTAATAAATTCTTAATGGTTTAAAATTTTAATTATTAATATACTTCGACAGACTCAGCATGACATTGCTAATACTAACTGCTTTGACGCTCGCTTCGCTCGCGCTTTTCATCCAAAATTCAGAATCTAAAATCTAAAATTTAGAAAAGATCATTTGCCGTAATACTCTTATCATGTTTCGTGTAATCCACAGGTCTTTTTGCAAAGAAATCATCCATAGAATTTGCGAAAACTTCTTCTTCAAACCATTTCATCGGACGGTATTGCTCCGGAGTAATATTATAACGAGTATCCATATTGATTTTCTTTAAACTATCGTCAACACGGTATTTCATGAAGTTCAAAAGATCTTCTTTTGAGAAAACGCTTAATTCTCCTAATTCAAAGATCCAGTCAAGGATTTCACCTTCTAGTTCTACAGATTGATCAACTAAAGTATAAATATCTTCAATATCAGAATCAGTCAATAAATCAGGTTGCTCTTCACGGATTTTGTTGATTAAATAAATTCCTGCATTTGCGTGAATCTGCTCATCAATAGAAGTCCAAGCGATAATATTAGAAACATTTTTCATGTATCCTTTAAATCTTGTGAAAGAAAGAATAATCGCAAATTGTGAGAAAAGCGATACGTTTTCAATCAGGATACTGAATAATAAAAGAGAAGAAACGTATTCTTTCGGTGTTGTAGAATTCGCGTGCTTAAGAACGTTTGATAAAAAATCAATTC
Organism: Chryseobacterium sp. SIMBA_038; assembly: GCF_046535115.1. Classification (NCBI taxonomy): domain Bacteria; kingdom Pseudomonadati; phylum Bacteroidota; class Flavobacteriia; order Flavobacteriales; family Weeksellaceae; genus Chryseobacterium; species Chryseobacterium sp. SIMBA_038. The sequence continues at coordinate 98,913 of NZ_JAWRXH010000003.1, forward strand.
TCTTTTTTACGGCAGGAATTTCTATAACGTTAGAGAATTCTTCGCTATATCCTAAAACTTCTACCAAACGGGAATAAGCTTCAGAATGACGGAATTCACATTCTGCAAAAGTAGCTCCAAGACCGTTTAATTCGGGTTTTGGCATGTGGTTGTATAGGTTTCCCCAGAATGTCTTTACAGACACCTCGATCTGTGCAATGGCTAAAAGTGCATTTTTTACAGCATATTTTTCGTGCGGTTCAAGTTGCGAATGAAAATCCTGAACATCTGCGGTAAAATCCACTTCCGAATGTACCCAAAACGATTTGTTGATTGCCTCTACAAATTGAAGAACCTCAGGGTATTCAAATGGTTTATAGCTTACTCTTTTATCAAAAATTCCCATATTAAAATGTCTTTAAAATTAAAATAATTAGATCACTGTGGATAAGATTCAAGAAATATTTAACGTTCTGATTATTTGAAGCTTATAATTAAAAGTTATTCACTCAACCAACGCGCTTATTTCTTGTTACGTGCGAAGCACAAAGGTCGAAAAAAAGAACTGATTTTAAAAGAGGCAAATACTAATTGGTTGACTTTTAACCTTAAAAGTTTTCCACATTTACATGAAACTTGCTCTGATATTGGCTTATACACTATTATTCAGCAAAAATAAATAAAATTGCCGAGTTACAGTTAAACACTTTATCGTAAATACCTATAAACAAAATAGAAAATAGTTAAACAGTAAATTATTTGAATAAATTTTTATTCTTGTAACAAATTGAAAATTACTTCTACTTATTAGGATATAAAAACATACATCACTTAATGTTAGTAATTCAGGATCTACATAAATCATACGATACAGGGAAAAGCAAGTTGCACGTTCTCAAGGGTATTAATCTTAATATTTCCGAAGGCGAGTTTGTTTCTATTATGGGAAGTTCCGGTTCCGGAAAATCTACACTCCTTAATATTATTGGTATTCTGGATGAAAAAGATTCAGGGACTTATGAATTGGATAGTGTACCGATCGAGCATTTATCTGAAATAAAAGCTGCAGAATACAGAAGTAAATTTCTGGGTTTCATTTTTCAATCTTTTAATCTTATTGGATATAAAACAGCTTTGGATAATGTAGCCCTTCCTTTATATTATCAAAATGTACCGAGAAAAGAGCGTAACCAAAAAGCAATGGAATATTTGGAAAAAGTAGGTCTTGCGCAATGGGCGAATCACCTTCCTAACGAACTTTCCGGAGGACAGAAACAAAGAGTTGCCATCGCAAGAGCTTTGATCACCAATCCTAAAATTGTTTTGGCCGATGAACCAACAGGAGCATTAGATTCCAAAACAACACATGATATTATGAAACTTCTTCAGGATATAAATAATGAAGGAAAAACAATCATCGTTGTAACCCACGAACCAGACGTTGCAGCACAGACAAAAAGAAACGTTATTTTAAAAGACGGTATCATTGAAAGTGATGAGTTTATAAAGCAGATTGTTTTGTAGCTGGGAGTTAGAAGAAGGAGGCAGGAAGTCTAAAAATTAAGTAAAAAAATATGCGGTAAGTTGGAGAGCTTCAAGCTTCAGTCTTCCCGCTTCAAACCAAAAATATATGTTCGACTTAGATCGTTGGCAGGAAATATTCAGTTCTATTCGCAGTAATGTATTGCGAACGGTGCTTTCGGGATTTACGGTGGCTTTGGGATTATTTATCTTCATTGTTCTTTTCGGAATTGGTACAGGATTGCAAAATGCTTTTACAGAAGGTTTCGCAAGAGATGCTCAAAACCTGATCACTATTTTTACAGGGAAAACGACTATTGCTTATAAAGGTTTACAGTCGGATAGAACGGTGACAATGAATAATGATGACTATGATTTTTTGGTTAATTCTGATAAAGAAAAAGTAGGAGAAGCTACTCCAAGATATCAATCAAGTTTATTGGTGAAATACGGGAAAGAGAGTGGAACTTATCAGATAAACGGAACAGATGCAGAAGAAAAATATATCGAAAACCGTAAAATGCTTGAAGGCCGATATCTTAATTCTGCAGATTTAGCCAGAAAACAAAATGTAGCGGTAATTGGTAGAATGGTTCAAAGGGATTTAATTAAAAATGGAAGTCCTGTAGGAAAAGATCTTGATATCAATGGAACCATGTTTAAAGTAATCGGCGTATTTTCTGATGACGGAGGTGACTGGGATGAAAGGCATATTTCGGTGCCTATCACTACGCTGCAACAAATGAAAAAAGGCTCAGATACCGTGAGTACAGTATTTATTGCTTATAATGACAAATTATCTCCTCAGGAAGCTATAAAATATGGGGATGAACTACAAGATAGATTAAAAGCTAGAAAAAATGTTTCCCCTGATGACGAAAATGGAGTTCGTGTAAGGAATAATGCTAAGAATATGAGTGATACATTCACTTTCATGGCAGTAATTACCGCTATTGTAACATTTATCGGATTGGGAACTTTGCTGGCAGGAATTATTGGAATCAGTAACATCATGGTGTACATCGTAAAAGAAAGAACCAAAGAAATCGGAGTACGAAAAGCGATTGGAGCAAAACCAAGAAGTATTGTTGCTTTGATTGTTCAGGAAAGTGTGGTGATTACTGTAGTTTCAGGATTTGTAGGAGTCGGCATCGGTGTATTGGCTTTACATTTAATCGGAGACAGCCTTGAAGAATATTTCATAAAAAGCCCAAGTGTTGGCTGGGGAACGATCATCATGGCATTTATCGCTCTTGTTTTTTCAGGATTAATTGCAGGATTTGTTCCGGCATACAGAGCTTCGAGAATCAGACCGATTGAAGCGTTAAGAACAGAATAGGTAATTGTAAATAGTCAATGGTGAATTTTATCTTCACAATTGACAAACGAAGTGAATTCACTTTTACAAAGTAAAATATTGATAGTAAAAAATGAACATCTTATTTAAAAAGGATACTTGGCAGGAAATTTATTATTCGTTGAAGAATAATAAGCTTCGAACATTCCTTACCATGATTGGTGTGGGATGGGGGATGTTTCTATACGTGAGTCTGCTGGGAGCAGCAAAAGGAATGGAGAACGGCTTTGATAAAGTGTTCTCAGGATTTGCGACGAATTCTATTTTCCTTTGGGCGCAAAACACGAATATCCCTTATGAAGGTTTCCCGAAAGGAAGACAGGTACATCTTAATCTTCCGGATATCCAGATGCTTAAAAATAAAATCTCGGAAATTGATTATATCTCTCCACAAAATGCAAGAGGAAGTTTTACCGGAACACCTGGGGAATCAATGTCAAGAAACGGAAAAAATGCGACTTATTCTCTTACCGGAGATTATCCGATAGGAAATAAGATCTCTGAAAAGAAACTGATTTTTGGAAGATATATCAATGATGCAGACGTTTCAGGAAATAAAAATGTAGTAGTAATTGGAGAAGAGGTTTACAAGAACTTTTTCGATTCTAAAAAGAATGAAAACCCAATCGGAAAATCAATCAATGTTAAAGGGATATTCTTTAATGTAATTGGAGTTTTCAGAGTGAAAAAAGGGGGTGGATTTGAGAATGACCAAACCGTTTTTATTCCACTTTCTACCTACACGAAAATGTACAATGCAGGAGACAATATCGATATGTTTGCGATTGTTAGTAAGCCTAACGCAAACGTAAATGAGGTGGAGGAACAGGTAAAACTGGCTTTAAAGGCTAAAAATAAAGTTTCACCGGAAGATACAAACGCTTTTGGAAGTTTCAACCTTGGAAAAGAATTTAAAAAACTAACAGGTTTCTTAACCGGAATGCAGTTATTAACCATAATTGTAGGTGCTTTAACGATTCTTGCTGGGGTAATTGCGATTTCAAACATCCTATTAATTACGGTGAAAGAAAGAACAAAAGAAATAGGGATCAGAAGAGCTTTAGGGGCGAAACCTTCGGAAGTAAGAAACCAGATTTTGCTTGAAAGTGTTGTTATTACGCTGTCTTCAGGAATACTAGGTTTTATATTCGGGATTTTTGTTTTGATTATTTTGAATATGGCGACTCAGGGTCAGGATGAATTTCCATTCTATAATCCAACAGTAAACTATGCAAACGTATTTGGAGCAATGGCGGTAATGGTAATTTTAGGATTAATTATCGGGATGATTCCTGCACAGAGAGCGGTGAAAATTAGACCTATTGAAGCATTAAGATCAGAGTAATTTAAAGATGAAAAGACTTTTTTTAATTATAATAATCTTCTTTTTTGGCTCTGTTTCGGGACAGCGCAATGAGTTCTTTATCTTTAAAGAAAGTGAAGTATACAGTCTTTTTAATTTTATGGAGACCGCAGCAAAAATGCCCGGGACATCATCAACCTACAGAAAATTTATTACTGAAAAGTTAGCAGATAATAAAGATTTTCAAAAGTTGGTTCAGGATTTCAAGTCTATTGATTATAATGAAAGTATCTCAAGACAAGATTATCCTGCAGGACGAAATTATAGAAAAAGTTATTTGACATTGCTTGTGGTAACTACTTTAAAGTCTAAAGATCTTGAAGATTTTAATGAAAGAATAACTGGGATTTTGCCAATTAATGAGCAGATGAAAATTTATAATTCATTGAAAAAAGCACAACCGTATTTCAGACAGTTTGTATGGAATGAAAGTGAAGCTAAAATAAAAAAACAGATCATTGAACTTAAGAAACACAATGATATTAGCTCAGAATTATTTTTAAAGTTTAATCATTTTTATAAGTCATCTTGGGATGTGCAGGTTCCGTTTTATGTTACCCTATATCCAATCCCAGGAAAGCAAGGAAATACTACGGCTACACCTCATGGAAATGCTTTGTGTGTAGGAAGTATGACAGATTCAAATGATACAATCGGGACTTTGGGTGTAACACTACACGAAATGTGTCATATTTTATACAATGAGCAGAGCAAAGAAGTTCAGGCAGAATTAGAAAAATATTTTACAGAAAATAAATCAAGATATTCAAAACTGGCTTACTCTTATTTTAATGAAGCAATGGCTACAGCATTAGGAAACGGGTATGGATATAAAATTTTAAATAAAGGAAATTTAGATAAAGGAGAATGGTATAATAAAGCTACCATTAATCTTTTTGCAAAAGTAATTTATCCTTTAACAGAAAAATATTTGGAACAAAATAAACCAATTGATAAGAATTTTGTTGATGAAATAATTAAAAGTTTTGAGAAGACATTTCCCAACTCGATTTACGAATATGGTCCTAATTTTAATACATTAAACCTGTATGCGGATCAGTTGGAAGGCAATTATATTTTTGATAATTTTTTTAAATATTTTAGTGCCAATAGTGTGCATGTTTCAAGCCCGCTGAAGGATGTTTCGCAAAGTCATAGATTATTGGAAGATGATTCTTCTTTTATCATATTATTAGATAAAAATCAAAAAGAGAATCTGGAAGAATTGAAAAAGGCATTTCCAGAAATTCAGAAAATAAAATATGATAACACAATCAGTAATATAAGTTTTTTTGATGCTAAAAACAGAATGATCGTTATCCTTTTTATTAATAAACCGGAAAATTTAGATCAGGCATTTGAGAAGCTTGAAAAGCATAAACAATTAGATAAAGATAAATTAATTCAATATTAAAAAATAAACTAGATATATGAAAAAGAAATTCACTTGGAAAAAAGCCATTTATATATTCTTGGGGCTTTTATTTGCAGTGGCATTATTCTCAGGGATTGGCTACCTTGTAAAGTCGAATTCTAAAGAAAGTGAAGCTTTCCTTACCCGTAAACCAACCATTCAGAATATGGATGATAAAGTGATGGCAACAGGAAAAATTGTTCCAAAAGAAGAAATTGAGATCAAGCCGAATATCGCCGGAATCATCGACAAAATTTTAGTGGATGAAGGTGATAAAGTAACTGCTGGACAGTTAATTGCAACGGTAAGAATTATTCCGAGTGTGAGTGATGTTAATAATGCACAGCAGGAGGTTCAAAATTCTCAGCTTCAGATCAGTAACTCTAAAATGAATGTTGAGAATATGCAAAAGCAGTTTGCAATGCAGGAGAGATTATTTAAACAAGGCGTTATTTCTAAACAGGAATATCTTAATTCTCAACAACAATTATATACACAACAGCAGAATCTTAAAAACGCTAACCAACAATTAGTAACGGCTCAAAAAAGATTACAAATTGTAAAAACAGGTGCTACTCCAGAATTACAAGGTTTTGCAACGACTCAGATTCGTTCTAAAGCTGCAGGAACAGTTCTTGAAGTTCCTGTGAAAGTGGGAAGTCAGGTAATTGAAGCTAACTCATTCAATGCAGGAACAACGATTTGTTCTATTGCTGATCTTAGCGCTTTGATCTTCCAAGGGGAAATTGATGAAGCTCAGGCTGGAAAATTAAAGCAAGGAATGGATATGAAAATCGTGATTGGAGCTTTACAGAACAAAACGTTCCCTGGAACGCTGACGATGATCGCTCCAAAAGGAAAAGACACCAACGGAACGATAAAATTCCCTGTTGAAGGTGATGTTCAGAATCCTAATAATGACTACATCAGAGCTGGATTCTCTGCCAACGGTGAAATTGTTTTAAGTTCTCAGAAAAATGCTTTGTTATTGGATGAATCATTGGTTCAGTATGAAAAGAAAAATGGTAAAGACGTTCCTTTTGTTGAGGTAAAACAAGCTAACGGAACATTCAAAAAAGTATACGTGAAATTAGGAGCTAGTGACGGAATCAACGTTCAGATTCTTCCAGGATCAAATATTACAAAAGACTCTGAAATAAAAGTTTGGAACCCGTCTGATAAAGATAAAGAAGAGCTTAAAGAAAAGAAAGGCAAGAAATAATAAACTAACTAGATACATTTTATCTGAAGTCCCGAAATTTTTTTCGGGATTTTTTTTGTTTATATGAAAACAGTCATTCCGAGGAATGAAGAAATCTCTACATTTTATTGCTTAAAAGATAATTAATTTCAATTGAGAATGTTTTAATGAAACTGATTTTATAATTTTGAACTATTCATAAAAATAAAAGTAATGTGTCGATACGCAGGAAAAACATATAAATGTCATTACGTTTGTTTTAAATGTAGAAAATCATTTAAGCAAGCTGATTCAGATGATATTTTATTACGAATAAAAAAGGATAAAGTATATCATGAGCTTAATGGAAAATCTATACGAAAAGTAGGTCAGGTTTTTACAAAATCAGAAAGAAATAAATTAGCTGAATTAGTACATGAAATAAAAAATAGAGATATAAAATGTCCCGAATGTGGAAACTTAATGGCTGATCTAGGTAGAGATTTTAAAGCTCCAAAGAAAACTGCAGTTAAAGAATGGAAAATTGTAGAAGGACTTTTTAAATTAGGAAAGCGTTTTCATACTTGTGGTTGTGACGGGATAGGTTACATTCCTCAAAATCCAAAAGATTACGAAGTATACTTACAAAAAGCTTTGAAAGAATATCAGGATTCTATTACTTATTATCAAGGTAAAAGTGAGGCAGAATATCCTGATAAGATGGAGAGAATTAACTATTGGAACGAAAAAATATTGAATGTTAAAAGTGAAATGAAATTTCAAAAATTTGATTTGAATTAGCATTAACAATTAATTAAGAACAACCTGCACAATATCCCGAAATAAATCCATTAAAATTTACAGATTGATAACCAGTCGGTAATTTCACTTCAATTTCATTGGGAATACATTCGATCTTCCCACAACTTAAACATCTGAAATGGAAATGATTATGTTGATGTGCCTTTTCTGAACAGTTGACGCAGAAAGCAAAATAATATTTCCCATCGTCGCTTAGAATTTTATGCACAATTCCATCATCACAGAAGCTGTTTAAAACTCTGTAAATCGTAGCTCTGTCTACTTCATCTCCCAATTCTTTTAATAAAATATCCTGACTAATCGCTGATTTTGAATTCTTTAAAGAATCCAGGATCAGCTGTTTTGTTTTTGTATTTCTCTTAAGCATATACAAATATATAAAATATTATTGCGATAAAGTCGCATTAATGAAAATTTGTTTTACATTTGCAACAAGAAACAAGCAATATGAAAAACTTTGACGTAATTATTATTGGAGGAAGCTATTCCGGACTTTCAGCGGGAATGGCTTTAGGCAGATCTTTGAGAAATGTTTTGCTCATTGATAGCGGAAAACCTTGTAACAGACAAACTCCACATTCTCATAATTTTCTGACTCAGGACGGGAAAACTCCAAAAGAAATAAGCACGATTGCAAGAGAACAGGTAGAAAAATATGATACGGTAAAATTTCATGATGGAGTAGTGGTGAAAATCGCTAGGCTTGATATTGGTTTTGAAGTAGAAACTGAACAAGGAGAAAAATTTTCTGCTAAAAAACTCATTATTGGGACAGGTATAAAAGATATTCAACCCAATATTCCCGGATTTGCTGAATGTTGGGGAATTTCTGTTTTGCATTGTCCATATTGTCATGGATATGAAGTTAAGAATGAAACTACCGGAATTTTTGCCAACGGAGATATAGCTTTTGAATTTTCAAAAATGATCCTGAACTGGACAAAAGACTTAACATTATTCACAAACGGAAAATCAAGCTTAAGTGAAGATCAGACTCAAAAATTAAAAGAGAAAAACATCAATATCAATGAAAACGAAATTGAAGAAGTAATCCATAAAAACGGACAAATTCAAAAATTAACTTTCAAGAATGGACAAGAATTTTCATTGAAAGCGTTGTATGCAAAAATCCCATTTCAACAAAATATCAATGTATCAGAAGATCTTGGCTGTGAAATGACCGAACATGGATTTATTAAAGTTGATCCTTTTCAAAAAACAAATATTTATGGTGTTTATGCCTGCGGAGATAATGTAACGATGATGCGTTCGGTTTCAAATGCCATTGCTCAAGGAAATTTTGCCGGAGCAATGGTGAATAAAGAATTAGTGGATGAACAGTTTTAATTATATTATATTTTTTGAATCCTTGTTGTTATTTCAGCAAGGATTTTTTGTTAAATGTAGAAAAAATCTTTCATGGTTTTATTTATTATCGTAATATTGCGATATAAAATTATTTATAAAAATGGGTGCAACTAAAACAGACTTTTTTACAGAACAGCAAAACCAGATCGCTACCATTGCAAAAGCTTTGGGACATCCTGCCAGAATAGCAATCATAGAACATTTATTGAAAGTGAATGAATGTATCTGTGGAGATATCGTCAATGAATTACCGCTTGCCCAGCCAACAGTTTCTCAACACTTAAAAGAGCTTAAAAACGCAGGTTTGATCAAAGGTAATATTGAAGGAAACAAAATTTGCTATTGCATCGATGATAAAGCTTTCGAGGTTTTAAATACCTATTTCTCGAATATTATTTCCACAGTAAAAAAGCAAAACTGCTGTTAAAAAATTTTTGACCAAGTATATCGTAATATTGCAATGTGACAATTTAAAATAAAGAAAAAATGACTTTAGAACAAATTAAAAATATTCTACCATCATTAGAAAACGTAGAATTTCAATTAGAAAATGGAAAGTTTGTCCCTGAACATTTCCATGTCACAGAAATCGGAATGGTTACCAAAAACTTTATAGATTGTGGTGGTACCATGAGAAAAGAAGAAAGAGTGAATTTCCAACTTTGGAATGCTGATGATTTTGAACATCGCCTGAAACCGGGAAAGCTTTTGCATATTATTACACTTTCAGAAGAAAAATTAGGAATCGGAAATTTTGAAATTGAAGTGGAATATCAAGACACAACGATTGGAAAGTATGATCTTGATTTTAATGGAAAGAATTTTATCCTTAAAAATAAAGTAACCGCTTGTTTAGCTCAGGACGCTTGCGGAATTCCTCAGGAAAAACAAAAAATAAATCTGAGCGAATTGAAAGGTGATAAGAGTAATTCTTGCTCTCCGAATTCAGGATGTTGCTGATTATGAAACAAAAATTGATTAAGTATAAAAAAGCAATCATTATAACGTTTTCAATTATTGTTTTACAGCTCATTTTTGGATTTGATCCTAAGTTTTGTGCAATTAATATAATATGGTTATTTGTTTAGATATGAAAAAGAAAATATTGGTACTTTGTACGGGAAATAGTTGCAGAAGCCAGATCGCAGAAGGATATTTAAGATATTTTGCAGAAAATAAAGCAGAAGTTTACAGCGCAGGAATTGAAACTCACGGTGTTAATTCAAAGGCGATCGAAACAATGGCAGAAGATGGGATTGATATTTCAGATCACACTTCAAATCATATTAATGAATACCAAAATATAAACTTTGATTTTGTGATTACGGTTTGCGATAATGCCAAAGAAAATTGCCCGTATTTTCCTAATAAAGCTGAAAAGTTTCATTATAACTTTCCGGATCCCGCAAAAGCGGTCGGTACTGAAGAAGTGGTCAAGCAACAATTTAGAGATGTTCGGTTACAGATAAAAAATTATTGCCGGAAGTTTATTAGTGATAATGTAAGCTGAACAGGGATTTATTGATTATGATTAGATTTTTAGTCCAAAAATCATAAATGAGGATACTGAAATCTAGCCTAAAAATCCGTATATTTGGGGTGAAAAATTTCAAAATCTAAAAGTAAATGGACATTATTTTCGACCTTATTGAAAAAGAAAGACAAAGACAATCCCATGGATTAGAGTTGATTGCATCAGAAAACTTTGTTTCTGAAAATGTAATGAAAGCAATGGGAAGCGTATTGACTAATAAATATGCAGAAGGATATCCGGGTAAAAGATATTACGGAGGATGTGAAGTAGTAGATGAGGTTGAAACATTGGCGATCGATAGAGCGAAAGAGCTTTTCGGAGTTGATTATGTAAATGTTCAGCCGCACTCTGGTTCTCAGGCTAATGCAGCAATTTACTTGGCAGTTTTGAAACCTGGAGACAAAATCATGGGAATGGATCTTTCAATGGGAGGTCACCTTACTCACGGTTCTGCGGTTAATTTCTCAGGAATTCAATATAATGTAGTTTCTTACGGAGTTCAGCAGGAAACTGGTTTGATCGATTATGATCAAATGAGAGAAGTTGCTCTTAGAGAAAGACCAAAAATGTTGATCGCTGGTTTCTCTGCGTATTCAAGAGATTTAGATTATGCTAAATTCAGAGAGGTTGCAGACGAGATCGGAGCTACACTTTGGGCAGATATTGCTCACCCAGCAGGATTGGTTGCAAAAGGATTATTAAATTCTCCATTCGCACATTGCCACGTGGTAACAACTACTACTCACAAGACATTAAGAGGTCCAAGAGGTGGAATGATCATGATGGGTAAAGATTTTGAAAACACATACGGTCACAAAACTCCAAAAGGAGAAACTAAAATGATGAGCCAAGTATTGGATGGAGCTGTTTTCCCGGGAATTCAAGGTGGTCCATTAGAGCACGTTATTGCTGGTAAAGCAATCGCTTTCGGTGAAGCGTTGGATGTTCAGTTTGAAACATATGCTAAGCAGGTTAAATCTAATGCTCAGGCTTTAGCAAAAGCAATGGTAAGCAGAGGTTTTGATATCGTAAGTGGAGGAACAGACAATCACTTAATGTTGGTAGATCTTAGAAATAAAGGCGTAAACGGTAAAGAAACTGAAAAAGCGCTTGTAAAAGCTGATATTACGTGTAATAAAAATATGGTTCCTTTTGATGATAAGTCACCATTCACAACTTCTGGAATCAGATTGGGAACGGCTGCGATCACAACAAGAGGATTGAAAGAAAATGATATGGAAACGATTTCGGAATTAATCTCTGAAGTGGTTGATAATATTAAAAATGAAGAGGTTCTTACTTCTGTAAGAAAAAAAGTGAATGAATTAATGGAAGGTAAAGCGTTATTTAACTACTAATATTTACCGAATTTAAAATATGAAGAATGGGCTTATGCTCATTCTTTTTTTATAGCTATGGAAAAGAAATCTTTCACTTTTGATGAAATTAAGCTGAAATTGGTAAACTATTGTGTTTATCAGGATCGTTGTCATGCAGAAGTAGAGCAGAAAATGCGAGAATTTATGTTAATTGAAGAAGCTAAAGATGAAATAATCCTTTATCTTTTAAAAGAAAACTATTTAAATGAAGAAAGATTTACCCGAAGTTACATCCGTGGAAAGTTTTACATAAAACATTGGGGGAGAAATAAGATTAAAATTAATCTGAAGCAAAAACAGATTTCTGAAAAACTAATAAATAGCTGTTTTGATGAAATTTATGAACCAGATTATGAAAAAGCATTAAAAAAAATGTTTGAAGATTATTATTCTAAACAAACAGGCTTAAAGGAATATCAAAGAAAATCAAAGACTATTAAATATTTGATGGGCAAAGGTTTTGAATATGAAAAAATAAATGATATTTTTGATTAAATAATTGAAAAAAAATAAAACTATTTGATTATACCTTAAAATTCTAGATAACAGAATGTATTAAAAGTAGAAAACCATGATTTTTATCAAGAAACTCTTAAGGAAATTGATTGGATAAATCTGTTTTTCGAACTCAATATTTTTTATTTCAACTTTTTGGTTAAATATAATTATGAAAGATGAAAGATTTTTATCAAAAGAAAATATAAGATACTTTTTTCAAAATAATATAAAAACCAAGTAATTATGGAATTAGATATATTTGCATCTACTTTATCAGAAATGCAAATTCTTTAGGATATGTTTTCTGGTATAATTTTTGCCAATGGTTTGTGCTTGCCATCATGAACTAACCTTATTGATACTTGTAGAAAAAGGATTATTGAGATTTTCAAAAATACTAAAATTTAAATTTATTTTTTAAATAGTAAGCATAGATGAAATTTTATTTTAATTTTGCAAGATTGATATAACTATTAATAATGAATATCAGGTTTTATACCTTATTAAATATGAACACAAATAACGACAATGTACAATTCTCTTAGAAATAAAATGTTTGCAGGAGATAATGTTGTCAATCTCTCAGATGTAAGATACCTTCCCAGATGGATAATACTTGTAATAGACATTATTATTCTGGTCATATCCTTATTTCTTTCAACCTACATCATTGAAAAAATCAGTATAAAAGAATTTATTTATCATGATAATGAAAACATTGTTTTTGTTTCCATTATCTCGGTGAATGTTATACTCATGTATTTTTTTAAAACCTACGCCGGGATTATAAGGCATTCAACTTTTATTGATCTATTCAAATTATTGATTTCGTGCTTCTGTACTATGTTCATTATAGGAACGATCAATATGATCTATTTCTGGACAACAGGTGAGAAATTCATTCTTACACCTTATCTTATTCTTTATTTTATCATATCCTTTATGGGGTTATTTCTTTTCAGATTGTATGTAAAAGAATTTTTTCATATCGTGCGAGAATACAGAAGAAGTGCGCTAAAGAAAAGAATTTTGGTATTGGGGATTGATGAACAGTCTATTGCCATTGCAAGAGCTATTTTAGACAATCCTAGTTTGCCTTATCATGTAGTTGGGTTTCTTACTCAGAGAACAGATTCTAAAAGAGCATCATTATTAGGAAAGCCTATTTACGAAAAGAAAAGAATTGAAGAAAATTCTAAAGAAGATCTTATTATAGACGGGGTAATTATCGTTAAAGAAATGATGTCTAAAGATGAAATGAACTCTTGGGTTAATTTATTTTTAGAAAAAGACTTAAATATTTTCAAAGCACCATCTGTACAAAAGCTTAGAGAAAATGACTTAGGAGTTTCCATCAGAAATCTTCAGATTGAAGATTTATTAAATAGAAAGCCTATAAAAATAGAAAATGAAGAGGTTAAAAGTAGACATTACAATAAAAATATATTAGTAACAGGTGGAGCAGGCTCTATAGGTAGTGAAATTGTAAGGCAGGTGGCACAATTTAACCCATCTTTAATCGTAGTGTTAGATCAAGCTGAAACACCGTTATACGATATTGAATTGGAAATGAAGGAAAAATTCCCTCACATCAGATTCAAATTTGTTCTTGCGGATGTTTCAAACAAACATAGAATTGAGCCGTTATTCCAGATGTATAATTTTTCAATGGTTTATCATGCTGCTGCTTATAAACATGTTCCTTTAGTTGAAGAAAATCCTCATGAAGCTATATTAGTTAATATTTTAGGTTCAAAAAATGTTTCGACTTTATCAAGTAAATATAAAGTGAACAGATTTGTGATGGTTTCAACAGATAAGGCTGTTAATCCTACCAATGTGATGGGGGCTTCTAAAAGGGCATCAGAACTGTTTGTACAGTCATTACAGAATGTTGAAGGTAATGTGACCAAATTTATTACCACAAGATTTGGAAATGTTTTAGGATCAAATGGATCTGTTATTCCACATTTTAAAAGACAGATTGAAGTAGGAGGCCCTGTTACCATTACCCATCCGGATATTGTAAGATATTTTATGACCATTCCTGAAGCTTGTGAGCTCGTTTTGCAGGCAGGAACAATGGGACAAGGAAGTGAAATTTTTGTATTTGATATGGGAGAACCAGTGAAAATATTGGATCTGGCCAAAAGAATGATAAAATTATCTGGTTTTGAACCAAATATTGATATAAAAATAATTTATACAGGTTTAAGACCTGGGGAAAAGCTATACGAAGAGCTATTAAGTGATAATGCAAAAACACTTCCTACTCATAATAATAAAATTATGATTTCGAAAGATCCGACAATGGAGTTCTCAGATATAGAAGCATTAGTGAACTCCATTACAAGGGCGTCCATAAAGAGGGATAAAGTAGATGTAGTAAGGATTTTGAAAACAATTGTTCCCGAATTCAGGAGTAACAATTCTGTTTATGAGGTATTAGATAAATAGAAAAAATATAAATGTATATTTGCACAATTTTAAAATATGAAGGGTAAAATATTGGCCATATTTTTTTTGGTTTTATTAGTTGGATGTAAAACTAATCCGAAAAAAAAGAATGATCTGAACTATATGCAAAATATAGAGCAGGTAGCAACGGAAGCATCAGCTAAAAATTCAAATTCTACAATACAGATAGGAGATCAATTGATTATCCTAATTACTGCTAAAGATATGGATGTTGTAAAACCATTTAATCAGAATTATTCTTCATCAGAAATAATTCAGACAAATGCTTTAGCCGGAGGAAATAATCCTAATCAGGGTTCAACTACCCTTTCGGGTCCAACATATATTGTAGATACAAATGGAAATATTGATTTTCCTATTTTAGGAAAAATTAATACTACGGGTAAGTCTTTAGTTGAATTTAAAGATGAACTTTATAATAAAATGACAAAATACATCATCAGTCCTACGATAAGTTTGAGACTTGCTAATTTTAAAATTACAGTGTTAGGTGAAGTAAATAGACAGGGAGATTATACAATAACAAGCGGACAGGCAACAATCTTAAATGCTTTAGGACTTGCTGGTGATTTAACGATGTATGGCAAAAGAAATGATGTACTCGTAATAAGAACAGAAAATGGCACTATCACACATGGTAAAGTTAATTTACAAGATGCTAATCTAATTAATTCACCATACTATAATTTAAAACAAGGAGATGCGATCATCGTTTCAGCCAGTAATACAAGAGACCTTGCGGCTAAACAGAATCCAAATACCGGACTTTATCTAACAGCAGCATCTATAGCCATTACAGCAGTCGCAGTAGTGGTAAGTTTATTTAAGAAATAAGAAAATTAATGGACAATCAATATTCTCCGCAACTGCAAGAAGAAAAAAAATTTAATAATATAGATATTAAAGAAATAGTTAAACCTTATATTCGAAGATGGGGATGGTTTATTATTAGTGCTACAATTGCATTGGTAATAGGATTCATAGCTTTGAAATTTATGACTTCTATATACAATGTTCAAACAACTATACTTATTAAGGATGCCAAAAATTCATCTTCACAAGTAAGCCCTAATGATTTAGGTGTTTTACCTGATTTATCAGGTTTTGGAGGTCTGAAAACGAATAGCATAGCAAACGAAATAGAG
The DNA here is from genome assembly GCF_046535115.1 of Chryseobacterium sp. SIMBA_038. NCBI lineage: Bacteria > Pseudomonadati > Bacteroidota > Flavobacteriia > Flavobacteriales > Weeksellaceae > Chryseobacterium > Chryseobacterium sp. SIMBA_038. The sequence continues at coordinate 114,951 of NZ_JAWRXH010000003.1, forward strand.
CTTTTAAGATCAAAAAGATTAATGAGAGAGGTCGTTGTTAATCAAAATCTTCAAACTAACATAATTGCAAAAGATAGAATAAAAAATATAGAGCTATATAAGGAGTCTTCACCCATAGAAGTTAAAATTATTAATGAGAAAAAATATTCTCCTTCGGAAGTTAATGTTTTAAAACTAAAAATTGAAGGAGAAAAATTAATCATAAAATCTGGAAAATCTGACAAAGAAATTGTTACAGGATTTGGTAAAACGATTAATCTTCCTTTTGCGAATATAATTATAATTAAAAATAAGAAATATAATTTTCAGTCGGCAAAAAATATAAAAACAGATGATTTAGAATTATATATTTCATCTCTTGAATCAAAAGTAACCAGTCTACAAGGAAATTTAGATGTTAACTTGGTTAATAAGGATGCGACTGTAGTTAAACTGGAAATGAAATATCCACAGGTTGTGAAAGCCGAAGATGTTTTAAATTCTTTAATTGTTGCGTATAATAATGATGCAATTGTAGATAAAAATTTAGAATCTAAGAAGACTTTAGACTTTATTGAGGATAGAATAAAGAAACTTACCATAGAGTTAGGACAAGTAGAAAATCAAAAGGAGAATTTTAAGTCTAAAAATAACCTTACTGATTTAGAGACTGAAGTTAAGATTGATCTGGAAAGTTCTTCAGCTGCTAGAGCAAAACAGTTGGATGTTGATGCGCAATTAGAATTAACAAATGAATTAGTAAGATTTGTAGCAAATCAAGGTCAATTTCAAACATTACCGTATAATGTGGGCTTAAATAATCAAGATGCTCTTGCCGGTATTACTTCCTATAATCAATTAGTTTTACAAAGAAACAGATTATTAGAATCAGCAACAACAGAAAACCCTGCTGTAGTTGATATTACAAGACAGATAGGAACTATGCGTTCATCAATAGTACAAAGTCTACAACGAAATAAGGCTGGGCTCGAGCTAGCGAAGAATGAATATTTAGGAGAACAAAATAAGGTTTCAAATAAAATATCGAAGCTACCATCTATTGAAAAGTTGTTTAGGGGTATTGAAAGACAACAACAGATAAAAGAAAACCTTTACCTTTTATTATTGCAAAAGAGGGAAGAGACCGCAATAGCACAGTCTATTACAGCTCCTAAAGCAAGAGTAATAGATGCTGCATACGCATCAAATGTTCCTGTTGCTCCTAAACGCAGCATGATTTTAATGCTTTCATTGGTTATAGGATTACTTATTCCTCTATTGATTATATATTTATCAGAACTTTTTAATAATAAATTAATTACTAAGCATGATTTAGAAAAATTAATACATGCTCCAGTAATAGCTGAATTACCAAGTTTAGAAAAAGGCGATTCAGATATTGTTAGAATGAATGATATTACACCAATGGCTGAGGCATTTAGAATTCTTATTACCAATATGAACTTTATGCTTACTAAAATTAGTGACAAAGGAAAAGTTATTTTTGTTACTTCCACTGTAAAAGGAGAAGGGAAAACTTTTACATCGGTTAATTTAGCATTAACATTAGCTAATCCTAAGAAAAAGGCAATCATTATTGGTTCGGATATTAGAAATCCACAGCTTCAACGTTATAATCCTGCAAGAAAAGGTTTAATAGGACTTACCGAATATCTATACTCAGATCAAACAACGATTCAAGATATTATTCATGTTTCATCTTTTAACCCTCATTTGGATGTAATTTACTCTGGAATGATTCCTCCCAATCCTACTGAATTGTTATCAAATGGTAGATATGAAATATTATTAAAAGACCTTAAAGAAAAGTATGACTATATCATTCTAGATACAGCTCCATTATTATTGGTTACCGATACCTTCTTAATATCGAGCCTATCAGATATTACAATATATGTTTCAAGATCAAGATATACTGAAAAGGCATTGATGGAATTTGCTAATAATAATATTGATCAAGAAAAAATTAAAAATGTAGGATTTGTATTAAATGATGTAAGTAGAGAAAACTTAGGTTATAGCAATAAATATGGATATGGATATAATAATGTAGAAGAGAAAAGCTTATTACAAAAAATTAAAAATTTATTCAATTAATGAAATCTTATAAAATTGCTATTATTGGACAAGGATATGTAGGACTGCCACTAGCATTGGAGTTTTCTACACATTATCCTGTTCTTGGTTTTGATATCAACTCACAAAGAGTCGACCAGCTTAATAGTGGTTTAGATATAACTCTTGAAGCCGAAATAGATAAGCTTAATAATTGCTTAAATAAATACAGAGAATCAAATGGTGATATCGGGTATAAGGCTACGAGCCAATTAGCTGATATTACTCAATCCAATATATTTATAGTAACCGTTCCCACACCTATTGATAAGTATAATGCACCGGACTTAAACCCATTAATTTCTGCTTCAAAAATGTTAGGAGAAATTATTAAGAAAGGAGATATTGTAATATATGAATCTACTGTTTTTCCTGGCTGTACAGAAGAAGAATGTGTTCCTGTTTTAGAGAAAGAATCAGGATTAAAATTCAACGAAGATTTCTTTGTAGGATATTCTCCAGAAAGAATTAATCCGGGTGATAAAATAAATACACTTACTAATGTTAAAAAGGTAACTTCTGGCTCTACAGAGGAAATAGCAGAAGAGGTAAATGATTTATATAAAAAAATTATTAAAGCGGGAACGCATAAAGCACCAAGCATTAAAGTAGCAGAAGCTTCTAAAGCAATTGAAAATGCACAAAGAGATGTTAATATCTCTTTTGTAAATGAATTAGCTTTGATATTTGATAGAATTGGTATTGATACAAGTGATGTTCTAGATGCAGCAGGAACAAAATATAATTTTCTGAAATATAAACCAGGTTTAGTCGGAGGTCATTGTATTTCCGTAGACCCATATTATTTGGCGCATAAAGCAGAACAATTAGGATATCATCCTGATGTAATTTTATCGGGACGCCGTGTTAATGATTCTATTGCAAAATTCATTGCCTCTAAGGTTGTAAAACTTCTTATTGCAAAAGGAGGAGTTATCAAAGGGTCGAAATCGCTCATTCTTGGAGTTACATTTAAAGAAAACTGCCCAGATGTAAGAAATACAAAAGTGGTTGATATATATAATGAACTTGTAGATTATGGAGTAAATGTTGATATTTATGATCCATGGGCAAGTAAAGAAGAAGTTCACCATGAATATGGAGTTGAAATTCTGGATACTTTAATTGAAGGGAAGAAGTATGATTCTCTTATTGTTGCTGTTTCTCATAATGAATTTCTTCAGATGGATTTAAGTAAATTAAAAAAAGATAATGCTGTAGTCTTCGATGCAAAAGCATGTTTAGATAGAAGTTTAGTAGATGCTAGGTTGTAAATTTTAATAGTTAAATTATTTTAATGGAAGCAAGATTAATCAACCTCCCAAAGATTTTAGATAAACGTGGTAATTTATCATTCTTCGAACATCCAAATCAAATACCTTTTGAGATCAAAAGAACATATTGGATTTATGATGTGCCGGGTGGAGAAATGAGAGGAAGCCATGCATTCAAAGAACAGCAGGAATTCATTATTGCTCTTTCAGGAAGCTTTGATGTGGTGATCCATAATGGAGATAAAGAACAAAGATTTTCATTAAACAGATCTTATTATGGGTTGTACATTCCAAAAATGTATTGGCGAAGACTTGAAAATTTTTCTACCAATTCATTAGCGCTTATTGTATCAGACAAATCTTATAATGAGCATGATTACATAAGAGATTTTGAAGAATTTAAAAAGCTTTTGAATGAAAAATAATCTTTCAGTATTTGATTGTAGTGTAATTAATCTAGGCAAAATCAATTTTGATGAAGGAAACCTTACGGTAGTTGAAAATAATTCTTCCTTTCCTTTTAATATAAAAAGAATATTTTATTTATACGATATTGCTGGCGGAGAAAGTCGGGGCGCACATTCTCACAAAGAATGCCACCAATTTCTTATTGCTGCTAGCGGCAGTTTTGAAGTTTCATTAGACGATGGGAAATTCAAAAGACAAGTTCTTTTAAACCGTCCAGATTTAGGACTACACATTCCCCCAGGAATTTGGGCTTCCGAAGTTAATTTTTCTTCAGGAGCTATTTGTTTGGTTCTAGCCTCACATACATATAATGAATCTGATTATGTAAGAGATTATGAAACCTATTTAAAAATACAACATGGGAAATAGAATTCACAATTTAGCAGATGTACAAACCGATAATATTGGTGAGGATACCATGATCTGGCAATTTTGTGTAGTTTTAAAAGGCGCTAAAATTGGTAAAAACTGCAATATTAATTGTCAGGTTTTTATTGAAAATAATGTTATTATCGGAGACAATGTTACCATAAAACCCGGTGTTCAGATCTGGGATGGAGTTACATTGGAAGATAATGTATTCATTGGGCCGAATGTTACTTTTACTAATGATTTGATTCCGCGTTCTAAGCAGTACCCTGTAGAGTTCAGTAAAACTTTAATAGAAAGAGGAGCTTCCATAGGAGCAAATACTACTATTGTTGCAGGAAATACCGTTGGAATGAATGCTTTAATCGGAGCAGGAAGCGTAGTTACAAAAGATGTTCCCGCCAATACGGTTTGGTTTGGAAATCCAGCGAGGCAAAAGGGAACTATTAACGAAAAAGGAGAAATATTATATATTTAAACACTTATGATCAAATTCTTAGATTTACAGAAAATCAATTTACAATATCAAGAAGAAATTGAAGCAAAACTTCTGGAAGTTTTTCGTTCCGGATGGTATTTGATGGGAGATCAACTTACCAATTTTGAACAAAACTTTAATAATTATATCGGAGCTAAACATTCTATTGGTGTAGCTAATGGTCTGGATGCATTGCGACTTATTCTAAGAGCATATGTTGAATTGGGCATCATGAGCACAGGTGACGAAATTGTCGTTCCTTCCAATACGTATATTGCATCTATTCTTGCCATTTCAGACAATGGTCTGGTTCCTATTTTGGTAGAACCTGATATTGACAATTATAATATTGATATTTCAAAAATTGAAGAAAAAATAACTTCAAAAACAAAAGGTATTTTAATTGTTCATTTGTATGGAAGAATCATTTTTTCAGAAGAACTACAACAATTAGCTCAAAAATATAGTCTAAAAATTATTGAAGATAATGCTCAAACAATCGGAGCAGAATGGAACGGTAAAAAATCAGGAAATCTGGGCGATGCAGCAGGTTTCAGTTTTTATCCCGGGAAAAACTTGGGTGCTTTAGGTGATGCTGGAGCAGTAACAACCAATGATGAAGAATTGGCTAAAACAATAAGAGCTTTAGCGAATTATGGTTCCAATAAAAAATATGTCAACATTTATCAGGGTTTAAATTCGCGACTGGATGAAATTCAGGCAGCAGTTTTGGATGTTAAATTAAAATATATTGACGAAGAGAACAGCGTTAGACGAAATATCGCCAAACGGTATATCAACGAAATTTCAAATCCGAAAATTATTCTTCCGGAAAATCCTGAAAATGAAAAAGAACATGTATGGCATGTTTTCATTATAAGAGCCGAAAACAGAGATGCTCTTCAGGCTTATCTTACTGAAAATGGTGTTCAGACATTGATTCATTATCCAATTCCACCCCACAAACAGGAGGCTTATAGGCAATGGAATGATATGTTGCTTCCAATCAGCGAAAAGATTCATCAGGAAGTGCTAAGTCTTCCTATTTCACCGGTGATGATTGATAAGGATGTGAATGAAATTATACGAATAATTAATAATTTTTAATAATATGGATATTGCAATTTCCATATTAATGCCTGTATATAATGGAGCGCCTTTTTTAAAGGAAACACTCGATTCATTGGTGCAGCAAACTTTTAAAAAGTTTGAGGTAATTTGCATTGATGATAACTCCACAGATAATAGTCTGAAAATCCTCAATGAATATGCCGAAAAATACGATTTTATAAGGGTTTTTACTAAATCGAATGGTGGAACAGCTGCTAAATCAATTAATTTTGGATTGCAGTATGTGCGTGGAGAATATTTCATGTATAGTTCTCAGGATGACCTTTTTAGTGAAAAATTATTAGAAATTAATTATTTAAAGTTAAAGGAAACAAATGCAGATGCAGTAGTTCCTAATACAATATTCTACTATCCGGGAGAGGATAAAAGTTCAGGGATTTTTGGTCTCAATAATAATTATTCAAAAGTTTTATCAGGAAGAGAAGCATTTTCTTTGTCATTAAATTGGGAAATTACAGGATTTGTACTATGGAGAACAAACTTGCTGTCACATTTTGACTATAAGTTTTTCGATTTTGGAATAAATAGTGATGAATATACTACCAGATTATTATATTTCTATAGCAATAAAGTTGTTTTTACTGAAGAAAATTTTTATTACAGACAAAATAATCCAAATTCGATAACAAAGAAATGGAATCCTAAATTATTGGATTCTTTTATGACGGTGGAAATGCTTGAAAGATTTGTTAAAAATAATGCGGGAAATGATCATTCTGATATTGTCAAAATTTGGGAGACATTTTATCATGAAATATTCAGAATTACTTCTATATTTTATAAAAATAGAAAGGCTCTGACAGATCATGATTTTAAAATAACTGAAAATAAGTTAAAAGAAATCTATAACGATAACAAATATAAATTTAAGAGTGTGGTTCTAAAATCCACAAAACAAAATTTAATTAAAATATTTGTTCAGCAAAACTACAATGCTCTGAAGTTCTATCATTTATTTGTAAATGTAATTAAAAAATAAATGAAATCTCAAAAAGAATCATCTAAACAAATCCTTAAATCCATCTCTATATTTGGAGGTGTACAGGTCTTTTTGATACTCATCAACTTGATAAAAGTTAAGGCTGTTGCAATGTTTATTGGGGTAAATGGAGTAGGACAATTTTCTATTTTTAATAATATTCTTACTCTAATTGCACTTTTTGCATATTTAGGTCTAAACTTTAGTGCAGTAAGAAGCATTTCATTATCATTTGAAGAAAATGACCATCAAAAAATTGAGCGAACATATAATGTATTTAATTATTGGACAATATTATGTGCTTTTTTTGGATTAATAATTACGTTAGTTGGAGCTAAATATATTAGTTTGGCCTCATTTGATTCTGATTCACGTAAAATAGAGATTGCCATTTTATCTCTGGGAGTACTTTTTACCATATTGTACAATGGGAATAATGCTTTTCTCCAGGGAAGTAGAAAGCTTAAAGAGATGGCACGATCATCTTTTTTAAGTGCCTTAATAGGTGTTGTTATTAGCGTCCCTTTGTTTTATTTTTTCAAACAGGGAGCCATAATTTATTCTATAGTCCTAAGTGCTTTATTATCTTTTCTCTTTTCTTATTTTTTGGTAAGAAAAAGTAAAATAAAAAGGATTAAAATTCCTGTTCGTGAAATTTGGAATGAAGGAAGTGATATGGTAAAGCTTGGATTGGTCATGATGATATCGTCTTTTATAGGTACATTGATAACTTACTTAATTAATATTTTTATTGTTAAATTTGGTTCTTTAAATGATTTAGGCTTGTTTTCTGCGGGTAACGGAATAACAACCCAATATATAGGAGTAGTATTTACAGCAATGGCTGCAGATTATTTTCCGAAATTATCTGCAATTTCAAATGATAGGGATAAGGTAAATGATTTAGTCAATAACCAAGGGGAAATTTTGCTAATAATTGTTTGTCCAATATTACTGGCCCTTATATCTTTTGCTCCTTTACTTATATCAATTTTATTGAGTGAAAAGTTTTTAGCAATTTCGACATTTATTGGTATCATGTCTTTAGCAATGCTTTTTAAAGCAGCATCATATCCTATAGGATATATTTCTTTTGCCAAAGGTGATAAAAAGGTTTTCTTTTTATTTGAAGGTATACTTAATAGTGTGCTTATTTTATTAGGACATACTTTAGGATATTATTTCGGAGGTATTAACGGAATTGCTTGGGGAGTTCTTATATTGTATATTGTATACTTTATAAGTATTAATGTATTAACAAGAAATAAATATCATTTTGTATTGCAAAAGGAATATCGTAATATTTTATTGGTCTCTACGCTGATATTAGGATTAGGGCTTTTAAACGTTTTATTTATCAATAATATTTATATTAAATATGGAAATACAATAATATTGGGATTGTTTTCAATATTTTATTCATATAAAAAAATGAATAATAAGATGGATATTTCTATATTTATTAAAAGCAAAGTAGAAAGATTTAAAAGTAAAAACAAATGAAGATTTTAATTCCTCTTATAGGAACTTTTGGTAAATCAGGAGGTTATAGAGTTTTATCGCAACTGGCAAATCACTTTATAGATAAAGGTCATGATGTTACTTTTTTATCTTATATAGGTTCTGAAGGAGCCTATTTTCCTACTTATGCAAAAATTTTATATTATGATAATTCGGGAAATGTATCGGATCATTCTGATAATAAAAAAAAGGAACCGTTTTTAAGCTTATTTATTTTAAGAAGGGCATTAAGAAAGGCCTTGGATCAACTAGATGCAGATGTGGTTTTAGCCAATCATTCTTTTACGGCTTCTCCTGTAAAAAAATCAATTATCAAAGCAAAGAAGTTTTATTATGTTCAGGCGTATGAGCCAGAGTATTTTTACCATAAGAATTTTAAAGATTTTATTTTAAAAACAATAAGCAGAAAATCATATCAATTAGGATTAAATATTATTGTTAATGCTTCAATGTACCAAGACTACAAGGAAATTAAAACACATAGAGTTGTTTTTCCGGGATTAGATCTTAGTATATTTAAACCTTCTTTTAAAAATAAAGATAATTCGAAAATTATATTAGGAACAATAGGAAGAGTTGAGGCATATAAAGGTACTTTTTATATTGTAGAGGCATTTAAAGAACTAAGAAAACTATATGGCGAGAAAATTGAACTGCATGTTGCTTTTGGTGAAAAACACTTAGAAGAAATTGAAGGTATCACTGTGATCGCTCCTGATGGAGATAATGAATTGGCCAACTATTACAATTCTTTAAATATCTACATTAGTGCAGGAACAGTACAACTTGAAGCAATACATTATCCTGTTATTGAAGCAATGGCTTGTAAAATACAGGTAATTACTACAGGTTATTATCCTTCCAATAAAGATAATTCATGGATAATACCTATAAAAGATGCTTATGCAATTTCTGAAGTAGTTCAAGAAGCACTTACGGACCCAGATAAAGTAAAAAAAGTAGAAAGAGGCTATATGGATATCAAAGAATTTGACTGGGAATATATAGCAGAAAAAATGTTAAAATATTTTAAAGAGTAATAAAAAATAATCGTTATTACAAAACTGAAAGGGACTAGAAATTAAGATGGGAATCTATTATTTATTATTTATATTTATAACGGTTTTAGGCATATTACCAATTGATAGAAGGAAAAAAACGTCTTTCATTATTATTATCTTGGCTATTTTTGCAGGAACAAGAGTAGATATTGATCGTGACTATCCTTTGTACAAGGATGTATTTGAATTTGTACCTAATAGCTTGTCTGAGTATAAAAAACAATTTGGATTTGAAAGTTGCCTATATTTCGTAACAGAATTTTCAAGATCAATTTTTTATACTAAAGAATCTATAATTAATTTTTCTTTTCTGACTTTTGCATTTTTAGGAATAACACCGAAAATAATTACTATTTCAAAATATGCAAATTATTATATATTATCTCTCTTAATATACTTTACAAACCTGTTCTTTATACAGGAAATGACTACGATAAGAGCAGGAGTTGCTGCCGGAATATTTTTATTTGCCATACCAGATATGATTGAGAAGAAATACTGGATGTTTTTCTTAAAGATCGCTTTATGCTTTGTATTCCATTCAAGTAGTATGTTTTTTATTCTTGTTTTTGTTTTAATAAAATTAAATGCAAATATTAAATATTACTACATCGGTCTTTTTGTGTCATTTTTACTATTAGTAATTAATGTTGATATCGTTTCATTACTTAGACTAGATTTATTTTTTCCTAAAGTTGCCGTTTACATGGAAATTATGAGATGGATGGATGAAGAAAAAATAAATATTTTTAATTTCAGGATTATTATAGCAATATTTTTCTTAATATATTTTGCTTTTAATTATAATAAGCATATAAAAGATAATCCTTTTTTTGATGTATTATTCAAAATACATATTATCTCGTTAATTGCATTTTTCACATTAAGTTTATCGGCCGTTACCTTTTCATTACGGTCTTTTGAGCTTTTAAGTGTTGGCCAGATTCTTTTATATCCTCTTATAATAAATACACTTCATCCAAAATTTAAAATATTAGGATATGTTTTCATTGCCATTATTTGTATATTTCAATTTTATTATATGATAGAAATATCAGATATTTTTAAACCTTATAAAACTTGGCTTTAATATTATGATTTTATTTGGAATAGTGACATATAGAGAAAAGTTTTGGGAATGTAAATCTTTTAAGAGTCTTTATCAATCATTTAAAAATGAAAATGATGGAGGTAAATTACACATTTTTATTTTTGATAATACTGATGTTGAAAAATGGAATTTATCAATTCCTGCCTTTTCAGATATACAATTTGAATATATCCATGATAAAACAAACCCGGGAATTTCTTTTGCATACAATACTATAGCTGAGTATGCAAAAAAACAAGATTTCAGTGAAATAGTTTTTCTAGATCAGGATACTGAACTTCCTATTAATTTCTATGAGATCTATAAAAGTTATTCATCAACGAATTTTCCTTTATGTGTGCCTCAGATTTATGCAAATAATAGATTAGTATCACCTAGCCGTTATATAAACTTCCGATCAGTGTTGTATGACAAATTTGAGGATGATGAATTACCTTTAAAAGGAAATTCATGTATAAATACTGGGATTATGATTAAAACAGATGTTTTTTTCAGGAATAATGGCTACAATTCTAAACTGAGATTAGATTTTTGTGATCATGAGTTTATCGATAGATTATCAGCACATAATCTAAATATGAAAATTATGCCTATTAGAATTAACCAAAGTTTTTCATTTTTGGAAAATACGAAACAACAGGATATATCACGATATAAATTGTTTATTAAAGATCTTAAAGCTTATGCCAAATCTAATAATAAACATTATTCAATGCTTTTTTATGTGGACTTACCTAGAGTGCTAAGTTTGACTTTTCGACATAAAAGCTTAGAATTTTTTAAAATAAGATTAACATCTTAATTTTTATGTCTAGAAAATGAATAAAATGATGAATGTATCAATATGTATGGCTGTTTATAATGGAGGAAAATATATAGAAGGACAGCTAATTTCTATTCTCAATCAATTGAATGAGGGTGATGAAATTATTGTTGTAAATGATTTTTCTAAAGATAATACAATTAGCATTATTGAGTCATTTAAACATCCTCAAATCAAAATTTTTCATAACGAAAAAAATATGGGACATGTCAAATCATTTGAAAAAGCAATAGAGCTTTCTAAAAATGAATTGATATTTTTGAGCGATCAAGACGATCTTTGGATGCCAAGTAAATTGAAATTTTTTAAAAATTATTTTTACAGGGAAAATGTACAACTTATATCTTCAAGTTTTATTTGTTTTGATAATGATTATAATATAAATAATGATAAAAAATATAAACTTTATGAACATGATTCTACAAAATATTCTAAGAATATTCTAAAAATATTTAAAGGAAATATACCATACTTTGGTTGTACGATGGGATTCAGGAGAGAGTTTTTAAAAATAATTCTTCCTTTTCCTAATTATATAGAAGCACATGATTTATGGATAGGAATGGCAGGAAATGTAATAAAATCTAACTTACATCTTGAGGAAAATAGTATTTTGCATAGAATACATGATGCTAATGCAACACCTACTCAGCGCCCATTTATAAAAAAAACGAAATCTAGAATTGTTTTTATAAAATCGTATTTTGAACTAAAAAAGAGGAAGAAAACATTTGAATTAAAAACGTAAATGAGAAAATATCAAATTTGTACAAAGACTATAATGGATACTTCAGACCCTAGGATTATTTTTAATGATGCTGGGGAAAGTGATTATTATACCAACTTTACTAATAATATTCTTCCTGAATGGAATCATGGGATTGGTAAAGAAAAAGAATTGTATAGAGTTGCTGAAAAAATTAAAAAAAGTTCTTCAAATAAAGATTTTGATTGTATTATAGGTATTAGTGGAGGATTAGATAGTTCATATGCAGTCTATGTAGCAAAAGAAATAATGGGCCTTAATCCATTATTATACCATGTAGACGCTGGTTGGAATTCGCATCAAGCTACAAGTAATATAGAAAAACTAATTAACGGTTTAAATTTAGAGCTTTATACGGATGTTATAAATTGGGAAGAAATGAAAGACTTGCAAAGAGCTTTTTTTTATTCTCAAATACCGGATTTAGACTTTCCACAGGATACCGCTTTTTTTTCGAGCTTATATAAATTTGCAAAAAAAAATAAAATAAAATATATCTTAACAGGAGCCAACTATAGTACCGAATGCTGTAGAGAACCTGAGGAATGGGGGGCCTATCCTGGAATAGACAAAATTTTAATTAATGATATTTATAAGAAATTTGGAAATAATAAACTTAAAACATTTCCGATAATAGATATTTTGATTTATAAAATTTTTTATAAATATTTTTTTGGAATGAAAGTTTTTCATCCATTAAATTATGTGTCATATATTAAAAAAGATGTTGAAAAGTTGCTTAATGAGAAGTTTGGTTGGGAATCATTTCAACATAAGCACCATGAATCACGATTCACTAGATTTTATGAAGATTTTTGGCTTCCAAAAAAGTTTGGTTTTCATAAAAGACGTGCTCATTTTTCCAGTTTGATTTTAACAGGACAAATGTCAAGAGAAGAAGCTCTAAATAGAATTTCTAAACCAGAACTTGATGAGCTTACTCTAAAGAATGAATTTGAATTTGTAGCTCAAAAAATGGGGTTTGAAGTGAGTGAGTTATGGAATATATTCAAGGGAGAAAATAAAACATATAAAAATTTTAAATCTAAAAGAGGTTTAATTGGAATTGGAATACAAATGACCAAATTTTTAGGTCTGGAAAAAAGACTGTTTAGATGATTACTATCATAGACTATGGAATTGGTAATATAAGTGCTTTTGTTAATATTTTTAAAAAATATGATATCCCTGTAACAATTGCATCAAACGAAGACGATTTAAAAAATGTAGATAAACTAATTTTACCTGGTGTGGGAGCTTTTGATTATGCAATGCAAAGACTGAACAATTCCGGGATGAAAGATAGATTGAACGAATTAGTACTACAGGAAAAAAAATATATACTAGGTGTATGTGTTGGGATGCAATTAATGGCAGATTCAAGTGATGAAGGAATGCTTACCGGACTAGGCTGGATTAAAGGCTCCGTAAAAAAAATAAGTATAAAAAATATACAGCACAGATCAAAATTACCACATATGGGATGGAATGATGTTGAACCCGTAATAAATCATGCTATTTTTAATAATATGAAAGAAAAAGAATCTTTTTATTTTCTGCATTCCTATTATTTTGATGTTCAAAATGTTGACAATTCTTATGGAATAACAAACTATGGAGAAAAATTTGCTAGTGTTGTAGGTGCAGATAATATTTTGGGGATTCAATGTCATCCTGAGAAAAGCCATGATATTGGTGAACTTTTTTTAAGAAATTTTGCTAATTTATAATTACTATGTTGAGACCTAGAATTATAGTTAGTCTATTATTAGAAAATGAAGGACTTGTAAAAACCAAAAAATTTAAAGATGCTAAATATATTGGAGATCCTATAAATACAGTGAAAATCTTTAATGAAAAGAAAGTTGATGAACTTTGTATATTTGATATAGGAGCTACAACGCAAAATTATGAACCCAACTATAATCTTATTGAAAAGATAGCAGCGCAGTCTAGAATGCCAATTTGTTATGGTGGAGGTATAAAAAATGCAGAACAGGCACAAAAGATATTTAATCTTGGTATAGAAAAAATTGCAGTTAGTAGTATTATCTTTACTAAACCTAATATTATAGAATCAATAGCTGAAAAGGTTGGAGTACAAAGTGTTGTTGCTGTTCTCGATATAAAGAAAAAAACATTTGGTGGTTATGAAATTTATATCAATAATGGAAGAAAAGCAATTAAAGGAAATATCTTCTCTTTAGTATCTGAACTTGAAAAAAAAGGGGTTGGAGAAATTATTATTAATAATATAGATTTGGATGGAACGGGAAAAGGATATGATTTTAATCTTATTGAAAAAATAAGTGAAAAATTATCTATCCCAATAACAGTAGTTGGTGGGGCTGGTTCTTTAGATGATATAAAAAAATTAATTGAACGTTTCGGTATTATTGGGGCAGCTGCAGGAAGTCTTTTTGTATTTAAAGGAAAATACAATGCAGTCTTGATTAATTATCCGGAATATGAACTAAAAAATACTCTTTATTAACATTAGTATGCAAATAAAAAATAAAATACTTCTTATTACAGGAGGTACAGGTTCTTTTGGAACTGCAGTTTTGAGAAGATTTATAAATACGGATCACTTTAGAGAAATTCGTATTTTTTCTCGTGATGAAAAAAAACAGGACGATATGAGAAATCAGTTTAAAAATGATAAACTGAAATTTTATATTGGTGATGTGAGAGATTATAAAAGTATTGAGCCGGCCATGAGAGGTGTTGATTATGTTTTTCATGCAGCAGCATTAAAACAGGTCCCTTCTTGTGAATTCTTCCCGATGCAGGCTGTAAAAACAAATGTTGAAGGTACCCAGAATGTGATAGATGCTGCCGGGATAAATAATGTAAAAAAAGTAATTTGTTTAAGTACTGACAAAGCAGCTTACCCTATCAATGCTATGGGAATATCTAAAGCAATGATGGAGAAAGTGGCAGTTGCTGCTTCTCGAAATCTCGAAGATACAGTCGTTTGTCTTACTAGATATGGCAATGTAATGGCATCAAGAGGATCTGTAATTCCTTTATTTGTAAAACAAATTAAAAATGGAGATCCAATTACGATTACTGATCCAAATATGACCAGGTTTTTAATGTCATTAGAGGAAGCCGTAGATTTAGTATTGTTTGCATTTGAGCATGGTAATTCTGGAGATCTATTTGTGAATAAAGCACCTGCTGGAACTATTGGAGATTTAGCACAAGCATTAAAGGAAATGTTCAAAGTTGATAATCCTGTAAAAGTAATAGGTACCAGACATGGCGAAAAATTATATGAAACGCTATGTACCCGTGAAGAAATGATCAAAGCTGAGGATATGGGAGATTTCTATAGAATTCCTGCAGATAATAGAGATCTGAATTACGCGCATTATTTCTCTGAAGGAGTAGAAGATATATCTAAAATAGAAGATTATCATTCTCATAATACTGAACAACATGATGTTGAGGGGATGAAAAAGCTATTGTTAAAACTTCCACTGATAAGAAAAGAAGTATTAGGTGAGGATCTATTGCAATATCCAGATTAAAAAGCTTTATGGAAATTGCCAAAATGATCAAGGGAGGAAAGTATTCTGATGAAAGAGGAAATCTTTTTTTTAATAATGATTTTGATGCATCAGAAATTAAAAGGATTTATTACATAGAAAATACTGATTCCGAATTTGTAAGAGGCTGGACAGGCCATCAAATTGAGCAAAGATGGTTTTCTGCAATGCAGGGAAGCTTTGATATAAAACTTATAAAAATTGATAATTGGGAAACTCCATCAAAAGAATTAGAGATCTTACAATTTAGATTAAATTCTGATAAATTAGATATTATTCATATTCCAAAAGGATATGTGACTGCAATTCAGGCTACCAAAAATGGCTCTAAGTTGCTTGTCATGGCAGATTATTCTTTAGAAGAGATTGTGGATAATTATCGTTTCCCGCTAGATTATTTTGAAAAATTAAAATAATGAAAAAAATTGGTATTACCGGACAAAATGGATTTGTCGGTTCGCATTTATATAATACATTAGGTTTACGTCCTGAAGATTTCGAAAGAATTGATTTTGAAAGAGATTTTTTTGAAGATTCAGACCAACTCGATAAATTTGTAGCACAATGTGATGTTATTGTACATCTTGCAGCAATGAATCGCCACCCTGATCCAGAAGTTATTTTTAATAATAACGTCGAATTAGTTAAAAAACTCGTCACTTCTTTAGAAAATACTAATTCCAAAGCACATATTCTCTTTTCTTCCTCTTCACAAGAAGAAAAAGATAATTTATACGGAAAATCTAAAAAGGAAGGCCGCGAAATTTTTGCTGATTGGGCTAAAAAATCTGGGGGTAAGTTTACGGGAATGATTATTCCAAATGTTTTCGGGCCGTTCGGAAAGCCTAATTATAATTCTTTTGTTGCTACATTTTGCCATAAACTTACGCACGGAGAAAATCCAGTGATTGATACTGATGGTGAGGTAAAACTTATTTATGTAGGAGAACTGGTTCAGGAAATTATTGATCAAATAGAAACTGCTGAAACAAAAGAACTATATCAAATACCACATACATCTGTAAATAAAGTATCGGAAGTCCTTCAAAAATTAGAAAATTATAAAAAATTATATTTTGACAACGGAGAAATTCCGGTTTTGGAAACAAAATTTGACTTAAATCTTTTCAATACTTTTCGTTGTTATTTTGATATTAAAGATTATTATCCTGTAAAATTTACCGAACACACAGATCCTAGAGGAGCGTTTGTAGAAGTAATAAGATTAGGAATTGGTGGCCAATGTTCTTTCTCAACTACGGTGCCTGGAATCACAAGAGGAAATCATTTCCATACAAGAAAAATAGAACGATTTGCTGTCATTAAAGGAAAGGCATTAATTCAACTAAGAAAAATCGATACAGATGATGTTCTTGATTTTTATTTAGATGGTAATGAGCCCGCCTATGTAGACATGCCAATTTGGTACACTCATAATATTAAAAATGTAGGAGAAGAAGAACTCTATACAATTTTTTGGATCAATGAACCATTTAATCCCGAAGATTCGGATACTTATTTTGTTGAGGTTTAATTGGGGATTTTTGGGGATTTAAAAGAGGAGGTTTTGTTTTTCAGGAGTTCCTCTTTTAATTTTGTATTACCTTCTGCACCTGTATCAATGGTATTTCTAGAGTAATCTAAATCAGCCCCTAACTTTACTTTATTAGGATTTACGCTTTCAAGCGAGTTAATTGTAACATTTTTTTCAAATACATTATTAATAGAACTTCCACTTAGTTGATATAATGTTTGATTTTTATCATTATTAGCAGTGTCACCGGTCACTGCAAAGAAGTTGTTATTGATCAGATTATTATATGAATCCTTTACTGCGATGCTTATGTAGTGCTGCTCAAAGTAATTATTTGTTATAATATTATTGGATGCTCCATCAATAACGATAGCTCTGCCATTACTTTTCAAATTTGATAATTGTGAAGTTTTATCCGGAGCCAAATATCCTGCAAGATTATTCTCAATCATATTATCATTAATAAAATTCGCAAATGATCTTCCGGTAATGTAAATTCCTATAGAATTATGTCTTACCTCGCTTTTAGTAAGATAAACGCTAGTAGACTCTTTGTCTATAAGAATTCCTACCCCATTATTGCGAACAAAACAATTATTTAAAAAAGTATAATAGGCTGAAATAATTTCAATTCCATTATTTGAAAATCCTTCTACCTGTACATCTTCAATGCGGGTTCGTAATCCATAAATTTTTAAACCTGAGCTATTAGTAATATTAGATTTAATATTTTTTGGTGTAAATATATTTTGAATATCACTATTAGGTCCTAAAAAAGTAAGATTCTTTATATAATTGTAGCCATTATAAATAATATTTTCATCATAGCTTTTTTCCAAAATAAGAGCTTCAGAATTGGCCTCTTTCACTTTGATAATTGTACTGTTGACAAACTCTCCGGTTATGCTTATATATTTATTAAGAACTATAGGTTTAGAAATTATATAAGTACCTGATGGAATATATAGATTTACGTGTTTTTTCTGATTACTATATTTTTTTTTGATTTCTGTAACTGCATTCTCAAATGCTTTTGTATCATCTGACACTCCATCTCCTTTTGCACCATATTTTGTGATGTCAATATTTTGAGAATATGAGAAAATACTTAGGAGTAAACCGAAAAATATTAAATAACTTTTCATACTTTTTTTATCAATGTTGAGTTTAAATATAATAAAAAATTATCTTTGTAGCGGCAAAAAAATACAATGAAAAAATTAAAAGTAATGACGGTTGTGGGGACACGACCGGAAATCATTAGACTATCAAGAGTATTATCAGCTTTAGATGCTTCTGAGGCTATAGAACATATTATCGTCCACACAGGACAAAATTATGACTATGAACTTAATCAGATCTTTTTTGAAGATTTAGGCTTGCGTAAACCAGATTACTTCTTAGAAGCAGCTGGAAAAACAGCTACAGAAACCGTAGGAAATATTTTAATTAAAATTGATCCACTTCTTGAAGAGCTGAAACCTGATGCCTTTTTAGTTTTGGGTGATACAAATTCTTGTCTTTGTGCAATACCTGCTAAGAAAAGACAAATTCCTATTTTCCATATGGAAGCAGGAAACAGATGTTTTGATCAAAGAGTTCCGGAAGAAACAAACCGTAAAATTGTTGATCATACCTCAGATGTTAATTTAACATATTCTGATATTGCCCGCGAATATTTGTTGAGAGAAGGACTTCCTGCAGACAGAATTATTAAAACAGGTTCTCCTATGTTTGAGGTTTTAAACCATTATCTACCTCAAATCGAGAGTTCTGATGTTTTAAGCAGATTGAACTTGGAAGAAGGAAAATATTTTGTAGTTTCTTCACATAGAGAGGAAAATATTAATTCAGAAAAGAATTTTAATGGTTTAATGGAAAGCCTTAATGCTATTGCTGAAAAATTTGGATATCCTATTATTGTTTCTACTCACCCTAGAACCAGAAATATGATAGATAAAAAACAGATAGAGATGAGGCCGGAAATTCAGTTTTTAAAACCACTTGGTTTCCATGATTATAATGCTCTTCAAATGAGAAGCTATGCTGTTTTGTCGGATTCGGGAACAATTTCGGAAGAATCTTCTATTTTGAATTTTAGAGCTCTTAATATCAGAGATGCTCACGAAAGACCTGAAGCAATGGAAGAGGCATCTGTAATGATGGTAGGAATGTCGCCGGAAAGAATTTTGCAGGGATTAACGCAACTTCAACAGCAAAAAGTAGGTAAAGGAAGAAACTACAGACCTGTAGCCGATTATTCGATGCCAAATGTTTCTGAAAAAGTAGTGAGAATCATATTAAGTTATACAGATTATATTAACAGAGTAGTCTGGAGTAAGTAATAAATTATGAATGTATTATTTCTTACGCTAGCAAAAATCGAGACCTTACAGCAACGAGGTATTTATCATGATCTGATGCGTGAGTTTTCTAATCATGGACATAATCTTTATATTGTTTCACCAACAGAAAGACGCGAAAATCAAAAAAGCAGTATAAAAATAGAAGGAAATACAACACTTTTAAATGTAAGAACATTCAATATTCAGAAAACTAATTTTATTGAGAAGGGAATTTCTACCTTAACTATCGAAAAAATATTTTTAAGAGCTGTCAAAAAATATTTTTCAGATATAAAATTTGATTTGGTTATTTATTCTACTCCTCCTATTACATTTACCGGGGTCATTAAATACATTAAGAAAAGAGATAATGCTAAAACATATCTGCTGCTTAAAGATATTTTTCCACAGAATGCCGTTGATATGCAGCTAATGTCTAAAAAAGGATTATTATACAATTATTTTAGGACAAAAGAAAAAGCATTATATAATATTTCGGATAAGATAGGGTGTATGTCTCAAGCTAATGTGAGATTCTTATTAAATCATAATCCATATCTATCAGAAGAAAAAATAGAAATTAACCCAAATTCTATTGAATTAGTACCTTTTGTTGAGATGACGGATAACGAGAAAAGAGAGATAAAAATAAAGTATGGTATACCAAATGATAAAAAGACCTTCATATATGGTGGGAATCTTGGGAAACCGCAAGGAATTGACTTTCTTATAGAAACTCTAAAGGCAAAATCAGATGATGAGAGGGCTTTTTTTGTTGTAATTGGATCAGGAACAGAATACAATAAAATCAGGAATTGGTTTGATACCTTTCGCCCCAAAAATGCTTTACTACTTTCGGCTGTTCCAAAAAGTGATTATGATAGGCTGGTGCAGACTTGCGATATAGGATTAATTTTTTTACATAAAGATTTTACAATCCCAAATTATCCGTCAAGGTTGCTTTCATATCTTGAATTTAAAATGGGAGTACTTGCTGCAACGGATTCTAATACAGATATTGGAGCTGATATTATGAAGAATGGTTGTGGTTTTGCCGTTAATTCAGGTAATTTACCTGCGATGTTAGAAAGTGTAGACAAATTTATAGAAATGGATGGCACTAAATTTGAAGAAATGAGACAAAACAGCTTAGAATTTCTTAAAAAAGATTTTCAAGTTGAGCAGTCATATCAAAAAATAATAAAATTATTACATTAATAAATAGATCGTCTATTATTAGAAGCCTGGAAACAATGTAAGGTTTGTAAGTGTTTTTTTATCTCACTATTTCAAGAGAAATTTATAATTTTGAATGACAAAAAAATTAATAACAAGAGAATTCATTATAACTATGGTTTTAAACTTGATTAAAATTAAATAAACGATGTATAAAGCCTTTATAAAAAGAATTTTAGATATTATTGTAGCTCTTTTGGTTATTATATTCTTATTTCCCATATTTATAGTAATTTATATCTTAGTAAAACTTGATAGCTCCGGAAATTTCTTTTTCTTTCAGGAAAGGCTTGGCTATAAAGGAAAAACATTTAAGATATATAAAGTGAGAACAATGTATGATAAACAAAGGATTGCAGATCGAGAAATCCTTAAACATGATGCAGAAGTGACGCGTGTGGGATATTATTTGCGACGATTTAAAATAGATGAATTGCCGCAAATTATCAATGTTTTTAATGGGGATATGTCGTTGGTTGGACCGCGACCATGTCTTCCAAATCAGTTAGCCGAATTTAACGAAGACGGAAAGAAACGTATTGAAGTTGTTCCAGGATTAACTGGACTTTCTCAAGTTAATGGTAATATTCACTTGTCTTGGCAAGAAAGGTGGAAGTACGATAGAAAATATGTAGAAAACCAGAGTTTTATGTTGGATGTAAAGATTATACTTAAAACTTTTTTAATACTTCTCAATGGAGAGGATAAATACATAAAGCACCCTAATGTATAAAATATTAGTAATAGGAGCTGTAAATTCAACAGTGCAGATTATAAACAAATTGGTTGAGCATAATCTGGAAATTGTTGGTGTTCTTGGACATGAGCCTAAAAATAAAGAAAAAATTTCAGGATGGGCAGATCTGTCCTTAGTTACATCTCTTCTTAATATCAATTATAAAGGTTTTAGTAAGATTAATGATAAAGAAAACCTTAATTGGGCATTAGATAAGAAACCCGATATTATTTTTGCTGTTGGATTCTCTCAGTTGATGCATGAGCAATGGTTTTCAGTTTCAAATCTGGGGTGTATAGGATTTCATCCTACAAAACTTCCAATTGGAAGAGGAAGAGCACCATTGGCATGGATTACGTTAGAACAGTCTTACGGTTCTGCATCATTTTTTCTTATGGGTGAGGGAGCAGATGATGGTCCTATTTTTACGCAGTCTATTTTTAAAGTTGAAGAAGAAGATGATGCAACTAAAGTGGAAGCAAAAATTATGCAGCATATAGATTTAGCATTAGATCAATGGCTTCCGGAACTTAAAAAAGGTTTTTGGAACCCAGTCCCACAATGCGAACATCTTGCATCTTATTATGGAATAAGAAAAGAAGAAGATGGTTTGATTAATTGGAATGATGATGTAAATTATATCAATAGATTAATAAAAGCAGCTTCTAGACCGCATCCTGGGGCATACACTTACTGCAAGGATGAAAAGTTAATCATTTGGTCTTGCAGACCAGAAAACGATATTCAGTTTAAGGGAGTAATTGGTAGAGTTTTATTGAAAAATAAAGAAGGAAACATACTTATCCAAACCGGAAAAGGTCTTTTATGGATAGAAGAATATACATTTAAAGATACTAGCTCCGATATTTCTATTAACGTAGGAGATAAATTGGGATATAATATTGAAGACGAAATTTACAAAATAAAAAAACAAATTAAAAATGAATAGAGTAATTGTAATAGCACCACATGCGGATGATGAGGTAATTGGATGTGGAGCAACCATTGCTAAACATATTAATTCTGGTGACGAAGTTATAGTGATTATTGCTACAAATGCTTCAATAGGAGCACCTGAACTTTATTCAATAGATCAAATAAACAAAACACGTTCTGAAGCAATTGCTGCACATCAGTTTTTAGGTGTTAAAGAAACTGTTTTCCTTGATTTTCCGGCTCCTGCACTAAATGCTTTTCCGGAATTTAAAATTTCATTGGAAATTTTTAAGATATTTGAAAGAGTAAAACCTACTCATTTATATTTGCCCCATCCTGGAGATATTCATCAGGATCATAAAGCAATTTACAGAGCCTCCTTAGTAGCAGCAAGACCTCAGGGCGATAATAAAATCCTGAACATATATTGTTACGAAACACTTTCTGAGACAGAATGGACTCCTATGCAGGAGAAAGCGTTCGTTCCAAACCACTTTGTAAATGTTACAGATACTTTCTCAAAGAAAACTGAGGCAATGAAATTTTTTGGATCACAAATAAAAGAATTTCCGCATTCTCGTTCTGTAGAAGCTTTTGATGCTTTAGCGATGTACAGAGGAGCTACTGTAGGGGTACAAAGAGCAGAAGCTTTTGTGGTAGAGCGTCAGTTAATTCTGTAGCTACATCCTTAAAAGAGAGTTTTATTGTATGATACTAGAAATTCTATACTTAAAATAAATGTCATAAAGGAGAATGGCATTATTGCCATATAAAAATATTAAACATGAGAAAAATTGCAATTATTGGTGCTGGAGGATTTGGGAGAGAAGTCAAGATGCTAATTGACCATATTAACCAAAAAAATAACCAATTTGAAATTATCGGTTTTTTTGATGACAAAAAATATGAAACCGAAATAAACGGGTTACCATATTTAGGTGGACTTGAAAAAATAAATGAAGTAGATTATCCACTTTCTATAGCAGTAGCAATAGGCGATCCTAAGACTAAACAAAAAATAATTCAAAATATTGATAATGTAAATATTGAATTTCCTAATTTAATCCATCCGTCTGTTATCATCGGGCAGGATAATGTGAGGTTAGGAAAAGGAAATATTATTTGCGCAGGTGTTATTATTACAGTTGATATTGAAATAGAAGATTTTGTAATTCTTAATCTCTCTTGTACTGTAGGGCATGATACTAAAATTAAAGAATACTGCTCGTTTATGCCAACAGTAAATATTTCGGGAGAAGTTATAATTAATAAAGCTGTTTATGTAGGAACAGGTGCAAAAATTATTAATTTGCTTGAAATAGGCGAAAATACTATAATTGGAGCGGGTGCCGTTGTATCAAAGAGTATTCCGGCAAACTGTACAGCTGTTGGTATTCCTGCAAAACCTATAAAATTTCATGAATAATATGTCACAAAAAATCTGGTTATCCTCTCCTCACATGGGAGGCAACGAATTAAAATATATAAATGAAGCATTCAAAGAAAATTGGGTAGCTCCATTGGGACCTAATGTTGATGGGTTCGAAAAAGATTTAGAACTTTTTTTGAATAAAGAGGTGAATGTTGCTGTTTTATCTGCGGGTACGGCGGCTATTCATTTAGCTTTAATAGAATGTGGAGTTGAGCATGGTGATGAGGTTATATGCCAGTCAATGACGTTTTCTGCTTCTGCAAACCCTATTTCATATTGCGGAGCAACACCAGTATTTATCGATAGCGAATCAGATACATGGAATATGTGTCCGAAAGCTTTAAAAGAAGCTATTGAAGATAGAATTAAAAATGGTAAAAAGCCAAAAGCAATCATTGTAGTTCATCTATATGGAATGCCTGCGAAAATGGACGAGATAGTTTCTATTGCTAGTGAATATCAGATTGATCTCATTGAAGATGCAGCAGAAGCTTTAGGTTCAAAATATAAAGGTCAGTCTTGCGGTACTTTTGGGCGTTTTGGAATTCTAAGTTTTAACGGCAATAAGATTATCACGACTTCTGGTGGAGGTGCATTAGTTTGTCACACAAAGGATGATAAAGATAAAACGGTATTTTTATCTACTCAGGCCAGAGATAATGCTCCTCATTATCAACACTCACATATTGGTTTCAATTACAGAATGAGTAACATAGTGGCTGGTATTGGTAGAGGACAAATGGAAGTATTACAAAATCGAGTAGATGCAAGAAGAGCAATGCATGATTTTTATGTGAATATCTTTGAAAAAATTGATGGAGTAGAAGTTTTTTCTGAACCAAATTCTGATTTTTATTCAAATCATTGGCTTTCTTCTATCATAGTTGATCCTGCTATTACTGGTAAAACAAGAGAAGATTTAAGATTAGCATTTTTAGAAGATAATATAGAATCAAGACCATTATGGAAACCAATGCACATGCAGCCAATTTTTGCTGATGCACCATATTATGGAACTAATGTTTCCGAGAAATTATTTGAAGATGGGCTTTGTTTACCTTCAGGATCCAATCTTTCCAATGAAGAAAGAGAAAGAATTGCAAATGTGATCAGTAAGTTTTTTTAAGCTTTAGTTTTATTATCAATGAATCATTATAAACATTGGAAGGTCATTTTTGATTTAATTTTTTCAATCATTTTGATTATTTTGATGATGCCTTTATTCATTGTTTTATTTATTGTAATTAGTATAGACACAAAGTCCAATGGAATTTTCTGTCAAAAGAGAGTAGGCCAGTACGGTAAACTTTTTACAATTTATAAATTTAAAACAATTAATGAAAAAACTAAAAAAAGCTCTTACTTAGGTCTATTATTGAGAAAAACTAAGCTTGACGAACTTCCCCAATTATTCAATATTATTAAAGGAGAAATGAGTTTTGTAGGTCCGCGTCCGGATATTGAAGGATATTACGATAAACTTCAAGGGAATGACAGGGAAGTGTTAAAACTAAAACCGGGAGTAACTTCTGAGGCAAGCATAAAATATAGTAATGAAGAATTTTTATTAAGCTCTCAGAAAAATCCTATAGTATATAACGATGAGGTTATATTTCCAGATAAAGTAAGGATGAACTTGGATTATCTGAAAAAAATGTCGTTTTCCGAAGATTTGAAAATTTTATTAAAAACAATTTTCAAAATATTAAAATAAATTGCAGATCGCTTTTAAAAGCTATATTTAAATTATATGAAAATAAAAGAAACACCACTTAAAGATTGTTATATAATAGAGCCTACTATTTTTGAAGATGATAGAGGCTACTTCTTTGAGAAATTTAATGAAAAGAAGTTTGAAGAACTAACTTCAATGAACGGGCATTTCGTTCAGGATAATATTTCTAAATCTTCTTATGGAGTTTTAAGAGGGTTACACCTACAGAAAGGAGAGCATGCTCAGGCTAAACTCGTTTCATGTTTGGAAGGTAAAGTTTGGGATATAGCTGTTGATTTGAGAGAAAATTCTCCAACATTTGGAGAATGGTTCGGAATAGAACTTACCGAAGAAAATAAACTTCAATTATACATACCAAGAGGATTTGGACATGGATTTTCAGTAATAAGTGAAACGGCAGTATTTGCTTATAAATGTGATAATTTTTATAATAAAGAATCCGAAGGGAGTGTAAAATTTGATGATCCTGAGCTTAATATTGATTGGAAAGTTGATCCAAATGATATGATTCTTTCGGAGAAAGATCAAAATTCACCAAGCTTTAAAGATAAAAACTTTTAAATAGCATATTGAGAATCACTTTATTAAAGTGGTTCTCTTTTTTTAATTCATACTCTTCAATATTTCGTATCTTTGCAAACTCAAAATCAAAAAGATGCGTACAAAATCCATAGGTAAGAAGAAAATTAACATCGTCACACTCGGCTGTTCAAAGAATGTATATGACTCTGAAGTGTTGATGAGCCAGCTGAAAGCCAATGGAAAAGAAGTGGTGCATGAAGACAAAGGTGATATCGTTGTAATCAATACCTGCGGATTTATAGATAATGCAAAGGAAGAATCCATCAATACTATTCTAGAATATGTAGAAGCTAAAAATAGAGGTGAAGTTGAAAAAGTTTTTGTTACAGGTTGTCTTTCTGAAAGATATAAACCGGATTTGATCAAAGAAATCCCTGATGTAGACCAGTATTTTGGAACGAGAGATCTTCCTATTTTATTGAAACATTTAGGTGCAGATTATAAGCACGAGCTTGTTGGTGAGAGATTAACAACTACTCCAAGACATTATGCTTACTTAAAAATATCTGAAGGTTGCGACAGACCTTGTTCTTTTTGTGCAATTCCTTTAATGCGTGGTGGTCATACTTCTACACCGATTGAGAAATTAGTTTCTGAAGCTCAGAAATTAGCAAAAAAAGGGACTAAGGAATTAATTCTAATAGCTCAGGATCTTACCTATTACGGTTTAGACATTTATAAAAAACGTGCCCTTGGAGATTTACTAAAAGAACTTGTAAAAGTAGAAGGTGTAGAATGGATTCGTCTTCATTATGCTTTCCCAAGCGGTTTTCCTGAAGATGTTTTAGATATTATCAGAGAAGAACCTAAGGTTTGTAATTATATAGATATTCCACTTCAACACATCAATTCAGATTTGTTGAAATCGATGAAGAGAGGTACTACTCACGAAAAGACGGATGCACTTCTAGCTAAATTCAGAGAGAAAGTTCCTGATATGGCCATTAGAACAACTTTAATCGTTGGGTATCCCGGAGAAACCGAAGAAAGATTCCAGGAAATGAAGGAGTGGGTAAGAGAACAAAAGTTTGATAGATTGGGTTGTTTCACATATTCTCATGAAGAAAATACTACGGCTTATGTTTTAGAGGATGATATTCCTCAGGAAGTAAAAGAAGCTAGAGTAGAAGAGATTATGGAATTGCAGTCACAAATTTCTTGGGAAAAGAATCAGGAGAAGATCGGGAAAGTTTTCAAATGTGTATTTGATAGAAAAGAAGGAAACTATTTTATTGGAAGAACGGAATATGATTCTCCGGATGTAGATAATACAGTGTTGGTTTCTGCAGATAATACGTATATCTCTATTGGTGAATTTGCAGAGGTTAAAATCACTTCTGCTGAAGAATTCGACTTATATGGAGAATTAGTTTAAAATATCTCATTTATTAGTGAATTTTCAATATATATTTCATTGATAATGTCATATATCTAAATTTATTTTAAGCATTAATAAAAATTAACACATTTTATTATATTTTAATATTGTGTTTAACTGTTTGTAATTCAGTGTTTTATGTTTTTATCAAAATGAATTTGTAAAACTTTTTATATCTTACTATTGCAGTTAAATAATAAAGTACTAACTTTGCGGTATGAATAGATTTTTATAATGCTATTTACTGAACGTTAGATATTTAAAACTAAATCGAAAATGAAACAGTTTTTGAGAATATTATTCTTACTTATTTGTTTGATTTTCATTTGTTAAGGCACAAGTTGGGATGAGTTGTCCCATTTTGAATAAATATCATTGATGAAAAATGTAATTTAAAATCTTTAAAAACTTATGAAAAAAATTTTATTAACAGCGACTGTACTTGTTAGCATGACAGCGCTTACTAAAGCTCAACAGGGGCGTGTAGGTATAAACACAACTACACCTGCTTCTACTTTAGACGTTACTGCAAATACAGCTGACGCTACAAGACCTGATGCGCTTTTAGTCCCTCGTATGTCAAGAGCTCAATTGGAAGCAAAAAATGCTGCTTATGCCAATGGAACTGGAGCAACCAACCAAAATGGTGCTCTTGTATTTGTTAATGCTATAGATGGTGCAGGAACTGGTAAAACAGTTAATGTAACTGCTACAGGATTCTATTATTATGATGCACCAAACTCTGTATGGGTTGCTGTTGGAGGCGGTGGTGCTGCTACTCCTCAAAGGTATGAAGTTATCAGAGGGGGTGTAGCTAATGTTACTGCTGGGACTTATACTATAGGTGCTACTGATTATTTGATTAATACTCAGGCAACTACTGGAGGAGTATCAATTACTTTCCCTGTTCTTACTGCTGCTGATGCTGGACGTGTTATATTAGTTTTCAATAACAATCCTTCAAATGCTGCTAATACTATTTTAGGTGTTACTGGGCAAACTGGAAATAACTTCCAAAGAGGGCGTACGTTCTCTTGGTCTGGAACTCAATGGGTAAGTGTAGGTTTATAATTTCCCCTAATTTTAATAATAATATAATTTTAAACAAGATGAAAAATATATTTAGCCTTTTGTTGTTAGCAGGTTTAGGATCTATAGCAACCGCTCAGGTTCTTACTAATCAACCTGTAAATGCAACAATTACAAACTCAAATGTACTTTTAGATGGTAGTACAAACTTTAGTACTGAAGTTGGAGCACAACCAAACGTTGGTAAAGGTATTATCATTCCAAGTGTTGACCTTGTTAACTTTCAGTTTGATTTGACTTTAGCTGATGGTGCTACGTTCCCTACTATGTTTGATGGTATGATTGTTTACAACAGATCTACTGGAACAACACTTACTGCTGGTAATAGATCTTCAACTGCTACAGCTGTAGCGCCAGGTTATTATTTCTTCTATAATCCAAATGGATATAATAATCAAACAGTACAACCGGGAGTTTGGAGACCACTTGGAGGTGATCCAAAATTCAATGTAACAACTGCTGAAACAACTACTAATACTTTAGTAAATGGTAGACAGGTGTATGCTAAAAAAGGAAGATTTGTAGCAAGTGGAACTTCTACTGCACCTACATCTTATCCTGATGGAGCTATCTCAGTTCCTGCTAGTGGAACAGCAAGCGTTTACAGAGTAACTGTTTTCAAAGCAGGTACAGGAAGTGTTTTTGCTAACGGAGTTTATTCTTATGATATTACTAATGGTAACCTTATTACAGGTTCTCCAAGTATGTCTGTAGTTTATCCTGCTGATACTTATGACTATATTGTAGAATATACTAAATAAGCTATAACTACATTTTAAATATAAAACCAATGAGTTATCTCATTGGTTTTTTTGTTTTTTAATTTCTCAATTAATTGATTCGAAGCTTTATATTTCTTAAATTAAATCTAGCGCTATTTATTATGCTGTTTTTTCTCTATTGTTATAAATTAAGGCTTTGGATTAATTTATAGAATGGAATTAATTAAAACTATTTTATACTTTAAGTATAAACCATCTCGCTTTTATTTAAAGTAATTTTTTCAGATTCATCAAAACTTGTTAAAAAAATTAAGATATTGATTTTCAGTAACTTTTATTTTGTGTTTTTTTAAATTATGCGCTAATTAGTTAATTTCGTTAACTTTTTAACGTTATTTTTAACACATTTTAACAATGTACTCTAAGAAGCCTGTTAATAGGGAGTTACAAGGGTCGTTGGGATAGAATTGGGTTTTTGTTAACAGTTTTTAACATTTAGACTATGGACTTTACCATATTCATGATACTTTTGCTGAGTCAAAACCAATAAAATTTCAAGATGATGAAAAGATTCATTCTCGTAATCATAATGATGATTTCAACCTTTGGTGTTTATTCTTTCAAGAATAATGCCACAGATGCGAAGAAAACAAGTTATGCATCGTACTACCACGATAAATTTAACGGTAGAAAAACGGCCAGCGGAGAAATCTTTGATAATTCAAAGCTTACTGCAGCCAACAGAACGCTTCCTTTTGGTACAACTATTAAAGTAACCAATCTGAACAATGGAAAAGAGGTAATAGTGAAGATTAATGATAGAGGGCCTTTCCATTCATCAAGAGCGCTAGATATGTCTAGAGCCGCGTTCGATGAAATCGGAGATACCGATCACGGTACGATTCCGGTGGAATATGAAATTGTCGATTAACATTTATGATTAAATTGCAAAGCCAGCTGAATAAGCTGGCTTTTATTTTTTTAGATATTAATTTCTATTAAAGCAGGGCAGTGATCCGAATGCACTGCTTCCTTCAAAATAACGGCTCTGGAAAGCTTTTCTTTTAATGAATAGGATGCAAAGTTGTAATCCAACCTCCAGCCTTTATTATTGGCTCTGGAATTCTGTCTGTAACTCCACCAGGTATAATTGTCGGGCTCATTATTAAAAAACCTGAAACTGTCTATCAATTCGCATTCTTCGATGAAACTTGTCATCCATTCTCTTTCCATTGGTAAGAAGCCTGAAGTATTTTTTAAACCAACCGGATTGTGGATATCAATTGCTTCATGACAGATATTAAAATCTCCCGAAATAATAAGATTTGGAATAGTCTTTTTTAATTCTTTAATGTAAGCCAGAAAATCATGGCAAAACTGCATTTTAAATTCTAGTCTTTCAATATTCGAAGCAGAAGGGACATATACAGAAATTGCCGAGAAACCATCAAAGTCTGCACGAATAATTCTTCCTTCATTATCATAGCTTTCAATACCGCAGCCATATTCTACATGATTGGGTTTTATTTTTGAAGCGATTCCGACACCGCTGTAGCCTTTTCTTACTGCTGAATGCCAATAACTATGATAACCTAATTTTTCAAGGCTTTCGATGTCTATTTGATCGTTTCCTGCTTTACTCTCCTGAATGCAGATAATATCCGGATCAGCTGTTTTCAGCCAACCTAGAAAATCTTTGGTAAAAGCAGCTCTTATTCCGTTTACGTTGTAAGTAATTAATCTCATGTTTCAAAAATATAAAAAAGAAGCGGAAAAAATCAATTGATTTTTTCCGCCACCCTTATTACCCAAAGTTAAATAAACTATGAAAAAAACTACTTGGGTTCTAAAATACTTATTGGAATAATACATTCTTCCAATGATATTCCACCATGTTGGTAGGTTTCTTTATAATAATTCACAAAGTGATTATAATTTTTAGGATAAGCCAGGAAAATATTATTCTTAGCGAAAATATATTTTGAGCTTAAATTTCCTTTTGGTAAAAATAACTTTTCAGGGCTTGTGATCGCCCACACATCTCTGTCGTCGTAAGTTAAACTTTTACCTGTTTTATAACGAATGTTAGTAGATGTTTCTCTGTCACCCACAACTTTACTTGGTTTTTTAACGTAAACTGTTCCGTGATCGGTTGTAATGACCAATTTGTAACCGCTTTCAGCAGCTAGTTTAATAATCTTAATTAAAGATGAATTTTCAAACCAGTTCGATGTTAAAGAACGGAAAGTTTTATCATCACGAATTAATTGGTCAACAATGTGATTATCTGTTTTTGCGTGTGAAAGAATATCAATAAAGTTATAAACAATCACCAAAAGATCATTGTTTTTGTGCTGATTGAAATCATCGTAGATCTTTCTTTCAAAATCGGCATTCAAAACTTTTAAATATTTCATTGATTTAGAACCTAAACCAATTCTTTTCATTTGATCTTCTAGGAAATCGCGCTCAAATTCATTTTTGTTTCCGTCTTCATTATCATTAAACCATTTTTCAGGGAAACGTTTTTCGATCTCAGAAGGCATTAAACCTGCAAAGAAAGAATTTCTCGCATATTGTGTAGCTGTCGGAAGAATACTGTAATAATAATCTTCTGAAACTTTATTATAATATTTAGTGAACAAAGGTTCAATTACTTTCCACTGATCATAACGAAGATTATCAACCATCAATAAAAGAACTTTTTCTTTTTCTACTTCCGGTTTTATTTTTTCTTTGAAAAGGGTGTGGCTCATTAATGGTTTTTCATTTCCATTCAACCAATCTTCGTAATTGTTTTCAATAAATTTAGCAAACTGAATGTTGGCCTCTTCTTTTTGAGACTGTAAAAGATCTGCAAATTCATTATCTGCAACTTTATCAAATTTGATCTCCCAGCTAACGATTTTTTTGTAATATTCTGCCCAATCCTGATACGTTCTTAAATAAGAAAGTTCCATAGAAAGGTTTCTGAATTCCTGCTGATATTGTAAAATTGTCTTTTGTTCAACAAGATTGTCTTCCTGAAGATTTTTCTTTAAAGACAATAAGATCTGATTAGGATTTACAGGCTTCAAAATATAATCCGCGATTTGAGAACCAATGGCTTCTTCCATAATATGTTCTTCTTCGCTTTTTGTAACCATCACTATTTTCAAAGAACTATCTCTTTGTTTGATCATAGGAATAGCCTCAAGCCCGGAAATTCCAGGCATATTTTCATCTATTAAAGTAAGTGCAAATTTTTCCGAATCTATTAATTCTAATGCCTCATTTACGTTATTTACAGGGGTTACGTGGTAACCTTTTTTTTCTAAAAATACAATATGAGGTCTAAGTAAATCTATCTCATCATCTATCCATAATATCTTTTCCGACATAATAATTTAATTTTTCAGGGTTAGTATATCAAAATTGCGACCAAAAGCTCGTAAAATCTGCGAAAATAGAGACTTTAAAAGTTAAATCTTAGTTAAAAATTTTGATGCGTTTTCATTGTAATAATTGACTATGAAGATAACGCATTTGTACTATAAATAGTATGTTTTTTAATGAAAAATCAATTATTGGTTCTTTAATTAATGTATTGAAGAGATTTATACTTTTATAAGAAATTTTACGAGTTAATTTTTAAACTTGAAATCATAAAAGAGAAATTATTTCATCAATAATATCAAAACCTTTATTGCTTTCGTAATATTCCTGTAATTCGTAGAGGAAAACCTCTTTAGGAAATTTTTCGGGATCGCTTTTGTATTTGGCTAAAAGTTCAAATCCAAACGCGGTCCGTGGTCCCCAATGACTTATAATATCGCTCTTGACATCAAGGATAATGACAATGGGGACGGACTCGCTTCCACTTGTTAAGAATAATTTCATCAAATCAGGGTTTTCATCCCTGTATAGTATTTTTACGGCATTTTTGTCCTTAAAGAATTTTTTTATTACCGGAATGGCTTGACTACAGTCTCCACACCAGTCTTCAGCTATAATTAAAATCTTTCCGTTGAAGTTTTTTTCATCCAGAATATTCTCATGATAGGTATCCGGAAAGTAATTTTGCATGATCTGTTCGGCTCTTTCGAGGGAAAGTTTACATTTTTGGATTTTCTCTTCACCAAGATCCTGTTTTTCGGGAGCTTCTATTTTCTTTTCGATATTACGAAGATAAGATTCGAAAGAAATACCTTTTTTCCAATATGCTTCGATCATGACTTCTGTTTTTAAAGGTTATTTTAATTCTCTTTTATAATATGTCAAACCAAAAGGATTGGTTCCTACAGTTGCTGTAGCCGATGGCGAGATAGTTCCCGACGAACTCACATTATAGATCGAAACCGTATTTGCAGTACCTCCGGAATGGGTGACAAACATTTTATCACCTTTATCATTAAGCACAATATTATGAGCTATTGCAGCAGAAGATGATACGGAGCTTCCAATTTGATCTCCAGTTGTTGCATTGATTGAATATAATTGATTACCGGTAATATTACTCACAAAAAATATGTTTTGAGAAGGCAGCGTGAAAATTCCATGAGCGCCTGTGAATACTTTTTCAGACAAAGTATTTAATGTGTTTCCATCCAAAATATATGTTTTTTCTAATTGGCAGGGAACATATAATTTATTGTTGGCATAAAATAAATGAGGTTCTTTTCCAACTGTTTTTTCACCTGTTTTAGCATAAGTGGAAGTAGAATATTTATAAATTTTATCCGATGTAGAACTACTTGTAAATACGGAAACATATGCGGTTGTTCCATCTTGAGATAAAAATATATCGTGAGGCGTCACATCTACACTGATGGTATTGGTTACGGAATTTGTAGCTAGATTTACCACAGAAATTGTTTTATCTATATCATTAACCACCCAAAGTTCTTTGCCTTGAGCGTCTGCCCACATGTGAAAAACACCGTTTCCAACGTTAACTGAGGTTTCTATCTGTTGATTTTGAGGATTGATGACATGAATTTTCTTATTTGCTCTGTCTCCAACATACAATTTGTCGGTTTTCGGAACGTAAACAACGTACATCGGATCCGAATTTGCGATAGTAAGCGTCTTTGTAACGTTATTGGTAACAGCATCAATAAAAGTAACAGAACTGCTAACACGGTTTGCAACAACAACTTTTTCCTCTGTCTTGGCATTTTGGTCGACAGTTATTTCGTTGTCGTGACTGCAAGAGTAAATTGACAGTAAAGCTAATAAAGCAATAGCTCCTAATTTTGTCTGTTTTCCTGAAACGCAATTTTTCATAATCAATTTTATTTGTTTAGGCTAATTTGTTAATAACTTAGACGTAAACAAATTGAATTGCTGACAAAAAAATGTAAAAAATATTAGTTTTAATAATTAATTGATTGAAAAACAGGTATTTATTTTTGATTGAATTTTTCTTTTAATGAATTATTTCCCCGTATTTATATATACTAAAGCTCTTTCCAAGACTTCATCTTTTCCCTCTTTGATGCCTTTTATTGTAGGCTTTATCAAAATATCAGGAATAATTCCTATTCGTTGAGTTTCTCGACCGTTGGGATAATAGGCTCCCAATCCCGTAAAACTCGTCTCCAAATCTGCAATATTGAACCTTATGATATCTCCATTGGCTCCGGAAGTATTGCTGCCAATAATTTTTGCCTTTGGATGTTGTTTAAACATCATAGTTGTAGTTTCGGCTTGACTTTGGGTGTTTTCATCAACCAAAACCACCACATTTCCTTTATAATAATCAGCGTTTTTTCTACCAATACTATTTTTTCGACTGTAAAATTTGCTCAAATAATTGGTTTCAGGGAAATTGAATTGATAATAAATAGTGTTTTCAGGAAGTAACAATTTGCTTAAAGGTAAAATGGTTTGTTTCGGATAATTTCTGAGATCAAAAATGATAGATTCTGTTTCCTTCAGGTTTTTATACATCTCATCAAGATCTTTTCTTTCAATAATTCCCATGTTTACATAGCCGATTTTTCTTTCTTCATTAATGAATTTCCATTTTTCAGGTGTCGCAGGTTTTTCATTGATAATATCTCGGAGTAAGTATGCTTTTACTTTAATTGAAAAATTTTGTCCATCCCGTTCAAGTTTAACCGAAATTGAATCATTATTAGTAAAAAGAAAAAGATTTTTCGCTTTCTTGATTTTTCCCCATGAATTGGAAGCAGGAATATATTTCCCAAAACTATTGACCATTTGTGGAATAGTTTTCCCATTCACATCATAAATTACATCACCGACTTTAAATGGATTTTCTTCATTAAATTTATTGGAATTAATTTTAGTAACAATTAGTTTTCCTTCTGCATAACTGTATTCCACAGGAATTTTTCTTCTTCCATATTGATGCAAACTAATGAACGGCGAAAACAAAAAAGCATGAGAATCATCTGTTTTGGTAACCAATTCTGCTAAAGTTAAATGATAAGATTCATCATTATTAATAACAAGGAACTTCGGAATCATCTCTGTTAAAACATCATTCCAGTTTTGATCTGTTTTGTATTTGTAAGGGAAAAAATATTCTACATAATTCCAATATCTGAATAATTCTAATAAGCTTATCTCTTTTGAGATAAATTTTGACCCATAAGAATTTTCATTTCTGAAAAATACTTTTCTTCCACCAATCCCGAAATAATAATTGTCTCCAATATTTCTATTATCCTGAATATAACTCAATTTCTTAATTATATTTTCTGAAAAAATAGTCTGATTGTTAATCCAATTAAGATCAAAGTTTTTCAAAAAATAGAGTTTGTTATCCTCTTTTTTACATTGTTCACAAGCTTCAACTTTTCCCAGACTGTCAATCCAATTAGCATAAAATTCATTCAATTGATTTTTATCGTTGATTTTTTCAATTTCATTTAATTTCAGGAAAAGCTGATTATCCCAATTGAGATTTCCTTTGGCAACATTCGGATGATAATATTTTAAAAATCCCCAAACTTTACAAAGAGACTCTAATTTTTGAGTTTCAGATAAATTTTGTGCCGAAAAATTGATACTTAAAAAGATGATGACAAAAAGTGAGAATTTTCTCATGAAAGGGTATTGGAATTTGTATCAAAGATAATTTTTAAACACAAAAGGCACAAACTTTTTCACGAATGACACAAGCTTTGTATTAATAGAAAAATGAGCTTTAGCCCGTTTAATTAATCAGCCCTATTCAATTGGCTTCAGCCAAAACTTAATTTTTTAATTAGTGTTATTCGTGAAAAAATTTGTTCGACTTGTGTTTACACCATAATTTTTTAATAGAAAATTAATCAACCCTAAAATTTAAAATCCCTAAATTTGTGTACAAATACTGACATTTCAATGCAGAATAAGCTTAAAATCATCAATGATCCGGTTCACGGATTTATCAAAATTCCTCACGAAATTTTATTCGACATCATCGAACATCCATACTTTCAAAGGCTGAGAAGAATTTCCCAGACTGGACTTTTAACTTTAATTTTTCCGGGTGCTACGCATACGAGATTTCATCATGCCTTGGGCGCGATGCACTTGATGTTTACGGCATTGGAGACTTTAAAGCAGAAAGGAGTTAAAATTTCGGATGAAGAGGAAAAAGGAGCGATGTTGGCTATTTTAATGCATGATATTGGTCATGGCCCATTTTCTCACGCGTTGGAAAGCATGTTAATGGATGATTGGCATCACGAAAATCTTTCATTATTATTAATGAATAGATTAAATGTTGAATTTGATGGCCAGCTTAATGTTGCTATTGAAATGTTCCAAGGAAAATATCATAGAAAATTTTTCAATCAGCTTATTTCTTCTCAATTAGATGTTGACAGATTGGATTATTTGAAAAGAGACAGCTTTTTTACAGGAGTTTCAGAAGGAAATATCAATACACAAAGGATTATTTCGATGATGAACGTGTGTGAAGAAGGCGAATTAGTCATCGATGCGAAAGGAATTTACTCCATTGAAAACTTTCTGACCGCAAGAATGTTCATGTATTGGCAGGTATATTATCATAAAACTTCGGCTTTGGCAGAGTTTCTTTTGGTTAAAATCTTGGAAAGAGCAAAATATTTGGTTTCTCAGGGAATTGATCTGCCTGCGACGGAAAATTTGAAATATTTTTTATACCGCGGAAAAAGCTCAGCAACCGATGAAGACGTTGAAAGATTCACACAAATGGATGATAATGACGTTATTCAGGCGATGAAATCTTGGCAAAATTCTGATGATATTATTCTTTCTTATTGGTGTAAATGCGTGATACAGAGAAACCTGCCTAAAACAATTATCTCTTCTCATCCTTTTGATCCGAAATTTATTGAAGAAAAAATAAAAAACACTAACGAATTTTTCGGAATTGATAACGGGGAAGACCTTGTACACGAGATCAAGAGAAAATTGTTGCCTTATGATACAGAAAAGCAACCAATTTATTTATTGCAGAAAAGTGGGGTCAAATTAAGGCTAGACGAGTCGGAAGACCAGCTTTTATCGGGGTTGATTGTAAATAAAACAACAAGATATATCCTTACTTTCCCAAGAGATATGTCTAATTAATTTCTTAAATAATATTAAAATTCACTATCCTAAAACTAAAAAATGTTTGCGAATTATAGAATTTCTTATCTTTGCAGAATATGGAATTTACAGCTTCGCAAATTGCAAGTTTTATCGACGGAAAAATAATAGGTGACGAGCATGCACTTATTACTGGAGTTTCACCCATTGAAAATGGGGAATCAGGGCATCTTTCTTTTGTAGCACAAGAGAGATTTTCCCATTATTTGGACACTTCACGATGCTCCGTTCTTATCGTTTCTGAAGATATTATAACTAAAGATAATTATAATCCTACCATCATTGCCGTAAAAGATGCTTATCTTGCCTTCCAGGTTTTAATGAATCTGTATCAGGAAATGCAGGGTAGAAAAGAAGGTGTCGAAGACGGCTCTTCAATTCATGAAACAGCTGTTATTGGCGAAAAAGCCTATATCGGTGCGTTTACCTACATCTCAGATAAAGCAAAAATTGGTGAAGGTTCACAAATTTATCCTCATGTTTACATAGGTAAAGGGGTTAAAATTGGTAAAAACTGTAAAATAGACAGTGGTGCCAGAATTTACGATTACTGTATCGTTGGAGATAACTGTGTGATTCATTCCAATACTGTGATTGGTGGAGATGGGTTTGGTTTTCAGCCTACTCCTGACGGATTCAAAAAAATCCCTCAGTTGGGTAATGTAATTATCGAAGATGATGTTGAAATTGGTTCTAACTGTAGTATCGACAGAGCAACCATCGGATCTACCATTATTGGAAAGGGGACTAAAATAGATAACCTTATCCAGATCGCCCACAATGTGAAAATTGGCCAGAATAACGTAATTGCCGCACAAGCAGGAATTGCAGGATCTACTACTATCGGTAACTGGAACCAAATTGGCGGTCAGGTTGGAGTCGTAGGGCATATTAAAATAGGAGATCAGGTGAAAATTCAGGCTCAGAGTGGTGTGAATTCTAGCGTAAATGATAAAGAAACTGTGTACGGTTCTCCTGCGATAAGTTATAATGATTACCTTAGAAGCTATGTACATTTCAGGAATTTACCTGAAATTGTAAAACGAATAAATAATCTTGAGAATACCTCAAAAGATCATACTAATGAGTGATATGCAAAAAACACTTCAGGAAGAGGTAACACTTTCCGGAATTGGCCTTCATACTGGTAAAGAAGTAAAATTGACCATAAAACCTGCTAAAGAAAATACAGGTTTCGTTTTTGTGAGAACAGATTTAGAGGGTCATCCTCAGGTCGAAGCTGATGTAAACTATGTTGTAGCAACAGAAAGAGGAACGACATTAGAAAAATTAGGAGTTAAAATTAACACTTGTGAACATCTTTTGGCAGCTTTAGTTGGTTGTGATATTGATAACGCAATGTTGGAAATGGATGCTTCTGAACCTCCAATTTTAGACGGTTCTTCAAAGTTTTTTGTGGAAGCCATCGAAAGTGTAGGAATTGTAGAACAAGGTATCGCCAGAGAATATTTGGTGGTAAAAGAAGTTCTTAGCTATAGCGATCCGGCAACGGGTTCAGAAATTACAATTATTCCTTCAGATAATTACGAAATTACTACAATGGTAGATTTTGGGACTAAAGTTTTAGGTACTCAGAATGCTACTCTTAAAAATATTTCAGATTTTAAAGAAGAGATTTCATCTGCTAGAACGTTCAGCTTTTTACATGAATTAGAAATGCTTTTAGATCACGGTTTGATCAAAGGTGGAGATATTTCTAACGCGATCGTTTATGTAGATAAAGATCTTACTCCTGAAACTACAGAAAAATTAAAGAAAGCTTTTGGTAAAGACAAAGTGTCTATCAGACCAAACGGTATTCTTGATAATCTTACTTTAAATTATCCTAACGAAGCTGCAAGACACAAATTACTTGATGTAATAGGTGATTTAGCTTTGGCTGGAGTAAAAATAAAAGGAAAAGTTATTGCTAATAAACCAGGACATTTTGTAAATACTCAATTTGCTAAAAAATTGAACCGTCAGTGGAAATTACAAAAGAAAAAAAATGTTCCTGATTTTGATTTAACAAAAGAACCTGTGTTCGATATCAACGGAATTATGAAGTTGATGCCTCACAGACCACCATTCTTATTGATTGATAAAATCTTAGAATTGTCGGATTCTCACGTTGTCGGATTGAAAAATGTTACAATGAATGAACCTTTCTTCGTTGGACATTTCCCTAAAGAGCCTGTAATGCCGGGAGTTCTTCAAGTTGAAGCATTGGCGCAGACAGGAGGTATCCTAGTATTGGCAAGCGTTCCGGATCCTGAAAATTACTCTACATATTTCATTAAAATTGATAAAGTAAAATTCAAGAGAAAAGTAGTTCCAGGTGATACTATGATTTTCAAAATTGAATTGATAGAGCCTATCAGAAGAGGTATTGTTCATATGCAGGGATACGGATATGTGGGAGATACTGTAGCAGTAGAAGCAGAATTAATGGCTCAAGTTGCAAAAAATAAAGTTGATTAAATGATTCATCAATTAGCAGCCGTTGATAAACGTGCAAAAATCAGCAAAAATGTTATTGTAGAACCATTTACTACAATAGCAGGGGATGTAGAAATCGGAGAAGGAACTTGGATTGGCCCTAATGTTACCATTATGGATGGTGCCAGAATAGGTAAAAACTGTAGAATATTTCCGGGAACGGTAATTTCTGCGATCCCTCAGGATTTAAAATTTGATGGTGAAGATACTCAGGTAATTATCGGAGACGAAACTACGATCAGAGAGTGTGTAACGGTAAACAGAGGGACAAAAGCCCTTGGATTTACCAAAATTGGTAAAAACTGCCTTATCATGGCAACTTCCCATATTGCACACGACTGCGTTATCGGAGATCACGTTATCATTGTGAACGGTTGCGGTATTGCGGGGCACGTAGAAATCGGAGACTATACCGTAATGGGAGGTCTTAGTGCTGTGCATCAATTTGGTAAAATCGGAAAACATGTAATGATTTCCGGTGGAACATTGGTAAGAAAAGATATTCCGCCTTATGTAAAGGTGGCGAGAGAACCGATGTCTTACGCAGGAATCAATTCAGTAGGTTTGAGAAGAAGAGGATTTACAAATGAGAAAATTTTCGAAATTCAAAAGATTTACAGAACGATTTTCCAAATGAAAATGAACGTTTCTCAGGCTGTAACTTACATTGAAAAAGAAATGCTTCCAACTGCTGAAAGAGATGAAATTCTTCAGTTTATTCAAAATTCTCCTAGAGGTATTGTAAAAGGATACGGAACAGGAAAAGAAAGTAACTAATACAAATTAAAAGACAATATAAAATTAATGGCAACAAGTAACGATATAAGAAAAGGACTTTGCATTGAATTCAGTAACGATATTTTCAAGGTAGTTGAATTTATGCACGTAAAGCCAGGAAAAGGTCCTGCTTTCGTAAGAACAAAACTAAAGTCAGTAACTAACGGAAAGGTATTGGATAATACGTTTTCTGCAGGTCACAAAATTGATGAGGTAAAAGTAATTACAAGAAAATTCCAATATCTTTATGATGATGAGAATGGTTTCCACTTCATGAACAATGAAGATTTCTCTCAATTATATTTGAACAAAGAAATGATTGAAAACTCTAATCTGATGAAAGCAGGTGAAGAAGTTACTATCATTTTAAAGGAAGCTGATGAGACGCCTTTGTCTGCAGAACTTCCTCAATCTGTTTACTTAGAAGTTATCGAAGCTGATCCGGGAGTAAAAGGAAATACGGCAACGAACGCTCTTAAAAATTCTATTGTTGAAACAGGAGCAAGAGTAATGGTTCCTCTGTTCATTGAAGCAGGAGACAAAATCAAAGTAAGTACAGAAGATGGTTCTTACTTAGAAAGAGTAAAAGAATAATTTTAAATAAAATTTACATAAATTCGGTTTGCACTAGCATTCCGAATTTTGTTTTTGTAAAAACTTTGGAGTCCCGTAGGGACGACTTAACAGAGAATTGGATAAAATCCAATTAAATAAGATCGGAAATAGAACCGAATTTAAAAACCGTGTCAAGGTTTTAAACCTTGACACGGTTGATAAAATTTAAACATCATTTAAAAATATGACGTTTCATCAACCACAAAAACTGAAAACTATTGCTGATCTTATCGGATCAAAATTTGTTGGCTCTGAAGACTTTGAAGTATTAGGAACTAATGAAATTCACATGGTGAGACCGGGCGATATCGTTTTCGTAAACCATCCAAAATATTACGACAAAGCTTTAAATTCAGCAGCGACAATTATTTTAATTGATAAAGAAGTTGAATGTCCGGAAGGCAAAGCATTGTTGGTTTCCGAAGATCCTTTCGGAGATTTTAATAAGATCAATACTCATTTTACGAGAATATATAACTTCACAGAAGAACTTCACGATGTTGAAATAGGAGAGGGTACAAAAATCCATCGTACCGCTGTTATTGGAAATAATGTTAGTATTGGGAAGAATACACTTATTTTTCCGAATGTTGTCATTGGTGACAGAACTGTTATTGGTGACAATGTAGTTATTCAGTCAAACACTGTTTTAGGAGGTGATGCTTTTTATTACAGAAAATTAAACGGAAATTTCGATCGTCTGATCTCTGTAGGAAATGTTGTTATTGAAAACAATGTAGAAATCGGAAACGGATGTACAATTGACAGAGGTGTTACAGATTCTACGGTTATCGGAGAAGGTTCTGTTTTGGATAATCAAATCCAGATCGGTCACGATACTGTTATCGGAAAAAAATGTTTAATTGCTTCACAAGTGGGAATTGCAGGATGTTGTGTGATAGGAAATGAAGTGACACTTTGGGGGCAGGTTGGTATCGCTTCCGGTAATAAAATAGCTGACGGATCTGTATTATTAGGTAAAACCGGAGTTAACAGAGATCTTGAAAAAGGTACTTATATCGGAATGTTTGCGGAAGATTTTAAAACTTATTTGAAAAAAGAGGTAAAACTGAGAAATCTCAAATAAACAATTGTTAAGGTTTTATCTAAAATCAAAGAAAAATAAGTAAATTTGTGAGCATTAATAGAATAATAAAAATAAATTAAAACAACAATAAAATGTCAATTTTAGTAAACAAAGATTCTAAAGTAATTGTACAAGGATTTACAGGTAACGAAGGTACTTTCCACGCAGGTCAGATGATCGAATACGGAACAAACGTAGTAGGTGGTGTTACTCCAGGAAAAGGAGGTAGCGAGCACTTAGGAAAGCCTGTATTTAATACTGTTGCTGATGCTGTTGAAAAAGCTGGAGCAAACGTAAGTATCATTTTTGTACCACCTGCATTTGCTGCAGATGCTATCATGGAAGCTGCTGAAGCTGGAATTAAAGTGATCGTATGTATTACTGAAGGTATTCCTGTAGCAGACATGGTAAAAGTAAAATCTTACATCGCAGACAGAGATTGTAGATTGATCGGACCAAACTGCCCGGGAATCATTACTTCTGAAGAAGCTAAAATTGGTATTATGCCAGGTTTCGTTTTCAAAAAAGGGAAAGTAGGTATCGTTTCAAAATCAGGAACTCTTACGTATGAAGCTGCTGACCAAGTTGTAAAAGCTGGTTTCGGTGTTTCTACGGCTATCGGTATTGGTGGTGACCCAATCATTGGAACTACTACAAGAGAAGCGTTAGAATTATTCATCAACGATCCGGAAACTGAAGCTGTTGTTATGATCGGTGAGATCGGTGGTGGTCTTGAAGCTGAAGCTGCAAGATGGTACAAAGCTAGTGGATCTACTAAGCCGGTTGTAGGATTTATCGCTGGACAAACTGCTCCTAAAGGTAGAACTATGGGACACGCTGGTGCAATCGTAGGTGGTGATGAAGATACTGCTCAGGCAAAAATGGAGATTATGAGAGAAAACGGAATCAACGTTGTAGATTCTCCTGCTGATATCGGTGCAACTGTAGCGAAAATTTTAGCTTAATTATAAAACCCAACATATGAAAAAACTTTTATTAACCTCAGCATTGGTACTTTCTACGTTATCTTTCGCCCAGATCGATTTCAGTAGCACAAGATTCGGTATCACTGCAGGAGGTAATTACGCCAGAGTAAAAAATGCTCACAACCCTTCAGGTCCTAGATTTACGGTTCAGGCCGGAGCTTTAGCTTTAATTCCAATGGGAAAAGAAAACCAGTTTTTCTTACAGCCTGAGGTTTTATATTACGGAGCCGGAGAAACAGGAAAGGATAAGGATGGTAAAGGAAGAGATGGTTATGACGCTGTTTACGCAAATAATTACATCAGTGTTCCTATTTATTTCAAAGGATATTTTTCAGAAGCTGAATCAGAATTCTTTGCAATGGCAGGACCTAGATTTAATTTTTTAATTAGTCAGAAAGTTAAAAACGCTCCTGTAACAAGACCTTATTACGATCCGGACGTTACTGATCCTAGTCTTCCTGGAGTAAACGGTAAAGCAGCAAGCTTTAACTTTGGTGTAGGAATTGGTGTAGGATATAGTTACAAAAGACAGTTAGAATTTGCTTTAAACTATGACTTTGGTATTTCTAATACCTATCCAGGTCTTAAGAATGAGCCATTCGGAAGTACAAAAGGTAAATCTGAACAAGTTCTTAGTGCTAAAATAAGCTACATCTTTGAATAAAAAGATTTCATAAGAAACATAAAAAATCCCGGGAATTTTAATTCTCGGGATTTTTGTTTTATAATTTTTGATATTCAGATGATGATTTTA
Organism: Chryseobacterium sp. SIMBA_038; assembly: GCF_046535115.1. Lineage (NCBI taxonomy): Bacteria > Pseudomonadati > Bacteroidota > Flavobacteriia > Flavobacteriales > Weeksellaceae > Chryseobacterium > Chryseobacterium sp. SIMBA_038. Next base: position 159,618 of record NZ_JAWRXH010000003.1, read on the forward strand.
TCCTCTAACCCATTTCCAAAGCTCTTTCAACGTAGCTTTATTTCCATACATCAAAATTCCTACTCTGTAGATTTTTCCTGCAAGGAATATCATGAAAACCGTTGTTCCCAATAATAACACAATCGATAAGGCTAACTGCCAAATAGGAACTCCAAAAGGAATTCTGGCGATCATTGCAACAGGTGATGTGAAAGGGATTATTGATAACCAAAAACCTAATGGTCCGTCAGGATTATTCATTAAAGAAAAACTTCCGTACATTCCCAATGTTAGTGGTAAAATTGCAAATAAGGTGAATTGCTGAGTTTCTGTTTCATTATCAACCGCAGAACCAATTGCTGCATAAATCGAGCTGTAAAAAATATATCCTAAAAGAAAATATATGATAAATACACCGATGATCAAAGGGAAATTAAGCTCCAATAAACTGTGAGAAACCTGAGTTGCAATCTGAGCAATATCCAGTTTACTCATCATTTCTTCATTTCCGCCGGGAATATTTTTTTGTATTGAATTAAAACCTGTATTTAAAACCAACGCTCCGATAACCGACATTGTAATCCAGATAATAAACTGGGTCAAAGCAACCATTGTTACCCCCAAAATTTTACCCATCATCAATTCAAATGGTTTCACAGAAGAGATGATAATTTCCACAACACGGTTGTTTTTTTCCTCTAAAACACTTCTCATCACTCTCACACCATAAATAAGGATAAACATGAACGTAACGTACATTAAAACCATGCTCAATCCCGTTTTCACGCCGAAACTAAGATCAGAATCTTCTTTATTATTTTCTGAAACATTGATTGTTTTTAAAGTAAAACCTTTATCAAGATTATCAAGTTGAGTTTCAGCAATTCCTAATTGTTTGATCTTTTCTTTTTTGATAACATTAGTAATATCAGAAATGATTCTCTGCTTTGTATCAAAACCAATTTTAGAATTAATAACCAACCTTGAATTTTTCTCAAGATCATCATAATTTTGACCGCTCAATTCCGGTAAGATTAAAATCCCGTCTAAAGATTCATTCCCTTTTAAGTTATTGATCTTCGACTTTTCATCAGCCGCAGAAACAAAAACATAATTAAGTTTATCATTTGATTTTAACTGATCTTTGAATAATCCGCTTTTATCAACAACTTCAATAATGCTGTGCGATTCATTAGCCTTAAACATTAATCCGATAACTGCTCCAAAAGCAATGATCATAACAGGAGCCAGTAAAGTTAATATAATGAAGGATTTTTTCTTAACCTGCGTAAGAAATTCCCTTTTTGTAATTAAAAAAATATTATTCATAATTAAGAGTTGTTGCTTACGGCATTAATAAATACTTCATTCATACTTGGAATTTTTTCGTCAAACGATCTCACTTTTCCAACATTTACAAGATCTAAAATAATGTTGTTCTGATCATTTTCATTCTTTAGATCGAAAGAAATCAGATTATTTTCATTGGTATAATTAAAGATCTCGTATTTGTTTTTGAAAATATCAAATTGATGATCACTTACCTCAGAAAGGGTAATTCCGAAGATGTTTTTCTTGAATTTTTCTCTTACGTCGAAGACTCTTCCGTCAATAATTTTTTTAGAATTATTGATCAATGCTACATAATCACACATTTCCTCCACACTTTCCATTCGGTGAGTCGAAAGAATAATAGTTGTTCCGTTATTTTTAAGCTCGATGATTTGGTCTTTGATCAAATTGGCATTCACAGGATCAAAACCAGAGAAGGGTTCATCCAGAATCAAAAGGTGTGGTCTGTGAAGAACAGTTACTACAAACTGAATTTTCTGAGCCATTCCTTTTGAAAGTTCAGACAGTTTTTTCTTCCACCATTGATCGATGTTCAGTTTTTCAAACCATTTTTTTGCTTCACTTAAAGCATCATTTTTGGTCATTCCTTTTAATTCTCCAAAATAAAGGATCTGATCGCCAACGGTCATGTTTTTATACAAACCTCTTTCTTCAGGCATGTAACCGATATCTCTGATATGATTTTGATTAAGCTTTTCTCCGTTAATAAAAACATCTCCGGAATCAGCTTGAGTAATTTGATTGATGATACGAATGAAGGAAGTTTTCCCTGCTCCGTTTGGCCCTAGAAGACCATAAATACTCCCTGTCGGGACATGTATACTGAAGTCATCCAATGCTGTTTTTTTACCTGCATTGTAGGTCTTCGTAATATGTTCAGCTTTTAGCATTAATTTGTTTTTCTATAGTTAGTATAAAAATATCCCGAAAGTTACGGAATAATTGAAACAGAATTAATCTAAAAGAAAAAATCCTGATGATTATCAGGATTTAAATTTTATTGTTTTACGATTTGAGTAACCTTTTGGGTATTATCGCTTAAAATGTAACGAATTAAATATTTTCCGGGTTTCAATTTTTCAATATTGATCTCTCCCGAGTTCATATTTACAGCGTAATTAGCAACTTGTGTACCCAAAATTGAATAAAAAGTTACGCTCTTAACTCTTAAAGAAGAGTCTTTTGCCTTAATGACAAGGAAATCCCTCGCAGGATTCGGATAGGCAACAAGTACACCATCATCTGCTTTTTGCGAAATGGAACCAGGCTCTCTCAGTTGAGCTTTAAAATTGTTGGAAAATCCAACAAAAGTGCCTATAAATAGAAATAAAAGTAAAAGTTTTTTCATCAAATTATAATTTCTCTAGGTATTTCATAACAAAAGTAAATAATTCTATAATCACTTGCAATATTTTTTTATAGAACTTATACTAAATTTGCAGAAACTTATTCAAAAAGTATTCCAAAATGATACATTCAAGAAATAGAAGACTTAGAGTTAATGAATCTATGAGAAGCTTGGTAAGAGAAAGTATCCTTACAACTGACGATTTTGTAATGCCGATCTTCGTAATGGAGGGCGAAAACAAGCAAGAAGCGATCCCGTCGATGCCGGGTATTTTCAGGCGAAGTATAGATTTAACGGTGAAGGAATGTAAGGAATTATTTTCTTTAGGAGTAAAAGCTGTCAATCTGTACATGAAAGTGTCTGATCATTTAAAGGACAACACCGGAAAAGAAGCTTGGAACAAAGATGGTTTAATGCAAAGTACGATTAAAGCGATTAAGGATGCTGTTCCTGCCATGATCGTAATGCCTGATGTTGCTTTAGATCCATATTCAATTTACGGTCACGACGGAATTATTGAAAACGGAAAAATCGTAAATGATGCGACCAACGATGCATTGGCAAGAATGTCTGTGTCACATGCCGAAGCCGGAGCTGACATTGTGGCACCAAGTGACATGATGGATGGAAGAGTGTTAACAATTCGTGAGGCTTTGGAAGACAGCGGATTTACAGATGTTGGAATTTTAAGCTATTCTGCAAAATATGCAAGTTCTTTTTATGGACCGTTCAGAAGTGCTTTAGACAGTGCTCCGACAGATGATGTAGAAATTCCAAAGGATAAAAAGACCTATCAGATGGATTTTCATAACTCTCGTGAAGCATTAAATGAAGTTTTTAAAGATATTGAAGAAGGTGCAGATATCATTATGATCAAACCGGGACTTCCTTATCTTGATATTGTTTCTAAAGTTCGCGAAGCTATTGATCTTCCGATTGCCGTTTATAATGTAAGTGGTGAATATGCAATGGTAAAAGCTGCAGCTCAAAACGGTTGGCTGGATAACGATAAAACGATTATCGAAAGCTTAACATGCTTCAAAAGAGCAGGAGCAGACATGATTTTTACTTATTTTGCTAAAGAAGCTGCGATTCTTTTAAATAAATAATCAAAAGTAATTATATAAGAAAAACACCTCAATTTGAGGTGTTTTTTTATGAAATATCTAACAACTGTGCAATCCTAAGCCCGTCGAAACATTTATTAAAAAAATCATAAAACTTTTGAACACAATCTTTAATCTAAAATTTGAATTCAAAAAAACTTTATCTTTGCCACTATGATTTTACGAGGAGAAAACTTAATCAAAGAATACGGTCCAAAAAAAGTTGTAAAAGGCGTTTCTGTACAGGTTCAGCAGGGAGAAATTGTTGGTTTACTTGGTCCGAACGGAGCAGGGAAAACCACATCGTTTTATATGATTGTTGGTTTGGTTAAGCCCACTTCAGGAAAAATTTTCTTAGAAAACCAGGAAATTACAACCGATGCAATGTACCGCAGAGCGCAAAAAGGAATCGGATATCTGGCTCAGGAAGCATCGGTTTTCAGAAAACTTTCGGTGGAAGAAAATATTATGGGAGTTTTACAGTTGACCAACCTTTCAAAACGCGAACAGCAGATGAAATGCGACGAATTGGTTGAAGAATTTTCATTACAGCATGTCCGTAAAAACAGAGGTGATCTTCTTTCGGGAGGAGAAAGACGTAGAACGGAAATCGCGCGTTGTTTGGCAACAAGTCCGAATTTTATCCTTTTGGATGAGCCATTTGCGGGGGTTGACCCGATTGCTGTTGAAGATATTCAGAAGATCGTAAGAAGCTTGGTTGATAAAAACATCGGAATTTTAATTACGGATCACAACGTTCAGCAAACTCTGGCGATTACCAATAAAACATACATTATGTTCGAAGGAAAGATCCTAAAAGAAGGACTTCCCGAAGAACTAGCCAATGATCCGCAGGTAAGAGAAGCTTATCTTGGTGAAAACTTCGTTTATCAGAGTATTTTAGACAAACCGAAAAAGAAAACCTACGCTTACAATATTTGGGCAGGAAATTTCGATTCAAAATCTCAGTTTCAAGGTTTTGTTGATGAAAACTTTGCTCAATTTGATGATTTGAGATTAATGTATGGTTTTGAAGATATCAGCTTTGCATCATTAGCAAATTCTGAAATTGAACACATTTTCAATGATGTTGTGGATAAAAATGCAAATAATTCTTTTGTTTTCCAGAGGAAAGAAATTAATTCTCAATATTCTTTAGAACAGGCAAAAGTCGAATCTCAGGAGGCAAGTAAATCAGAATTGCATTATCTTACAACTTATATTTACGCGGGATAATTAATGACTGATAATTCAAATATTGACAAAGATTTTAATATAGGAACGAAAGTTTTTCTTGATAATGAATATGGAGTTATAATTGATTTAAAAATACATGAACTCTCAACAGTAATTCGTTGGGATACTCCAAAAGAAAATGATATTGAAGATTGGTGTTCAATGTGGCAACCTTTTTTTGATATAGGAGGAAAAATTATAAATCAAAATCATCAATTTAAATACATCAATGATGATGGAAGTTTAAAAGATAAAATTTAAAATCGAGCAATCATTTGCTGAAAAATATAATAAAACGTACCTTTTCTCTTTGAAACGGTGCGTTTTTTAGTTAAAATAATTCCTATGGCAAAACCTTTTAACAGAACAGTTACTTTATTTGGAATTTATCAACAATTGGTTCCTTTTATTAAGCCTTATCGCTTAATGATTTACGGGACTTTACTTCTTACTTTTTTAGGAGCTTTCGCAGCGCAGGTGAACCCACTTGTTTTGAAATATACCGTTGATGAGGTTACAAAACTGACGCATTTGCCTCATCCAATGTCTGAGGGAATTCATGTTTTAGTCATCATTTCCATTATTTTACTCGGAAAAGAATTATTAAATATTTTCATCAATTTCGGGCAGAAATTTTATGGTGAAAAAATTAGAATTAATGTAAGTTCGGTTTTGGCGCAATCAGCAATTGATAAGATTCTGACCTATCGGGTTGCTTATTTTAACGATGAAAACCACGAGTCCGGAAAACTACAGATCAGAATAGACAGAGGAATTGAAAGTCTGACAAAATTAGTTCAAAACTTTTTTATCGACATGTTACCGTTATTTTCCAACGCGTTTATTGCATTGATTATCATGTATATGCAAAATGTTTATGTTGGATTGGTTTCTACGATCATTGTTCCTATTTATTTTTATATCAGTTCATTACAGGCAAAAAAATTGGGCGGAGTTCGTCGACAATTAAGAAATCAACGTGAGCAGAAAACCTCAGGTTTATTGAATTTGATCAATTCCATCATGGTGATCAAAAGTTTTGTCCGTGAAAAATTTGAAGGCAAAAAACAATACGACTTGCAGATGCAGTTAATGGAAAGTCAGATGTTCACACGAAAAACTAACTTTATTTATGATGGTTTAAAGACCTTTATTGAGCAGTTTGGGGTGGTTTTAATTATTCTTTTAACGGTTTATCTGGTGTTGGATCAGCAGATGACAATTGGTGCAATCATGCTTCATATCATGCTTTTCAACAATGTTTCGGCTCCGATTCGTCAGTTGCACAGAATTTATGATGATATGAATGATGCAATGATTTATGCGGAAGGTTATTTTGATATTTTAAATGCAGACGACGAAAAAGAACAAAATGGAACTTTTGTAGAAAATAAAATTATCGGAAATTTTGAATTAAAAAATGTCAACTTCTCATATCCAAACGGAACACAGGCTTTACATGATGTTTCCATGAAAATTGAAAATGGTAAAACAACCGCTTTGGTTGGTCTGAGTGGAGCCGGAAAATCAACAATCATTAATCTTTTATGTAAATTTTATCTTCCGAATTCCGGAGAAATTTTATTGGATAATGTTAGTTTAAATGAGTTTGATAATACTTTTCTGAGAGATGATCTAGGTTTGGTTCTTCAAAAAAACCACATTTTTCAGGGAAGTATTGAAGATAATATTCGATATGGAGATATGAATGCAAGTTTTGAAGAAATTCAGGAAGCTGCAAAAAAGGCGTACTTGCATGAACAGATTTTAGATTTACCACAGCAATATCAGCACGATGCAACCCAGCTTTCAGGAGGTCAGCAACAGAGAATTGCCATTGCAAGATTATTTTTGAAAAACCCTCCGATTATTTTCCTTGATGAACCTACTGCAAGCTTAGATGCAATCGCAACAGAACAGATCAAAAATTCTTTGGATGCTATAAAAGAAGGGAGAACTGTGATTATTATTTCACATTCTTTATCTCAAATTTTAGATTCAGATAAAATTTATGTGATGAAAAAAGGTAGAGTAGTCGAAAGCGGAACTCACAATGAATTGGTGCAAACCAATGGAACTTACCGCGAGATTTTTGATGCCTCCGCAAGAAGTTTAAATCTTGATAAACTGATGAATACTTTTAAAGATAATTAATTTTAGGAATTAGGAATTAGGAATTAGGAATTAGGAATTAGGAATTAGGAATTATTTTCGCTAAAAACACTAAAAACACTAAAACGCTCAAAACCTCAATGAACGACCATTACCTGAAAAAACTCGATCGAGTTACTGCTATTCTCACTCAATTACAATCAAAACCGATTGTCAGAGCGCAAGATCTAGCTGCTAAATTTGACGTCAGCGTCAGAACGATTTACCGTGATGTAAAAACGCTAGAAAATGCCGGAATTCCAATTATTGGTGAAGCGGGAAGCGGTTATTCTTTGATGGACGGCTACAAACTTCCGCCTGTAATGTTCACAAAAGAAGAGGTTTTGAGCTTTATTACAGCAGAAAAACTGATGCAGAAATTTTTACATCAAAGTTTAGGAAATCATTATCAAACGGCCATGGAAAAAGTGCGTTCTGTATTAAAATATTCGGATAGAAATTTAATTCAGAATATTGAAAAACAGATTGATGTTTATAATTATCATCCAAAAACAGTGGATAATATTCAAAATATCATTCCGATTATTCTGGAAAGTATCGCAGAAAAAAAGCAGATAACTTTAGAATATGCAACTGTGGATTCCAAAGTTTCTATGCGAACGATTGAAGTTGTTGGTGTCTTTTTTGAGTTCAATTATTGGTATATTATGGCTTTTTGTACGTTGCGAAATGATTTCAGACAGTTTAGAGTCGACAGGATTTTACAGATTTTTAAAACTCAAAATCCTTTCCTGCAGGAATATGGTCAGATCAACGATTACAGACAAAATCCGAACGGAAATAAAACTAAAGTCAGACTTTTGGTTGATAAAAAAATTATCGGACATCTCAGTAATTCAAAAAAATATTATGGATTGATTGATGAGGTTGAAAGAGAAAATGGAGTAGAACTAATCTTCGAAACCGATTGGATCAAAGATGGATTTCCACGTTGGTTGATTACTTTTGCTGATTATGCAGAAGTTCTGGAGCCTGAATCTTTGAAAGTAAGCCTTAAAGAATTGGTCATCAAAATTTCAAATAAGATTTAAAAATATTTTAACCATTTTATTCAAAACCATGAAGTTTTTATTAGTACGTTGTTTGTTGTTATGCGCAATCGTTTACTCGGTTGGAGTTTCTGCCTGTTCAGCTTTTTTATTAAAAGGAAAAGACCATTGTGTAGTCGGTTTTAATGAAAACTGGAAAACAATGCCCGGAATGATTGTCGTAAATAAACGTGATGTTCAGAAAAGAAATATCAGCTGGGAAAATCTTACAACGAATAATGTAAAATATTCGAAAGAATGGATCTCAAAGTTTGGTTCGGTAACTTTTAATCTTTTGGGTTACGATTTTCCTTGTTATGGAGTCAATGAGAAAGGACTTTTCTTGGTTGAATTGTATCTTGAAGAGACTTCAAAAGTTGTAAATCCCTCACAATCCAATATGTTTTGGGCGCAATGGATTCAATATCAGTTGGATAATTATAAATCGGTAAAAGAAGTGGTTGACAATCTGAATAAAGGTCCGAATATCGATTGGTGGCCAAATGCAGCCGGAAGTCACTTCTTTTTAAGTGATGCAAAAGGAAATACAGCAACAATTGCTTTGCTGAATGGAAAATATAAAGTATTGACAGATAAAGAAATGCCAATGCCGCTTTTATGTAATAATCAGTATAAAAAAGATTTTGAAATTGCTCATAAATTTGATTTTTTAGGTGGAAACGAAAAGTTTGATTTTGATCAGCAAGGAAAATGGGAAGACCGCTACAACCGTGCTTACTATATGTTGAAAAATTATAAGTACGATCAAAAACCTGTAGATTATGCCTGGAATATTTTAAATTCAATTCACGCCGGAGAATGGCAGACAGTTATTGATCTGAAAAATATGAACCTTTCCTTTCGTTCTGATTTAAAAAAAGAAGTCAAAACAATTGATATTAAGAAATTAGATTTTTCTAAAAATACAACGGTAAAATTCCTCGATATTCATACCGAAAGTTTAGGTGAGGTTAATAAAAATTTTGAAGATTTGACTTTAAACAAAAACAATGAATATGTTGAAAAAGGTTTCCCGATCGGATATGACAACAAAGAATTTGGAACTTCAGAAACGTTTGTAAAGCTCAAGAAAAATATAATTACGTTTTTCAAAAATATTCTTCCAAATTAAATTATAAACGAAAAGCTTTCAGAAATTCTGAAAGCTTTTTTGTTTGGAAATGATTGATCTTTTTATATTGTGCTGAATCAGCGATTTTAGTTTCAATAAAGGCATTAATGATCCTAAAATCTCTCCCAAAAAAAAGGTGGTTCAATTCCTAAAGCTCTTAAATAAGTATATCCCTGACCTCTGTGATGAACTTCATTATCAACGAAATATAAAATATTCTGATAAACCGGAAATTCATATTGACCGAATAAATTAAAAGTTTCCTGGAAACGTTCTTCCGAAATTTCATTAAAATATTGGTTGATTACTTGAGTTTCTTCGTCCCATTTTTTCAGGATCTCTTCTTTTGTTTTTGGGTTGAGTGCTTCTTCATTAAAAGCTTCTTCATGTTTATTAACGATTCCTTTTAAAGCAGGTCCTCCGATGCTGATCAGCTCAACTGCCAATTTTGCAAAAGGTCTCATTCCGCCGATTGAAAACTCAAATAATTCTTTTTCAGGGAACATTTCAATGACTCTTCTTGTTAGGTTTCTGTGCCCTTGCCAATGCTCTAATAATTGTTCTGATGAGATAAATTGCTTTGTGATTGTTGCTGTAGTTGACATAATTTTTAATTTTGTTTGTTATTGTTGATACAAAGATATGACCGAGCTATGACAACAGTTTGTCAGTAGGAAATTCACATTTAAAAAATATTTTCTTTGTTGTAAAATATCATTCAATATTTCTCGTTCAATGTATATCCGATACATCACAAGATCAAACAATGTAACATATGTAGAGGTAGATAAATAATTTGAAGATGGCCGATTTTTTTAATCGGTCATTTTTTTTGTTTTGAGCGAAAATGGAGAATTTTATTTAAAGTGAGAATTGAATTTTGATGACGAATATTTAAACTTCGACAAAAACCCTAGCCCAGATTGCAGAGAAAATCCTTTTTTGAAAAAAAAGATTGTAACGGAAAGCTGGAAATTGCTTCAAAAATAAATAAAACTCCAATTCGACGTAGTCAAATAGCTCCTAAAAACTTTTGAAATTTGTTTATTTCAGGATATTTTACTTTTTACATTCTACAAAATAAAGTATTTTAGTACTATGAAAATTTACACGAAAACAGGAGATAAAGGACAGACGGCTCTGTATGGCGGGACGAGAGTTTCCAAGGCCAGCGCAAGGGTCGACAGTTACGGAAATATAGACGAACTTAACTCATTTATAGGGATTTCTAAAAGTCATATCGAGGATGAAGAAGTACTGAAACAATTGAAAAAAATTCAGTTTGATTTGTTTACGGTAGGTTCGGAAGCTGCCACTCCGGTTGATAAATTGATGTTGGCGAACGGAAAATCGCGTCTTCCATTAATTATTTCTGAAACTGAAGTTGAAGAATTGGAAAATTGGATGGATGCTTTTGAAGGAAAATTAGAACCTCTTCAATATTTTATTCTTCCCGGAGGAGGAAAATCGGCTACATTTTTACACGCAGCCAGAACAATTTGCAGAAGAGCCGAACGTTCTTTGGTTTTCTTAAATGAGTCTGAAGAAGTGCGCCCTGAATTGATTAAATATCTAAACAGACTGTCGGATTATCTTTTTGTTTTGGCAAGATATATCTCTAAAATCAACAACGAAACGGAAGAATACTGGAACCCGAATGAAAGATAAAGTATTACTTTTCATCAATGGAGATCCTCCAAAATCTTTTCCAAAAATAGAAAGTTATGGCTTAATTGCCTGTACAGACGGCGCTTTTCATTATTTAAAGAATCTGAATTTCCCGTTAGATAAACTGGATTTTATTTCCGGTGATTTTGATTCGCATTCTGGTTCAGATGAGAATGTGTATGACGAAAAATTCATCTACACTCCAGATCAGGATAAAACGGATTTTCATAAAGCGTTAGAAATTATTGTAGAAAAAGATTTTAAAAATGTTGAAGTTTTAGGCGGAAGTGGAGGTGAACAAGATCATTTTTTAGGAAATCTTACCGTTGCTTTTGGTTTTAAAGATCAATTAAATATTAAGTTTTATGATGAATTTTCGGAATATTATTTTGTTCCGAAAAGTTTTGCTGTAAAAGGCGTTAAAAATAAAATGGTTTCATTATATCCATTTCCAACGGTTGAAAATATTACAACAAAAGGTTTGAATTGGCCTCTAACAAAAGGAAATTTAAGTATAACTTCAAGAATCGGAACCAGAAATTTTGCTGTTGAAGATGAGGTTTCTGTTGAATATGAAAAAGGAAATTTGTTGATTTTTATTGGGAGGAATTATTTATAGTTTAAACACGAATTACACTAATTTTTTTCACGAATACACACAAGTACTTTCATTAATAGGAACGGGCTTTAGCCCGTTTACACAATAAATATAATGCAATTGGCTTTAGCCAAACTTAAATTTAATCTATTAAAATAAACACAACATCTGTGTAAATCCGTGCAATCAGTGGGAAATAAAAAATGAAAAACCTAATTAAAATACCATTTCTCATCATCTCATTATTCTGTATTTTCTCCTGTAAAGTACAGCAGTTTTCCACACCCGAATACGGTAAAAAAGAAACAGAAAACCCAATTAAGATTAAAAAAGTAAACAATTTCCGAACTGTAGGAAATATTAAAAATTCTGAAGGGAAAACCTTAAAAGAAGGAAAATTTTATCGAAGCGGAGATCTTCATAAGCTAAAAAACAGTTCATTTAAGGAATTGGAAAAATTAGGAATAACGGAAATTATTGACCTTAGAAATTCAAAGGAGATTTCTCAAAAACCGGATCATCTTCCTGAAAACATAAGCTATAAAAATTATTCTGCTTTTGAAGATCAAGGAGATCAGTTGTCACAAGCTAAAAAATTAGTTTTAAAAGGAAAAGTAAACGGCTCAGACGCGAACAAAAGAATGTTGGATTTCTATAAAGATTATGTAACAGAAAATCCGGAAATAATAAAGAAAATTATTACAGAAATCCTGGAATCTGACCAACCAATTCTCTATCACTGCACAGCTGGAAAAGACCGAACAGGAATTACTACAGCGTTAATTCTCACTATCTTAAAATTCGATAAAGAAACCATTTACAACGATTATCTTTTATCCAATAATTTCAGGAAAAAATTAATTCTAAAAAGGCTGAATTTAGCAAATAATTTACATTTCATTTATCCTAAAATGGATTTAAAAGTTTTAGAAAAATTAAGCTGGATTGAAAGTAATTATCTTGATGCCGCTTTTGATGAAATTGATAAGAAATATGGCTCAATGGATTTTTATATTCAAAATGTTTTGCAGATTTCTGAAGATAAAAGAAAAGAATATATCAGGAAGTTTACATATTAATAATTTGGTTTAAAATTTCACCGAAAATTGCTTGAAATTTATAATAATTTTAACACCCAAAAATCAAACTTTTTTAGCAATTTTGCATTCTTAATTCACTTGTCAAAAAATGAAAATAAAATACTCGGAACTTATTGATCAGACATTGTATTTTCCTACGGAAGAATTTAATGTTTCTGAGAACAATTTGTTGTTTCACGATATTCCTTTAATGGAAGTTGTTGAAAAGTTTGGAACGCCTTTAAAGGTAAGTTACCTCCCGAAGATTTCTCAAAATATTCAGAAAGCGAAAAGCTGGTTTAAAGAAGCCTTTGAGAAAACCGAATATAAGAAAAACTACAGATATTGTTACTGTACAAAATCCAGCCATTTTAAGTTTGTAATTGAAGAAGCACTAAAGAATGATATTTCTATAGAAACTTCTTCTGCATACGATATGGATATCGTGAAATCACTTTACAAGGAAGGAAAAGTAACAAAAGATATCGAAGTGATTTGTAACGGTTTCAAAACTGATGATTATCTGGCGAAAATTTCAGATATGATCAATAACGGTTTTGAGAATATCACGCCAATCTTGGATAATTACCGTGAATTGGATAAACTTACAGAAAGTATAGACACAACTTTCGATATCGGAATCAGAATTGCTTCTGAGGAAGAGCCTAAGTTTGAATTTTATACTTCACGATTAGGAATTGGATATAAAGATATTATTCCTTATTACAGCCAAAAAATCGCTGAACACCCGAATGCAAGATTGAAAATGCTTCATTTCTTCATTAATACGGGGATTAAAGACACGGCGTATTATTGGAACGAATTGTACAAATGTCTTCGTGTATACGCACGTTTGAAGAAAATTGCTCCGGAAGTAAATTCATTGAATATCGGTGGCGGTTTCCCTATCAAAACTTCTTTGCAGTTTGATTACGATTATCAATATATGGTTGAAGAAATCGTTTCTCAAATTAAAAAATTCTGTGAAGAGGAAGGAGTAGAAGAACCTAACATTTATACTGAATTCGGAAGCTTTACCGTTGGAGAAAGCGGAGCAAATATCTATAAAATTATTTCTCAAAAACGTCAGAATGACAGAGAAAAATGGAATATGATCGATTCATCTTTCATGACAACGCTTCCTGATACTTGGGCAATCTCGAGACACTTTATCATGCTTCCATTGAACCGTTGGGATGATACATATGAAAGAGTATTCTTAGGTGGATTGACTTGTGATTCAGACGATTATTATAACTCTGAGCAACATACGAACGCAATTTATTTACCAGTTTTCAGTGATACGAAGCCTTTATATATTGGTTTCTTCCATACCGGAGCTTATCAGGAAACAATTGGAGGTTATGGCGGTGTTCACCACTGTTTGATGCCTCAACCAAGACATATTTTGATCCAAAAAGATGAAAACGGCGAGTTCCAATATGAAATTTTCCGTGAAAAACAGGAACCGGAAGATATTTTGAAACTTTTAGGATATTAATAAAACCGTCATTGGAGGAGCGAAAGCGACGAAGCAATCTCATCAATAGGAACGGGTTTTAACCCGTTTATAAATAAAAATAGCCATCAAATTGATGGCTATTTTCTTTCAACAAAAATATTGAAATTACTTTTTGTTGACGCGGAGAATTATTTACGACATTTCTCCTTTTCAATGATATCATCAATTTCATTGTTACCCAATTGTTTAACTTTTAAAAAATAATCACAAGCTTTGTCTCTTTGACCCAATGATAATAAAACTTCTCCTTTCTGGTACAAAACCAAAGGATCATTTGCATTGTATTCTAGAGCCTTATCGAAGTCATTAAGTGCTAAATCATATTTTTTTGATAAAGCATAAGCTGTTCCACGATTTCCAAATCCTTTTTGGCTTTTCTCAATTTTTAATGATGCCGTTAGATCATTTATTGCTTCATCATATTTCCCCATTCTTAAATAAACAAATCCTCTATTAAGATAGGCAGAATGATCTTTAGGAAGGTTTTTTATCGAGAAATCGGCATCGGCAATCGCTTCGGTATACATTTCCAATATGGCTTTTACACCTGCTCTTTCGTTGTAAAGATCATATCTTTTGGGCTCTTTTTCCAAAGCTACATTATAATACTCTAACCCCTTTTCAAATTGTTGAGTTAGATAACAAAAACGCGCGAGACTGATGTATATCCTATAATCATTAGAGTCAAGTTGAAATGATATTCTAAATCTTTCTGAGCTTCCGACATTTTTTCAGAATATAGATAGGCCATTCCGCGATAATTATATGACTTTGCTACCTCTTCTTTCTTTTGAATAGATTCTGTATAATAGGTAATTGCCTTTTCATAATTATCTTTATCAAATTCTTTTTCAGCAAGCTTATAGCTTTCCTGTGCTCTTAAAAAACATGATGTAGTAAGTGAAAATAGAATTAGAAAGACATTTTTTTTCATGTATTAAATTTAAGCATTGAATTACGTTCTAAATTTACACAAAACTGTTTCTGAATAAATATGAGTTCAGAATTTTTATTTCTAGTTTAAAAATATTTTGATATTTTATCTAATTCCAGTTCAATATAATCTGCAACCACAATATTTGCCAAGGTATAATCCTGATTTTTAGAATGTGGACTTCTGTACGCCGCACAGAAAATATTCGCTCTGTGAGAAGCCAGAATTCCATTAGTTGAATCTTCAATAACCATACAATTTTCAACAGGTTGGTTTGCTAATTCTGCTGCCAAAAGAAAAACTTCAGGATGAGGTTTTGATTCTTTTAAATCGGCACCGCTTATTTTCCCACTAAAATATTTATCTAATTCGAATTTTTCAAAAACCATATTAATGGTATTCATCGTTGCAGACGAAGCCAGAATTAATGTAATTCCGTTCTCGTAGTAATGTTCGATCAATTGTTTGACTCCCGGAATCAGATCAAATTCTTCATCGTTATAAAAATAATCTTTGAAATAATCTCTCTTAGTTTTTGCGATTTCTTCGTAAGTCTGAGTTAAATTGAATTGATTGATTAATATTTCACAAACCCTTTTCGTTGAAGCTCCGGTAAAAGACGTGTATAGATCTTCTGAAACGTCAATTCCAAGGTCGTTAAATGTTTTGAAATAAGCTTTTCTGTGCAATGGTTCTGTATCTACAATCACTCCATCCATATCGAAAAGAACAGCTTTTAAAGGCATATTTTTGAATTTTTTTATAAAGATAATGATTTTGGCTGGAAGCTTGAAGCCGGGTGATTGAAGTTAAAATTGTGACGCAGAATTTATATGAGATGATCAAGAAACTTCCATCTTCAATCCTCCATCTTCCAACTTCTTTGTATCTTTGCAGGAATCATTTAATTTTTAAATAAAACATGAAAACATACGCAGGAATTCCTGAAGAAAATGCTTCATTGGAGGCTTCAAAAGTAGTATTGGTAACGGTTCCTTATGACGGAACTTCAACTTGGGGAAAAGGAGCAGACAAAGGTCCTGAATTATTCCTTGATGCTTCTGAGAACATGGAACTTTATGACATTGAAACAGGAACTGAACCTTATTTGGAAGGTGTTTATTTAGCTGGAGAAATTACAGAAAAATCTTCGCCTGAAGCAATGACAGAAGCTGTTTATCAAAAAACAAAAGAGCTTTTACAGAATGATGATAAATTATTTACCCTTTTTGGAGGTGAGCATTCTGTTTCTATAGGTTCGATCCGTGCGGTGGGTGAAAAATATGAAAACCTGACTGTACTTCAGTTAGATGCTCACACAGATCTACGTCCAGAATTCCACGGTTCTACTTCTAATCATGCTTGTGCGGTTTTTGAAGCCAACCAGAAGCATAACTTAGTGCAAGTGGGAATTCGTTCTATGGATGTTGAAGAAGCTGAATATTTACCGGAAGGAAGAGTGTTTTTCGCTCATGAAATTGCCAATAATGAAAATTGGGTGAATGACGTATTAGAAAAAGTTTCAGGAAACGTTTATATCACTATTGATTTAGATGCTTTTGATCCATCTATTGCTCCATCAACAGGAACTCCTGAGCCAGGTGGTTTACAATGGTATCCGACATTAGAATTATTAAGAAAAGTATTTGAAAAATGTAACGTTGTAGCATTTGATATTGTAGAATTAATGGATTCTCCTTATGCAAAACCAAGTGCATTCTTGGCAGCTAAGTTATATTACAAAATGCTTGCTTATTATCACATCAACCAAGACTAAAATTCCGCAAGATTCGGATTTTTTCTGCAAAGGTTTTTTTGGAAATTTGTGAGGTAAAATAAAATGATATGTCCACACAAAATCAAATAGATTACGAAAGAATTGCCAAAGCGATTGAGTATATCCAAAGCAATTTTAAACTTCAGCCGAATTTGGATGAAGTGGCAGAGAGAATTCACTTGAGTCCGGCTCATTTCCAGAAAATATTCACGGATTGGGCAGGAACAAGTCCGAAGAAATTTTTACAGTTCATCAGTCTTGAACATGCTAAAAATTTGTTGAAGGAAGAAAAAGCGAGCTTATTTGATACCGCTTACGAGACAGGATTTTCAAGCACAAGCAGATTACACGATTTGTTTGTGAAAATTGAAGGAATGTCTCCGGCAGAATATAAAAATGGAGGAAAAAGCCTTACCATCAATTATAGTTTTTCCGAAAGTCCTTTTGGAGAAATAATTACAGCTTCCACAGAAAAAGGAATCTGTTATATGGCTTTTGAAAACGATAAAGGAACAGCATTAGGGAATTTGAAACATAAATTTCCTAATGCTTCTTTTTTTGAAAAACAGGACGGATTTCAGAAAAATGCCTTGTCCATTTTCAATCAGGACTGGACAAAACTCAATACTATTAAATTACATTTAAAAGGCACCGATTTTCAATTGAAAGTCTGGGAAAGCCTTCTCACAATCCCAATGGGGAAATTATCAACGTACGGAAATTTAGCCGAAAAAATTGGAAATCCAAACGCTTCACGAGCAGTCGGAACAGCGATTGGAAGCAATCCTGTGGCTTTTCTAATTCCCTGTCACCGTGTGATTCAATCTTCTGGAAATATTGGAGGATATATGTGGGGAAGTGAAAGAAAGCAGTTGATTATTGGTTGGGAAAGTTCTCATGTTTATGCTGAGGATTCTATTTTACTTTAAATTTTTTCTCCCATAGTTTTTCACGGATTTACACAGATGTTTGTGTTTATTTGTGAAAAATATTCGTGTAATTTGTGTTTAAAATATAGTTTTAAAAGTTATTAAAATGATGAGTCTATTCGAAGATATATCAGATTATCCATTAAATATCCTCCCCAACGATGGAATCGTTCACTATTACGGAAAGGTTTTCTCCAAGGAAAAATCCGATTTTTATTATGATTATTTGTTCAATCAAGTTCCATGGGAAAATGATGAAGCGGTAATTTTTGGAAAATTAATTTTAACCAAAAGAAAAGTAGGCTGGTTTGGAGAAAAACCATTTGAATATACCTATTCAAAACGAACAAAATTAGCAAAACCCTGGACTCCCGAATTATTAGAATTAAAGAAAAAATGCGAAGAGGTTTCAGGAGAAACCTACAACTCTTGTTTGTTGAATTTATATCACGATGGCAGCGAAGGAATGGCCTATCACAGCGATGGCGAAAAGGATTTGAAAAAACATGGTGCAATTGCATCTCTAACTTTTGGAGCAGAAAGGAAGTTTTTATTTAAACATAAAACTACCAAAGAAAAGGTGGAGATATTTCTTGAAAACGGAAGTTTATTAATAATGAAAGGGGAAACTCAGGACAATTGGCTTCATCGACTTCCTCCGACGACAAAAGTGAAAATTCCTAGAGTGAATTTGACTTTTAGAACCATTGAAGAATAAATTTTTGAAGCAAAGATTTTAACCCCAAAGTTTGTCATTCCGTAGGAATCTAGACTCTTTTATTAGAGGTTTAATTATAAAAATCCTTGTTTAGATTCCTACGGAATGACAAACTGAGTGGTTAAGTTTAAAGAAAAAAAGGCTATTCAAATCCTGAACAGCCTTTTAAATTTTATTTCAAAACTTCAACTTCAATCGCACTATCATCAAAAACCTTGATAAACGCTTTCGTATAATCTTCTTTCGTTGCAAAATTCGAATTTTCCATAAATTTCTGTGGATTAATCGCAAAAAGCGGAAACCAAGTTGAACTTATTTGTATCTGGATTTTATGTCCTTTTTTGAAAGTGTGAACCACATCCTGTAATCTAAAATTCACTGCCGTTTTTTGATTTGGAACTAAAGCTTCTGCTTTTTCTCTGGAATTTCTAAATTTTGCAGGCATAATTTCGCTTCTCACCATTTGATGATAGTTTCCGTAAATCACACCGTCTTTCTTTTCTACAGGTTTGAAATCTTCAGGATAAACATCAATTAATTTCACGGCGAAATCTGCATCTGTAGAAGTGGAAGCAATATTTAATTTTGCCATAATTTCTCCTGCAAAAGTCATGTCATCCGCTAAAACATCGGTTGTGAAAGTCAAGACATCAGGTCTTCCTTCTGCAAATCTTTGATCTTCCGACATATAATTTCTAGGCGTAAATCCATTAAAATCTTTCAGATTATCTGAACTTAAAACCGGATTATTTGGATCACTGTAATATTCTGATGAACCTTGTCCTGCAGATTTATTCAATGTTTTGTTAGCTAAATAGAAATTCACTTTTTGCCCTTCTTTTGGAGGATAAGTCGTAAACTCTCTCCATTGTTTTACTCCTGTGTCGTACATCAAAGCCTCGGGAAGTCCGGCATCCTGTTTTGTATTTCCTTTTAGATAATGATTGAAAAATTTCGTTTCAACATTTTTTTGATAATACGTTGCAATGCTGTCTCCAAAATAGATCTGATTATGGAAGTGTTTCCCTTCTTCGCGTCCCCATCCGCCATGAGAAAAAGGTCCCATTACAATGGTGTTTTTCGCTTTTGGGCTTGATTTTTCAATGGTTTTGTAAATATTTAAAGGCCCTGAAAGATCTTCAGCATCAAACCAACCACCAACAGTCATTACTGCATGATTTACGTTTTTAAGATGAGGAAGAAGACTTCTTTTTTGCCAAAATTCATCATAGTTGGGATGGTTCATTATTTCGGTCATGAAGAAATTGTCTTTGTAATATTTCTCGTAACCGTCTTTCAACGTGCCCATATCCCTATAAAATTTCAAACCATCTTCAGATGTTGGTTTAATCATTGAATCTGAATACCAAGCTTTGTTTTCTGCCTTTGTTTTCTGAACTCCAAAAACAGGGAATGTTTTAAAATAACCTAACATAAACCTTCCGTTGTGAAGAAAATCATCATTCCAGAAGTCGGAAATTGGAGCTTGTGGAGAAGATGCAACTAATGCAGGGTGTTCCGCCAAAATCCCAACAGCAGTATAAAAACCGGGATAAGAAGTTCCGTATTGACCTACTTTTCCATTGTTATCTTTGATGTTTTTTATTAACCAATCGATTGTGTCATATATATCGGTACTTTCATCGACATCTTTTTTCGTTTTATGATCTACCTGAGGCGTCATATTCGTGAAAGTTCCTTCGCTCATATATCGTCCACGAACGTCCTGATATACAAAAATGTATTTGTCATTCATTAAATATTGATTCGGACCAACCTTGGTTTTATATTCATTTTCACCATATGGAGCAATGCTGTAGCAGGTTCTCTGCATCAAAAACGGATATTTGTTTTTATTAGAAATATCCTTCGGAATGTAAACTGCGGTGAAAAGCTTCGTTCCATCACGCATCGGAATGTAAACTTCTTTCTTTGTAAAATTATCTTTCACAAACGGATCTGCCGGCTGCGTATTTTGTGAATTTCCAAAAATGAAAAAGAAAATAAATAGAATTGAAATAGGGATCTTCATGAATTTAATTTGTTGCTAATTTAATCATAAAATATTTTTAACCGAACTTAAAAAAGAAATGGCTGGAAAAACTTCCAACCATTTACTATTAATCATTTATTTACTTTTCATTTTCTTTCCGGCAAACTTGTTGAGTTTCATACTTAATGAAAACATAATGTATCGTTTTAAGATCAAATCTTCACGATCTTCAAAATAAGCACTTGAAATAGTTCTTTTCACGCTTTGATTTTGATTTAAAACATCATAAACCTTGATTTTGGCAGTAAGTTGTTTGTCGAAGAAAGCATATCCCAAACTTGTATTCCAGAAATAGAAATCTCTTTTGAATCCGGGAGCTATATTTGAGTTGGTGTTGTATTCAAAATCATTTCCAATAACAAGGTTGCTTTTAAAAATATAGTTGGTGAGTTCAAGTTTTAGGGTTTGATGGGTTGTCTGTACCTTATCAATACTGTAATTGGTGTAATTGGAAGTATTGTAACCTATTCTGTATGATGGTTTTATAGTAAGTTTATCTTTGATTTCGTAGGTAAGATTAAATCCGGGATTAATGTTATAGTTATTGCTTGTGAAGTTTTGACTGTCAATAAACCCACTGCTATAGCTATAATTTATATTAAATCTTGGGTTAATGGTCAGCTTATTTTCTTTCCATTTAAAGGTTTTTGTGAAACTTCCTCCGAGGTTGAAATTTTTATTTCCACTTACATTGGAGTAGGTCACAAACTGCTTTCCTGACTTATCATAATAAGAATAATTAATGATGTCATTATTACTGTAAGTGAAACCGATATTCATATAATAACTGATATTTTTTATCAGATTAGAATTATTGAAATAAAGATAGGTTCTGTTTGCCCACGTATTTTTCAGTTCGGGATTTCCCTGAAAAACTACTAACGGATTAGAAAAATCCTGATAAGGAGTCAGTTGCTCTGCAGTGGGAATCGTGTAATCCGCAGAATTGTAAATACTTAATCTTTTATTGGGTGAAAATTCATAATTAACACCAACATTATAATTGGGAAGTACAAAGTTTTTCTGAAGGTCATATTGTTCTCCATTAAAAACAGAATTTACTTTCATATCTGAAATATCAAGATTAAAAGAACCCCACATATTGATCTTAGTTTTATTAAGCGCAAATGATAACTCAGGAGTAATCTGATTAACCTTTTGATTCATATTATTGGATAAAAGGATGTTGTAATCTGAATATTGCCCTGTATTTTCATTAAAATCATTAACGTTTCTGATGTCGCGGTTTAGCTTTGAACTATAGCTCATATTAAGAGTTACCGTTGCCGAATCAGAAATGGGTTCTGTATATCCTGCACTGAAACGGTAATCACTGCTCTGGTTTTTATTTTTTGCAAGCTGATTTCTGATATCGTTGGCTCCTGTACTTTGGTAAAAAAGGGTTTGTGACCTGTTCAGATTATCATTTTTTGATTCAGAAATATTAGTATCGATGTTTGCATAAACAACTCTTTCCTTCTTTTTAAATTTTTTCGAAAAATAAATGTTAGGACTAAAAGTATTGCTCTCAGACTTTGTGCTTGTATAAGAATCACTCTCATTAAGCAGAGTATTATCTCTAAAAGTGTTTGATTTTAAATTATTAAAACTGAAACCTTCGGATCTTGAAAATGTTGGTGAAATATAAATATTCGTCAGAGAATCCAGATCTATTTTTGCGGAAGTATCAAAATTATATTGTTTAGATTCATTTTCACCATTGCTTTCTGAGTTGGTTTTTAAAGCATAATCAGGAAGTAAAGTTGTTCTCGAAACTTTGGATCTTGTCTCCAGGTTGCTGTTGTAGTGCATCAGACTTACGCTTTCAAGCTCTGCACCTTTTCCAAATTTATCGCTGTAATTTAATCCTATTGTCGTTGATTTTTGAATTCCTTTATTATTACCGCCGCCATCCGTATAATAGGTCGTGCTTCCTACGGTTCTAACGCTTCCGCCCTGCATCAACCAAGAATTTCGTCCATGACCCATGCTGTCGAAAACCTCATCATTAGAAAATCCTTTCGAGTTGATATTGTTTGATGATGACAGAATACTTATTTTGGTATCATTTTTAAAATAACTTAAAAGTCCGCTTCCTTCATATCGTTTATCGGATCCGTATCCGAGGGTAAGCCTGGAAATTAGTCCTTTATTTTTCTTTTCGTCAATATTAAAATTAATGGTTGCGTTGTTTGATTTTGCAGTTTTTCCGGTCAGTTCTTCTTCTTTTGTTTTTGTTGTCGTAAACTGAATATTTTTAATGATATCCGCAGGAAGGTTTTGCAGGGCAATTTTTCCGTCTTTATCAAAGAAAGGTTTTCCGTTGATCATGATTTGATCTACTTCTTTACCGTTGACGGTTATTTTACTGTCATTATCAATTTCAACGCCCGGAATTTGTTTTAAAAGTTCTTCGATTTTACTGTCTGGACGAACTTTTATCGCTGAAGCATTAAACTCAATCGTATCTTTTTTGATTTTTACTGGAGAAACGGTAATTTTTACCTCTTCAATATTTTTGATTGAATTTTTATCGAGTTCAATATCTCCCAAAGTCAGAGATTTGTCTAGCTTTTCAAGGTTTTTAGTGTAAGAAATTAATTTATCAGCATCAATTTTTAATATTGAAGGCTCACTGATTTCATCTGTTTTTAAGGAAAACTTGCCTTCTTTATTCGTTGCCGTGTAATTGATAATAGAAGAATCTTTTTGTTTGAGAAGATAGACGGTGGCATTTTCTACAGGTTTCTTTTCAAAATTTGAAACTTTTCCGTCGATACTAAATTTTTGTGCGTTTACAAATACAATATTAATGGTTAAGATAAATAATACCGCAATAATTTTTTTCATTCATGTTGTTTAAGGCACAAAAATAAAAAAAAACATCCCCGCAAAGGGATGTTTATAAGTTAAATAGAGTTAAACTTAATTTTTAAGCTTTCAAATATCTTGAATAAGCGTAACCTTCCTGTCCATCATCATTTTTCACTTTCCACCAATCGTCAGAAGTCTGCTCGATCAACGTTACGTTAGAACCTTTTGCAGCTTTACCAACAACAGCAGCTTCCGTAGAAGGCTCTTGTCTGATGTTTAGGTTAGAATCTTCTGTAGCAACAGTAAGAGATGCACCGGCAGCAAGACCTGAAACCTGTACATCGATGTTGATATCTGATGCAGAATAAGTAGAATCAATTGCTCCTAAAGCATTCCAAACAGCATCTTTTGCAGCTGTGTTTGAAGCGCTTCCTGAAACATAAAGGATTCCATCTTGCTCCTGAACCTGAAGACCTGAAATTCCTGCTGACTGAGCTGCAGAAACTACACTTGAATATTTATCTTGTAATGTGCTCATTTCTAATTATTTTACTGTATAGTTATAATTTACTTTTCCAACTTTCAAAGCATCTACAGATTCTTTGATTTTTCTAGCCTGTAGAGAAGAAACGTTTCCTGTAAGCGTTAATTCACCGTTTACAACTTCAACTTTTACAGATGGGAAATCTTTAACAGCGTCCTGAACTTTTTTCTGAGCAGCAGGATCTACCGCTGAAGTAGTTTCAACTGCAGGAGTAGCAGGCATTGGAGCTGCAATAGTAGACATATCCATTACTTCTTTTACACCTTTTACAGCTTTTAATTGAGCGATCATTGCATCTTTAGAAGCCTGATCTGCGAAAGTTCCGCTTAAGTGAGCAACACCCTCTTTTACTTCAACAGAAGCGTTCGGATTAGATGTTACGATTGTTGTTGCTTGAGTCTGAAGGTCCGCATCAGAAACTTTCTTCTTACAAGAAATAGCTCCGAAAGATACTGCCATAGCCAGTGCAGCCATTGCGATAGTTTTTTTCATAGTTGTATATTTATTAATGTTGTTAATACAATCAAATGTAATAATAAAATTTATACCAAACAGATAAAAATTAAATAAATATTTCTGACTTTTTTTACAATATTTTATAAATCAGGCGATTAATTTTAATGTATTATTAATTTAACATAAAATTATTACAGCCTTAATAAAATCCTATGCCAACTTAAAAACTATTATATTTGCGAAACTTGAACTATTATATGAAAGGACAAAATAAACTTTTTATAGCAATTATCGTTGCGCTTATTATTGGTGTGGGTATTGGTGGATTTGTGCATTTGCAGTATCCGGAAAGCGCAGAACCTTTTTCTAAAAACATAAAACTTCTCGGTACAGTTTTCATCAGATTGGTACAAATGATTATTGCTCCTTTGGTTTTTACGACTTTGGTTGTAGGAATTGCTAAAATGAGTGACATTAAGATGATCGGAAGAGTAGGAACTAAAGCAATGTTATGGTTTATTTCTGCTTCCCTGATCTCTCTTTTTATTGGTTTGATATTGGTAAACTGGCTTGAACCGGGACATGTAACCAAACTTCCTATTCAGGATGCAGCATCTGCAGAAGAATTATTGAAAAGCAGTAAAGGTTTTTCGATGGAAGATTTTGTAAAACACGTAATTCCTAAAAGTATATTTGAAGCTTTTGCAACCAATGAGGTATTACAGATTGTAGTATTCTCTATTATGTTCGGGGTTGCTTTGGCAAATATGGGTGAGGAATATTCTCAACCCGTTATTAAATTATTCGACATTGTAGCTCACGGAATCCTAAAAATGGTCGGCTACATCATGTGGTTTGCCCCGTTTGGAGTTTTAGGAGCTATCGCAGCTGTCGTCGCAACCAATGGTTTTGAAATTTTTAAAGTTTACGCCATTTATTTAAGAGATTTTTTCTTTGCATTAGCTGTTCTTTGGCTGGTTTTATTATTGGTTGGATATCTGATCCTAGGAAACCGTCTTTTCGAATTATTAAAAAGAATAAAAGCGCCTTTATTAATCGCCTTTTCAACAACAAGTTCGGAAGCTGTTTTCCCGAAATTGGTTGAAGAATTGGAAAGATTCGGGTGTAATAATAGAGTAGTATCTTTCATTTTACCATTAGGATATTCATTCAATCTTGATGGAAGTATGATGTACATGACGTTTGCGTCAATCTTCATCGCTCAGATCTACGGAATTGAAATGACAATCGGACAGCAAATTACAATGCTTTTGGTATTAATGTTGACTTCAAAAGGTATTGCAGGTGTTCCGAGAGCGTCTTTGGTGATCATCGTAGCAACGTGTTCAATGTTTGGAATTCCGCCGGAAGGTATTGCTTTAATATTGCCGATCGACCATTTCTGTGATATGGGAAGGAGTATGACCAACGTTTTAGGAAATGCTTTGGCGACTTCTGCGGTTTCCAAATGGGAAGGGCAGTTGGAGAATCACGGTGGTGATATGTAAAATGTCAATTTAGCTTATGCTAAGTGAATGGTCAATAGTGAATTTTTTATAGCTTCATTATTGACCATTTATTTTTTTAGGAGCAATTTGACTACGTCGAACAGCCAATATTTATTCTATTATTTGAAGCTGTTTCCCGCTTTCCGCACTCGCTATTTTTTTGATTTCGGTTTCGGCGAGCCAAAGGCTCGCCGAAACCGAAATCAAAAAAATGAGCTCAAACAAATGCTGCAATCGGGGCTAGGGTAGTTGTCCTTCTTTCAAAATTGGTCATTACGAACCGAAGGTGAAGCAATCTCATAAAAATTTAGTAATAACAAAAAGATTGCTTCGTCGCTTTTGAAATACTTTCGCAGACCTTCAGTCTGTTCGCAATGACAAAAAAGATTCAACCTTTGCTGAGTGAAACGCCTTTGCGAACAAAAAAATATTCTCGATCATTTTACAAAAAATCTTTGCGATCTTTGCGTTTAAATAAATTCTTCAATACGCTTGCTTCTTTAAGAATGACAGGCGTGTGCAATAAAACTTACATTTAATGAATTTACAAAATCATAAAAATTTAATTACAGAAAATGGTTTTACAGTAATAAATAATATTTTTTCTGATAAAGAAATTAATAAGATAATTCACATTCTTGAAAATATAGATACCTCAAAAGAGACTTTCAGAAAATCAGAAGATCTTTTTGCAATAAGACAATTTTTAAAGGAAATTCCTGAGGCTAAAGATTTGATTTTTAATGAAAGTATAAAAACGATCATCAAAGAAATCTTCGGTGAAAAATATTTTGCTGTAAAAAGTATTTATTTCGATAAACCTGAAAAATCAAATTGGTATGTTGCCTATCATCAGGACTTAACAATTTCTGTTGATAAAAAAGTTGATTTGGAAAATTTCGGACCTTGGACGACAAAACAGAATCAGTTTGCAGTTCAGCCTCCTTTGGATATTCTTGAAAATATTTTTACAATTAGGATTCATTTAGATGATACCGATGAAAATAACGGAGCTTTAAAAGTTGTTCCAAAATCTCACGCAAAAGGAATTTATAGACCGGAAACAATTGATTGGAATGTAGAAACCGAAGAAATTTGCAATGTAGAAAAAGGTGGAATTATGATCATGAAACCTTTAACGCTTCACGGTTCCAATCGTACAACAAATGGTAAGAAAAGGAGAGTTATTCACATCGAATTTTCTGATAGAGAACTTCCGAAAGAATTGAATTGGTCGGAAAGAATAAATTAACAAAGAAAAATGATGAATAACATTTTAAAATCATGGAAGCCATTTGAGATTATTTGGCTTTTATCATTTTCATTATTAGGAGTTGGAATTGCGATTTTAAACAAGGATAATTGGCTTAATTTCTTAGTTCTTGTTTCTGGTGTTTTGTGTGTAGTTCTGGCTGCTAAAGGCAGTATCTGGAATTATATAATAGGAACAGTAAATACCATTGCATATGCTTATGTTGCTTACATGAATGGTTTATTTGGAGAGTTGGGATTGTACATATTATTCTTTTTGCCAATGAATATTGTAGGATATTTTATGTGGAAAAATCATACAACAAATGATATTGTGCAAATGAAAACGCTCAATGTAAAGTCTGTTTTATTTGTGTTTTCGGGTACCGTTATCGGATGTTTTGTTCTTGGATATTTTTTATCAATAATCAATAATCAAAATAGTCCTTATTTGGATGGGATGTCTACAGTTATTTCAATTGTTGCTACCATTTTAATGATTTTCCGTTATAAGGAACAATGGCTTTTATACATTATTTTAAATATTGTTACCGTCATTATCTGGATTATAAGAACTGCAGATGGAAGCGAAAGCGGAATAATGATGATTGCGATGTGGTCGGCTTTTTTGATCAATGCTGTGTATGGATATTATAATTGGAACAAAGGAAGTAAAGAATTAAAACAATGAAGAAAACAGGGCTTACTTTAGGAAAATATGCGCCATTTCATAAAGGTCATCAATTTGTATTTGATACGGCTTTGAGTGAGGTTGATGAATTGGTAGTTCTTATTTATGATACAGACGTGACTGAAGTTCCTTTGCATATTCGAGCAAAATGGATAAAAGATCTTTATCCACAAGTTGAGGTCATAGAATGTTGGGATGGTCCGGATGGATATTCCAGCGAAAGATGGTTTGAAATTATTCAGGAAGAATACATTTTAAAGATGCTTAACGGGAAGGAAATCACCCATTTTTATTCAAGTGAGTTTTACGGGGATCATGTAAGTAAGGCTTTAAATGCAGTTGACAGAAGAATCGACGAGGCAAGGGATATTGTGCCCATTTCTGCAACAAAAATAAGAGAGAATTCATTTGCTAATAAAGAGTTTGTAAGTGATATTGTTTACAAAGATTTAATAACGAAAGTTGTCTTTCTAGGCGCAATGTCTTCAGGAAAATCTACTCTTACGGAAGCTTTGGCTAAGAAACTTAACACAGCTTTTGCACCTGAATATGGGAGAGAATATTGGACCAAGCATCATGTAAACAGAAGAATTGGTTTTGAAGCTTTTGATGTGATTGCAAAAGGACATATCGAAATTGAGGACAGAAATATTTTAAATGCTAATGAATATTTCTTCGTTGATACGAATGCGATCACGACCTATATGTTTGCAATGGATTATCATGGAAAAGCCCCCGAATTTCTAATGAAAACAGCAGATCAAAATTACAAAAGATATGATCTCTTCTTTCTTTGTGATATCGATATTCCGTATGATGATACCTGGGATAGAAGCGGAGATCAAAAAAGAGAAATTTTTCAAAAACAAATTATTGCTGATCTTAAGGAAAGAAATATACCGTATATCCTTCTTTCCGGAAATCTGGAAGAAAGAATTCAGAAAGTTGAAAATATCCTTTCGGAATTTAAAAAATATTCGAATTATTTCGGTTCCAAGATTTGAGATATTTTAGTGAAAAAATAAAAACCTTCGAAAATTTTCGAAGGTTTTTATTTTTAAAATTAATTGTAAACTATTTCACAGAAATCTCATCAACAAAGATATAAGCCTGTCCGCCAGCTCCCTGATGCCATTCCGGAAGAATTCCGAAATAATAAGCTTTTACCTTTACATAACGGGCTTCGGTTGGAAGGATATCTGTCCCGAAATCTTTTACCTGAATGGTTTCATCTTTCTGATCAACCGTATTATCAACTGTTTTTAGAAGAATGAAATCTTTCCCATTCATAGAAGCATAATATTCTACTTTTTTAGGCATCAAGATCCATGCTTTGCTGTCCTGAAGATAAGTTGAAGACAATTTTGTGATCTGTTGAGGTGATTTCATATCAATAATTGCTTCAAAAGTCTGACCTTGATAACCCAGCCATTCACCTTTTCTCCAGTTTGTATCACCGTTGATTCCGTCAATTAAAGACAATTTTCCGCTTGCTGTATATTGTGGAGTAGGTTTAGAATTCACTGTGATGTCCCAATTATTTGGTCTTCTGTTGAAATTGGCAGTTACAATTGAACTTTTTTCACCATTTCTTTCAGCGTAAGCCGAAACTTGAGTGGTTTTACTAATGCTAA
The DNA here is from genome assembly GCF_046535115.1 of Chryseobacterium sp. SIMBA_038. Classification (NCBI taxonomy): domain Bacteria; kingdom Pseudomonadati; phylum Bacteroidota; class Flavobacteriia; order Flavobacteriales; family Weeksellaceae; genus Chryseobacterium; species Chryseobacterium sp. SIMBA_038. The sequence continues at coordinate 189,148 of NZ_JAWRXH010000003.1, forward strand.
ATGGTTCTTTGTAAGCTTTAAAAGTCTTTCTTACATTGGCATCACCTTCATCCATGGTCATAAAATACAATTTGTCATTTGGATTTAAAGCTGTGATCTCAACTTTTGTAGAAAAATCGAAAATTCTGTCTGCTTTAATGACCGGCGTGGCTGTCAGTTCATCATATTTATAATCTTTGAATGATTTTGCGTTCTCAAAACCTAGTTTTTTAAGTTCAGCTCTGCCTGTATTTTTTGTGATAGTTCTTGTTGTTCCGTCTTCCAGATGAATTTTAACCTCATCAAAATAAGGTGTGGTAGTCTGCCATTCCGGCAATCCTGGAGTTACAGAATAAATTCCCATTGTACTCAAAATATACCATGCACTCATTTGTCCGCAATCCTCATTTCCAATTAAACCATCCGGCGTATTTTTATAAAAATTATCAAGGATATATTTGATTTTTGCATCCGTTTTTTCCGGCTTATCAACATAATTGTATAAATAAGCAATGTGGTGACTCGGTTCGTTACCTTGGGCGTATTGTCCCATCAAACCTGTGATATCCACCTGTTCTCTGCCTGTCGTTGTGTTTGGAGCAGCAAAAATAGCATCAATAAATTGTTCAAATTTCTCCTTTCCACCATGAGCAGCAATCAATCCCGGAATATCTTGCTGAACAGAATATGAATAATGCCAAGAATTTCCTTCCGTATAATTGTTATTCACTTCTCTTGGTTCAAAAGGTTCGTTCCAATTTCCGTTTTTTCTAGGTTGCATAAATCCGTTCTTTGGATTGTACAAATTTTTCCAGTTTTGAGAACGCTTCATGAAATATTGGTAATCTTCTTTTTTGCCTAAAATTTTAGCCATCTGAGCAATACACCAATCGTCGTAAGCATATTCTACAGTTTTAGAAACACTTTCATGTTCGTCATCAATAGCGATGTAATTATTTTGTTTGTAAGCATTTAAACCAAAAATATCCAGCATTGCAGAATTTTTAGAAGCCTGAAATGCTTTTTCATAATCAAAACCTGTAATTCCTTTTGCCATTGCGTCTGCAATTACAGAAACCGAGTGATAACCGATCATACATTCCGTTTCATTGGAAGCTAGTTCCCAAACCGGCAATTTTCCGCCCTGTTCGTATTGTTTGATGAAAGTATTGATGAAATCTGACGTTCTTTTTCTGTCAATTAAAGACATTAAAGGATGCGCTCCCCTGAAAGTATCCCACAGCGAGAAAACCGAGTAATAACCGAAGTCTTTAGCTGTGTAGAACTTGTTGTCACGGCCTCTGTATTTCCCATCAACATCCATATTAATGTTTGGTTGTGTGAAAACATGGTACATTGCCGTGTAGAAAACCGCCAGTTTATCTTTATCGGAAGATTTTACTTCAATTTTAGATAATTCTTTGTCCCAATCAGCAGCAGCTTGTTTTTTGATGGCTTCAAAATCATTAGACTTACCTTCAGCTAACATATTTTTTCCTGCACCTTCATAACCTGTAGGAGAAATCGCCACTTTTACATTAATTTTTTCTCCTTTTTTAACTTGGGTTGAAAATGCTAATGCCAATTTTGTTCCTGTGAATAGGTTATTTTCATCTTTACCATTCACTAATTTTTTTGAAATTTTTACTGGTTTTGAAAACTCAATTCTTGCATAAATGTATTGGTTAGTTGCCCAAGCTTCACTTCTACGGAAAACTTCGATTGTTTTATCGTCAATTATTTTAACCTCACCTTCAAGCAATTTGTCTCTGTGGTTGAGGTCTAAAATAATGTTTGCATTTCCTGCATTGTTGAAAGTATATTCGTGATAACCGACTCTTTTTGTAGTTGTCAGTCGAACATCAATATTATTTTTATCTAATTTAACGGAATAAAATCCTGCCGAAGCTTTTTCGTTTTTATGCGAAAATTTTGAAGAATATTCCTTGTTATCCAAGCTTGGATTTCCCATTGTAGGCATCAGCATAATGTCTCCGTAATCAGAAACACCGGTTCCATTAAGATGCGTGTGAGAAAAACCATAAATTACAGAGTCTGAATAATGATATCCGCTGCAACCGTCCCAGCTTCCGTCCACTCTTGTATCGGGTGAAAGCTGTACCATTCCGAATGGAACAATAGCACCCGGAAATGTGTGTCCGTGACCCCCTGTTCCAATAAAAGGATTTACATATTGCGAATAATTTTGAGAAAACAAATTATGGGCAATAATTCCTAAAAGAATAATTAATATTTTTTTCATCATGTAAAAATTAAAATCGCCCTAAATTACCACAAAATTTGGTTTCACAAAAGAATTTATCTATGATTACGTTTACTTATTCTAAATAGCTAAAAATTCCGTAAATTTGTAAACAATTTATATGTATATGTTGACGAAAGAAAAGGTACAGGATTTCCTTAAAGAGATAGAAGTAGATGACTTAGTGACTAATTTTCAGGTTATGGGTAATGATGTCTATATCGACATGACGGCTCATTCGCCTGCAATGCACGAAAAAAAGAAATTGGAAGCTGCTATGAAGCAGGCTTTTGCCAGTGAGTTTGGAGAAGAAATTAATTTAAAATTAAAGATCGTTTCTCCCGAACCTACCGAAATTCAGCAAAGTCAGATCAAAGGAAAACAAATTCCTGGAATTCAAAATATTATCGCCATAGCTTCCGGAAAAGGAGGTGTTGGTAAGTCTACAGTGGCAGCAAACCTTGCGGTTACTTTAGCAAAAATGGGTTTTAAAGTCGGAATCTTAGATGCTGATATTTATGGACCGTCTGTTCCTACAATGTTTGATACAGAAGGTCAAAAACCGATTTCTATAGATGTTAACGGAAAAAGCTTAATGAAACCTATCGAAAATTATGGCGTGAAAATGCTTTCAATAGGATATTTCTCAGGAGCAAATCAGGCGGTGGTTTGGAGAGGCCCAATGGCTTCAAAAGCATTAAACCAAATGATCAGAGATGCAGCTTGGGGAGAATTAGACTTTTTATTGATCGATCTTCCTCCGGGAACGGGTGATATTCACTTATCAATCATTCAGGAAGTTCCTGTGACAGGTGCGGTGATCGTAAGTACACCTCAGCACGTAGCTTTAGCAGACGTTAGAAAAGGGATTGCGATGTTTAATATGGAAAGTATTAATATTCCGGTTCTTGGATTAGTCGAAAATATGGCGTATTTTACACCGGAAGAATTACCAGACAATAAATATTATATCTTTGGAAACCAGGGAGCGCAATATTTGGCCGATGATCTTGGAATTCCTGTATTGGGAGAGATTCCTTTGATCCAAAGCATCAGAGAAGCAGGAGATGTCGGAAGACCGGCTGCTTTGCAGGAAAATTCTAAAATTGCAGAAATCTACACAGAAACTGCACGTAAAATGGTAGAAAGTCTTGTTGAAAGAAACAAACACCTTCCTCCAACTGAAGCGGTGAAAATCTCCACAATGGCTGGATGTTCTCCGAAAGCAAAATAATAATTATTTTCAATACATTTGAAAAACCGAATTGAACTGAAGAAAAAAATATGGAAACAAAGATAGCACACGAAGATACTGTAACAAGAGTAATGGAGGCTTTAGAAAGTATTCGTCCGTTTTTGAATAAAGATGGAGGAGACATTGAGCTTATTGATGTGAAAGATAACTCGGTTTATGTAAAACTTTTAGGAAATTGTTCCGGTTGTTCTCTAAACTTTTCAACCCTTAAATTGGGTGTTGAAACTACTATTAAACAACACGCTCCGGAAATTGAAAAAGTAATTAACGTAGAGTAAAAAAATAAAATTGAAATATTTTTAAAGACAGGTTTTTTAGGCCTGTCTTTTTTTTATTTAATTTTTGATCAGCTTCTTTGTGATAGTTTTTCCATTATGAAACTCAGTTTTCACAATATAAATACCTTTTATTATATCGGAAATATTGACATTATTCTCAGTTACTGTTTTTAATAATTTGCCATCTGCAGAATAGATTTCAATTTTTCTTATTTTCTCTTTGGTAGTGTAAATTAAATTTGATTTAGCCGGATTTTCAAACGAAATGAAGTTTTCAGGTTGAATTTCATTGGTTGATAAAGTAGGTGTTGATACGTTGTACTTTGCCACTACATAATACCATTTATTTGTTGAAAGATCTTTTTTGTCACCTCCTACGTAAATGGCGTTATCTTTTGCTACAATCGAAGTGTAATTTCCTGCTGTGAAAGAAGTTTCTTTATAAGAATTTTGAGAGTTTAAAGGAATGATATTCCCCGCGTTATCATAGCTTATAATGAATGGAGAGTCTGTAGATGCTGTGCCTACAAAATAGACTTTATTTCCTGCAAAATTAAAATTACTGTAGTAATCAAGCGTGTTATTATCATCCGTCAATGAAATCATATTTGAAGTATTTCCATTAGCATTGATATTGTAGAAAGTATTGTTATCTAAATCTAACGTCGAGATATTATTATCTGAAGATTGTTTCGAAAAATAATTTCCTGAATCCGGATAAGTGAAAGTTCCGTTGGTTCCAAATGTATTAACAGGAGTTCCGGTTGTACTGATTTTATCAATTTTAGTATCATAAAAATCGAGTATGTTTGAATTTGATAATTGAATATTTCCACTGTTGATTTTATCAATCATTCCATTGTTTCCATAAGAGGTATCGATAGATCCATTCGAAGATAATTTTATTAATTTATTTCCCGTTGCCAGAATAATAGAATTATCAGAAAGAACGACAGTGTTGTTATATCTAAAACCATTGGTTCCGTCGTAAGGAGCTTTAAATTCTCCATTATTTCCAAAAGCTGTATCTAAAATACCATTAAGATTATATCTTAAAATACTTGTTTCAGAAGAAGGATCGTTGGTTGTTTTTTGAAAGGTGATAAGGATTTTGTCATTTCCTTGTGGAATGATATTAAAATCACTTACATAGTTTGGAAGAGTTACTATTCCGCCAGTGCCAAAATTGGTATTTAAACTTCCGTCAAGGTTTAGTTTATAAATCTTATTAGGATTGATAGAACCTGATGAAGCAATATCTTTTCCGTACGCGAAAATTTTATTATCTGAACTTAATGAAATTTGTAGATCATCTGCTTCACCAAATAACGGTAGTGAAACGATTCCTCCGCTTCCAAAAGAGTTGTCTAAATTGATTGTCTGCGCATTGATATTGGTATATAAAGCAGCGATTACTGCTACGGTAGTAAAAATGTTTTTCATAGTTATTTTAAAACCGCGAAGTTACCAAAATTTATGTTTTTAAAATTATGATATATACACGAATAGCTCCTGTGAATAAAGAGGTATTAGTCTTAATCTTTTTGGTGTTTCCATTTTAAAATCTCACTTTTTTTAATTATATTTGAGAAAACACACAAATTATGTTTGAATTTCTTCAACATCTGGATTCTCTTCACCAAGGATTTTGGTATATCGCCTTAGGTGCCAGTTTATTCTTTTTATTTCAAACTGTTCTTACTTTTATCGGCGGTCATCATGGTGGTGACTTCAGTACTGATTTTGATGGAAATCTTCACCACGATACCCCTTTTCAGTTATTTTCATTGAGAAATCTGGTCAATTTCCTGTTAGGTTTTGGTTGGGGTGGTGTCGCATTTTATAATTCTATAGAAAGCAAAACTTTTTTGATTATTATTTCAGTGATAATAGGAATCGGTTTTGTGGTTTTATTTTTCTTTTTAATTCTTCAAATATTAAAACTTACGGAAGACAATACTTTTAAGGTTGAAAATCTGATCGGAAAAGTAGGAGAGGTTTATCTTACCATCCCTGCCAAAATGGGCGGAAAAGGGAAGATTCAGATTTCTTTAAACGGAACAAATCACGAGCTTCAGGCGATGACCGAAGCTGAGGAAAATATTCCGTCCAGTCATTCTGTGAGAGTGATTTATATTTATGATGAAACACTTGTTGTTGCAAAAATTTAATTTATTATAACATACTTATTCTTTATTTATGGCAATACCCGGAACACTTATTCTGATAGTAGTAATCGTATTTGTACTATTCGTCACGTTTTTAGCCCTTATTTCAAGGTACAAAAGATGTCCTTCAGATAAAATTTTAGTTATTTATGGTAAAACAGGAGGCAGCTCTGCAAAATGTATTCACGGAGGTGGTGCTTTTGTATGGCCTGTGATTCAGGATTATGCTTATTTAGATCTGAAACCGATCTCAATTGAAGCCAACCTTACCAATGCATTATCCAGACAGAATATCCGTGTGGACGTACCTTGTCGATTCACCATCGCAATCTCTACAGAACCGGATTCTATGGGAAATGCAGCGGAAAGATTATTAGGATTGGCTCAGGAGCAGATTCAGGAACTTTCTAAAGATATCCTTTTCGGGCAGCTTCGTTTGGTTATCGCAACGATGACTATTGAAGAGATCAACTCTGATAGAGATAAATTTTTAGATAATATTTCTAAAAATGTTGATACTGAATTAAAGAAAATTGGTTTAAAACTAATTAACGTAAACGTTACGGATATCAGAGACGAATCTGGATATATAGAAGCTTTAGGAAAAGAAGCTGCTGCAAAAGCGATCAATGAAGCCATCATCAGTGTTGCTGAACAAACGAAGATCGGGGAAACCGGAAAAGCGATTGCTGACAGAGAAAAAGATACTCAGATCGCTGAAACGCAAAGACACAGAGATGTAAAAATTGCAATCACTCAAAAAGATAAAGAGATCAGTATTGCTTCTGCAATGAAAGATGAATCCATCGGTAAAGCGGAAGCGGCAAAAGAAGCCAGAATTGCGACTTCATTAGCCAACTCAATTGCTGTAAAAGGGGAAAACGAAGCAAAAATTACCATCGCCAACTCCGATGCAGAAAGAAGAGAAAAAGAAGCAGAAGCATTAAGAATTGCAACGGCTGCCGAGAAAGTCCAGGCTGCAAGATCATTGGAAGAATCTTATCTTGCCGAACAAAAAGCAGAAACAGCCAGAGCTGAAAGAGAACGTTCTACGCAACAGGCGAATATTGTCGTTCATGCAGAGATTGCAAAACATAAAGCGATCATCGATGCTCAAGCAGAAGCCGAGAAAATAAGAGTTCAGGCAAAAGGAGAAGCAGACGCTATCTTCGCTAAAATGGAAGCTGAAGCAAAAGGTCTTTACGAAATCCTGACAAAACAGGCAGAAGGTTATGACAAAATAATACAAGCTGCGGGTGGTGATACAAACAGTGCATTCCAGTTATTGTTAATTGAAAAACTTCCTGAATTGGTTAAAACTCAGGTTGAAGCGGTTAAGAATATTAAGATAGATAAAATTACAGTTTGGGACAGCGGAAACGGACAAGACGGTGGGATTTCTACCTCTAATTTTGTTTCAGGAATGATGAAATCTGTACCTCCTTTGAATGACTTATTTAATATGGCCGGACTGAATTTACCGGAATACCTTAAAGGAAAGCCGGAAGAAGTTCAAAAAGAGATTATAACAGTTGTTGAGAAAAAAGAGAAGAAGAATTTTGATGATATGACTTCTGGAAATGATGCTCCGAAAGGGGATCTTCCACAAGCTTAATTAAAATAAAATGATATTTTTAAAGACAGGTTTTTTTGAAGCCTGTCTTTTTTATTTTAACTTATCCAAGTTCCCCATTTCTTTACAACCTTCCATTTTTTATTTATTTTTTCTAAGAAATAAGCTCTTCCGCTTCCGCATAAACCTCCACAATGGTAACCGGATTCTACATAGGCTTTTGATTTATCTTTAGAAATAATAGGTATACAAAAGGTGAAATATTTTAAATAATTATCTTTTTTCCACTCTTGTAAAGTTTGTTGATGCGGTAAATGTTCAATTTTTGAGAGTAATTTTCCTGAAATTTTTAATGAATCAGGATTGGTATTTTGAGAAAGTAAATAAAGTGAATCTTTTTTATCAAACCCTTTTGCATCAACTTGCCAAAGATTAAATAAATCTCCAATAGAAAGATCATTTGGAGGGGTTACTTGAATTATGCCATCGATTTTATATTCTTTAGAATCCGAAATTTTTTGTTTTTCTAAATATTCAATAACGACATTATTTTCTTTATTATTTTTAAAAACCTTTAGACTATCATTGTTTATTACAGCTTCTATTATATCATCAAATTCATTGATGTTTTGATTTAATTCAAATTTATCTTCATTATGACAGCTTATAAGCGTCATTGTTGAAATTAAAAAAAATAGGTTTTTATACATATTTATTCGACTATAACTTTTTTAATAATCTCTTTAATCACTTTCAAAACGTCAGTTGATTTTTCTCTGATAATCAATTTGTTCTTTTTATCCTTAATTAGTTCTGTGAAGTTATTGTCTTCGGTATTAATATCTACAATTGTAGCTCCATATTTCAAAGCCGTTTCAGCAATGGCAATTGGGAGACTTGTTGCCCCAGAAGTTCCAACGATAAAAAGAACTCCACTGTTTTTGGCAACCTTTAAAGAACTGAATTTCTTATGAGCCTTTTCATCATAATATTCATCGAACCAAAGGATATTAGGACGCATCCAGTGTCCACAAATTTTGCAGGTCAAAAGCTCGATATCTCTTTGAGTTAGATCTTCGTCAATATTTTTGCCTTTGATTTCTTCTGGAAGATTTATAATTTCCTTGCATCCGTTTGAACATTTAAGCTCTCTGTTATTTCCATGAACTTCATAAATTCTTTGAGTTCCCGCGCGACGATGTAGATTGTCAATGTTTTGAGTTAATAAATGGAATCTGTCTTGCAAAATATTTTCGATTTCAGCCAATTCAAAATGACTTTGGTTGGGTTCAACATCTTCAAACATCTTTTTTCTGAATAAAGAATATTGCAGAACTTCTTCAGGATGTTCCTTAAAATATTTGAATGTTCCAAACTCTTCCGGTTTGTGAAACTGGGTTCCTTTCACCCAAATACCATCTGTTCCCCGATATGTTGGGATTCCACTGTCGGAAGAGATTCCTGCGCCTGTGAGGAAAGTAAAAAGATTTCGTTTTTCCTTTTTATAAACTTGTTGAATAATATCTTCTAGTTGTGTTTTCATTTAAAATAATAAAAATCTAAAACTAATCAATTTCCTGCCAACAAAAAAGCTCCGGAAAATAATTCCGAAGCCTTTTGCAATCAACTAAATAATATATCTACTTTACAATGACTCTTTTCACCTGACCTTCTGAAGTTTTTACCAAGTAAACTCCTGTAGAAAGTTTTGATGTATCTATTGTTAAAGCATTTTTCTCTTTTCCGATTAACTTGCCGGACATATCATACAATTCGTATCCTTGCGCTCTGTTGAAGTACAGCGTATTTCCTTTTGCCACAGGATTCGGGAATATATTGAACGTGGAATTTTCAGTTTTTATTTCTCCTGTTCCTAACGTTGCAGAATTTGCCACTTCATACATAGATAAAGTTCCACTGATCTCATTGGCAATAATCACATAACCTTTTCCTGTCGTTGTGTTTTGAGGAGCGATATAAGTGATTCCTTCCGGGCCATTGTCGCCTCCGTAAGCCGAAGTAGAACGGGAATGTTTATAATCAGTAAATGTAGGGTTATTAGGATCTGTAATGTTGTAAACCATCACGCCACCTGTTCTTTCCAGAGTAATGAACGCGTAAGTTTGTCCGTTGATTGTTCCCAACGCTACACCTTCCGGTTCAGGGCCTTTTGCACGGCTTCTGTTTTTTGCACCGTTTGCTTCATTATCAGCATTAAAAATTAATGGATGATTAGCTGCAATATATCTTTCAAATTTATCACCACTATCATAAACGATCTGTTTTGTATCTGCATTGAAAATAGAGAATGAACGCGCACCCAACGCAGAAATTTCTTCAAATTCTGCATCTCCGTCCGTATTTCCTGTTGCATTTGAAACTCTGAATCTTCCTAAATTATGAGAAGCTTTTAAAATATCAGCATTCGGGAAAATGGTTGGATCTAAAGTGTAAGCAGCCGCTCCAACGGTCGTTCTTTCACTGAAACCAGAAAGGTCTTTTTCGTCTCCTTCATTTGCTGTTACGATATAATTGGTACTTCCGATTTTAAAGTTTTGAACGGCATCCGGAGTGTAGTATGTTTTTACTGGCCAGTTGGCAATTAAAATCTCACTATTATTATCAGAAGCATCAAAACCGTTTCCAGGTAAGCTCATATCTTTTTTGCCTAATCCCCAAATACTTGTAATGGTTTTTGTGGCTAAATTAATTTCCGCAACAGCATTGTTTTCCTGAAGCGTAACCCAAGCTTTTTGACTGTCAGCACTTACCGTAACATATTCAGGTTCTAGGTCTTGAGAAAGTGTGTTATTGGTTCTTACTTTTCTTAATCCTGTTGCGGTTAAAGCTGCAAGTTGAGAATCAAATGCATTGAAATTTAGGGTTGAAACATTAGTTTGAGTAAGATTTCCAACACCTCCAGAAATATCAATAATACTTATAGTTCCTTCCGGATCTACCGTGTAAGCATCGTTTGGCTCACCTTCGTTAGCTGTGATAACTTTGGTTCCGTCCGGAGTGAAGGTGATCATGTCCGGTAAAGCGCCAACCGTAACCTGTTTCATGAAGTTTCCATTAATATCAAAGAAAACAACAGAACCATTTAATTGAGGATTTGCGTTAGGAGAAGAAACGGCAATAATTCCATTTTTCACAGCGATGCTTGTAATTCCTCCGAAAGAAGCCATGTTCACGGTTTTAGTAACAACCGGAGTGGTAGGATTGCTGAAATCAATAATATCAAAAACATCAGTCAGAGAACTGATTGTGAATAATTTTTGTGAGGTAGCATCATGAACTACAATTTCCGTAGAACTTGTACTGTTTCCAGAAGGGTCAAAACTTCCAATATAATTTAATTGAATCTGCTGAGAAGGAACCGGAGCTTGCTTATCATTATCAATAATATAAACGGTAGCATTATTATCACCAGAAATCGTTGCCCCAACAGGATTTTCAAGACTTACAACGAAATACTCAGCGCTTTGCTCTTCCAATGTATCATCAATAATCGGAATATTTACGGTATAACTCGTTGTTGACGGAGTAATATTAATTGTCTGATTTGTTAAAGTAAAATCACTACTGTTTGCCGTACTGAAAGGTGCAGGTTTTACCACCAAATTCACCGTTGAAGTAGATGGATTGTTAACATTAATCTTAAATGCCAAACTTCCCGCATTTTCATTGACTTTAATGAAGTTTTTATCTAAAGAAATAGAAGTTCCGGCTGTTGTGAAAGTAGTTGCCGTTGTTGTCGTTACCGCATTATCGCTGGTATCTTCTACCATATTTGGTTTTAAAGCCAAATAATAAGTTTGATTTGGAACTAAACCTGCAGTCGGGATTACTGTGATTTTGTTGTTGCTGAATGTTGTTGTAAAGGGAACTTGTGTACCTGTAGAACTTCCAAGACGGAAATCTACAAGATTTTGTGCATTAGAATCGTTGATCGCGGAATTGTCTGTTAATCTTACATTTTCATTAAAAGAAATCGTAGGATTTACAGTCGTAGAGGCATTATTTGTGCTGTTTGTCGGAAGATAAGCTACCGTGGGTGGAGTAGTGTCTGCACCGCCTGTTGCAGCTGCGTCTACCGTAAAGTTATCAAAACGGTTGTTTCCAACAGTTCCTCCTGTACCTGCTGAGAATTCCACTTTTAATTTAAAATTCGGATTATTTGCAACGCCTGAAATTGCAGAAAAATCGAAAGTAATTAATTGTGGATTGGCATCCTGAGGAGAAACGGTCTGATAAGGTAGGAAAGTCGTTCCGTTTGTTGAATAAGACCAAGTCTGAGTTCCTGCTCCCGATCCTGATCTTCTTGTCGTGAATTTCACCACCACATTGTTATATCCTGTAGTCGGAAGGTTGAATTGTAGGTTTCCGTTAATTGGGAAATTATATCTTAAATGGGTTCCCGGTGCATCGCCATTTCTGGCATTCAGGTTTTCTGTACTGAAGTTTTGTCCGGTTCCTCCTGCGAAATCTACTTCTGTTGTTCCACTCGTTACTGCGGTAAGAGAACCGCTCACCAACGTGGAAGTCGGAGTGGTAATAGCAGCTGCTGAAGCATTGTTATTGAAATTCCAATAGTGAATAAGTGTCTGCCCGAAAAGTCCGCCCTGAAGAAAGAATGCGGCAATGACAGACCCTTTTAAAAGGTAATTGTTAACCATTTTTACTTAAATTAGATTTATGCAAAAATGAACTTTCTAGTCTGTAAAGGTTTTAATAGAATCTTAAGAAATGATTAATAATTCGTAATGAAAACTAAATATTAATTTTAAAACAGTAAGATATAATTAATAATGACAGAAACTGTTTCTGAAATTTATCTTGTAGCTTTTTCGTTATAATCTTTACTTTTTAAAGTTGATACTTTTCCGGACTGATGTTTTTGTGTATACAAAAATCCTGAAATTGCTGTGATAATCAGTAGTATGAAAATAACGAAGATGATTCTTTTTATCATTGCTCTCATTTTGCTAAATTTTTAATGTCCTGAATTTCTAAAATTGATGTAGAATATCCTTTCTGCACAGTATTAATCATTGCTCTTCCGACTTCATGTAATGTTAACGATTTTGAAGGCAGAAGAATAGGGAAGAGCCATATCACAGGTTTGAAAAACCATTTTACATTTACTTGTCCGTCAACAGGTTTCATAAATCCGGGACGAAAATTATAAGCATCTTTGAAACCTAATTTCTTCAAATCGTTTTCTGTTTTTCCTTTTACTCTCGCCCACATCAATTTTCCGCTTTCTGTTTTGTCAGTATGAGCTCCTGAAACATAGTTAAAAACCATTTCCGGATTCAGATTTAAAAGAACTTTGGCAAAATGTAAAGTCGTGTCGTATGTAATTTTAGTATAATCCTCTTCGTTCATCCCAACACTGCTGATTCCGGCGCAGAAAAAACAGGCATCGTAACCTTTTAAATTTTCATCGTTTACATCAATTCCAAGGAAGTCGGGAACTAAATATTCTTTTAGTTTCGCGTGTGTTTTTCCGGATGGTTTTCTGCTTACACTTAGAACCTCAGAAATGTTTGGATTTTCAAGACATTCCAGTAAAACGCCTTCGCCTACCATTCCGGTTGCACCTGTCAGAATTATTTTGATTGAGCTCATTTTTTTATGTTATAAAGTAATGACGTTTCCGGATTTGTTTTTACTTTAAGTAAATTACAAAAAATAGGTTATTGTTGAAATTATTTTTTATTGTGGTGGCTTCGAGAGCCTCAGCCACCAGTTGAGAACTTCATTTCAGTTATCAATAGAGAAAATTATCTGATGAAATACTGATTTGAAGACTTATCGAATGGTCGCCAAAGTTCGATAAAACTGGAGGCTGAGGTTCTCGAAGCCACCGGTTTTTTGCTGAATATTTCCAATGATGACTAAATCCCTAGCCCCAATCGCAGCATTTGTTTGAGCTCATTTTTGTTGTGTTTCGGCGCGGCGGCAAAGCCGCCGCGCCGAAACACAACAAAATAGCGAGTGCGGAGAGCGGGAAATAGCTCCCAAGAATATAAGTAATGAGTAATTGGTAATGAATAATTACAATTCTTGCCTATCCACAATAAAAAACCAGCCAAAAATGACTGGTTTTACTATTATATTGTAAACTTACAATTATTTTTTATCATGTAATTGACTGTAAATATTATGAATAAGTCCATCTGCAACAGAGATTTTCGGAACAAAAATTCTATTGATATCAGACCATGTCATGACATTATTAAAAATCTTCAAAGCATGCGCCACAACATCGGCTCTGTCTTCTCTGAGGTTGTGTTTTGTCATTCTTTCTTCCACAGAAAGTTCGTTAAATTCTTTGTACACCTTTTTAAGATGAGAAAGAGTCATCGCTTTTCCGTCCTTGGTTTTGCTCATGGAGAAAACTTTGTTGATGTTTCCGCCCGAACCGATGGCAACAATAGGTTTTTTGCTTGAAATATTATTGTTGATCTCTTCTTTCATCTCCTTCCAATTATCGAAAGTAACAAGATTGTTCAATAAACGGATTGTTCCGATATTGAAAGATTTTTCATAGACCATTTTACCGTTTTCGTAAAAGGTAAGCTCGGTAGAACCACCGCCAACGTCAATATAAAGATAGGCGAATTCTTTGTCTAAGCCTTCTGCCACATGGTTTTCATAAATCAGGGTTGCTTCTTCGTCTCCTGAAATGATCTCGATTTCAATTCCGGAAGCTTTTTTTACATGTTTAATGATTTCCTGACCGTTGGTTGCATCACGCATTGCGCTCGTAGCACAAGCTCTGTAATGTTCAACTTTATAGATTTTCATTAAGTCACTGAAAATTTTCATGGAATCGATTACCATTTTTTCTCTTTCTTCACCGATCTTTCCCAATGTAAAAACATCCATTCCTAATCTCAGAGGGATTCTCAGAAGATTAAGCTTGATGAATTCAGGCTTATTGTTGTTGATTTTTACTTCATTAATTAAAAGTCGGGCTGCGTTACTACCAATGTCTATAGCTGCGATCTTCATTTTTTGCTTGTTTTAGCTTTTAAATATTTATAAGTCTCTATCTGAGAACGGCATTCTTCTTTTCCATTGCTGATGTATTCGTTGCTCAATTTTTTGTCTAAAATACGAGCTTTTACGTTATCTCTCAACTGAATGTCTAGAATTTCTTTTAATTCTTTCTTCAGATCTTTGTCGGTGATCTTGGCTGCGGCTTCAATTCTGTAGTCTAGGTTTCTGGTCATCCAGTCTGCTGAGGAAATATACATATCTTCCGCACCTTTGTTGTAGAAATACATTACTCTGGCGTGTTCCAAATATTCATCCACAATACTGATGGCTTTTATCTTTTCTTTGAAATCTTTCTGATTCACAGCACAGTAAATACCTCTTACAATGATTTTTATGACAACACCGGCAATAGAAGCCTCGTATAGTTTTGTAATTAAAGCACGGTCGCTCACCGAATTGGCTTTAATGATCATTTCTGCTCTTCTTCCTGCTTTTGCTTCCTCGATCTCTTTGTCTATGTGATGAACAATCTTTTCACGCATAAACTGTGGACAAACCAATAAATTTTTACAAGTCTTTAAAACAGGTAAATAATCTTCTTTCGGTTTCTTTAATACGTTGAAAATTTTATTAATATCCGCCATCACATGACGATCCGAGGTCATTAATAAATGATCTCCGTAAATTCTGGCCGTTTTTTCGTTAAAATTTCCTGTGCTTACAAAACCGTATTGAAGGGTTTTGTTTTGTGCTCTTTTCTTAATGATACAAAGCTTAGCGTGAACTTTTTTATCCGGAATTCCCACTAAAACAGTAATTCCTTCCGGTTCCAGCATTTCTTTCCATTTTAAATTGGATTCTTCGTCGAATCTTGCCTGAAGTTCAAGCATTACGGTAACATCTTTACCGTTTCTTGCAGCATAAATCAAAGCATTAATGATTTTTGAACTGCTCGCCAAACGGTACGCTGTGATTTGAATTGATTTTACATCAGGATCCATTGCGGCCTCACGAAGAAGATCAATGACAGGAGTATATTTATGGTAAGGGAAGGTAAGAAGTACATCTTTTGCAAGAATAACGTCCGTTACTCTTTCGCCATGTTCAAAAGCTTGATGTTCAAAAGAAGTTCTTTCTGCAGGTCTTGCATAAGATTCAAAAACATCAGGGAAATCCATGAAATGCTTGAAATTATGAATTTTTCCTCCCGGAATAATGCTGTCTTTCTTGGTTAAATTCAGTTTACGGATAAGCAATTCCAACAACGCTTTATCCATATCTTTATCGAAAACAAACCTTGTCGGCTTTCCTTTTCTTCTGTTTTTAATTCCTTTTTCTATCTTTTCTGCGAAATTGGTTCTGATGTCGTTATCAAGATCCATTTCGGCATCTTTTGTTACTTTGAAAGCATTTGCAGCAAATTCATCATATCCGAAATAAGAGAAAATATGCGGTAAATTGAATGTAATGACATCTTCCAGCAACATTACATTTTTTTCCTCTGGATCTTCTGTCGGAAGCAACACAAATCTTCCCACAAAACGCGACGGAATTTCAATAATCGCATAATTACTGGAATATTGCCAGTCTTTTTTTCTCATCGCAACACCCAAATAAAGACTTTTATCCCTCATATAAGGCATTGGCGTGTTTTCGTGAAGTAAAATAGGAATAACATTAGCTTCCACAACTTCATCGAAATATGTTCTTACAAACTCTTTTTGTCTGGCCGTTAGATTTTTTGAATTTTTAATGAAAACCTTTTGATCAGCCATTTCGGTCTGAATTTTTTTCCAGGTCTTATCGAAATTCTGCTGATGTTTAATAACAATTTCATTAATATTTTGAAGGATTTTAGAAGGTGGCTGATAAAAAGACTCAGCGATTACTTTTTCCTTAAAATCCATGGCGCGCTTTAATCCGGCAACCCGCACTCTGAAAAATTCATCTAAATTATTGGAAAAAATCCCAAGAAAACGGATTCTCAGATGTAAAGGTACATTTTCGTCCATCGCTTCCTGCAAAACTCTTTCGTTGAAGGCAAGCCATGTGATATCTCTCGGATTAAAGTGTAATGACATTCTCTAGTTTATAATTTATCAAAAATAATAATTCATATGCTTTTCAACTATTTTTCTAGGTTAAACTTTGATTAATTTTTAATGTTTTAAATAAAGAACAAAAGAAAAGATAATTTTCTGTAAGGATTCTGAAACGATTCCGACTATAGTTATAAAGATAAATTATAACCACAAAAAATTATTTATGAAAAAGTATTTATTATTAATCATCGGTTTATTTATAACTAACATCTATGCACAAAGAGGATGTGCAACAGATCAGAAGATGAAAGAGTTTTTTCAAAAAAATCCTCAGGCTTTAGAAAGAAAAACAGATCTTCGTAACTTTCTTATTAAGAAAAATAATACGGCGAAATCTCCTCAAACTGTCATTACTATTCCTGTGGTTGTGCATGTATTATATAAGAATGCGACGCAGAATATTTCTGACGCTCAAATTGCATCTCAAATTGCAGTTTTAAATAATGATTTCAGAAAGATGAACTCAGACTTTAATACCGTAGTTCCGAATGCATTCAAACCAATGGCTGCAGATCTGGAATTGGCTTTCTGTATGGCAACAAAAGATCCCAACGGAAACCAAACAACCGGTATTGAAAGGAAATCTGTAGCTTCAAATTTTGATTTTGAAGGATACTATTATGATGCTTCGGGTGCTTTGGCCTGGGATCCTACGAAATATTTAAATATCTGGATAGGTGATTTACCTCCCGGATATTTGGGTTGGGCATATTTACCGGATGCCGCGGGATCTGAACTTGATGGTCTTGCCATTGGTTATCAATTTTTTGGAACAACTGGAACGGTTTCCTCGCCTTTTAATAAAGGAAGAACGGCGACTCACGAAATCGGACATTATTTTGGACTGGAACATATTTGGGGACTTAACGGAAGTGCTTGTGGAACTCCTGATAATGATGATTTTTGTGCTGATACTCCTGCTACTGACGGACCGTATTATGATTCGCCTACATTTCCAGATAATCAATTAACATGCACACCCTCTGCAAATGGCGCTATGTTTATGAATTTTATGGATTATGTAGATGATGCCGCAATGGCTATGTTTAGTAATGATCAGAAAACAATTACAAGTAATACAATGGCAGGCCCGCGTGCCAGTTTACTCAATGCCAATGGATGTTCTTCTGCTGTTTTAGGTACAAGTGAAAGTGAAAAAGCTACTTCAATCAATATTTTTCCCAGTCCGACAACAGAATACATTTCTATAGCTTCACCTATGGTTAAAATTAATGAAGTAGAGATATTTAATTCAGAAGGAAGATTATTGAAAAAAGCTTTTATTAAAAATGAAACTGACAAAATTGATGTCAAAGATTTTGCATCCGGAGTTTATTATGTAAGAACCTATAGTGACAAACAGTTCGTTAAGTCTCTGAAATTTATTAAGAAATAAGTGAAAAAATTTCCAATTATTTATATTAAAACCTCGATTATTTCGGGGTTTAATTTTTTAATATGTCAATTTGTCACAAAAAACTATATGGTACAGATATTGAGAAATAGAGATTGTAATTAATAATTAAAATTAGAAAAAATATAAATATTATGAGTAAAATAATTGGAATTGACTTAGGAACAACCAACTCTTGCGTTGCAGTAATGGAAGGTAAAGATGCTGTTGTTATTCCTAATGCAGAAGGTAAAAGAACGACTCCTTCTATTGTAGCATTTACAGAAGATGGTGAAAGAAAAGTAGGAGATCCTGCAAAAAGACAGGCTGTAACGAATCCAAAAAAGACAGTATATTCTATCAAAAGATTTATTGGAACTCATTTTAAAGATGATGCAAGTGAAATTTCAAGAGTACCTTACGAAGTTGTAAAAGGTCCGAATGACACTGTAAAAGTTAAAATTGACGATAGAGAATATACTCCACAGGAAATTTCTGCAATGACGCTTCAGAAAATGAAGAAAACTGCTGAAGATTATCTTGGACAAGAAGTAACAAGAGCGGTAATCACTGTTCCGGCTTACTTTAATGATGCACAAAGACAGGCTACTAAAGAAGCAGGAGAAATCGCTGGTCTTACAGTAGAAAGAATTATCAACGAACCTACTGCAGCTGCATTGGCTTACGGTATGGATAAAGCTCACAAAGATCAGAAGATCGCTGTTTATGACCTTGGAGGTGGTACTTTCGACGTTTCTATTCTGGATTTAGGAGACGGAGTTTTCGAAGTATTGTCTACAAACGGTGATACACACTTAGGAGGTGATGACTTTGATGATGTAATTATCAACTGGATGGCAGACGAGTTCAAAGCTGAAGAAGGAGTTGAATTAAAATCTGATGCAATCGCACTACAGAGATTAAAAGAAGCTGCTGAAAAAGCTAAAATTGAATTATCTTCTTCTCCACAAACTGAAATCAACTTACCATATATCACGGCTACAGCTACAGGTCCTAAACACTTAGTGAAGACTTTAACTAAAGCTAAATTCGAGCAGTTAGCTGCAGACTTAGTAAGAAGATCTATGGAGCCTTGTAAAAAAGCGCTTTCTGATGCAGGTCTTTCTATCTCTGATATCGATGAGGTAATCTTGGTTGGAGGTTCTACAAGAATCCCTATCATTCAGGAAGAAGTTGAAAAATTCTTCGGTAAAAAACCATCTAAAGGAGTAAACCCTGACGAAGTAGTAGCAATTGGTGCTGCAATCCAAGGAGGAGTTCTTACAGGAGACGTAACAGATGTATTGCTTCTTGACGTTACTCCACTTTCTTTAGGTATCGAAACAATGGGTTCTGTATTCACTAAATTAATTGAATCAAACACTACGATCCCAACTAAAAAATCTGAAGTTTTCTCTACAGCTTCTGACAACCAGCCGGCTGTAAGCATCAGAGTAGGACAAGGTGAAAGACCAATGTTCAACGATAACAAAGAGATCGGTAGATTTGACCTTACTGATATTCCACCAGCACAAAGAGGAGTTCCTCAGATCGAAGTAACTTTCGATATTGATGCAAATGGTATCCTTAGCGTTTCTGCTAAAGATAAAGGTACAGGTAAAGAGCAGTCTATCAAAATCCAAGCATCTTCAGGTCTTTCTGACGAAGAAATCGAAAGAATGAAAAAAGAAGCTCAGGAAAACTCTGCATCTGATGCGAAGAGAAAAGAAGAAGTTGAAATTTTCAACAAAGCTGACGGATTGATCTTCCAGACTGAAAAGCAATTGAAAGAGTTTGGTGATAAATTATCAGCTGACAAAAAAGCGGCAATCGAAGCAGCTCACGCAGAATTGAAAATAGCTTTCGAAGCTAAAAACGGTGATGATGTGAAAGCTAAAACTGAAGTTTTAGATGCAGCTTGGATGGCAGCTTCAGAAGAAATGTATGCAGCAGGACAACAGGCAGAAGGAGCAGGAGCTCAAAACCCTGGAGGTAATGCAAATGGTGCAGAAGATGTACAAGATGCAGACTTCGAAGAAGTAAAATAAGCAGTTACAGACTGATTGAATATAAAATCCCCGAGCGAAAGCGAGGGGATTTTTTTGTATCCGGAATTAAAGTAAAATACTTAAATAAATATTCCTTGTATTTCTAAGCGCTAATTTCAAGCTTATATCCTTTTCCGCGTATAACAACAATTTTGATATTCGGATCAAATTCCAGTTTTTTTCTAAGTTTTGATATGAACATATCTAGACTACGCCCTACAATAACACCTTCATCTTCCCATATCTCTTTTTGTAATCTGGTTCTCTCTATAGTTTCGTTAGGAGATAATGCGAAAATGAGTAACAGACGCGTTTCAGTTCCAGTCAATTCTATTGTATTTTCATTTTTTATTAGCTTACGGTTCTTCGCATCGAACAACACTGAGCCCAAAGTTAGCATATCTGTATGCTGACTTTCAGGTAAAGTTTTCTTGGGCTTAACAGATCTGAAAAAAATAAAACCAACAAATGCTAAAAATGACAGGCCGCCCAGAAGATATCCATTTTTTACTGTATTTATTCCTGTAGGTTTGAATTTAATGTTGATCATATAACAGGCGACGGGCTGCTTTCTTCCTCTGCAGGATACAATATCATCTTGTTTATTTTTAGATATAGCGTATCCATAAGCTACACTGGAGTTGGTACAGTTAAGTACATTAACAACATAATCACTTGCGAACGGGTCTTTGGCTAACAAACGTTGAGTAGTATTCACTAAAGAGTCTGGTTGAAAAGTAATTTTATTCTCAAAGCTGATCAGATATTCATTTTTTGCAATTTTTTTCACAGGGAGTACTCTTGATGTACGATCACCCGACTGTAGAAGTATCTCATGTCCGATTTTACGGAGCAAAACTTCTCTTCTGGCAAAGTCAAAATCGTCACTATCCTCACTGCTGAAAGCTGCATAGATTACACAGATAAATGAGAAAAGTATGAATCCGAACAGGTATTTGCGTTTTCCTGAAAGGAGATTTCTGCTATTAAACATAGTGTCAAGTTATTATTTACAAAGTTTACATTTTTATTTACAATTTTAAGCTCATCAACAGAAAAATAGTAGAGTAATTTTGATGCATAAACTTTAAAAGGATTATAAAATAATGTTATTAATTAAATCTACAAGAAACATGAAAAAAGTTATTTATGCGCCGATCTTACTACTCATTGTGGTAAGCGGACTGGTATTCGCTAATTGTGAAATTAAAAATGAAACTTCTAAAAAACCAATTCCCAAGACTCTCTCTGCTACTGAAATTAAAGCCGAAAAGAAAAAATGGGAGGCTACTCCTGCCGGTATAATGTACAAAAAATGGGAAGTGTCTCCCGCAGGTAAAAAAGTACAGGACGCTGAAGCTAAAATATGGAAGAATATTAAAGGGTATACAAATATGGAGGGAGTTATAACCTCTCTTTCTCTTCCGTCAGGCTCAAGATTAGGTTTCGGAGTGATGGTCAGGATTAATGATGACGATTACATTGCAATATTTCAGCCGGAAAAGTCTCAACTTGAGCAATTGCATAGCTTAAAAGTTAACGACAAAATAATTATAAAAAGCCATAGCCTAATGCATGCACCTAAGTATGCATACCCAATAATACCAGTCGGATATGTAGAACGGGATAGTAAAGTAATTTTCCAACGTAGCCCTCGCAAAGACGGATGCTAAATAAATGATGAAATATCTATAAATATAAAATCCCCGAGCGTAAGCGAGGGGATTTTTTGTGTCCAGAATTAAAGGAAAAATACCTAAATTCGTATAGTTTTAATCAAAAAATAAAGTTCAGATGAAGTGTAATAAAATAATTTTAATTGTTGGTTTATTGTTATTTCAGTTAAATTTTGCTCAGGAAAAAGCAGACGTTGTATTAAACAAAGCTCTTACAGAAGCAAAAGCTAAAAATAAAAACGTTCTTTTGGTTTTCCATGCATCGTGGTGTAAGTGGTGCAAAATGATGGAGAAAAATATGAACCTTCCTGAAACAAAACCACTCTTCGATAAAAGTTTTGTAACTGCATATCTTGACGTTCAGGAAAGAGGCGAAAAGAAAAGCCTTGAAAATCCTGGCGGACAGGAAACAATGAACAAATATAAAGGCGAAAATGCAGGACTTCCTTTTTGGCTTGTACTGGATCCGAAAGGAAAAGTGTTGGCAGATTCTTTTGATGAAAAAGGTGATAATTTAGGTTCACCGGCAACACCAGAAGAGGTTAATTCCTTTTTAGCTAAGTTGGAAAAATCTTCTAAATTGAATAAAGAAGAGCTTCAGACAATTCAAAGTGTGTTTGTGAAAAAAGCTCAATAATAAATTCTAAAAATTGAAATGCCTCTAAAAGTGTAAATTTTTAGAGGCATTTTTTGTTATAAATAGGATGATCCTAATTGCTACTTTTATCAATTTTATCTGTTTCTTTTAAATAAAATTCTAAGTTTTTTTGAGTGAGTTTATCATAACCTTCTTCTTTAATACTTTGCAACTGAACTTGAATAAACTTATCCTTTTTCATTTTTAATGAAGTGTCTCTCATCGAAACAATTTCGGTTGCCATATAGATTTCATTTTTCAAGTAAGTTGAAATATTTTCCTTATTACCTACACAACCCATTTTGTATTTCATAATAAGTGGATTATCAGAATAGAATTTATAAATTTCCAAAAACCTTTTATCATTTCTTTTAAAAAGCTCTAGACTCGAATATAATCTTAACGAATTACTGCCATTTTTAGCAAAGAAATAGAGCTCATCATTCTTGGCTGCTTTAGATATTTCTTTGAAATAACCATAAATAATACTTGACTCACCATCAATTTCTACATGTGAAGATTCTGCATAGTCGATTGTATCTAAAGGTTTTGCTAATGCTTTTACTTTTTGAGAGATCTGAGCATTTACGAAATATAGCTGAAAGATGAGAAGAAAAGCAATTTTTATTTTCATGCCATAAATATAAAAAAACTCCCCAAACAAAACGTTCAGGGAGCTTAATCTAATTTTTATTTACCAAAGAATATTTCGTCTTTCTTTTGTTGTTCTACATATATTTCCTGAAATTTTACAGGCATATAATTGTAAAGATCGTTCCAATATTGGATTTTAGTGTGTTTTTTAAAGCTCTCAAAAGATCTTACAAAAAGGTTTTCAATCATATCTTTTACATAAGAATTTCCTTTTTCGTAAATGAATTCCATCAATTTAATATGATGTCCAATGATGTTAATCTTAGACTCTAATAAAAGATCTTTCAGATAATTGATAGTCGCCTGCATAACCCCGGCGAAATTATTTTGTTTTGATAATTGAGTGATCTCACTTCTGATTGGTGGATAGAAAAATTTTAAATACTCTACAGCCATTTTTTGGTTAATAGTTTGCATTTGCACATTCATCATAATTAATATTTTTCGAATACTTCTATTGCCGCGAAAACCGTACCAAACTTATAAGCAGGAAGCAAAAACAAATACACCTATTATGATAGCAATATGAGTTGCCAATATTTCCATATTATGCCTAGAATTGGACTTTTTCCATTGTTTCCAGTCGAATTCTTTTCTGATTTTTGTCTTCATAATTTTAACTTTTTTGTAATAAAATGGGTGAAATATGTAATGAAAATTTTACATTCCATGTTTATAAATTTGTTTTGAATAAATTTTCTGCAAGTCCTGAGAAATATGAGTAAAAATGGCTTTTCTATATTCCTCGTTGCAAAATGTGGTAAAATTGTCTAGAGAATAAATGAAAGTGTTTTCTACAGCATTTCTCAGTTTTACATCGCCGTTTTTGTAAATCTCATCCATCTTTTGTAAGCTCTTAAATAAAAGATTTCTGTCGTTTTGGCGGATCATGTTTTTAATACGATCCGTAAAAGTCTGGATAACACTGTCAGAATTCTGAGTTTTATTGTTTTCCAATTCATTTTGAATGTCGGGAACCACATCTGTAATTTCCTGAGCAGCTTGTAAATAATTCATATTACTATTGATTTTGATCTAAAATTTTAATGAAAACACCGGAAATAAAGACGACCAATAAAGCGATCAATATAACATGATAAGGCTTTAACCATTTTGGCGTTTTTGGGCCTTTGCTTTTTAATCTTCTTAAGGTGTCCAATCTGTTTAATGTCTTTAAGTCCATTTTGTATGTTTTGAAGACTAAATGCCAAATTGTATTCCTTTTAATATTAATTTAATTTAAATGGTTTAAAATCAATTAGTTGTTTGTTTTTAATTAAAATTTTAAAGCAAAAAAGCCTGTCAAAATGATAAGGTTTTTATCAGAATGAAATGGCATGAAAAAATCCTCAAGGTTTTCTTAAGGATTCAGATTGATCGAGTTTTATTCTAACCACAAAAGACACAAAAGATTAACAAGTTTAATTTAAGCTGATTATGAATTGCAAACAAGAACACATAAGTTTTTAAAAAATCTTTGATTTTGTTCTTTTGCAAGCTTCTGTTTTCAAAATAGCTCAACTTTAAATAGCTCAATAATAACTTTTGTGTCTAAATTTTTAATTAGCTTAAGAAGAATTAATTTCAAAAGCTTTGAGAACTTTGCTGAGTAGAACGCCTTTGCGAACTTAAAAACAGTTAGTAATCAAAAAAATCTCTGCGGGCTTTGCGTTAAAAAAACACTATTAAATCAATATTTCGATGACTTAAGCTTTACTTTATTCTTTTTAATAATGATGTGAAAAAGGTTAGAGTAATCCTCTTCAGAAACAGTTTCAAATGGCTTTTTAGCTCCAAAAGCTTCCAGAATATTGAGAATTGTATTAGAATGTCCCGCGATAATTACATTTTTACCGGAATATTTACTGAGAATTTCTTCAATAAGTTTTTTATTATCAGCAGGATTGTAATTGGTGATTTCAATTTTATTAAATTCTGCGATAGGCTGCAAAGTTTGCTGAGTTCTATTAAAAGGAGTGGAATAGGCAGCCGCGAATTTTACTTTTTTTAATTCTGTCAATAGTTTTTTGGCTCTTTGTTTTCCAATTTCGCTGAGGTTGGGATTTTTGTTGTTTACATCAGAAATATCCTTTTCCGCGTGTCTTACAATATAAATGTTAGTCGTTTGTGAGTATAGACAAGTAAAGGAAAAGATCAATAAAAATGTTGCTAATAAATTTTTCATCGAAGTTGTTTTTAATTGATTTTGATTCAAAACTAAATTACTATAATTTTATCCAAACCTCAAAATAGATTTATTTGTTTCTTGTTGCCTTTGAAGTTTAAAACTATATTTGTGCCTTCAAAAAAGATCAAAAAAAATGTTTTCAAAAATAGTAGTACACAGAGTAGGAAATAAAATCAACGGAGAGTCTTTAATACTTTCTCAGGAAGAATTGCAGTTGGAAGAAGGAATGGCAGAATCGCTTGAAGATTACTTTTTAGGGTCTTTCAAATCTGAGGAAACATTCAATTTTTACAGTGATACTTATTTGGTGAATAATCCTGTTTTCAGTTCTGTATCTGAAATTTTTGATGATAAAGCCAAGTTTCTTTGGGAAGCCGAAAATATTGCCAAACACCTTTTTGAAGCTGCTGAAAACCCAAGAGTTATGGGTGGTGAACTATTCATCGTTTATTTTGAAGATGATAGAGAAGGTGATGAAAAAGTAGATAAAATCGGAATTTTTAAAACAGAAAAAAGAGAACCATTCTTAAAAATAGCACCTCAGGGCGAAAGTTTTGAAATTGAAAAAGATCTGGGAATTGGTTTGTCAAAAATCGATAAAGCAGCATTGATTTACAATAATCATAAAGAAACCGGATATGTACTTTCTGTAGTTGACAATAACAAAAACGGAGATATGTATTACTGGTTTGAGGATTTCTTAAAGGTAAAACAGCGTGATGATGAATATTTTCATACACAAGAAGCGTTAATGGTGTACAAAGATTATATCACCAAACAACTTCCTCAGGAATTTGAAGTTTCTAAAGCAGATCAGGCAGATTTCTTAAATAAATCAATCAATTTCTTTAAAGAAAAAGAAGAATTTAAGTTAGACGAATTTGCTGCTGAAGTTTTAGGTGATGAGCATGTGATCGAGAGTTTTAATAATTTTAAAACAGATTACGAGCAGGATATGCAGATCAATATTGCGGAAGAATTCCCGATTAGTGAAGCGGCTGTTAAAAAGACGCAAAGACATTTCAAGAGTATCATTAAATTAGATAAAAATTTCCACATTTACATCCACGGAGATCGTCAGAAATTGGCTACAGGAGAAGATGAAAAAGGGAAATATTATATGTTATATTTCGATAAAGAAGTTTAAACTATAAAATTGCCCGGTTAATTAATAAAATGATAACTTTATAACCAATCACAAAATATTCGTTATGAAGTTCATGATCATTTTCTGGGCACTTTATATGTTGTTTTTCTGCATACCGTTTCCGATTTTCATTTATATGGCAACTTCGGAAACGCTTTTAGAACCAAGAAATTCGCTGATTGTCAGCTATATTTATCTTGGTTTTTCTGTTTTAGTATGGTTGTACGTGATTATATTTTTCATCAATAATCTTTTCGTAAAAACTTTTAAAGCTAAAAATACGATCAATAATATTCTCAAAAACGGCACACCGAGAGAAGCGAAAATTATTGATTATCAATTGATAAAATATAATGCTAAATCGAATATCAATGCCATCCAGATCAAACTTTCTTTCCAAAATTTGAGGAATGTTTTGATTGAACATGAGCTACTTTTTCATGATATTAAACCTCAGGAAAAAAGATTTGATGCAGGAAAAACAGTTAAAGTTTTACTGAATCCGAATATATCCGAAGAACCTTATTTTATTTTAAGTGGCCAACAGACCAAATTTAATCCTGTCGGAATGATCTTGAGAATTTTATTTGTGGTTTTTATGATCGCCTATGTTATTGGGCTGTACTACTATTTCTACACCACGGAATCCTTTGATTTTGGTTGGCGGTTTCTGACTTTCATGCATCCGATTATTTTCAGTGGAGTAATGTTTTTGCTAACCATTTTGGTTTATCAAATGATCGTCGGGAAGTTTTTTAAGAAAACAAAAGAAGAGAAAATTCTTTTTGCCGGTAGAAATGCCGAGGCCGAAATTATCAGTGTAAGTCAAACGGGTTTAACGGTAAATGATCAACCTCAGATTATGGTTCAGGTGAGTTTTAAAGATTTTAAGGGTAAAGAACATATTACGGTTTTCAAAAAAATAGTCAATCTTCTGGATTTAGCTTCTGTTCCCAGACAAGGCAAAATCGAGATTATGTATGATGAAAATAATCCTTCAAAAATTACAATTCCGAGGATGAATTAAACTTAAATATGAAAAATCGATAGCAGTTTTAAAGTTTGGGAGATGGAAGTTGGAAGCTGGAGGATTTATTAGCACATATTAACTTCTTAACTTCTTAACTTCATTTTTCATAAACTTCAACCTTCCATCTTCCCGCTTTTAATAATATCCTAGCACTTTCATCCAAAGTCCGCCGACTCCCATGTAAATAATCAGTAGGACAATTCCGATTTCCAAACCGCGAAGCCACCAAGCTTTCAAGTCGACATATCCACTTCCGAAAAATACGGGTGCCGGACCGTGTCCATAATGCGTTAATACACCGTAAATTGATCCTAAAAATCCAAGCATCATGGCTAATAACATTGGAGGAATTCCTACTGCAACACCAACTCCGAGCAAAGCTGCGTACATTGCTGCAACATGAGCCGTAGCACTCGCGAAAATGTAATGACTGAAAAAATACACCAAAATAATTACAGGGAAAGCAACCGTCCATGTCATATGTCCGATTTTAACCTTAATTAAATCACTAAACCATCCAATAAATCCCAATTCGTTGAGTGAACTCGCCATCATCACCAGAACGGCAAACCAAACGATGGTATCCCAAGCGCCTTTTTCAGATTTTACATCTTCCCAGGTTAAAACTGATGTTAATAAAAGTAAGGTTAATCCAATGAAAGCTGTTGTTGTTGCATCAATTGATAGTGCTCCACCGAAAATCCAAAGACCTAATAAAATGAAGAATGCTAACAACATCAACCACTCATTTTTAGAAATAGGTCCCATCTCTTTTAATTTTTGAGCCGCCATTTTTGGTGCGTCACCTGTTTTCTTTAATTCAGGCGGATATAGTTTGTATAAAACTAATGGAACTACAAAAAAAGCGACTAATCCTGGAACGAAACCGGCAGCAGCCCAAGACATCCAGGTAATATTAATTCCTAAATTGGCTGCAAATTTCTGACACATCGGGTTACTTGCCGTTCCTGTTAAAAACATGGAAGATGAAATTAAATTCATGTAATAACTGTTTAATGTTAAAAATGAACCGAGTTTTCTATGTGTTTCAGGTTTTTCAGGAACGGAATCAAAACTTATAGCCATTGATTTCATAATCGGATAAATAATTCCACCACCTCTTGCGGTATTGCTCGGAATTGCTGGAGCCAAGCAAACATCTGCCAACCCTAATCCGTAAGCCAGTCCTAAAGAACTTTTCCCGAAAATTCTGATGAATAAAAAGGCAATTCTGTTTCCCAATCCTGTTTTAATAAAACCTCTGGCGATAAAGAATGAAATCCCAATTAGCCATATTACTTTGTCTCCGAAGCCTGAAAGTGCTTTTGTGATTGATTTTCCTGCATCTCCCGGAGCTACAACTTGAGTAAGCGCTGTAAATCCGATAGCCATCATACACATCGTTCCCATTGGAGCCGCTTTTAAGATAATTCCTAAAATTGTGGCTGCAAAAATGGCAAATAAATGCCACGCATTTTCCGCGACGCCTTTCGGAGCAGGAATAAACCATATGATAAGGGCAACAGCAAAGGTGATTGCTATGGCTTTGATATTTATTTCTTTCATAATAGTTAGTTTTAATAATTAGAATCTACTCTGTACCTGAACAATGAATAGATTATTGTTGTATTGTGAGGTGTTTGCAATGCTGTGTTTGTAACGGTCGAACTGTACACCCAACTGAATTCTGGCGCCATAGTTTTTCAAAAATTCCAACCCGAACATTGGAGTTATTGTCTGTCTTGGATTTGAATTTAATCTGAAATTCGTGTCCAAATACTCATAACGACAAGACAATTCGAAAGCACTTAAATTTCTATGATTGATTTCATATCGCAAATTCGGGAGAAAGTAAGCTCCGCGAATCAAGTATTCATCGGGGTTGTCGGGTCTGAGTTCCGGTGCAACGGCAAAATATAAAGGATGATTGGTTCCCTGTTTGGCTTCCAGCTGCATATCTAAGCTCCATTTTGAATCAAAATTGACTAATGAATTTAAATCAATTCCAACAGCATAAATTTTCTTTCCGAAAACCTCACCGATACCTCCATTTAAGCCTAGATTTAAATTATATTTTTTAGCCAAACCAAAAACTAATCGACTTGAATATTGTTTCCCGTCATCGTTGTCATTGACTTGATTTTTCCCGTTTCCATTCACTACAGAAATGGCGTATTGAAAAGGGATTTTACCTAATTCAAGTTGTCCTGTTGCTGAAATTCCGATTTGGAAGCTCGTCCAGCCTAATTTCCCGAATTCTGTGTATTGATTTGACCAGTCCAGTGATTTAATAATGTCGATAGGATAAGTTTCTTCAATACCAAACCAAGGTCTGAATTGCCCGACTGTAAAGGCTAATTTCGGATTGAAAGTGTATTTTAAATAAGCATTTTCGAGAACTCTGCTTTTGGGATCATTTTTGAAGTCGGCTAAATTGGCCAAAGCGACAACCTCCGTCCGTTTGCTGATTTGTGCCCGAACCTGAACCCTCATGTATTTCACCATGAAATTATTGTTGGTTCCCGAGCCGTCACTGTGATGAAATCCGTTTACGTCCACATCATTTTTCATTCCGACCAGATATCTTGCTTGAAACAGACCTTTTATCTGAAGAACAGGATATTTTACATTGTCTTCCGTTTCTTGTTTGGCGTGCAGAGAGTCCGGAACCTGAGCATTTGCTGAAAAATAAAACAGCATAAAACAAAGCAGGAGACTCATTTTTTTTGTTGAAAAAAAAGTCATAGAATTTGTGTTTAGTGAGTAGTGTTATTTTTTAAGCTAAGAATCTGAAGTTTACTAATCAGAACTCTTTTTGAGAGGTGCTAAAAGGGAAGTTTTTCATATAATATGTTTTAATTTAAGTGAAAATTAATCTTGATTTATGATTAAATATTCAATGATTTTTAAATGTATTCTTTATTTGGTGATATAAATTTAATAATTTTTGTTTAATTAACATAAAACTTTCAAACTATAATACAAAATTCATGTGAATAATCAGTTACGGTGAATTTAGAATAATTATTAGCTCTATTTTTAGTATATTATTAGTAAAAAGGCCTTTTAAAAATGAATAATGGAAATGTTTTTGTGCTGATTTAAAGGTGTTTTACATAAGTTATCCTCCGCATTAACGATGCTTTAACGTTTTAAACATTTGATACCACATCGTAATATTGCTTTAAAAATTTCGTTATATTTGATAGATTAAAGAATTATATGAATTTTGTAGATTGTCATGAAGAACCCATTCATATTCCTGGGTACATACAAAGTTTTGGGTATCTGATTGGCATTGATGTAGAATCTCATTCCATTACTTTTTTTAGCCAGAATATTTCCAACATTTTCAATATTGAGAATGTTGAATTTCTTTTTGGCAAAAAGATTACAGATTTTCCTGAAAGCTTTAAAAGTATTATGGATTCTGACATTTATCATTCATTACATAAATTCACAAGAAGAGAAAACGAAACGTATTTTGATAAAATCATTATTGGGGTATCGGAGTATCATTTTTCAGTTTTTAGAAGTAAAAATCATATTTTTCTTGAATTTGAAGAGGTTTTAGCAAATCCGAACAAACGTATTTCGAATAAATATGATAACTTTTATATTATCGATAATGCACAGGAAATTTGGGAGCAGCTTTTAAGCACTCTTTCAAAAATCGTGAACTATGACCGAATGATGGTGTATAAATTCATGGCAGACGGTTCCGGAAAAGTAATTGCAGAACGCAGAAATAAAGATATAGAAAGTTATTTAGGTCTTCATTATCCCGAATCGGATATTCCGAGACAGGCGAGGGAATTGTACATGAAAAAAAGAAAGAGAATTTTCAGTAATGTACATTCTGAAACGGTTCCTCTTCTCAGTAAAACTCATAAGACTATTGATCTTACTTTTACAGGTTCACGCGGTATGTCGCCTATTCATGGGCAATATATCAAGAATTCGGGAGCATCTTCAAGTTTCAGTGTTTCTATTATTATTGATGATAAACTTTGGGGTTTGGTGACGTGTCAAAACTCAGAGGCGAAGCATATTGACCTTGAAGATAGGGTGCAGGCGGGAATTTTCACGGCTTTGGCTTCGAATGCCTATTCATCTTTTAAATCTAAAAAAGAACTTGAATATCGTATTGGACTGAATGAAAAATCGGCTTATTTGAAATCAGATTTTTTAAAGCATAATACTTTATTTGATTCCTTAATTGAAAATAAAGGAGAGATCAGAGAACTGCCCGAAGCTGATGGTTTGGTCATCGTTTCTGATGAAGATATTGTAACGGACGGCATAACGCCTGAACGTTCTTTAATTGGAAAAATCATTAATTGGGCTCATGAAAATACGCAGGAAAGTTTATATGTAAATCGAAGTTTTCTTAAAGAATATGGAGATGAATTGGGTTTAAATGAAAATGCAGCCGGAATCATCATTTATTTTATCGAAAGAAGTAAAAACGAAATGTTGATCTGGTTCCGAAAAGAATTTGATGAACACATCAACTGGGCTGGAAATCCCGAAAAACAAATAGGTGTCTTCTCACAAAACGGCGAAGAAAAGCATATTATTTCTCCAAGAACTTCTTTTCAGACTTTTACAGAAAATATTAAAGGAAATTCCAGAAGATGGAGTTCTAGAAACCTCAGTGCGATACAATCTGTGCGAGATGTAATTCTGGAAACGTCCCATAAACAATATAATGCAATCAAAGAATTAAATAATCAACTGAGAAAAGTAAATGAAGAACTTGATAGTTTTTCTTACACGATTTCTCATGATTTGGGAACGCCTTTGACTGTTATGAAGCTTAATGCTCAAATGCTTCTTTCTAATTTTGAAAAAACAGATAAAAATAAAAATAAACTGACTTCCATCATCGAAGAAATCGACGGAATGGCAGAAATGATGCACGATGTCTTACAACTGAGCCGTGCAAAACACAGCGAAATCGAGCTTGAAATAGTTCAGCCGGCAAATACCATTAAAAAGATCTCAGATAATGCTAAGATCACTTTCGAAAGTCCACGAAGTGAGATTATCATTAAAGATTGTCCTGAAGTGTTGGCAGATAAAACGATGATGCATCAGGTATTTTTAAATATCATTAATAATGCTGTGAAATATTCTTCACAACATGATCAGCCAAGGGTTGAGATTGAAGGGTTTGAAGAGGGCGAAAACATTATTTACAGAATTTCAGATAACGGAATCGGGATTCCTGAAGAGGATAAACACAAGATGTTTAAAATTTTCAATAGAATGGATAATGCGAAAAAATTTAAAGGAAATGGAGTAGGACTTTCCATTGTTCACAGGATTATGAACAGAATTGGAGGAAATGTTGATTATGAAAGCAATAAAGATGGTACAAGTTTCATTTTAACGTTCAAAAAACCTTAAATTTGGGAAACTTTTAAAACCTTATTATGGTATCTGAATATCTTAAACAAAACACTGCAGAATATCACGATGCAGCAGAGAAACTTTTTAATTCTGAAAAAATTTTTAACAAGACTTTCACTTTAGAAGATTATAAAAAAATCATCAATACCAATTATTTGATGTTGCTTCACTCTGAAGACAAAATATTCAGCAATCTTTCTGATAAATTTTCTGAGAAACTTCAATTGGATCAAAGAAAAAAACTTCCTCTTATCGAGAAAGACCTTCAAAGTTTATCATTGGAAAATCAAAATGCTTCTCATGATCTTGAATTCAGCAACGATTATGAGGCTTTAGGAGCAATGTACGTGATTGAAGGTTCTACTTTGGGTGGAAATGTGATCGCAAAACAACTTTCTAAAACGGAAGGTTTTGATAAAGTAACTTTTAATTTCTTCGGATGTTATCAGGAAAATACAGGGGCAATGTGGAAGAATTTCAAAGAAGTTTTAGATATAGAAGTTACTGAAGAGAACTATAATGAAGTTTTATCAGGCGCTAAAAAACTATATACGTTTTTACTGAACGTAAACTAAGATCTTTCCAAAAAAATAAATATTTACCTAGTAGATAATAAGCTTGTTTAAGCTAATGAAAATTTAACCACAAAAGTCACAAAAGATTAACACATAAGTTATTTAAGTTCATCATGAAAGGTAGATAAGAACACATAAGTTCTAAAAATCTTTGATTTTTTATTCTTTTGTATACTTCTATTTTCAGAATAGATAAACTTGAAACAGTTTAATAATAGCTTTTGCTTCTTTTGTGGTTAAAATAAAAAGTTTAACCAAGTTCAATATAAACTCCTGAAAGATTGCTCAATTTTTCAGGAATTGTTAAATTTGGGAGTCAAAAAATTGAAACTAAACAACAAATAAATTTAAATAAGTATACATTATGAAAGTAACTGTAGTAGGTGCAGGCGCTGTAGGAGCGAGTTGTGCAGAATACATCGCAATGAAAGACTTCTGTTCAGAAGTAGTTTTAGTAGACATTAAAGAAGGATTTGCGGAAGGTAAAGCAATGGATTTGATGCAGACCGCATCTCTTAACGGATTCGATACCAAAATTACCGGAACAACAGGAGATTACAGCAAAACTGCAGGTTCTCATGTAGCGGTTATCACTTCAGGGATTCCTAGAAAACCTGGAATGACAAGAGAAGAATTGATCGGTATCAACGCAGGAATCGTAAAAGACGTAACTGCAAACCTGGTAAAACATTCTCCGGAAGTAATCATTATTGTGGTTTCTAACCCAATGGATACTATGGCGTATTTGGTACACAAAACTTCAGGTCTTCCTAAGCACAAGATCATCGGAATGGGTGGTGCTTTAGATTCTGCAAGATTCCAGTACAGATTGGCTGAAGCTTTAGAAGCTCCAATTTCTGACGTAAACGGAATGGTAATCGCTGCTCACAGTGATACTGGTATGCTTCCTCTATTGAGCAAAGCTACAAGAAACGGAGTTCCTGTAACTGAATTCCTTAGCGACGAACAACAAAAATATGTAATCGAAGAAACTAAAGTTGGAGGTGCTACTCTTACTAAATTATTAGGAACTTCTGCTTGGTATGCGCCAGGTGCAGCTGTTTCTGTAATGGTTCAGGCGATTGCATGTGACCAAAAGAAAATGATTCCTTGTTCATTAATGCTTGAAGGTGAATACGGTCAAAATGATATCTGCCTAGGTGTTCCTGCAATCATCGGGAAAAATGGTGTAGAAAAGATCGTTAACATCACATTGACTGCTGACGAGCAATTGAAATTCGCTGAAGCTGCTAATGCAGTAAGAGAAGTGAATGGTGATTTGAAGTTTTAATTGATTAGACTTTATATATTGAAACCGCGCCCGAAGGGCGTGGTTTTTATTTTCTTTTAAAAAGGTTCTTAAGTACTAGGATTATTGCTACTGCAATAAAGTAAATAATGTAGTTGTCCAAGAAAGGGTATGTAATTGTTGTAAGATTATTTTCATTTTTTGATATTTATTCAGTTGATACCATTAAAATATGACAAGTGACAGCGATTTCTTTAATTTTCATATTATCAGCATAGTTATTATTTGCTGTTCCTTCATCAATACATATTTTTAAATTAGTAGCATCATATTTCATTTCATCAATGGATGTATATTTTTGATGTTCAACTTCTTTTAGATTTACTACAAAATCGGCACAGGTTGCCAATTTATTTTCGTCCGATGCTGCTTTCCAATCTGTAATTGTTTTATTATGAAGAGTTCCATTTTTCAGCCACTCAAGTTCAGGATTATTTTTTTCGTTACATGATACCAAAATCAGGATTAAAATAGGTGAAATTTTTTTCATGATTAATTATTTTAATTTACACCAACTACTTGTGCCAAACTTTCAAAGCTATTATTCTCGTAAAAATCTAATTTACTATAACCATTCATATTGTTAATTGTATAAACAGCTTTTATATTCTTTAAATCCTTTTCATCATTATGTAATGCAGTTACAGGATTATCTGGAAATCTTGCACTATTTGGTTCCTTAAAGAAAACTAGAATTTGAAAATAACCATCAGTGTAATTAGGTTTTACGGATGAACAGTAATTCTTTAATTGTTCTAAACTGATATCTTTATTAACTTCAAAAAGAGTCATTTGATTAAAATTTCCATCGTTTTCTCGAATTTCTTTTTTTGTGTCAATTTTTTTAATATTAGTATTTACAGATTCGCTCATAGGTTCAGTATTGTGATGTATTTCAGTGGTTTCATTGTTAGATATTAATGCTAAACTATCAACAGGAGTCGGCGTTGTATCGATTTCTTTTTTGTTTTTATTGCAACTAAAAGGAATTATAAACAGGCCTAAAAGTAGAAGATTCATTTTTTTACTCATGGTATTATTTTTAATATTTCAAAAATATAAATATGCTAAGTGAATAAATTACGGAAAGCCATAACGTCAAATAATTAAATCCCCTTCCTCACGCCAAACACTCCCTTACCTAATGAGGTAAATCCCCTTATAAAAATAGCTGAAGGGACTTCAATATAAAAATCAATATTTCCATAAAAAAAAGACAGACTCAAAAAACGAATCTGCCTTGATATTAGATGTGAAAACCTATCTTAGTTGATGAATACTACAACATTGTTTCCAAGTACATTCCATGTTGCTGTGATGGGGCCAGTGGTTGATCCTGTAAATATTCCGGTACCGCCACCTCCACAATGTACACCGAGATTTATAAATCCGCCGTTGGAAAAATTCAGGTCAATAGTGTGCCAGGCTGTTACAGTCGTAATTGGCGGGTTGATGGTTGTTCCTCCAGCCACATTATACGTCTGGCTAGGAATACCTACTGCCTCCGAAATTACATTCCATTGATTGATAGGAGGATTTTGGAGATGACTAGTATTATACGATGGATAGGTCACAGTGCTTGCAGGAGCTAATGATGTTGCAGAATAACCTGTAACAACCGGTTGACAGTCAATTGGAAAAGAATTGAGTTGAGAACCTACCAATCTGTAACTAACACTGTAAGCTGAAAAATTATAAATAGTCATTGTGCCTGTTTGGGCGTATGCGATAGTTCCGATTAATAATAAAAGGAATAATGAGATTTTTTTCATATTGATTTGTTTAAACATAAAGGTTATAAAGAAGATTTTTTGTAGTTATCCTGGAAAATTTCCATCGCCCATAAAATGATCTTTGTTTTATCTCCGTTAGTTGTTCTTTCAATTTGTTCATCCTTTATTCCTGTAGATTTAATGAGATGCTTTGCAGCTGGCATTAGAAGGTCTTTTCTCTGCTCACTCATCTGAAAAGATTGATATTCAGCGTTGAGTTTTTCATCAGTTACCGGAAGGTCTTTAGAATTGTTTACGATAATGATCGCACGTTTGAAATTATTAACCGCTTCTTCAGTCTGGTTCTCCTGAGCAACGGTCTGCATGTTTTCGGTACTGCATGACGTCATGACAATAAAGCATGAAACAGCCAGCAAAAATGTTTTTTTCATAGTAATTAGTAATTTAGGTTTGTGATAATATAGAATCTAATTTTATTATCGTGAAATATGGATAGGTATTTTAATTAATGAAGATTACAACATTCCCACTGGTAGAAGGACCTACATAGTTCCATGTTGCATGAATGTTGCTTGGAGTACTGCCACTGAAAGCTCCATTATTACTACTAACATATCCACAATCTCTTCCAAGATATATATGTTCTCCATTACCGAACTGCAAGTCAATAGATTGCCAGGATGTAATTGATGTAATAGCTGCAGGAATTGTAACTCCTCCTGATACATTATAGGTTTGGCTTGGAATTCCTATACTATCAGAATCTACTGTCCATTGGTTGATAGGTGGTGCTGTAGAAGGTATTGGCAGATGGCTCGAGTTATACTGAGAGTAGACTACTGTACTCGCAGGGGATAATGCTGCTGCTGAAAGGCCTTCAACGAGAGGATGGCAATCCATTGTATAATTATAATCATTAGTACCCAAAATT
The DNA here is from genome assembly GCF_046535115.1 of Chryseobacterium sp. SIMBA_038. Lineage (NCBI taxonomy): Bacteria > Pseudomonadati > Bacteroidota > Flavobacteriia > Flavobacteriales > Weeksellaceae > Chryseobacterium > Chryseobacterium sp. SIMBA_038. The sequence goes on from NZ_JAWRXH010000003.1 coordinate 226,513, forward strand.
CTGTACTTAATAGGTTGTGAAGAAAAATTGTAGATTGTCATGCTTCCTGTCTGAGCGTATGCGAAAGTTCCGATTAATAATAAAAGGAATAATGAGATATTTTTCATATTGATTTGTTGTTAAAGCTTAAAGATTATAAAGAAGAATTTGAATAATTGTTCTGGAAAACTTCCATCGCCCATGCAATAATCTTTGCTTTGTCGCCGTTGGTTGCTTTTTCAATTTGTTCATCTTTTATCCCTGTTGACTTTATAAGATGTTTCGCGGCAGGAACCAGAATGTCTTTTCTTTGTTCACTCATTTCAGGAAATGGAGATTTTTTGTCTCGCCTTTCTGCAAACATTGGAAGATCTTTGGCGTTGTTAAAAGTGATGACAGCTCGTTTAAAATTCTGAACAGCTTCTGCCGTTTGGTTTTCCTGAGCAACAGCGGGAATGCTTTCGTTATTGCATGATGTCATGACAAAGAAGCATGCAATAGCAAGCAAGAATGTTTTTTTCATAATGATTATTAATATTTTAGTTCGTATAAAAGTAACTAAAATATTAATTAAATCAACTATTAGTGATAAAAAATGTTATTATTTAATTTATTACTATTAAAATCAAATTGATATTATATTATTAATGAAAAATTAAAAAGAACTTATTTTTATTATAAAATTATAGATAAAAAAGACAATTAATAGTATTCCTTAACGCCAGGATCGCTATGCCCTGCAACGATCTTACCGTCAATCGTATAGATGATTCCGCCTCCATTGAAATAAATATCGTTTGAGAAATGAAAATAACTTTTCACCGGGCCAAAAATAGTTTTCCCGGAATGGATATCTACAACAGTAATAATATAGTTTCTCTTTTCACTATCATTTTTATCATAAATAATAGTCTCTGCGAAATCATTTTTATAAGAACGGGAATTGGTTTTTTCCAGATCATCATATTTGAAAGGAATGATCATTTTACCAAGTTCAAAATCATACAATCCCATCTTCTGTGTTTTGGCAGATTTTAAAATAACAGCCTTTTCAAAAATTCCTGACGGATAATATACATTGAATGATTCAGGATACAAAAATCGTTTATCAATCGAAACCGGTTCAGATACAAGAATTTTTCCGGCCTGATCAGAAAAATAATACTGATTCTTATTTTTTACGATAGAGTAGTGCTTATCATTAGATGTAGTCACAAAAAGGGCATCTTCATAAACTGGAGCGAGCAGTTCTTTTTCATTATAATCTACCAGTCCTGTTTTACCATTTTCTATGTAACTGAAAGTCGTAATACCGAGTTTTGGATGATATTGCTTTAACGCATATTTTCTTTCCGAATGCTCAAACATATTAAACAAATTGGGAGTAGTAAAGCTCTGGATCAACAGATAATAATTCTTTCCATTCCGTGTTACACTTAAAGTTTGATTTTCATAAACCTGTATATCCTCATACTCCGGAGGCAGAATATAGTTGAAATTCTTATTCATCAAACCATACTTACCGTCCTTTTTTACCCTGAAAATAGGATCATCCATAAACTGAAAATAGTAAGATTTAATATCTTCATATTCATAATTCAAAATGCATTGGTAGTACTCATCAATCAAACCCATTTTTCCATTTAAAGTAGCCTGAAAATAATTTCCCTTAAGATATTTTATAGAGTCAAAAAGTGGAGGATAAGAAGCTTTGATGTCTTCCTTTCCATTCGATTCATAACTTACCTTTAGTGCATATTTATTGTCTGTTTTTACGAATTTGTAGAGTTCCAAAGGATATGCGGGCGATTTTTTTAGAGCGTAAGTTGATCTTCCTGTTTTTCCATATTCAATGATGTTAATATCAAGATCTTTGAAAAAACTTGTTATGGTTTTCTTCTTTTTTTTAACTTCAGCCTTATTTTCTGTATCGTTGGCTTGATAAAAATTCTTTCTGTTATCTTGAATGAAGTTTTCCGCTTGCTTATACACTTCCATGGAATCTGCTGCAAAAACATTTCGTTTAAAATGTTGTCGGTCTTTATAGGTATAATAGACATCTTCCTCATGCTCGCCCATAGGAATGAAATCGTAAATAGCCCGTTGTATAAGGCCTGCATTAAGGTTAAGGAATCCCCACAAATAGCCTTTTCGAAGAAACAGTAGATTTCTTTTGTCTGAAACATCTCTTCCATCCCAATTGTAAAATTCATCATATTCGGCATCGAGAATGGGCTGGGCTTTGTAATTCATTAAACCCATTTTGCCGTCTTTTTCGAACATTAAAGTATTATTTCGAACAATTGAAGAACCATAGTTAAAAAGGGAAACAGGATAATCAAACAGGATACTCGTTTTTTTTCCATTCACCATTCCGTTCCCGAATTCATCAATGTTTTCTAAGATCGGTTCTTTATAAACGCTGTTGTCATCAACGCAATAAATGCCAATCTTTCCGTTTCTTTTAAAAGGGATATAATGCTTTGATTCTTTGTATTCACTTAAAGGTTTTTTAGCAGATTCATAATTATTGATGATTTTATCAATGTTTCCATTTTCGAAATAAACTTCTTCAAATTCATTAATATATTGTAAACCCGATTCATTAGACAGCGCATAAAGTTTTACGGATGAATTATTTTTAACTTTTATGAGTTGAATATTCGATTTTTTCAATGCTCTTCTATTGAAAAATAGTTCCTGAAGACCCGGTTCAAAATTACTGAGCAAAGTTGCATCGATTGAACTGCCCTGAGCAAGTACTTTCATCGTTTTTTTCTCAATAAGACGAACGTCACCTTTGGTTTTATAAGCTAAAAAATAGTCGTCGGAATGGTCTAGATCTACGAATTCAAAATAGTCTTTAAGTAATATATTAAGATCAACATCATAAAGACTGTACCTGAAATCCAAGCCTATAACACCAATGAAATCTCTCATATGCTGTCCGATGTTGTGGTATTCTAAAGGGAGAAGAATTTTACCATTGATATCTGCAATCCCTGATTTTCCGTTTTTTCTTAAAAGAATAAGGTCTTTTTTGAGGCTTAAAGCTCCAACTTTGTCATAAATAGGAGGGATAATGTATCGTTTTTCATTAGCACTGTAAATTCCCATCGTGAAAATTATCCCTTTTTCGAAGGTGACTGTTTCAATGCAGTGATCAAGATTGAGAATTGCTTTTTGAGTAAAATCATAGGCAAGAATGCTTTTCAGATGCATTTTATATTGCCAGATGTCACTTTTTGTTTTTTCGTCATCAGGATAGCTTTCCAAAACGCATAAAGCATTTCGGATATCGCCGATTTCATAATATTGGAGTGATTGTTTTTTCAGCGAATCAATATTTTGAGCGAACAAAAACTGATGTAAGAGTATAATTATTAAAAACAGATTTTTTTTCACCACAATATATTTTTTCTTAAAAACGAAAGTACAAAAATTAAATTTTCGTAATAAATTTCTGTGTTTATCTATAAATTTCTATCCGCTTTTTCTTTCTTTAATTTGTTCCAGTTGTTGATATTCATGATCAGAATAGGAAGTAGGGCGATCGGAACAACTGTTAAAGCACTGAATCCTTTTTTGAATGTTAAAAACATCGTACTTAAAAATAAAAGAATAAGGAAAACCATCAACATAATGGTTAAAATTTTTATCTTCTTTTCATTGCTGATAATTTCTTCATCAGAGTATTCGGTTATTGGTTTAGTTTCTTTCATGGTTTTATTTTTTCTTAATGACTTCAAGGGTATTAATTTTTCCAACAGGTGCGATCTTAATGTTTCTGTCTCCTTTTTCGACATAAAAATAGTAAGAACTGTTGATATCGATCATGTAAATGTCAGTCGGTTCGCCACCGGATTCGGAAACGATCTTGTAATTGTATTTTAAATCTTGAGTATCAATTCTCTTTTTAATAATTCGGCCTTCACCCAACCCCAATCCTACAAACAAAGCGAGAAGTTCAATACCTACAAGTATGGCAAATACCGGAATCATCGATTTTTGAAGCGTTTTTTTATCACCTTCATGATTTATTTTATAGCTTCCTAATAGCTTTTTACTCCAGTTTTTATCGCTGTTTTTCACCAGTATTACCTGAAATAGAAAGAATAAAAGCACAACAGAAATTATTACAATGATCAAAATAGGACTTGAAGCCATATCAGCAATCGGACTGATCAGAATGTCCGTTATAGAGGAATATTTCAAAATATTTATTCCCAACTGATAAAAAAGAATGCTTTCCTTTAAAAGTCCAAGAACAATTAGATATAAATAGCCTAAAGGTAATAATCCTTGAATTTTTTCTAAATATTTCATTGGTCTAAGATATTATTTTTATCTTAAACTGTTTTTATCTAAATGAAATTTAGTTCATGTAAATTCTTAATTAAAAGACTGCCTAAACTCCAACGGCGAAACACTCGTTTTATTTTTAAACAATTTACTGAAAGACTGAGGATGTTCAAAACCCAATTCATAAGCAATTTCGCTCACAGACAATTGAGTTGTGGATAATTTTTCCTTTGCTTTTTCAATCAATTTTTCGTGAATATGCTGTTGAGTGCTTTGTCCGGTTAAAACTTTCAATAATCCGGTTAGATAACTTGCCGAAACATTCAATTGATCGGCAACAAACTGTACAGAAGGAAGTCCTTTTGTGATCAGATCTTCATTATTAAAATAATCGGATAATAATTTTTCTAATGAATCAAGAATTTTATGATTGGAAATTTTTCGTGTAATAAATTGTCTTTGATAAAAGCGTTCAGCATAATTCAACAATGTTTCAATCTGTGAAATAATAATATTCTGACTGAACTGATCAATATTTGAATGATATTCGTTTTGAATATTCTGAACAACATTTTTAACCACATCTTCTTCCTTTTCTGAAAGAAATAAAGCTTCTTTCACTGAATAATTAAAATATTCATATTGCTTAATGTTTTTGGCTAAAGAAGTGTTCCAGAAAAAATCGGGATGAATGAGTAAAATCCATCCCGTATGTTTTGCCTGTAAACTTGTGTCAGGATCAAGAGTAACGCCAAAAACCTGTCCCGGAGCCATGAAAAACATTACCCCTTCATCAAAATCATATTCCTGCTGACCGTATTTTATTTTCGCATTAGAAGTTCTTTTAATAGAAATCGAATAAAAATCTAAAATCCAGCTCAGTTCTTTAATATCAGGATCATGGCTGATCGTGCTATAATCTATAACACTGATCAGCGGATGTTCAGGTTTCGGAAGTCCACGAAATTGATGAAATTCACTGATGGTTTTGAGTCTGATGGGCTGTTTCATTTTATAAATTTAGGTTTTGTATTAAATTAATGAAAATAATTTTATCAATTTAGCTTGATGATCTGACATAGGAAAATGGAGCGTTAAGAAAATTAATTCTGTGAACGTTAAGAAAATTCTACTGTTTGAAGCGCGAGACAAATGTTGAATCGAAGAACAAATAATAAATTCGCGCAAGTTTTAGAATTTTTAGAGAACAGAATTCATTTTTAGCGGAAGTTTCCAAGTCTTGAATTTTTGTTTCTTTTGTTTCAAGACAAAAGAAAATTTTATTTGAAGTATGCTTTAGCAAAATCTTCAGCAAAATCCTTTACTTTCACATTTCCTAAAACAGGTCTGTTTTTATAATAATCTTCATATAAAACTCCGTTTCCTCTGGCAGTATTCATTTCTACGAAACCTTTAGCCGTTTTTGGATTCATTCCGGCATTGATCATTCCGTTCAATAAATCTTCGTCAGGAACGGTCAACCATTTCAGTTCAGGATTTCCGATGGCTTCGCCTAAAGTTTTTGCAATATCATTTGGTGAAATTTCCTCGCTTGCAATGTAGCGAACTTCTCTTCCATCGAATGGTTTTTCAATTTCTTCTGCGATGGCAGTGGCGATATCTAAAGGCGAAACCCAAGGTTCTTTTTCATCTCCACCATAATTTTGGATAATTAAGTTTTGTGATTTAATGGTTGGAATGAAAGAATACATATTATAATAAAACCCAACCGGACGCATAAATTTAATGGAAACATCTTGTGGAAGTTCATTTAAAATCTTTTCTACATTGTAATGAAAGGCAAGAATTCCGTTTCCGCTTGGAAGGTGAGCGCCAATGCTACTAAGGTGAACAATGTTTTTCACGTCCGATTTTTCAAAAGCTTCTTTGTAATTTTTCCCGATCTGAGTATTAGCTTCGATGAAATCGATGTTATGATCAAAGAAAACGCCTGCATTTAATGCTTCCATGGCATAAACTACATCTGCACCTGTAAATGTTTTGGTTAGAAAATCCACATCTTCCATAGAACCGATTGCAGCGTTAGCATCCAATGCTTCAATTTCTGATTGTCTTTCTGAGTTGGTGCTGATAACGGTAACATCATGTCCTTTTCTTACTAATTCTTTTGTCAGTGGTTTGCTGATATTTCCTAACGAGCCTGTTACGATAATTTTCATTTTGTTTGATTTTTTATTGAAACAAAGTTCAGGATTGTTCAAAAGCTATGCGTAGCCAAATCTACTTTTTGTGTAGTCAAAAAAAGTCTCTATCGTTTTGATAGAGACTTGAATTTTAATATGATTTATTTTTTTGCTTCAGTTCCGAAGGTGAAATTCCATACAATTTTTTAAACGTAAAAGAAAAATGGGAGAGATCTTCAAAGCCAAGATCAACATAAATATCTGTCGGTTTTTTATTTTCTTTATCCAAAAGGAAATAGGCTTCCTGAAGACGTTTATTCATCAGCCATTTTCCTGGAGTGGTGTTGAAAATTGCTTTAAATTCTCTTTTAAAAGTAGATAAACTTCGTCCTGTCATAAAAGCAAAACGTTCCAGACTGATATTGAATTTATAATTATGATTCATAAACAACTCCAAATCAATTTTATGCGGAACATTGAAATTGAAGAAAATATCTTTCAGATCAGGATTGTTCTTTAACAAAATCATCAACAATTCTTCACGTTTTATATCCACAAAAGTATCATCCAACTGCTCGCTTCCGTTGTAATAAGGTTCGAGAGATTGTATGAAATTCTTAATTAATTTATCTTCATTAATAAATAAAAAAGAATCATTATTGTCGGTTGGCTCGGCTTGAAAAGGATGACGTTCCAGAAATTTCTTTAAAAATTTTTGATCAAAAGCAATGATTACCTTTTCAAACTCCCCGTCTTCCTTATATTTTGTATAACGAACCAAATGATTTTTCCGTGCAATACAGTAATCACCGGGTTTCATGTTGTAATGCCTGTAACCATCGTACGAAACCATTGAACCTTTCAGTAAAAACAAAAAGAAATGTTCAGGGATAAACTGTTCCGGAGAAATTTCGGGACCTAAATGACAGGAATGTAGATTATTGAATTTCAATTTTTTTCTTTTTTGTTATGTCCTTTTGTCTTGAAACAAAAGAACGAAAAATTCAAGACTTGGAAACTTACGCTAAAAATTTAAAATTAATCCTAAAATCCCCAAAACTTGCGCGAATTCAAAATTTTTGTCGCGCTTCAAACAATGGAAATTTTTTAACGGATTAAGTTTAAATTTTCTTAACGCTTCAGCTTCCTATGTCGTTTTATATTTGTCGAAGTTTAACTGTTGGTTTTACAATGACTTGTCTTACAAATTTACGGATTTGTCATTAAACTATCTGCACTTGCTAATAGAGCTTTTTCACGGCTTCTTGGAATGCAGTTTAGGATGGTTTTTGCTTTTTTGTTTGACATTTCTTTGTAGAATTCTTTGCCGATTGGTTCCAAATTCTGAATGTCAGAAGAGTATTGTGGTCTTTCTTTTTTGAACAGTTCGGCAACATCATAAAAGCTCATCACATCGTCTGAAGTTGTGATAAAACGCTCTCCCGCAGCATTCGGATGAAGCATCGCTTTGATGTGAATGTCCGCAACATCTCTCACATCTACTACGCCCATCGTGAAAGGTGGAGTTTGGTTCATCGTTCCGTTTAGAATCCCTGAAACTGCAATATCCAATGAAGCAGAAGTGATTCCACCGATGACAGGACCGAAAATTCCGACAGGATTAATGACCGTCAACTCCAAGCCATTGCCTTCTTTTTCGATAAATTCCCAGGCAGATTTTTCGGCGACGGTTTTTGATTTGATGTAAGCCGGAAGTTCAGTATTGGCATCCGTCCAGTCTTCTTCCGTGAAAATATGGTCTGCAATATTCTTACTGTAACCGACGGCCGCAAAAGATGAGGTCAAAACCACTCTTTTCACACCCGCATCACGCGACGCTTTCAAAACGCGCAAAGCTCCGTCTCTTGCAGGAATGATGAGTTCGTTTTCATCTTTCGGATCCTGAGCAGGAAAGGGCGATGCCACGTGAAGGACATAATCACAACCTTTTACGGCTTCATCCCAATTGTTGTCGCTTGTAAGGTCTGATTCAATAAATGAAAGGTTTGAAAAATCTGTAATTCCGCCTTCTTGCAAAGCTTTTAAAATAGTGTCTTTTTTCGCTAATGAACGAAGAGTTGTTTTCACTTCACACCCCTGTTGCAATAATTGCAGGACGGTATGAACTCCCAAAAATCCTGTACCTCCTGTTACCAAAACTGTTTTCTTTGTCTGTAAGTTTTCCATTTTGTTTAAATTTTACAGTACAAAGTTGGGGTTTATTTTGGGTTAAGGTTTTGTTGTGAGGCTCAACCTTTATTTGTTGTGAGGGGCAAGAATTTTGAAAATTAAATTTCTTCTGTATCAACAATATCAAAATCTCTTATTTCAATAAACTTTCCATTTGTTTTATCAGGATAATATTCAAAATATGGATAAAGAATAACATTTGAATTAAACTTTTTTACATCAGTTACTCTTTCTTCACCATACCAAGTTCCATCCTCTTTATCATATATTGCATGACTTAAATCTATAAACTCAGAATCAACACTATACGATATACTTACTTCCATTTCGAAAGTGAAGTTTGTTTCTTCAATTTCATTTATTATACCTATTACAATCTCTAAATTATCAATTTCTATAAAATTTAGTTCTAAGTCTTCCATCCAATAATCCTTATCTAAATAATTATAAGCTGCAGCTTCTAAATCACCTGATAGTAAAGAATTTATTGACTCTTCTATTTGAGTTTTTGCATTATTATAAATTTTATTGATTACCTCGAATTGAATATCGCTATTTTCTTTATAAAGGAATTCCAATAATGATGATAAGTTATATGTACAGTTTATACTATTACTATCATAATTTTCGAAATCTTTATCATTTGAGATGAAAAAGCAGCCTTTTGAATTTTGATTACTCCAGGATTTTATTGCATTAATGCTTATTGCATCAGGAAATTCAGTTTTTTTTAAACCTTCTTTAAATGGAGGTTTTGTTGCAAAATAATCATCTGTAATTTCTTTTAAATTTGCAGCACTAGTATCAATTATTTCTATAGAATTATTTTTAATTATATCTTCAAACCTTTGTTTTATTTCTAAAACTGCACTATTTTTTATTTTTTTGAAATTGACTTTCTTAAAATATTCTTCGAGTATATTTATATTTCTTAATATCCTTGCATCATTTTCAAAACTTAACTTTTGTGTTTTAAAAAGGTTTGTAGCTTTTATTGCATGATCAGTAATTCTATTGATAATTTCTCTATAAACAATGTCAGTAATTTTTAAATCAATTAAATTTTGTTGTGATAGATGTAATAATAAATTGATATTTCTTCCTTCAAAATAATTTTCTGATTCAAAAATACTTGTGTCTAAAAAAATAGTGTGATTTGACATATATCAATTACAGTTTCGTGGTTAGCATCAAATTTATAAATTATTTCTAAGTAAAAAAAATCTCTACAGGAAACCGTAAGAGATAAGTTATATAGAATCAATTCCTAATTAGAAACAATAAAAATTTTTAAATAACCCATAAAAAAGCCAGCGCAAAAAAATTACGCCAGCTCGTCTATGAAATTTATATATTAAAACTTGCCGAATTAAGCGACAGGAGTTTTCTGTATCATTTTTATTAATTATTAAAAGTAGCGAAAGCCCCTTCCGTAGCTGCAAAGAAATTATTGTATAATAAATTTGTGTCTCCAACACGAACTTCATAAATATTTTCCTGAAGTGCTTTTACAAGATCGTTGGCAACATCAGAAGCTGGAATTCCATTTTCTTTACCTCCAATTTCTGCTGAGAAATCTGTGGCAACCAAAGGCGGCATCAATTCAAAAACTTTGACGTTGGTATCTTTTGCCAATTCGTATCTCAACAATCTGGTGTGAGAGTGAAGTGCTGCTTTCGAATCTGAATACGTTGGAAGATGAGATCCCGGAACAAAACCTACAATTGAAGAAACATTCACGATTGCCGCTTCGGTTTGTTCTTTTAATAATGGAAGGAATTTTTCAGACAGTCTGATTGGCGCGAAATAATTGGTTGTAAATTCTGCCACGGCTTTGTCATGTGCATTTCCATCATTTGCAATATTGTAAACGTAAGCATTTCCTGCATTGTTAATTAAAATATTCAAACTTCCGAAAGTTGTTTTCACTTCTTCGAATAATCTGTTAACATCACTTTCATTCGTAATATCTGCCTGAATAGTGAATACGTTTTCTAAATCTTTTGCCGCAGCTTCTAATTTTTCTTTGTTTCTTCCGACGATGATAATTTTATTTGCCGGACTTAATGCTTTTGCAATTTCTAAACCTATTCCTGAACCTCCGCCAGTGATCAAAATTGTGTTGTCTGTAATGTTCATAATAATTTGTTTTTGTTTAATTTATATTAAATTTAAATATTGTACTATTTGGTACAAAATATGAGAAAAAATTTTTAATCGAGTAATTTTAAATTAAGTTCAATGATTGAAGTAAGAATTTGGGCTGAATTTTCCATACGTTTTGTAACATGAATTCCGTTCCAGAGATTGGTAAGATGCCAAGCTAAAATTTCAGGATCTTCAGTGCTTTTTATTTGTCCATTTTTCTGTGCTTTATTGATAACTTCAGCAAAAAGGTGTTGTAGATTTTTTAAAATTTCTGCTGATACTTTTTTTATTTCATCATCTTTTTCGGAAAGCTGGACTAATGCATTTCCCAGATAACATCCTCGTTCTTTATCACAGTCGGAACCGTTGGCTAATCCTAAAAATAATTGTTTGATGAATTCTATTTCGTTGTCAGAATTTGCAATTCCTTCAGATAATTTTTGATGAAAACTATCTGAAAACTGTTTGATAGAGCGAAGATATAATTCCTGTTTTCCACCTTTGAAAGCCAAATAAAAGCTTCCTTTTCCGATTCCCATGGCATTCAATAATTCGTCTGCAGAAGCTGTATCGTAGCCTTTGTTTCTGAAAACTTCAGTCGCTTTTTCAATTGCCTGATTTTCGTCGAATATTTTTGGTCTGCCTGCCATTTCTTTATTTTGATGAGACAAAGGTATATAATTGTACCGATTAGTACAAAATAAAATTTTGAATATCTTTTATAGTTTTTGTCGATAATATCAAATGAAATTATTTGAGAAGTTCAAAAACCCTTTCAAACTCAAGATCGCGGTTTTCCAGAATGTCCTGATCTTTATATTTAATCAATTCATTCATTCTGATTCCTGTTTGTTGGGTTTGAGAATTATCAGGATAAAAAATTCCGTTTCCGGTAAATTCTAAGATATAATCGCCCGGTAGATTTACTTTCACCATATCTCCGTCTGCACCGGAAGTTTGTTGACCAATTGTCAACGATTGCGGAAAAATTTTCTGCAAACTCATCGAATACCATTCGCTTGCGCTTCGGGTGTCCGGATTAACTAGAATGAAAACTTTTCCTTTGTAATTATGAATCGTTTTCCCCGGAATTGAAGGAAAATAAGTGATGCTCTGATCTTTATAAGTAAAAGTTCCGAGATTTTTTAAATTCGGTTGATAATATTTTCCAAAATAATTTTCGGTAGGAGAGAAGTATTTATACAGATAATGAAAAAAGAACCCGCCCCAATCAGGATATCCTCTCATATCAAAAACTATGGCTTTTTTTTGTGCCGCGTTGCTTAGAATACTATCCATTACGGCATCCATTTTGTCATCATTTACATTATTTATAAAACCTAAAGTCTCATTAACTTTAAAATAAGCAACGTCCTTATGTACAATTTCACGTTTTTCTATTTTCTTGATTTTATCTTGTAAATAATTAAAAATCAGATCATATTTTTCTTTACCAGAAGGATCAATCATATCAATTTTTGTAGAAAATTTCTTATTTTTTGCTGATTTTACTTCTAAAGTCTTTTGTGGAAGATCATCGGTCCAGATCAGATTATTTTCATATTTTGAAAGAAGAAAAATCAATTTTTCATTATTGGAAGTCGATAATAATTCTCCTTTTTCTCTGATGATTTTAGGAATACTTTTGCCATTAACGGAAGTAATTCTGTCTCCGACATTAATCTGAGCTTTCGAACAGATTTCAGGGAAAATAAGTTTTGTTACCAAAATATGATCATCAACAATCTGAAAATCAAATGGCGCAAGATAAATGCCATGGAAAATATCTTTTCTGTAATTCAGTTGTTTGTAAAAGCTGATTGCATGACTGTCCTTAAATTTTGAAACCAGCTTAGCCAATACCATTTCAAAATCTTTTCTTGAAGTTATTTTTGAATTTTCATCTAAAATATTTTTAAAATATTCGTCAAAGCCTTTATCCATAATATATTTATGTGGAAAAAGATAATCCACAATTCCCTGGATTTTTGCCAATGTCAGCAAACGATATTCAGACGGAATATTTTCATTTTTTGGGAACGGATATTTTTTTTCATCATTCACTGATTTTCCATCTTTTAAAAGTTCAAAATTGTATCGATGGTTGTAAATAATATCCAATAAAGCTTTGTTTTCGGAATTTATTTTCCCGTTTTTCTGAAACCATTTGAAACTCTGATTTTTTGTTAAAATATCTTTTGATGTTTCAATTGGAGCCGGAATTGTGAAGTTTTTATTCAAATTTTGTGTTAATTTTCCAATAACAGAATTAAAATCATCTTTTGAACTGAGATTTTTAATTGTAACTAGAAACAAGCTGTCGGCATCAATTTTTCCACTTGCAAGATCAGGATGGTAATATTTAATAAAATTCCATGTTTTGATGAAATCATAATATTGTTCCTTTTGAGCGAAAATAAATTGTTGTAACAGAAAAAAGAATAAAATAAATACCGTCTTTTTCATGATAATAAGTAATTTTTAAAGATAATATTTATGTATCAATAAAAAATAATTATTAAAAAAGTTTTTTTAAACTATGACATCAAAGCTCATAAACAAAGCCGTTTCCGAGGAATCATTGTATAATTTTGTATTAATTCCCGTGAAATGAAAGCCTGCTTTCTGATAAAATTTAATGGCGGAATAATTGGTGTTTTGGGTTTCCAGTTCTACGATTCGGCATTGAAGTTCTCTAGCTTCTCTGTTGATGCTTTTAATGAATAATTTACCAATACTTTGTCCTCTGAATTTTTCACTGACCAACATATTTTCGATAAAAAGACTGTTATTCCATTCTCTGAACTCACAGATAATCCAGCCTATCAATTCGTCATTTTCAAAAGCTCCGAAAGAATGTCCTTGTTCAATAATTTTATTGAGTTCATCAATATCCTCGGAATTTGTTTCCCAGATTTTCTTATAATGTTGATTTTTTTCTCTTATATTAAATTCAAAAGTATTCCCAATTTCAATGCTTGAAACAGCAAAGATTTTATCGGTTTCATAACCATTAAATCCCCAATTGAGTGTTGGGTTGGAGGTGAGTTTTTCTAGTTTTTTGATTTGTATCATTAAAATAAATTGGATTTTAGTTGATAAGCAAGTTGTTTTTATTACATATAAATAAAATCTAAGCTTCAAAATTAATTATAATTTCACATTCCAAAACTTTCAAAACACGTAAATTTGCTCTCAATAAAAATTTACTAGATGCTTAGGAAAATTTCAATTGCGGCGGCTACTTTTCTGTCCGTAATTACAATTAATGCTCAGAAGAATAAAAATTCTCAATTAGAAAGACCAAAATTAGTTGTTGGTCTGGTGGTGGATCAAATGCGTTGGGATTATTTGTATCGTTTTTACAACAAGTTTGGAAACGACGGTTTCAAAAGATTATTGGGTACAGGGTATTCATTAAATAATGTTCATATTCCTTATGTCCCTACGGTTACGGCTTTGGGGCATACTTCTATTTATACGGGTTCGGTTCCGGCGATTCATGGGATTGCAGGAAATGACTGGAATGATAAAGAAACAGGTAAAAATGTATATTGTACAACAGATGAAAGCGTTCAGCCTGTCGGAACTACCAATGCTAAAGTAGGAAGCCATTCTCCAAAAAATCTTTGGTCTACAACGGTGACGGACGAATTAAGATTAGCAACCAACTTTCAAGGAAAAGTGATTGGCGTTTCTTTAAAAGACCGTGCTTCGATTTTGCCTGCCGGTCATACTCCGAATGGTGCTTTTTGGTTTGATGATTCTACAGGAGATTTCATTACAAGTACTTGGTATATGAATGATCTGCCGAAATGGATGAAAGATTTCAATGCGCAGGATTTACCGGGAAAATTAGTTGCAAATGGTTGGAATACTTTGCTTCCGATCAATCAATACACAGAAAGCTCGCCGGATAATTCTTCTTGGGAAGGGCTTTTGGGAAGCGCAAAAACACCGACTTTCCCTTACAGTAATTTAGCAAAAGATTATCAGGAGAGAAAAGATAACATCCGTTATACACCTTTCGGAAATACGCTTACTTTAAAGTTGGCTGAAGCTTCTGTTGAAGGTGAAAAATTAGGAAGTGATGCGATTACTGACTTTTTAGCGATTAATTTAGCTTCGACAGATTATGCGGGACATAAATTCGGACCCAATTCTATTGAGGTGGAAGATGTTTATTTAAGATTAGATCAAGATTTGGCTCAGTTTTTCAGCTATTTGGATTCGAAAGTTGGAAAAGGAGAGTATACGGTTTTCCTTTCTGCTGACCACGGTGGAGCGCATTCTGTAGGATTTTTGAAAGAACATAAACTTCCAACAGGTTTCTTCGGTGAAGGAATGGAAAAAGATATTAATGATAAATTGAAAGCTAAATTCGGGGTTGATAAATTAATCAATGCTGTTGATAATTATCAGGTTTATTTTGATAGAAAATTATTAAAAGATAACAAGATCGAATTGGATGATGTTGTAGATTTTACGGTTAAAGAATTAGAAAAAGATCCTACCGTTTTATATGCAGTTTCTGTAACGAAAGTAGCTCAGTCTTCTATTCCGGAGCCTATTAAACAAAGAATTATTAACGGAATCAATAGACAGAGAAGTGGAGATATTCAATTAATTTCTCATGATTCTATGCTTCCGCCTTATGCAAAAACAGGAACGACACATAGTGTTTGGAATTCTTACGATGCACACATTCCATTAATTTTTATGGGTTGGGGAATTCAGCATGGAGAAAGTAATAAGCCATATTTCATGACGGATATTGCACCTACAGTGTCTTCATTATTAAAAATTCAGTTCCCAAGTGGAAATGTCGGAAATCCGATTACTGAGGTTATCGGAAAATAATTTTAGATTAAATATAAAAGAAAAACTCGCAATTACTGCGAGTTTTTTTTGTGTGGTAAATTGTTGTTATTACTTTTTAATAATTTTAATAGACTTATTACTTCCTGTTTTACTGCCTTTTATATTGACGATATAAAGTCCGGAAGTTTTATCGGATAATTGAACCTTCAATGTTTGATCGGAAGTTGTTGTTTTATAAACTATTTGACCTAAACTATTAATGATTTCTATATCATAATCGTCTTTAACCGAGCCTAAATTAACCGTCAATTCATCTTTTACAGGGTTTGGATAAACACTTTGTTCTTTATCTTCTTTTATTTCAGATGTTGCCAGTGTACAATTAATTGCTCTCCAGGTTTGCACGCCAGAATATTTTATAGATCCGTCAGCTTGTGTACTGCCAACTCTTATTGTATTTGGGTCTGCTATGTAGTTAGATGAAATATTAGATATTGTCATCGTTGGAGTTTGAGTGCCGGAAAACGTAGCATATCCTGGTACGGTAGCTTCCGGATAATCATGCCAGCTTGCACCAGACAAATATTGCCATTTATATGATGTTCCGGTAGTAGTGGTAGAGAATTGTAATGAACCTCCAACGCAGGCAGAAACACCGTCAAAATTTACATTAATGTCAGGAATTCCGTTAGCATAAGAAAAAGGTAGGTAAATGAATTCTACTTCTCCGTTCTCTAGTACAAGTTCTATTTGTAAATTATAGGGTCCGGTGGTGGCTGTAGAAAGTTCACTTACAGGCATACTTACAGAATAAGTATTTCCAATAGGTGCTACAGACCATGCTGTTCTATAATAACCTGCACTGGGAGTTGCATAAGGGTCTTGGTAAATATTTACATCTTTTACAGTTCTATTAGATTCAAAAGTTCCTGATACATTTAGATTTCCACCACTAAAGGATGTATGAATACTTTTAAATCTTGCGGAATGCCCATTATAACGTACGCCTGGAGTATCTGCAAATATTTGAGAATTGTTAAGAATAGCAGCTCCTGCTCGGTTTACAAAAGTAGGAGAAGCTCCCAAAGTACCATGATAAAACATGAGGTTTGTTCCCTGATTCGGATTGTTGGTTTCGGTATTTGTTTCATGGCTATGAGGTAGATTCATTCCGTGCCCTAATTCATGCATCATTCCTCCAAACCAGCCTGTGAATGTATAAGTGTAGGTTCCTAGGTATTGTATGTCGAATTGTGGATAATCGAGAGCATAGCATGTTTTTCCCGTACCATAAAAAGGAACATTTGCTGTAGCTAAATCTGCAGCAGCTGTAATAACAAGGGTATGTTCACTTGTTCTTTGTGATGGGTTGTTTGCAAAGAAACTGTTAATCTCAGCAGTCAGTTGGCTGGCATCATTATAGGGATATGCCGAACTTGGATGTGCTCCCTGAATAAGTATGATCTTAATATTATTTGGATTTGCTACTTCGGTGAAAAGCCCGAAAGTTTTAGAACCGTAGCCATTGCTGATCATATTCTGTTTATAGAAATTTTGTCCCCAAAGCAGAAGAGCACTTAATCTGGATTTATAAGTGATGTCCAGAGTGATGTCATTCGGAACAAAATAAACGACATTCAGATTGTAGGGTCTGGTGGATGAGTAATTAATTCCATTATACGTGTTGGTGTACGTTTGTGCTTTCATAGGGTTTGAAAGAAAGCATAGGCAAATAAGTAAAAATAACCATTTGCAGCAATTGGTAGTTGTGTTTTTCATCGTGTGTAAATTTTATGTTTTAGAATTTTTAATTTACAATTTGTGTTTTGCGAAATTCCGAATTATTTAAATAGTATGCAAGTTAAATTTGTATTAATATTTATAAAAAATTACACAATGTTTATTTAAATTATTTTATTGGTTGTAATAGTGTAAATTAAATCACGGATTGTTGATTATGTTGTAATGTTTTTTTTAAACATTTTCCATTATGATTTAATAAGTCTTTGGATTTCTTTCTGATAATTTCTATTTTGTCTTCTTATTTTCAGGCTTAAATATGAAAATAATGCTATCAAAATAATGCTGAAAGCAACAACTGAAATTGTAAGGTATTTGTAATAATTTTTGATCTCACTGCTTTTTTTTACAGTTTCTTTATTGTGATTATCTATAGAATGATTGATTGAGGTAAGTTCATTCTGCTCTCTTTTGAAGCGCATCTCAAAATACTTTTTATTGTAAGTTTGATACAAATCCGGTCTTCCTGTAGCGAGATAATTTTCAGACATTTCCTTATAAATTCCTTCGTTTAGAACAAGATCGCCTGTATTTTTACAAAGATTTTCTGCTTTTAGTAAAAGATTTAAAGCAGTTTCGTTTTCATGCTTTTGTTTATGCATTTCGGCAAGACCTTTTAATGCAAATGCTTCTAAACTTTTGGCATTGCTTTTTTGAGCATAATTAATAGATTCCAAGAAAGCAGACTTAGCTTTTTCTGTCTGATTAAGATTGATGTAGCAATATCCAATGTTGTAATAAACAACACTCATATTGGCAAATGAGTTTTTTTTAACCTTTACTTTTTCGAAATTTTTGATTGAAATCAGGAATTTTTCAAGGGCAATTTCAGAATTGGACTGGCTTTTATAAATCATTCCGCGAATGGCATAACTTCTGGCTGTTTCAACCAATTTTTCGGGAACATTGTCGGGTAATTTTTCAAGAAGAATATCAGCTTCATTAAGGGTTTCAAGACTTTTGCTGAACAATTCCATCTGTTGATATTGTATCGCCACAGAAACCAAAACGCTGATCTGCATTTTAGAATCATTTGTTTTTTGAGACAATTCTTTAGCTTTTAAAATATATTGAAGCGATTCGTCAAAGTTTCTTTTGGCAATATTTGCAGTCGAAAGAAGTAAATAAATAGTAATAGATTTATTAATATCTTTTTCCTTTTTCAAGAGATTTTTAGCAATATTTATCGCTTTTTCCGGATTATCATAAATTTCCAGACGAGCTTTTTTCATCAGAGAATCATCGGAAATTTTTTGTCCATGAACAGAAATCTGACAAATCAAAAAAGTGAATACAAGTATTTTTAAAACTAATTTCATGATGCTCTGTTTTTACTGATTTCCTGAATATAAACATTGGGAGACATTCCCGTCACAGATTTAAAAACGGTCGTAAACGCGCTGTGGGAGGAGAACCCCGAAAATTCTGCGAGATAACTTACTTTATAATTGAGGTAAGTGCAATCTGTTTTTAATAGATGAGCAATGTGATTGATTCTCAATTCATTAATGTATCCATTGAAGTTTTTTCCTTTGGTAGTATTAATGACTTCGGAAAGGTATTTGGTATTGACTCCCATTTGCGCAGAAAGCATAGAAAGTGACATGTTTTTGTTTAAATATCGATCTGTATGTTCCCATTCTTCCAGTTTTTGCAGAATTTCATCTTCTTTTTCTTTGGAAATTTTATTGGAATCTTTTTCAATAATTTTATCAACAATAATGATAGGTTCTTCCGTTTTTGGAACGGTTATATGAATCGTCTGTTCCCATTTTTTCTGTTTTTCAAAGAAATCGAGTTGCTTTTTCAGGTCTTTATTTCTTCTGGTTGCAATTAAAAAATAGGAAATTAAACTGATGATAATTAATAAGATAATCGATGTTAATGTCCAAAATTTCTTTGATTCATTTTGTTCTTGAAATTCAAGATTTTGACTTTGATGATTTTCAACCAGTTTTACAATATATCGGATTCCTTCTTTGGTGTTGGAATCTAATTTTGTTTTCAGATCAATATAAAGTTTATTGTAATAATGATATTTTTCGTCGTTGTGAAGTGCCAGATAACTTTTAGCTAAAGATTCATAAATTTTAATTTTCAATCCGTCATAAGGAATGTTTTCAATTTTCAATAATCCTTTTTCTAAGTTCTGAATTGATGAATTATAGTCTTCTTTGAGGAAGAAATAACGTGACAAGTTTTCATAAGCAAGTGCGTAGAGAAAAGTGTTATTTTCTTGATTATTAATGTTATAAATTGTTTTTTCAAGCAATTTTCTTGAATCTTCCAATTTATTTTGCCTCATTAAATAAGATGAACGGAAGATTTTATTTTCGGTTCCAATGATCTTGTTTTCTTCATTTTTATCATTGATAAACTGATCACTTTTATCGAGATTTTCTAATGCTGAAACGTAATTTCTATTAATCCCGAAATTAAGAGCCTGAAGTTGATATAATTTTGCAATCGTAATTTTTATCTTTGGATTTTCACTTTTATTAAATAATTTATTGTCAGACAGAAGGTTAGAGATAATTTCCTGAGATTGATTATAAAGATCTAAATTCTGATATTGGTCGGCAAGATTATAATCTCCAAACATCTGCATAAAGTAAGAAAAACTTTCTTTTTCTCCGTTTTCTTTTTGGCTTAAGATGTTCACAGACTGTACGTAATCTCCTTTCATAGCGTATGCTTGGGAGATTATATTTTGCAATACAATTTTGTGTTCAATGCTCTGATCGCTGATGAGAAGACTTTGTGAATAACTGATGCAGTCATCAGGATTTTGGTATAATTTCTGAAAAGCCTTATCCGCTAAAATATTAAAATCCGGGCTCGACTGTCCGTTTACAAAAACTGAAAAGAATAGTAGAATCAACAGCTGAGCATTACTTTTCAGCATTTTTTTGATCAATGGGTTGTTTTTTATAGGTTTTTTTTCAATCTTTTTACGATCTGTCCTCAAAATAAAGTTTTTATATAGGTTTGTTTTTTAGAGATTTAAATATTAAGTTCTTTTAAATTTCACGAATTTTGTAAGTCATTATCTTTTCAATGAGTAAATATAATATTAATATTGTTTCCACCAATTCAAAATAGTAAACCCAAAGAAATATGAAAAATATTTATAAAATTTCAAGGAAAGCATTATTTGCTTGTAGTTTGATTGGATTTTCAGTGGCTGATGCACAGCTCACGGTAATGGCAGCAGGTAATTATACTGTTGGCGGTATTTCTGATAACGGAATCGTAAGTATGCAGACGAGCGGTGGAGATATTTTTAAATGGGACGCCGTAAATGGAATGGTTCAGATCGGATCATTAACCAATGGCTATCCCGCAGCAGGAAGAACGCTTATTTCCGGTGACGGAACAAAGATAGGTTCTACAGCTACAAATGCGGCAACAGGTTTTAATGAAATCTCAAACTATAATGTGGCAACTTCTACCTGGACGAATCAGGGTGGACTTGTTCCTACCGGATGGGACGGAAGTGTAAGCTCAACTTGGGGAATGACACCAAACGGTAATACAATTGTAGGTTTGGGTTGGATTACTGCAGGAAGTGCACATGCTGTAAAATGGAATGCTCAAAGTGGAGTAGTAGATCTCGGAAGCATGATTCCCGGAAGTAGTTCAAGAGCAAATGCCATAAATACAGACGGAACTGTAATCGTTGGCTGGCAAGACGACTTTGACGGAACCAGAAGCGGTGCAAAATGGGTAAACGGAGTAGAAAGTTTTATTAAAGATAGTAATGGCGATAATGTAGGGGAAGCCGGAGGAGTTTCGGCCGACGGAAATACAATTATCGGAACAGGTGATCCAGAACCTTATGTTTGGAACAGTGTGTCCGGACTTACATACATAACACATCCTAATTCCTCCGTCTTCTTCAGAGGTGGTGCGACCGGAATATCAGCTAACGGACAAACAGTGATTGGCTTTTTCAGGCCTTTCCCCGGACCGCCCATGACTGGAGAAGGCTTTATTTGGACTCAGGCAGGAGGACGTGTTAATTTAAATGATTATGCTACATCGGTAGGGGTCAATACACAAGGTGTGACGATGTCTCTTCCGTTGGCAATATCTCAGGACGGGAAAAAAATTGCAGGGATAGGAATGAATTCCTCAAGTCAAATAGTTGCTTTTTATCTTCAGCTTCCGAATGAGGTTCTTGCAACGAATGAAATAGTTAAAAATAAAACGAATGTATCAATTTATCCAAATCCGGTTAAAGATATTCTTTACATAAAAGGAGCTGGTAAAATTGAAAAAGCAGAAATATACAATATGGTCGGTCAAAAAGTAATATCATTAAATTCCGTACAAGATCAGGTTGACGTAGCATCTTTATCTAAAGGGAATTATGTATTACAAATATTTGTGAAAGGGGAAGTTTCGCAGAGTTATAAATTCATAAAAGAGTAAAGTAAGATTAGACACTTAAAAAAACTTGACTGACCAAAAAACTCGCAGCCTCATCCCTGCGAGTTTTGTTTTTTTATTTGATGATCAGAATTTAATTATTTTTGTTCATCGTTTTCATCATTATCTTCTTCTTCTTCTTCTTCGATGTCATCATCGTCGCCTTCATATTGTTCTAGATAATAACTGAAAGTAAAACCTTCCAATTCTTCTTCAGTCTCTTCTAAAGTTGTTAACAGATCTTCAAAGCTTTCAAGCTGATCTACGGTCATGTTCACAAATTCGATGTGAAGAGGCATTTCCAATTCTCCTGTAAGAACATCGGAAAGGGCATCCAAATTATCCCCGAAATGCTCAGGAAGAGTAATTTTTTCTTTTAATTGAGTGTAAAAATCTTCATCGTCACCAATGTCGGTGAAGTCTATATATATTGTCTTCATATCTTTATTATTATTTCTTTAATTTATTTGTCATTGCGAGGAGCGAAGCGACGAAGCAATCTCAAAAACGATTCATTATCTCTTTGATCTCATCCGTTAAATCTTTCCATTCAGGGTTTATAGAATTGATTAAATCTAATTTCTTTTGTCTTGAACCTGCTTTAATTTGTTTTTCTCTAAAAATTGCATCTCCAATTTCTTGAAAAGACTCCCAATAAACTAATTTTTGCAAATTATATTTTGCTGTAAAACTTAATTCATGAAATTTTTCTTTATGTTCTTGGATACGATTAGGCAAATTTGATGTTACTCCAGTATAAAGAGTTGTATTATTTTTATTGGTTATGATATAAATAAAACCTGCTTTCATTTATTTTTTATTGAGATTGCTTCGTCGCTTCGCTCCTCGCAATGACCGTTCTAACTACTGCTTTTCAAAACTTTTATAATGGTTTTTGGTAAGATAAACATCTCCGTTTTTGGTGAAAATAATTCGGTCTGCATTTCTGTTTCCGCAGTTGTAATTTACATCGGCTTCAAAATATTTTTCATCTTTTGGCAGACTTCCTTCTCTGTTGTTGAATTTATCTCCGCCAATTGCTTTTCCGGGCAAAACATCACAGAGGTTTCCTCTTGACGGATCCCAGCCTTGCTTTCTGGCTTCACTTTTTGTGATATAATAATCAGGAAGTCGGTGATTTTGTTTTACATAACTAATGACCGTTTTATCTTTCGTTAACTGATCAATCGGCTGTTGGTTCGAAGAATTATCAACTGAATTTTGATTTTCTGCATTACCATAAGTAACGGTTTCTGTTTTTACAGTATTTGAATTATCTTTTTTATCAGCAATAAAATTATTGTAAATGTACATCGCAGACATTCCAAAAAGAAGTCCGAGACAGATAAAAAATAAAGGCCTTGTTTTACTGTTCATGATTTAATGTCAATTGTCAATTTTACTTCGTAAATGAATCGTCAATTTTTAAAATTCACAATTGACGATTCACCATTCACATTTTATCCTTCTCTCCATTCCTCAGGAATATCGCAAACTGGGATAGGATCCATTTTATGTTTGGCTGCTTTATGCATTGTGTCGAAAATCAAAAATACTTCTTTATCGCGACCTTCATAATCGTCAGCCGTTTTTGTTCCGTATTCTTTTTGAATTTTTTCTAATTCGGGATAGCTTGCTCCGATCTGTTGCTCATCCGTTCTGTCAACATCCCAAAGTCCGTCAGTAGGAATAGCTTCCTGAATATTTTTAACCAGATTTAAAGATTTCGCTAATTTATAAACTTCAGTTTTATAAAGATCAGCGATAGGAGAGACGTCAACACCTCCATCACCATATTTTGTATAAAAACCGATTCCGAAATCTTCTACTTTATTTCCTGTTCCGCATACTAAAAGTCCGTTCAATTGACCGTAATAATACAACGTAAGCATTCTTAAACGAGATCTTGTATTGGCAAAAGCCAATTTCTCATTAGGATAAAGATCATCGTGAACATCGAAACTTTTATATAATTCTTCAAAAGCAGGAGTTAAATTTACAGACATTGTTTCTACATTTGGAAATCTTGATTTCAAATCATTCATGTGTTCCCAAGCGCGGTTTACCTGATCTTCTTTTTGACGAATCGGCATTTCAATTAACAAAGTTTTTAATCCCGTCATTGCTGCCAAAGTAGATACAACTCCGGAATCCACACCTCCGGAAACTCCTAAAACATACCCATTTACCTTTGCTTTTGTAGCATAATCTTTTAACCAGTTTACAATATGATCTGTTACTTTTTGTGTCTGCATTGTTTATATTTTTTTTAGTCTATTCTGAATTTATTAGAATATTTTACTTTGTTACTTGTGTTTTCAATCCGTTTTTGTTCATGTCATTTCCTTTTGAAGCTTCAAATAAAAATGAAATTCCAAAATTAGTGGTTTTTTTGCATCTAAACTTAGGATTTTTGTCTTAAAATCATGATTTTGAAATGTATTCTCAATAATATCTTTACGTTTCGAGGTAGATGATTATTTCTGAATTAAAATTTGACTTTAATAGACTTTATTATTTGATTTATTGTTCTTTTTGTTCATCTAAGAAAATAGTAACATCAGTTTTTAAACCTTTTTTTACGTCCATTTCTTTCATCTTATTTCCTGCTAAATTCAAGGTTTGCATATCTTTATTTAAAGAAATATCCAGTTTTTGAAGTTGATTATGTTCAAGATTTAGTTTTCTTAAATTTTTCAGTGTACTTAGATCAATCGTTTTTAATTTATTTAATGATAAAGTTAACTGATTAATTCTCGGTGCTACTCTGAACATGATATTTTCAATAGCATTATTGTCAAGATATAAAGATGTTAAATTTTGCACATTATCAGCCTCAAATTTAGAAATCTTACAGCCTGTGCAAGAAAATAATTCCAATTTGCTGAGGTTTTTTATTGCTGCATTTGCAATTGCATTATCATCCAAAACGACCATTGTAGCATTTTTGAAATAAACCAGATCATCAGTTGAAGTAATGCCTTTATTCACTAAAAATAAGTTAGTAATTGCTTCTGCTTCAAACTTACTTATTCCTTTATCTTTATTAATATCAAAATTTTCTGCGACCGCTTTTTCGAGGTTTTTATCCTTAAAAGTAAGGTTTTGACCAAAGAAAACGGCAGATGTCAGGCTTAAAATCGTTGTTATAAATATTTTATTTTTCATCATTTGGTTGTGTTTAAATCCGTATTTTTGTAAACTTAAATTTCATGTAAAAATAATGAAGATTTTTAGAACTATTGCACTCTCTTCACTCTTAGTTTTGGCTTTGAATTCTTGTAAGAAAGATGCTCAGAACCAATGGAATGTGGAAGTCAAAAACCCTGCCGAAAAAGTTGAAATTACTGATATTTCGAAACAATTTTATGATCCGAATGTAAGTTTAGATCAGTTTAAAGCTCAATTTCCTTGGTTTCAGGGAACGGTCTCTGATGCAGATTTCGGAAAAAGAAGAACCGACGCCGGAGAAGTAAAATTGTATAAAGAAGCAATCGGTAAAATCGACCAGAATAAGCTTCAGAAAGAGCTTCAGGAATTGTTTTCTCATATTAAATATTATTTTCCTCAATTCAAAAGTCCGAAAGTGTTTTTGTTTTCATCGGCTTTACAAATGATTCAGGATCCTATTTTTTATGATGATAAAGGAAACCTTCTGTTCATAGATGTTACAGGTTTTATGGGAGACGGAAATCCTAATTATAAAGGATTGGAACTGTATTTCCAGAAATCAATGAATCCTCAGAATATTGTACCTAAAGTTTCACAGATTTTTGCTGAAAATGTGGTTAAAGAATCGCCTGATCACCAAAAATTTATTGATCAGATCATTCTTAATGGAAAAATAATGATGGTTCAGGATGCATTTTTACCGAATTTTCCTGACTATCTGAAAATGAATTATACCAAAAAACAATATGACTGGACAGTAACAAATGAAGCTAATATTTGGAATTATTTTGTTGAAAATAACCTGATTTTTGGGGACGATCACAGATTGGTAGAGCGTTTTATTGCTCCGGGACCATTCTCCAAATTTTACACAGAAATAGACAATGAATCTTCACCACAAGTCGGAATTTTCGCAGGATGGCAGGTTTGTAGAGCTTATTTTAAAGAAAAACCTGATACAAAACTTGTAGATTTTCTGAAAATGGATGCTACAACGATTTTTAATCAATCAGGATATAAGCCGAAAGTTAAATAAGGCTGGGAAGTTAGAAGTTAGAAGTTAGAAGTTAGAAGTTAGAAGTTGCGCTAAAAGCCAACAGTAAAAAATAGAATTATTAGAAATATATAGAAAGTTATGAGAAAGACTCAAATTACGATAGACGTTGAATTAGATGAAAACCACATTCCTGAAGTAATTACTTGGAATGCAGAAGATGGAGGTGTTGAAAAAGAAGACACGAAAGCAACGATGATTTCCGTTTGGGATGATAAAAAAATGGAGGCATTAAGAATTGATCTTTGGACAAAAGAAATGCCTGTTGATCAAATGAAAATGTTTATCCACCAAATTTTAGTTTCTCTTGGAAGTACGTACCAAAGAGCAACAGGAGAGGACGATGTAGCACAATGGATCGAGCAGATCGCAGAAGAATTTGCTGTAAAGTCTGCAATAAAAATGTAAAAAGCGATAAGCTGTAGGCAGTAAGCGGTAAGCTTTTTGCGTACAGATTAAGCTAAAAATATTAATAAACATTAAGTTTTAGCAGAAAGGATTAAAGCCTATTGCCTAAAGCTTAAAGCCTAAAGCAAAAAAGTATGAATTTTAATACAAAAGTTATTCACGGAGGGCAACATCACGAATCTGCAACGGGTTCTGTGAATGTTCCTGTATTTTTGACATCTACATTCGCACAAAAAAGTCCTGGAGTACATTCAGGTTATGAATATTCAAGAGCGGCAAACCCTACAAGACAGGCGTTGGAAGACTCTTTGGCAAGCATTGAAAACGGAGCAAGAGGTCTTGCTTTCGGTTCTGGTTTGGCGGCAATCGACTGTGTTTTAAAATTATTAAATCCAGGCGATGAGGTTGTTGCAGTAGATGATTTGTATGGCGGAACGTACAGAATGTTTACCAGACTTTTTGAAAAATATCAATTGAAATTTACGTTCGTGAATTTTGATGATGCTTCAAAAATCGCTGACGTTATTACAGATAAAACAAAACTAATCTGGATTGAAACACCAACGAATCCATTGATGAAATTGGTTGATATTAAGGCTGTTGTAGAAATTGCAAAAGGAAAAAATATCCTAGTTGCTGTTGATAATACTTTCGCGACACCTTATTTACAGCGACCAATTGATTTGGGTGCTGATATCGTAATGCATTCTGCAACGAAATATTTAGGGGGTCACTCTGATGTTATTGCCGGAGCTTTGGTTGCAAAAGATGCTGAATTGGGAGATCAACTTCACTTCATCCAGTTTGCAAGTGGTGGAATTTTAGGACCACACGATTCTTATTTGGTGTTGAGAGGGATTAAAACATTGGCATTGAGGGTTCAAAGACATTCAGAAAACGGAATGGCAGTGGCGAAATACCTTGAATCTCACCCTGCAGTAGATAAAGTAATTTATCCGGGATTGGAATCTCACCCACAATATGAATTGGCAAAAGCTCAAATGAAAGATTTTGGAGGAATGGTTTCTTTCACTTTCAAATCTGGTAAAAAAGAAGATGCGGTTAAGTTTTTAGAGAAAGTAAGAGTTTTCACGTTAGCAGAATCTCTTGGTGGAGTAGAATCTCTTGCCAATCACCCTGCGTTGATGACTCACGCTTCTATTCCTGCTGAAAAACGTGCTGAACTTGGGATTACCGATGATTTAGTTCGTTTAAGCGTTGGAATTGAAGATGCAGAAGATCTTATTGCAGATTTAGAAAAAGCTTTTTCTTAATAAAGTTTTTTACCACAAAAGACACAAAATAAATTATTAAGTTTAAGCATATTTAATTTAAAAGCTCACAAAACAGAAAAATCAAAGATTTTCAAAAACTTAAGTGTATTTTTATGGAGAGTAATAATGAACTTTAAAATACTTAAGTGTAAAAGCTTTTGTGTCTTTTGTGGTTAATAAAAAAATAAAGTATAATGAGAAAAATCCAGATTTTAGTTCTATTAATTTTAAGTCAAATTGCATATTCTCAGGTGAAAACCACCGATGAATTATACAAGACGGCAAAGAAATTAGACAGTTTGATATTCAATATCGGATTTAATAAATGCGATCTTTCTCATTATCCTTCTATCGTGAGTGATGATTTAGAATTTTACCACGACAAAGGCGGAATTACTTCAGGTGAAAAAGCTTTCACTGCTTCTATCAAAAATAATATTTGTGGTAATCCGAATAAGGTGAAACGTGAATTGGTTCCTAACAGTATGAAAGTTTATCCTTTATACAACAATAATGTTTTGTATGCTTTCATTGAGGAAGGTGAACATGATTTCGCTGAATTGAATAATGGAAAATGGAAGAAAGGAAGCCGTGCAAAATTCACTATTTTATGGATTTTGGATGGTAAAGACTGGAAAATGAAAAGAGTTTTAAGCTACGACCATCATTTATAATTAGCATGAAAAATACAAGAAAAGCTACCATTCAGGATTTGCCTCAATTGACTGAATTATTTGATCAATATAGAGTTTTTTATCATAAAGAATCTGATATTCCTGCCGCTGAAAATTTTCTGAACGAAAGAATCGAAAATAAAGATTCCGAAATTTTTGTTGCTGAAGAAAATGGAAATTTAATTGGCTTTGTTCAGTTATTTCCAATATTTTCCTCAACAAGAATGCAACGATATTGGCTGTTGAATGATTTATATGTCAACGAAAACCACCGTGGAAAAGGCTTCTCAAAAGAATTAATTGAAGAAGCTAAACAATTGGCGAAATCTACTGATGCCTGCGGAGTTTTGCTGGAAACAGGGAAATCTAACGACATCGGAAATCAATTGTACCCGGCTTGCGGTTTCAAATTGTATGATTCTGTTAACTTCTATGAATGGACGAACAATTCATAAATGATCATTGATAAATTATAAATGATTAAAGTAAGATCGTCATCAATTATCGCTTATCATTTATCAATTATATTACTTATTACCCATATTAACATGACTGATTTTCAAAAATACGTTCAGAGATATTTAGACAATATTCCATCCGAAGATTGGTTGGGAGAATTGAAAATTTCCGGAGAAAAAACGATAAATATTTATTCAAAACTTTCAGAAGAACAATCTCTTTTTGCTTACGATGAAGGAAAATGGACTTTGAAAGAATTGCTTCTCCATTTATCAGACACAGAAAGAATTTTTCAATATCGAATTTTAGCATTTGCAAGAGGAGATAAAAATGAACTTCCGGGCTTTGATGAAGAATTGTATGCTAACAATTCTTTTGCTAACGAAAGAACTTTAGAATCTTTGCTGGAAGAATATAAACTGATCAGAAAATCTTCTCAAATTTTATTGGAAACATTAAATCCATCAGTTTTAAATAATATCGGAACTGCCAATGGAAACGAAATTTCTGTAGAAACTATCGGTAAATTAATTGTTGGACATAATATTCATCATTTGAATATTATTGAGGAAAGGTATTTGCCGAAGTTGTGATTTTATAAAATATTATAAATATATCAATAGGAACGGGCTTTAGCCCGTTTTTTTATGACAGAAAATCAATTGGCTTTAGCCAAAATTTAAAATGAATTCTTATTTTTGGCAAAACAACACAAATGCCATTCATTAAAATTTATGTACACCTTGTCTTTTCAACAAGAAATAGAATTCCTTATTTAGACAAGCCAGAGTTAAGAGTAAAAGTTTGGAAACATATTAAAGAAAATGCTTCAGAAAAAGGTATTTATTTAGATATGATTAATGGTTATTTTGATCATTGCCATTGTCTGATTTCTTTAGGATCAAATCAAAATTTAGAAAAAATTGTACAACTAATAAAAGGAGAATCTTCCAATTGGATTAATAAAAATCAATTGACAAAAGAAAAATTTTCATGGCAAGATGAATACTTTGCGGTATCAGTTTCAGAATCGATGATTGATTCTGTAAGAAATTATATTAAAAATCAGGAAAAGCACCACCACAAGAAAACGTTTTCGGAAGAATATCAGGAATTTATGGATAGATACAAATTTGTAATTTAAGTTTTGGCTAAAGCCAAATGATTTTATCTTTTAGTTGAATGGGCTAAAGCCCATTCCTATTGAATAGAGCGTTTTAATTTATAATTTTATGTCTAAAGATTTGTAAATTTGCGGTCGAATAAAATCAATAGGAACGGGTTTTAACCCGTTTATCAATATTAAATTTTCAGTCTGGCTTTAGCCAAAACTCAAAAAGTTTAGATTAAATTATGGAAAACATCATCAACATATTAAAATCAGGCGGAACCATCCTATATCCAACAGACACAATCTGGGGAATTGGCTGTGACGCAACAAACATAGACGCCATCAACAAAATCTTTGATATTAAGAAGCGTGAAAAAAATAAATCCATGATCATTTTGGTAGAAACTGAAAAGAGATTACAGGATTTGGTAGACGTTCCGGAAATGGCTTGGGAAATTATGGACTTGAGTGAAAAGCCTGTAACCTTAGTCTATGAAAATCCAAAAGGATTGCCGAAAGAATTATTAGCAGAAGACGGAAGTATCGGAATCCGTTTGGTGAAAAATGATTTTTGTAAAAAATTAATTACAAAATTAAACAGACCTTTGGTATCAACTTCAGCGAATTTCAGTGGAGATAAAAGTCCGTTGAAATTTTCGGATATCTCAAAAGAAATTATTGATTCGGTAGATTATGCGGTGGAGGAAGATAGAGAGAAAGTATCAAAATATTCAGGTTCATCTGTGATAAAAATATGGAGTGATAACAGAATAAAAGTTCTTCGCGAGTAAAAGAAAAGATTTTAATTATCTTTGCAAAATCATTCAACCATTAAGGCATTAAGAATATGAAGTCAGCGGCTTGATAAACTTAATTTCTTAGTGGTTTTACATTAGATAATGGTCGGTAATTCGGATATAATTTGAATTCTGATTGTAAATCTAATATCTAAACTTTAAATATTTAAGCATCTAAAAAAATGTTCATTAATCTTAATCAAAATAAAAACTTAAAGCTTTTCAAAATAATCTCTGAAGTCGCGGACAAAAATAATCAGTCGGTATATATTGTCGGCGGATATGTTCGGGATCTTTTGATAAAAAGAAAAGCTTCAACGGATATTGATTTTGTGACCGAACAAAGCGGAATTGAGCTTGCCGAAAGTGTGGGCAAAGAAATAGATCCTAAAATGAAGGTTTCTGTTTTTAAAACTTACGGAACGGCGATGATCAGGTACAAAGATCTGGAGCTTGA
This sequence comes from Chryseobacterium sp. SIMBA_038, assembly GCF_046535115.1. NCBI lineage: Bacteria > Pseudomonadati > Bacteroidota > Flavobacteriia > Flavobacteriales > Weeksellaceae > Chryseobacterium > Chryseobacterium sp. SIMBA_038. Next base: position 257,733 of record NZ_JAWRXH010000003.1, read on the forward strand.
ATTTGTAGGTGCCAGAAAAGAAAGCTACACAGAAAACAGCCGTAAACCGGAAGTAGAAGGCGGTACGTTGGAAGATGATCAAAAAAGAAGAGATTTTACCATTAATGCAATGGCGATCTCTTTAAACAAAGATAATTTCGGAGAGTTGATTGATCCGTTCAATGGTGTTGAAGATCTGGAAAAAGGGATTTTAAGAACTCCATTAGAACCTGCTCAAACGTATTCTGACGATCCGTTAAGAATGATGAGAGCAGTACGTTTTGCATCAACTTTAAATTTTAAAATCGAAGAAAATTCTTTAGAAGCCATAAAACAGGAAGCAGAGCGAATCAAAATTGTTTCAATGGAAAGAATCATGGTTGAATTTAATAAAATCATGCTTTCCAAAAAACCATCAATAGGATTGACATTGATGGAAGAAACTGGACTAATGAAACTAATTATTCCTGAATTAATCGAATTAAAAGGAATAGAAGAAGTAGAAGGTCAAACGCACAAAGATAACTTTTATCATACGTTGGAAGTCTTAGACAACATTTCTTTGAACACGGAAAATCTTTGGCTACGTTGGTCTGCATTGCTTCACGACATCGGAAAAGCACCAACAAAAAAATTCGTTGAAGGAACAGGCTGGACTTTCCACGGACATGAGTTTTTAGGTTCAAAAATGGTAAAAACAATGTTTCAGAAGTTGAAATTACCTTTAGGTCCAGACATGAAGTATGTTCAGAAAATGGTAAAACTTTCATCTCGTCCAATCGCTTTGATTACAGATGATGCTTCAGATTCTGCATTAAGAAGATTGTTGTTCGATGCTGGCGAAGATATGGAAGATCTTTTTACACTTTGTAAGGCTGATATAACAACAAAAAATTCTAAAAAACAGGAGCGATTTAAAAAGAATTTTGAATACGTTGCCGTTAAAATAAAAGAGGTTGAAGAAAAAGATCACGTTAGAAATTTCCAGCCACCCATTTCAGGAGAAGAGATTATGGAAATGTTTAATCTTAAACCCGGACGTGAGATCGGAATTTTAAAGGAAAAAGTAAAGGAAGCCATTTTGGAAGGCGAAATTCTTAATGATAAAGAAGAAGCTACAAAATTTGTGATCGCAGAAGCCGAGAAATTAGGTTTGAAAATATAATATATGCTTTTAGGAACGTTTGATTTTTATGTTTTAGTTTTAATGCTAATATTTAATTTCGGAGTCTGGAAATATAAAATAATAAAAAAATGCAACTGGATAGTTTATCTGGTTGCATTTTAATTATTCGGCTTTTTGACTCCCGTTTTGTCTATGTATTTTGAAATTCAAAAGGTTACAAAAGATGTTGAGATTGTAGATAATTTCACACTTCTTTATACATATTTTAGATTTCCAACATGGTGGTTTATCGGTTTTTTGGAGATGTCTTGTTTAAAATATATTCTGAATAAAACTAAATAAAAAAATCCGGCCGCCTTTTCGAAGAGACGCCCGGATAAAAAACACAAATGATGAAAAAAAATAAAAATTTATATATTATACGCCGAAGCGTAAATTTTAGTTTTTATAGAAACCGTTGGTTCCGATTCCTGTAGTGAAAGTTTTTAATAAAGAACCATTAGTTGCATTATAAACATTCACTTTACTGTCTGCAGTGAAGCTTGCATCAGAAGCGAAAATTTTACCGTCAATTACATTAAATCCGTATAGATTTCCTGTTGTAGTCACAATAGGAGTTGTAGGAACAGTTGTAGAACCTACAGTCATAGAATATATTTTGTTGCTTGAGTTAGTGAAATAAAACTTATTACCATCCACTCTTAATTTCTGAGCTTGAGGAATTGCCGTCAACGTTGTCGTTGTAAACGTTCCTGTAGTTGAATTGATCTTATAGATGTAAGAATTCGTATTGTCAGAGGCTAAAACGTAAGCATCTCCGCTATAAGAGATAAGATCTCTGATGATTCCGTTGCTTGGTAGCGTTACAGTTTTGTCAACAACGTTTGTTGAAGGTTTTACAATCGTAATTGTGTATCCTGTTGGCAATTCACTGTAAGGAGGAGTAGATTCGTAGGTAACACCGTCAGTTTGTACTACAATATTTCCGCCGGCTTCAACTACTTTTTCTGCAGATCTTGCGAAACTGATGCTTTTTACGAAAGAATTGTCTTTGTTATAGACATTCAATTTCATTACATCAAAAAAGTTATTGTTGGTTACGTAATATTGACTTCCCGAAAAAGCAATATACCTTGGATTTTGAAGATTAGTAGTTACTGTAGCCTGTTTTTTGAAGGTGTATCTGTTAACGATATCAATTTTATTAGGTACGTTTGAAACCAGATAAGCTTTATCAGAATCAAAACCGATAGTCTGTAAAACGTTTCCTAAAACTTCATTATTTTTTCCTGAATAAATTTTGTTAGCTAATGCAGAAAGATCATTAGTCACAAAAGAAACCTCTGCTGTCGGAGTTGTAAATCCACCTTCATTGGTGATAAGAACTCCATTTTCAAAGGTAACCTCCAGAATCTCCTCGGTGGTTTCATTAGTACAAGAAACATTGAAAAGTAATGTTGTCGCAAATGCAAGAGTTAAAATTTTTCTGATATTCATTATATTTAATTATTTATTTAAAAATTGATATTCAAGTTCACGCTATAATTTCTCAAAGGCATCGGATAAAATGCCGTCGTTGCATATACTTGGTTAAAAATATTATTCACTTTAAAACCTACTGTATAATTTTTAAGAATCGTTGCAGAAATACCTGCATTCATCACGAAATAAGGTTCTAAAGCATCTTCTCTTTTTTCGTTGGTATCGGCATAAGTCAACCCATTGAACATTCCCTGAACATACAATCTCATAAAGTCATATTGATAATCAATATTTCCAAATAACTTATGGAAAGGAACGTACATCAACTGTTTACCAGTATCAAGATTGGTAGATTTGGTGTATGAATAGCCTAGATTCGTTCTCAAATTATGCTTCCCGAATTTTTTTTCATAATCGATTCTGGATTCAATTCCGTAGGATTCAACTCTATTAGTGTTAAAAGCTGAATAATATCCTACCGGACTAGGCAGCCATTGGATCATATCCTTGATCTTCATATAATACGGAGTAACTGAAAGTTGTACACCAGCAATGTTAAACTGATTTCTCAATTCAAACTGATAAGATGTTTCAGGTTTTAAATCTTTATTTCCGCCCGGACTCCAGTAAAGATCATTAAATGTTGGAAATCTGAAATTCCTTGAAGCACTGATTCCCACATTATACCAATCAACAGCATTCCATTTTCCTGAAAACGAAAATTGGAGTGGCGAACTGATATCTTCAACAAAATCTTTTTTAACTCCGGCTTCAAAACGAAGATCTTTCGTTGTAAAATAACGAAGTAATCCCGCTACAGAACCTACATTTCTACTTATATGATCGATTCCGGATGCATAACCTTCGCCTTTATTAACCTGAAATTCTGTAATTAAGTTGAAATTTAATTTTGGAACAATAAAATAATTAAAATCATTTTTCAGGATATAATTTTTCCCTGTTCCGCCACTCGTTTTTGGCCCGTTGATATTGCCAAAATATTGGAAATTTTCTTCTGTATAAGCCGCTTTAAATGAATTGCTGAACTTAGATTTATTCCAATCCCAAGAAATTAAACTTCTTACATTTTGAGTTTCATATTTCGTCGGAGTCTGGCTTTCAAAGAAAACAGGATAATGCTGATTTCCATTAAAAAACTCAGAGATCCAAGAGATTTGGTGATGAGGTGTTATTTTATAAGCTGCCGAAAAATTGAAATTGGTATTATTGTATTTTCCGTTTCTGTTGATATAATTATTTGATTGTTCAACTTCATAATCATTTTCACTAATAGAATAATGACCGGAAGCCTTAAAACTGAATTTCTCATTGCTGTAAGAAGCTTTGAGCAAATTATTAAAAGTACCGAAAGATGCCGCCTCAGAAAATAACGAAGCGTGAGCTCCTCTGTTAAAATCCAGATTGTTATTTAAATGGATGCTTCCACCGATCGCGCCACTGCCATAACTTACACTTCCTCCACCTGATTTTACAATAAGCTGATCAAATCCCCCAAAAGGAATATTATTAACATCACCCTGACCCAAAAAGTTAGAGTTAATATTAATTCCGTTCCATACAAAGGCAGTCTGCGAAGCTGTTGTACCTCTGAAAGATGGTGAAGAAACCGCTCCACGACCATTTTCTTTGATATAAACGGCAGATTGAAAACGTAAAATTTCAGAAAGATTGGTTGAGTTTTTCTCAGCATCCTGAGGAGTAATGGTGGTAACGTTATGAAAAAGCTTAACCTTACTCATTTGGTTATCAAAAACGTAAACGGTGTCAATGGTTTTCTCCTGTGCGAAAAGAAAACAACCATAAGACGAAAAAAGCAGTACTAAAGATCTTTTTATATCCATCACTATTTTACTTTTCCTCCGAAAGCAATCTATTTTTTTATTATGATTTTGGCAGGTCTCCTGACTTTCGCTTTTCTACACCTTCCCGTTTGCACAGTGGTTTTTCGTAGAAATTTCGGTTGCGATTTACAGTTGCGGGGACAGTTTGGGGGTCTCACCCAATTCCCTTTTCATTCCAATACACTGGAAACCAAAATTTTTGCAAAGATAATTTATTAAATTGAAATGCAAAATCGTAAAAGGCTTAAATAATTACCCATTAACAATTTTATTTATTTTTAGGAGCTATTTCCCGCTTTCCGTTACAATCTTTTTTTTTCAAAAAAGGATTTTCTCTGCAATCGGGGCTAGGGTATTTGTCGCCTTTTCAATTGTTCCCGTCATTGCGAACCGAAGGTGAAGCAATCTCATAAAACAATTAGTGATAAAAAAGATTGCTTCGTCGCTTTGCTCCTCGTAATGACAATAAATTTTGCTGAGTGAAACGCCTTTGCGAACGAAAAATATTCTCAATGATTTTAAAGAAAACCTTTGCGATCTTTGCGCTAAAAAAAAGCACTCACAAACTATAAGAAAGTAGCATCAAAATAAAACGGCAACAAATCCTTAATAGAATTCACTTTCACGACCACATCATTCATGCTCGAAAAATAAAGATCAATATTTTCATTCTGTTTGGTTTCATATTCAATTAAGCTTTGTCTGCAAGCTCCACAAGGTGGAATGGGCGGATTTTTCTCATGAAATTCTCTTGGTCCGCCAACAATAAAGATCTTTTTAATCTTTTCATTCGGAAAATTGGCTGCTACCCAGAATAAAGTCGTTCTCTCAGCACAAAGTCCTGACGGAAAAGCCGCATTCTCCTGATTATTTCCAGAAAAGATTTCTCCATTCTCCAATAAAACCGAACAACCCACCAAAAAGTTGGAATAAGGAGCGTAAGCATTTTCTCTGGCTTGTTTTGCTCTTGCGAACAAAGTATTTTCTATATCGCTAAGTTCACTGCTATTTTTAAAATATTCGTAACCTATCTGTATGTCTTTTTTCATATATTGTGGACCTAAAAAAGGGGGATAAAATTACCTCTTTTTCACCAAGTGGGCAATATTATTTTGTCCTTCAAAATTTTAAATTAAAATTCAAAACATCAAACATGTTATACACTCCTATAAAATTCAGAAATGTTGAAGTAAAAAACCGTTGGGTAATGTCCCCGATGTGTATGTATTCTAGTGAAAACGGAATGGCTAATGATTTCCATTACGTACATTACGGAAGCAGATCGCAGGGCGGAACAGGATTAATTATAGTAGAAGCAACCGGCGTAGAACCTCGTGGAAGGATCACCAACCATTGCATGGGAATCTGGAATGACGAACAGGCGGAAAAACTACAGAAAATTGTTGAGTTTGTTCACAAGAATTCAGACAGCAAAATAGGAATTCAGATTGCACATGCAGGAAGAAAAGGCTCAACTTGGAACAATTTGCAAATTCCTGTTGAAGAAGGTTGGGAAACCGTTGCGCCAAGCCCGATTCCTTATCATCCGACAGAAAGAATTCCACACGTTTTGACAGTAGAAGAGATCAAAGAACAGGTTCAAAACTTTAAAGAAGCAGCAAGAAGAGCTGTAAAAGCAGGTTTTGATGTGGTCGAAATTCACGGTGCACATGGTTATTTGGTTCACCAGTTTTTATCTCCGCTTTCCAATATCAGAACGGATGAATATGGAGGAAGTTTTGAAAATAGAATCCGATTTTTATTAGAAATTGTAGATGCTGTAAATGAAGAATTAAATGAAAATGTTGCGCTGTTTGTAAGAATTTCCGGAACAGAATACGCTGAAAATGGCTGGAATATTGAAAGCAGTGTAGAATTGGCGAAAATATTAAAAAATCATTCAGTTGATTTGGTAGATGTCTCAAGCGGGGGAAACATTCATGGAGTAAAGATTCCTCTTTTTGATGGCTATCAGGTTCCTCTTTCTTCTCAGGTAAGAAATGCAGCAGAAATAAAAACCGGTGCAGTTGGTTTAATTAAAAAAGTAGAACATGCGGAAGAAATTCTTCAAAAAGGTGATGCTGATTTAATTTTTATTGCCAGAGAGATCTTAAGAAATCCATACATCGCGGTTCAGGGATCATTTGAGATGAATGAAGAATGCTTTTTTCCACATCAGTATTTAAGAGCGAAAATTTCTTCTTAATTTTATAAAATTAATTATTTAAAAAGATGAAAATAGAGGATTTCATGCTGTCTTGTCCAAGCAAAAAGTTCTTAGGAATAGAATGTTTTGGCTGTGGTGCCCAAAGAGCTATTGTCATGGTTTTTGAGGGGAGATTCTCTGATGCTTTTCATATGTTTCCGGCTGTTTATACGCTTTTGATATTTTTATTTACCGTAGCAATAAGTTTTATTGATAAAAAAAGAAACTATGGAAATGTTTTAATTATAATGGCGATTATTAATTCAATTATAATGGTAATTGCTTATTTTTACAAACATTTTTATCTTAATTTGCACTAAAACATTAAAATTATAACTATGAATCAACAAAAATTACCAAATGCCACAGCGGTACTTGTATTAGGAATTGTATCTATCATCGGATGTTGTTGCTACGGAGTAGTAGGTATTATCACAGGGATTATCGGATTGTATCTTTACAAAAAAGATAACGAACTGTATAAGAAAAACCCGGATCTTTACTCAGATTACAGCAATTTGAATACAGGTAGAATATTATGTATCATTGGACTTATATTAAGTGTTTTATACATTGCCTATTTGGTCGTGGTGATCTCTACGTTAGGTTGGGATGCTCTGAAAGATCCTCAACTGATGCAGGAAAGAATCAAAGAATTAACGGGACAATAATTAAATCCTCAGATAAAACAAAAGAGACTGCAAATTTTGCGGTCTTTTTTATGGAAAAAAATTTAAGTTAACTTCTCTTGATTGATTTGTAAATTTTTAATCTAAATTCACACAAAAGCGAAAAAGAATCGTAGAATTACTACAAAATATGAATCTACACGGTAAAAGCTTTCTGAATCGAAACCTGAAATATATCTTTGTTATACCAAAAATAAAAAATCATAAAATCTTTATTGATTAAAATTTACAGATATGGCAGCAAATTCAAGAGGAATCTTAAAATTCAACGGAAGCGAAGGTCAAAAACTATTAAGACTTAATTATAGTGTCGCAAGATCTACAGACGTTTCAGGACGTGTAGCATCAGACCCATCTAACGCAATTATAAAACTTACAATCGAAGCTACAGAAAAATCAGATATTCTGGAAAGCTTACTGAACGGTAAATACAAGCCGACAAGCGGAGAAGTTACTTTCAACAAATCTCATGAAGAAGGTACTTTGATCACTTTAAACTGGGAAAACGGTTACGTTATCCAGCATGAAGTAGACTTTGACGCTGTAGACGAAAACAGTATGCTGATCAGCTTCGTGATAAGCGCAGAGAAAATCAATTACGGAAATTCTGCTTACGAAGGACTTTGGCCATCTAGCTAAGTCTCAAGAAGTAAGAAACATTTATAGAAGACTGTCCCTCAAGACGGTCTTTTTTTACCTGTAGTAGAAGTTTATTTTATAAAGCAAAAACGCAATTTGTACTTTATAAATTTTCTTTGTTTGAATAATTTTTATAAATTTAAAAACATCACAATCACAAAATTATGTCTACCACACCTGAACAGGCGCGAGGCAATTCGTTTCGTCCTTCCCAAAATGCAGATGGAGTCTCTGAAAATCATCACACGGGAATCAACCGTTTGGTCAAATTATCTTTAGTAATTGAGGGTAAAGTGATAAAGTATTACAAGCATTTTAATTTAAAACAAAGTGCTCAGCGTCACCATGAGTTTACGCTTACTTTGGCTCACGATACTTTGGGAGACCGCCAGACACACACTTTAGAAGAAGCCAATAAATTCTTAGGAAAACGCTTAACAGCCGTTATTTCTTATAAAGACATTGATAAAAGCCCTGAAAGAACCTTCGTGGGAGTAATTACCGGAGTAGGATTCAGTCAGGAAAAAATGAGTCTTGGTAATATTGTTTTATCAGGTTACAGCCCGACAATTTTATTGGACGGAGCTCCGCATATTCAAAGTTTTGGAGGTGATAAACCCGTAAATATGGGCATCATCGCTGAAGAGGTTATTAAACAGGGAATTGATAAAGGTCGTTTTGATATCAGAATTGATACGAATGATTATTCTCAGATTATTTACAGCAGTCAATACGACGAAACACATTACAATTATCTGGCAAGAATGGCGGAAGCTTATGGCGAACAATTTTATTATGACGGTGAAGTTCTTCATTTCGGAAAACTTCCTCCTCAAAATAAACCTATTAAAATTGTTTACGGAAGCAGCGCTAATGATATTAAAGTTGAATTGAAAGCGGTACACACCAAACCTCAATTCTACGGCTACAACAGCAATAAACATGAAAAACTGACTTCCGGAGCAACACCGATTCAGCATGTTGGAGATTTGGCCAAAACAGCTTACGAACACAACGATAAAATTTTTAAAACACCTTCTTTACGCATAGCTCCTGTGAAAGCATCAACACATCTTGATGTTGAATATTCTCAAAAAAGCACTTCAGGAAGTGAAGCGGTGAATGTTTTTAATTTATCAGGATCTACCACCGTTCCGTTTTTACATCCGGGTTGCGTGGTTGATGTTCAGATGAGAAAAGTTGATACTAATGAAAGCTCTTATTTCACTAAAATCATGGTCACGGAAACTGAACATGAAATTGATACTTTAGGACATTATAAAGGAAGTTTTAAAGGAATCGCTTCAGATACAGGTTTTTTACCTAAGCCAGAATTTACAGCTCCAAAAGCTGAACCGCAAATTGCAACCGTAATTTCAAATGCTGATCCGGAAGGACAGGGCAGAATTCAGGTGAGATTTGACTGGCAGACGAGCGAAACCACTCATTTTATCAGAATGATGAGTCCTGATGCGGGTGGAACAGACGAAATCACTCAAAACAGAGGATATGTTGCCATTCCGGAAGTTGGAGATCAGGTGATGGTGAATTTTGTTCACAATCATCCCGACAGACCTTTCGTAATGGGCGGAATGTTCCACGGAGCGGTTGGATTAGGTGGCGGAGTTAATAATCATTTAAAATCAATTCAAACCAGAAGCGGAATCCGAATTTTGATGAATGATGAAGAGGGAAGCGTAAATATCATCGATCCAAGCGGAAATTACTTCTTTATGGACGGTAAGGGTAATATTTCGGTCAACGCACCTAAAAATTTCACTCTAAAAGCTGGAGAAAATATCAGCATCACTGCCGGAAAAGAAATTTCAATTGATGCCGGAGAAAGTATTACAAGTTCTGCGAACGAAAATATTGTTGCCACTGCCGGAACAGATATTATGATGACGGCAACAGGTGATATCAAGGAATCTTCGGATACAAGAACCGAGATGGTGGAAAAGGAATTCAGAAGACAATCTGAAACTTCTAATGAAATTGCAGGAGAAATATCAATGTTCAGCGAAAAAGAAAATATGACCATGCAGAGTGGAAAAATTGTAGAATTCAACAGTGCCGAAAAATCTAAACTTTTCTAATCATGGCAATAAGAAAAACCGCAAAAAATATATTGATCAAGGTAAATGATTCCTACCATCTGAGTGTTGGTAAAAAAGTTGAAAAAATTGCAGAAAAGATCAATACAGAAGCTAAAAAAGGAAACCTTGTTTTGGCAAGCAATAAAAAGATAATGTCTCATGGGAACAAATAAATTCAAGTTCCTGATTCTCTTTGTTGTGTGCAGTTTCTCATTAATAAGTTGTCAAAATAAAAGAATGGAAGAAAAATATAATTGGTTAGGAACCGTCTCAGCACCGCAGGAATATCCGATGGAAGTGTACAAAGGAGCTATTATCGCTGATGATTTCAGTTACGGCTTTGATGCCATTTGGGGAACACAAAATACAGGCTGGGGAAATGAAGGCGGAACGATGAGTGTAGAAACCAGATTGATGGAAATTCCTCACAAATTAGAATTTACATGGTATTCTTTAGTTGAAAGAAAATTTTACACCGGAAAATGGGATTTAGATAAAGAAAAAATAAATGATCTATTTAAAAAAGGTTTTATAGATCAGGATAATAATAAAAAAACAACTTACACCAATTTTATAGTTGGTTTGGCGCCAAAAGGAAGAGTTGTATTATGGATCAACGGCCCCGGAAACCAGAAGGAAGTTGGAGCTTTTCAGGCTCATGATACAATTATTACAAAGGAAAAAGCATACGAAAATGCAAAATATATGTTGAAAGAAGGTTTTGCAGACAGAATGCTGGATGACCCGTCTTATGAAACATTTAAACCTGAAATAAGAGCAAAAATAAAAGAACAAGGCTATCCAAATCCTGATGTTTATGAAGTTTACAGAGAAAGATATAATTGGAAACCTTCGGTCATGGTTCCAGAAGGCGGTGAATGGATCGATTTCGGATTTAATAATTACAACGGAGAACAGGAAAATCTTTTCGCAGAAAGCTTACATAATGATACGTATCAAAAAAGAGCTGTTCCAAAATTCTGTGGTTTTTATTGGAGAGATAAAAGCAAAAACAGATATGCAGTCTGGATAGATTCTTTCGACGAAAAAGAAATTTTTGAACTTTTTCAAAAATTAGGAAAAGAAGAAAATATAGATTTGGTGATTAAAGTTAATCCTGATAATACCAAAGCATCTCTGTCATTAAAAACAGAAAAACAGGAGCTTCCAATTACCAAAGCCAAGATCAGATTATCTCGAAAAATAGAATAATTTATCCTTATTCATCAATTTTAAAATAAGAAAGATGCACAATAATAAATTTGGAGATTATACACCAGAAGAAACCAAAGAGGAGGTCTTAGACATTACTCTCGGGATGTTTTTTGACGGAACCCTGAATAACAAAACCAATACCATCGAAAGAAGGGAAAAAACTGATGCATACAAGAAAAAAGGAGGAAATCCTACCGATAACAACAGTTACAATAACGATTGGAGTAATGTAGCACGTCTTTGGGATAACTACGATAAAAATTTTGGAATTTACATTGAAGGAATTGGTACAGATGATAAGGAAAAAGATTCAATGTTGGGCTACGCCTTCGGAACTGGGCCTACCGGAATCCGCGGAAAAGTAAAAAAAGGCTGTGAAGAGATTGTGAAAAAAGTGAAAAATATCAAAAACGCAAAAAAAGCAGATAAAATTGCGGTACTTACTTTTGATGTTTTCGGTTTCAGCCGTGGTGCGGCGGCGGCCAGAAATTTTGTTCATGAAATTGGTAAATCAAAATACAAAGCAACCTCAAGAACCTATTCAAGCGAAGGAATGAGTGTTACCGTTCTTTCCGACAGCGACGGCGATGGAGTGGAAGGTCAGGATCTTCCAAAATGGGGACATTTAGGACTAAAACTTCAGGAAGCCGGAATTATAGTTGATGTTTTAAAAATCAGATTTTTAGGCATTTATGATACCGTTTCTTCTTATTCAAAAAGTTTTTCTGCTACGCCGAATTTCCACAACGATGTGGAAGAATTAAGCTTAAATGATATCGGAAGAGCACAAACAGTCATCCATTTTGTGGCAGAAAATGAGCACAGAGAAAATTTTGACCTTACCCACGTGCACGTAGGCACCGAAAGAACATTTCCCGGCGTACACTGTGATGTTGGCGGAGCTTATGAAGACGGAACCGAGAGTTGGGAAGAAATTGAAACATCGTGGACAACCAGCACAAAATTAAAAGAATTAAGAAGCCAGCTTATCGCAGACGCCTGGTACAAAGAAGATCAGCTTAAAATTAACCCCGGTTTTTATTTAACATTATCGGGATCACGCGATCTGGTAAAGAGATACAGCTATGTTCCATTGCATTTTATGGCAGAACATGGCGTTCAGAAGACGGTTCCTTTAACCATCAAAAAACTGACTGATGAAGTGTATTCTATTTCAGAAGATCCTTTGTTGGTGAGGGTAAAAGACCGTCTCAGATCTTACGCGATGGAAAACGGAAAACAATACACTTTCAAAAGATACAAAGACGTTGAAAATGCCTACGGCGGAGCATCAATTCCGGAACAGAAATATGCAGATTATCAGAGAGAAATGAAGGAGCAGGATGATTTAAGAATTCTTAGAAATAAATATCTGCACTGGTCGGCAAGAAGAGAAGGTATTGGAATGGATCCAACATCAGACAGAGTGAGAGTATTGCATTAATTTTTATTAAATGAAAAAACATCTGATTGTAAGGGTCGCATTATTGTTAATAGGCTTTTTGTCGATATATATTTACGCTAATTGGGATTCTTGGTTTAATCCTCAGCAGGTTAATATAGGAGGAAACAGCGGAATGTCAATTCCCATGGATCTTGTTTTGAATATCTGCTGGATGGCGATATGGTGTCTTTTGCTTTTTATAGAATTAATAGTGAGCTTTTTTACATCCAGAAATAAAGAAAATAGAGTTACAAATATAATATTAATCATGGTGGGAATTATTTTTCTCGCTGTATATATTTTCAGTATTAAATAAAATATGAGGATAAAATATTTATTTGCAAATCATTTATATGCAGAAATTTAACAAACATATCGTCCAAAAGAACGAAACTTTAAAAAGTGTTGCTTCTCTGTACAACATATCCGAAGATGCTTTAAAGTTATTTCACAATAACAATTGTGGTGTCAAGGAGATGATTTTAATTGATTTTACCGGTCAGAAAGAACTTTTTATTCCAAGAACTGCGGTAATTGATAAAAACAGATTAGTAAAGTTCGATCACGGAAACAGATTGATCTTTCAACCCGAAAAATCATTCAAAAAATATGGTGTTATCATCAATATTGAAAATGGAAACAATAAAAATGAACTGAAATATGAAGCCACAGTACGTTGGTTAAGATCAGAAAAACAGTTACATTTTTTTGAAATAAACAGGATTTCGAATCTTTATTTAAATGAAGAAGAAGTCAATGAAATTGCCGATTTATTAGCCTATAAAACCTCAAAAGTTTTGTATCCTCTACAGGTCAGCGTAGATCAGCAGGGGAAATTTAATGCTGTGGAAAATCTTTCCGTATTCAATGAAAGATGGAATGATGTTAAAGAAGAACTGTACAAAGAATTTGATGGTGAAACTTTAGACGAGTACTGTCTTAAAATAGAAAAAACGATAAGCGAACCCGATGCCGTAAGCTTATTGATGAAAAATGATTATTTCCTGAGAACTTTATTTCTCGGAGTATATCAAGGTTTTGGTCAGAATTTTAATGTCAACGGAAATGAAAGCTTTCCGATTGTGAATAATCCGGTAGAACCAAAATATCAGATTGAGTTGGAGATTGATCCGCTGAAAGACGAATATGACCTAATAAATATAGAAGGAAACGGAACATTAAATGAAGACAGAAGTTCTTATGATTTTATCAACGGAGCTCCTTTTTCCTTTATTGTAGAAGAAAACCCTGTGATGAATAAAGACGGATCTTTTAGAATCCAATATTATTTAAACGGAAAAAATTCTTTCCCGGAATCATTGTATTTAGAATGCGATATCATGCTGAAGGAGAGAAAAAAAATCTCGGTTGTTGTAGCAAGTATCGATGAGAATTAAAAAATATCACACAGATAAAAAGAGTAAAAAATTATGGCAGAAAAACATATTGTAGTACAAGGTGCTATGTGCAAATGCCAATTCGGGCAAATGCCTGATAAGTTAAAAGTGCTTTCGCACAAAAAAGAATATGCAAATGACAAAAGCGCTTCCAAAAAACTGATTGTCACCACAAAAGAAATCGGAGCCGCTACATTTGAGAAAAATACATTCGGAAATTGCCCCAAAATGGGAGTTCCGCCACCGCCGTGCAAAATTATGGTCACCGAATGGCAAAACTTTTATGATAAAGTACAATTGAGCAATGGAGGATTTATCATTTTAGAAGACAGCAAGGCAGTTTGTGCCATTGCAGGAACGCCATGTATCGAGATTATTGACCATGGACAGAGAGCTGAAGCCAGTGAGCAGAATTTTAAAAATGCGGATCCGGATGTGCAACAGCAGATCAATCCGTTGGTAGATTCAGAGAGTATGTACAAAGAACAGCCTGCTTTCAAAGGTGGAAAAGATGGTGTAATATAAAGAAAAAACTGATGGCTAAAGGAGTAAAAAAAATCAAGATTATAAAAGGTAATTATTATCCTAAAATGTCTGTTGTAGGTCAGAGATTTACTATTGTGCCCAATCAGGATGTAACTTTTCAGGTTGCCGAATGGTTGCCGGATACCACTGCTGAAGAAAAAAAGAAGCCCGTCATCTGGACGAGACAGACTAACGATCGCAAAATTATTATCTATCAGGCTCCATCTACCAATGGGTATAAATTCTTTATTGATAAACAATATTGCGGAAGCTATAATTACTATATCGAAGCCAGTCTTTCCGGGAAAAGAGATACTAAAAATAATGTTGGTTTATATGTAAGAGGTTGGTGCGAACCCAAAATTGTCACAAGTAAATGGACAACTCAAAGAGGAAGCAAAACCAGCATTAAAAATAAAGACAAAAACAATTATATTTCCTATGGACACCTCGTTTACCTTAATCTTACAACAGAGGGACTTAACGGAAATAATCTCACGATAGAGCTTTGGAACCAGCAGGCTGCAAAAAAAGATAAGGTAGTACATGTTTATACCGATGTTCAGGTAATTGATGGTGAGGTTAATTTAAAAATAGAAAATACCTATTCTTGGATGGCGCATGTTGACAACATCCAAAATGTAGAAGAGTTTTATATAAAAGTAAAGGACAGTAGTTCAGGCAAGTATATTAAAGATAATCTGGGTGATGATCTTCATGCCATTTATCTGAATGTAAAAAATAAAGTCATTACTACAAATGCCAATGTCAGCAAAAACCAAACTCCTACAAAAGTATACAAACCAGATGTAAATGCCCAAAGGTATGAACCGTGTAAATTTGAAGTTATAAAAATTTCAGAAAACGATACAAAAGAAGGAAAGGCAGTCGTTACAACTGTTCCTGTATTTGATAATGGAAAGGGATTAAGAAAAATAGCAGGACAGGTTCTTGAAGAAAAAATCTACAGAACAATTTATTATAAATTTGATTCTACGGTAATAGATAAAGATGGTGAAGCCGTCCTTAATAATGTACTGAAATTCCTTTTAGAACATAAAGATTCTACGATTAATCTTAGCGGTTATGCATGTGTTATCGGAAAAGAAAATTACAACAAAGGTCTCTCACAAAGAAGATCAGATATTGTGAAAAAGTTCTTTGCAGATGGCGGATTAGATCCCAGAAGAATTATCTCAGTCGGAAAAGGAGAAATAGATCCTACCGATGACAAATTGGGCCGAGACAATATTAAATATAAAAATGAGAAGGATTATGAGACCAACAGAAGAGTTGATATTTCCTTTACATTCAATGCTCATGATGCCCACACGATTATTTATGAAGTAGTCGCACCAAGTAAACCAACTGCTTGGGATAAGATTGTTGTACCTGTAAAAAAGGAACTAACCATAGATATTACTGGTTATGATACAAAAGCTTGTTTTAGAGGAAACAATAAGCACAAAAAGCAAAGTTACATTGTAGATGTAGGTCAGGCAATAGATAGCGGTGATACCAAAAAAACATTTGATACACCTTCTTTCAGTTATCCAATATATTCGGATTTAACGAGGTTTACGATTAATCCTATAAAATATATTTGGCCATCAGCAACCAATCCGAATCAGTTTCATTTGCATGTTCATAGCTGTCGATTTTTCAGTAATGACAAAAGAACGACGATCTTAATCAACGCTTATCCGGACATCAAATGGGAGTTGGCATTTGAGTTTTTAATAAATGTCTCCAATTATAAAGCGACCAATATGCCTCCGGGTAATATTTATGCCAAGCATCAGGAAAAATCAAGAGAAGCTGGCTATAAAAGATGGAGAATGAATGAAACGGGAAAAATCCCGATTTCAATTGGAGTTGGATTAGCTGCTGAATGGAACGGCGGTGTTACCAAAAGATCTTTCACCAATGAGTTTTCTGATAGAATTCAGCTGGCAGCCAGTTTTATTGCCCGTGTTATAGGAATTTTGCAGGATGTCATTAATTTTGCTCAGAGTACAGCTAAAACTACAGGAATTCCCGTAGCTTTTGATATCAGATATCCAAAACTGACTTTCGTAGGAAAGTGGTATTTGGAAAGACAGGGAACTAACAAGGTATTAGGAACTACAGGAGAAATTAATTTAGGATTAAAACCTATTATTGGTGCAGAGGTTATCATCGATATTTTGGGTTGTGCAATCACGGCATTGTCGTATGGATTAACCGGAAACCCTGCGGCTGCTAAACTAATTGATAAATTCAGAAAAGGAATTGAAAAAATTGGTGGAGCTGTTACATTCACAGGAACTTTTTATGGTGAGCTGGAGATCGAAATGGAAGCGCTTAAAATTATAGGCGGCAAAGTAAGTATTGACGGTAAAACCACTATTGGCGGTAAAATGGGCGTGAAAATTGTACTCGCCATTGAAGTTGGAGGTAAATTTAATTCAAATAAACAAAAGAAAATAATTGACTTTAGAGCTGAAGCCAGATTAGAAGGTGAAGCTTTCTTCGGCGGAGATTTCATTATCAATTCTGATGATAAAGGGTTGTATTATCAACCTGTTATAAAATTTTCGGGAGTGATTATTACTGGAACGGTAGAAGGTGAAGTAGGCTGGTGGAAAAGCAGTTTTAAAATGGAAGAAAAGGCTTTGGATAAATCAGAATATTATTTTGAAAAACATTATATTTAATTATAACAATGGATAAAATACAGAATCCGTACTATCATTTAAACGTTAACTCATTTTGCGCAACAGAAGTTTACGTAAACGATGTACTTGTAGATGAATGGAAAGGAGAACAAACGGGTGGAAACGAAAGAAACATGGTAATGGCACCCATTAATCATGTTCTTTTGCAAAGCGGTAAATATAAAGTGGTGGGCAAAATGTCTCCCAAACATGGAGAGCAGTTGTTAACCGAAGAAAATTCATATCTTGGTATTGATCTTTTTGTTGCTGATGCCGATAATATTAAAGAAACCAGAGTTTCATTTGGCCCTAAAATAGAATCACCATGGAATGGTCTGAGTTCAAATATCAGATATCCTCATTTTGAAATCGCAACAGAGATCGAAGTAGAGCTTCCTTTTGTATTGGATGGATGGCAGAATTCTGTTAACCTGAAAGATATTCCTGAAAAAGAACTTTTTAATGAAGTTTATACTTATTATTGGAAGATCAAAGAAGTCTTGGAACAGCATGATTTTAATAAATATTTAGAAATGTCCGCCGAAAAGAGAAATCTTCAGGAGCAGGCATTT
Organism: Chryseobacterium sp. SIMBA_038; assembly: GCF_046535115.1. Classification (NCBI taxonomy): domain Bacteria; kingdom Pseudomonadati; phylum Bacteroidota; class Flavobacteriia; order Flavobacteriales; family Weeksellaceae; genus Chryseobacterium; species Chryseobacterium sp. SIMBA_038. Next base: position 275,661 of record NZ_JAWRXH010000003.1, read on the forward strand.
TATTTTTCAGAAGACAGGAAAAAAGATTTTTTAGAAGGCGGTGTAGAGCTGTTTTCTCAAAAATTACCCGTTGAAGAATTAAGCCGTGAAAATGTAAATATGGAAATTATGGGCGATGGAAAATTGGTACGATTAATGAGAAAAGACGGTACTCAGGCGTTACAATTCAAGAGCCCTGATCTTGAGGAACAAAGTAACGTAGAATTGGAGGTGAAATTACACATGAGATCCAGACAAAACGGATTAACTATTATCTAGCAGCATGACTTTTTTTGGATTCTTTGTCGTTTTAATCAATATAATTTCTTTATTCATCGGATATAGAATTTATAAAAAATTACGCAGCAAATCACCCGATAAAAAGGAAGGAGGCATCATAGAAAAAGGGTTTGTTCTTTTCTTTGTCTGTCTTTTAATGATTTGTATCAATACGATGACTTTTGTGTCCTCATACACCTTTATTTGGGAGAAAACATACAGAGCTTATGTTGAATTAAAATATGAAGCAACGGTAATCGGTTACAAAAAAGAACTTGTGAAAACGCAAAGTTTCAAAGGATCTTCTTATTACGATCGTCCGGTATTTTTCCCAAAAGTTAAATATAGTAATGAGAACGGACAGGAAATCATAAAAACATTAGACTATACCACCAATAAGCCTTTGAAGATAGGCGAAAAGGTTAAAATATCAGATTCAGAATCTCAAGCAAGTGCCAATGCCTTAGAAATTAATTGGATTATGCTCTTTTTTACCTGTATTTTCACGGCTTTGGCAGGATTTTTTGCCTGTTTGCTATTCACTTATATTTCAAACAATGATTTGAAAAAGAGAATTCGGTTGTCGATGTGGTGCGGGGTAGGTATTTTGATATTTAATGGTTTATGTACTTTATTACTATATTTTAGAAATTAATACAATAGATTAATACAAATATTATGAAAGCAAAACATTATGGATTATTAATTTTAATAGCATTAGTAAACCTTTGCTGTGAAAGTAAATCCTTTGATTTAACATCGGTTTCTTTAGGAGAAGATGCTAAAAAATACGATTTTGAAAATAAAAATATTTTTCTAAAGGATGAAACTCCTGAAAAAAGTGTAATCCAGTATTATGCCGATGAAAATAAAAACGTAACCTATGGCAATATCGCTTTAGATCAAAATTTAGGAACCAGAATTACGGTTTATAAAAATAAGGTTGCCGCGATACAAACCCATGCAGATCCCAAATATTCTCTACAGTTTGTCGATAAAATTCTAAAAGGAAACGGAAAACCTACAACCCAAATTATCGATAAAGCGCATGTAGATGCAAAGGCTTCCAAGCAGATATTTACAAATCTTAAAAATCAATTTCCAAATGATGTTGTCTGGATCAAAAATGAACCGGATACATTTCAATATCCAACGTCTTTCTTTTGGGACAAGGATAATTCTTACTATATATTGAGTATTTCCATAGAATCTGACGGTACAATTAAAAATCAGTACTTGTCTGTTACAAAAGATGCTTATAGAAATAATGTAGTTTTTGGACTGAAATATCCTGCTCCAAAAGAATCTCCATGGTATAATTACATGAAATAAAACCTAAAATTAATCTAATTTACTAAATCTAATAACCAAATTTTAAAAAATGAAAAACCTGTTGATTATTTTCAGTTGTTTAATGGCTTTAAGCTGCAGTTCACAAAAAAACGAAGATCCTAAACTTATCGGCAAATGGGAAGGAATGCTTAAAGATTTGGAAACGACAAACACAATGGGAAAAATTGTTTTAGAATTTACAAAAGACGGAAAATTTATTCAGTACGTTGGTGAAGGAAAAATGCAAAATTCACTGGAATCAACTTACACGGTAAAAGATCATAAAATAATCGCCGTTGACAAAGCAACCAATGAAAAAGACGAAACAGATTATGAGATTAAAAACGATACTTTAACAATTGTATATCAAGGTATCGAAAATAAATACGTAAAACTTAAGTAATATAGAAGAAGAAAACTAAAGTTAAAAAAGACTTCCCTTATCAAAGAGAAGTCTTTTTTTTGTCATTGCGTGGAGCGTAAGCAACGAAGCAATCTCAATAACAATTTTATCATTTACCCAGAATGGCAAAGATGAATTTAATTTTTTCTAAATTCTTACTGTACCACAAATTTCAATGTCGTATTATCCAATTTTAAAATATAAATTCCCTGTTCTAAATTTTTAATTTTAAGTGAATTTCTACTGTTTTTAAAAGGGTGATAAATTGTCTGCATCACTTTTCCCTGCAAATCATAGATCTCAGCTTTTTTAATATTTTGAGTTTCACCTTTTACAAAAATCTCCTGATTAGAAACCGGATTTGGATAGATCTGCAAATCGATAATTTTAGCTTTTTCCAAAGAAGAAACGCTCTGTTTTGCTGTTCCTGAATAACAAGTCCAGTTTAAATTATCAATTGCAACTCTGTCACTTGATGAATTATTTTCTAAACTCACCACCACATTTCCTGAAACATTAATATTATTGATCGTCGTCGTCGCAACTGTTGCACTGTAAGGAATAGTTCCTACCGTTACGCCATTTACCACCACATTAAATGTTCCGTTACTTCCTGTAAATTTCAACTGAGTTGTTACCGTCAAAGAACCAATTCCATTAGCTGAAGAACTAGATTTTAACGAACCGGCTCTTACTGTGATCGCTTTCGTAGAAATTGTTTGATCTGTTCTGGAATCTGTTGCTGTCCATGTAATTCCCCCATTCGTCCATGTTCTTGTCGAATAAGATGCACTGCTTGCCGGAATGGTTTCAAAAGTTTCATTCACACAATTGGTTGATGGAGTAGAAGTTCCAGCATTAGTTGTCCCAGAAACGGTTGAACTATTTGTTGAAGAATTCCCTGCCGCATCTTTTGCCACAACATAGAAATTATAACTTGTAGAAGGATTTAAACCTGAAATTGTTGTTGAGGTTGAGCTTACCGTAGTTTTCAGACTTCCGTTCATGTAAACATTGTAAGAAGTAACACCAACATTATCCGTTGAAGCATTCCATGAAAGAGAAATACTGTTTGATGTTTTTGATGGAATAGTTAAACCTGTAACAGTTGTGGGAGTCTGCGTATCTGTCGAAGGCTGTTGAGAACCCCAAATTTGATTTGCATAACTCGGATTATCAATAAATGGATTTCTGTTTCCCTGATAAGTATAAGAAGCATTATTTCTATTAATTTCTGCCTGAGAAACAGGATCTTGACTATGCCAAGCCAGTAAAACATTCAGTTCCCAAGTCTGCAATCCCGGAAAAGCGGTACTTCCCAACATATTTCCTGTAGAAAAAGTAGAAAGCTTACTTTGATAACGCGTCACGAAATAGAAAATCATACGTGCAATATCACCTTTAAACTCGTCAATCGGCTCAAAAACCGTCCCCGCATATCCTGAAGACACAGAATTTCCAAGCTTAGAACCATTTTTAGAAGTAAAAGTTGCAGTTCCCACTTTCCCGAAAGGATAATTGCTTCTCATTCCGTTCACTTTTCCGTCTGTAGCTCGGATGAAGTTGATATCAGAAACCATTGGAGAAGCTTCATTAAATAAACTTTGTGGAACAATATGCTCACGGTTATAACAGTTTCCTTCCACCGAATAGGTTCCACACTGATTGGTTCCCGGCGTAAATTTATAAGGATCGGTTCCGGTTGGTTTTTCAGAATAAATATCTAAAATTGAACCGTCATTTTCATAATTTTTGTCGATATCTGTGGTTTTGTAACCTGTCCATAATCCGCCGTAGCCTTTGTCCTGATGTCCGTTTGTAATAATGGTGCTTAATGTTGTTTTCAAAGATGCTCCAGTCAATCCGTTTGCCGAATTGTAATATCCTGCAGGCGCCTGAGCGCTGATAGATCCTGAGAATATCAGAAATAAGATAATTTTTTTCATATAAATATAATTTGGTCAGTAAGATTACTACATTTTTATGAATAAAAAATTACGTTATTGTTAATTTTAATAGGCATTGCATTAGATTTTAATTAAAATAAAACTGTTCTGAAAATTATAATTTTTTTGGTGTCAATATTCAAATCAATAGGAGCGGACTTTAGTCCGCTTATCTTAAATATGAACCATCAATTTGGCTTTAGCCAAAACTTAAAAATAAAATATTAGAAAACATTTAATGATTCAAAAAGAAGCATTAGTAAATTATGCTTATCAATTTCATAATATTACGCATGATATAATTCATAAATAATTAAAATAAAATTGTTTTCTATACTATTTAATAATAGCTATTTTTGTTTTATTATTTTTATTTAGAATGATTAAAAATTTACAATTTAAAATGAGCCTTCCATTGATAGGCTTTTTATGCACTTCATTCGTTAGTGCCCAATGCAATGCTCTGGATAGTTTTTCGGAGAATTTTGATACGTACGCTTCACCAAACAGTATTGTTCCTAGTTGCTGGGAAAGAATTGCTCTGAACGGGGCAAGTCAGATCATCTCGAGTACACAGCCCGCTTCGGGAACGAGCCAGATCTACCAATTTGGCTATGGTACAGGAAAAGTTTCGCTTGTGATACTTCCAAAACTGACGAACGTTAACAAAGGAACGCACCGTTTCAGATTTAAAGTGAAAGCAAATTCTGCCGGGTTTTTAGAATTTGGTTACATGACAGATCCTGCGGATGCGTCTACGTTTGTGGTTTTAGAAAATATTACTATCACAAACACGACCTATGACAGTTCTTCAGAGAGAATTTTTACGGTACCAACATCAGTTCCTTCAACGGCAAGATTGGCGGTTCGTAATCCGGGAACCTCTTTTGCGGGACATTATTGGGATGATGCGGTTTGGGAACCGATTTCAACAAATTTAGGAACTCATGAAACTGTTTTAAATAAAGTGAAAACTTATCCGAATCCTTTTCATGATATAATCAATATTTCTGATATTAAAGATGTGCAAACGATTACAATCAGCGATGCTGTTGGAAGATTAATAAAAACTATTCAAAAACCTACGGCTACATTACAGTTGGGTGATTTAGATTCAGGAATTTACTTTATTACTCTTCAATATAAAGACGGAAAAAATACATCGTTCAAGGCGATAAAAAAATAAATGATTTTTTATATTTTGACTGAAGGAAGGCTGTTGACAATTGTTGGCAGCCTTTTTATTTAAAAGAAAAAGCCAACACAAAAACTTGCATTGACTTTCATATATTTGATTGATTTAAATCTTAATTATTTTCTCTGAGGAGGATAATTTTTCATAATCTCTGCCACGATCTCAGGAATCTGTCTTTGTTTTGCTTTAGGAGAATCAACGGAAATTCCGCTTCCGATTCCTTGCCAAACTAGTTTTTGAGATTTTGAATCTACAAGATCAACAATAATTGCTCCTTCGTTATAGTTGCTTGTCCAGGTTCTGCTCATTCCAAGACCCCATCCGAAAGATCCGCCCCAACCGTACATTCCGTAAGGTGATCCGCTGTTAATATCTGTAACTTTCTTGTGGTTTGCTTTTACATTGACGATCAAATCAGGATTTTCGCCCGATTGAAGTCCTTTGGCTTGTAGTTGTCTAGACAATTCGTTCAACACTCTGTCTTTATCAATATCATTCAGCTTCAAATCATCAATTCTTATTTTATAAGTCTTATAAGAAGTGAAATTGGCAGTTTCGGCGTAGTCTGAACGCACTTGAAAAGGACTACAAGACGTTAAACCCAAAGTAGCCGCAGCTAACAAAATAAAAATATATTTTTTCATTTTATTTATTTTTTTTATCGTTTTTAATGAATGTATCGGTCTTTTTATCGTATCCGTAAGGACAATGTCTACAGCCACTTTTACAGCAATGTCCTCTTTTCAGATGAAATTTTTCCGTAAAAACCTTATACCCTTGCTCGTTGTAGTAAAAGTCTTCACCTTCTTTGATGTCAAAAAGTGCCATAAGTTAAATCTCTAAGTCAAAAAACTTTATATTTGTTATCATGATAATTGTGTGCCAAAAGCCATTAAAAAAACTTAAAATTAATGGCATCGCTCTTTTTCCCTTTATCTTCGTTAGGAAAACCGAAGATAAGGAAAATAAAATACTTATCAATCACGAAAAAATCCACCTCAGACAGCAGTTGGAAATGCTTATTGTTTTCTTCTACATTTTCTATGTCATCGAATATTATTACTGGTTTTTTAAACTAAAAGACAGCTACCAAGCCTACAAAAGAATCTCTTTCGAAAGAGAAGCCTACGCGAATGAATTTGATTTAAATTATCTCAAAAAAAGAAAATTCTGGAACTTTAGAAAGTATTTGTAATTAATTAGGAATTAGGAATTAGGAATTAGAAATTAGGAATTAGAAATTAGGAATTGATTTTGTTAAATGACAAAACAGTATTTCGAGATCAATAGGAACGGGCTTTAGCCTGTTTGTGATAAATAGGCAATCCTCTGGCTTTAGCCAAAACTTAATATTTAAACACAAACATCTGTGCAAATCAGTGAAATCTGTGGGAGAAAAAAATTCAACGCTACTTTTATCGTTCTGTAGGAATTTAAACAATCTTTTTAATTACAAAATGTAGATTCCATACTCCACTTCGTTCCACTCTGAAATCGAAGATTCGACGAAGTCAATGACAATCTGCATGGAAAATAAAATTTCTTTAGCTGAATCAAACCCCCTTGCAAACTTAAAAAAAACAGTATTTTTGTTCAAAATAAATATCATTTAAAAAGAATGTTATTACAACTCCCAACAGGAAAAATCCCCATTCAGGAAATTCATATCAATAAAAACGTAAAACTTTTCATTAAAAGAGAAGATTTAGTTCATCCTCAAATTTCAGGAAATAAATATTGGAAGCTTTTCCACAATATCAATAATTATGTAAATCAAAATACTGAAAAACCTTATATCATAACCTTTGGCGGAGCATTTTCAAACCATATTTCTGCTGTTTCTGCTGTCGGAAATTTAGCAGGAATTCCAACATTGGGAATCATTAGAGGAGAAGAATTAAAAGATAAATGGCGAGATAATCCAACCTTAGTTTTTGCAAAAAAAAACGGAATGAATTTAAAATTCATCACCCGCGAAGAATACCGAAATAAAGAAAAATTATCAGAATTTCTACAGCATGAATTTCCAGATGCGCTGATCGTTCCGGAAGGCGGAACCAATGAAGATGCCGTACAGGGCGTAAAAATGATGCTGAATAACGAAACAAAAGATTTTGATTATCTTTGCACCGCAGTTGGAACCGGAGGTACAATTGCCGGGATTTCCAAATTTTGTGAAGATAATCAGAAAGTTATAGGTTTTAAGGTAGTTGACGATTCTTCTTTGGAAAATAAAATTTCAGAATTAACCTTAAAAATAAATTTCAATCTAATAGATTCAAGTTTTGGAGGTTATGGTAAAATAAAAGATGAAAACATCCGTTTTATCAATGATTTCAAGGAGAAATACGGAATTCCGTTAGAACCGATATATACAGGAAAAATGATGCAGAAGCTTTTTGAACTGATTGATGAAGAATATTTTCCTGAAAACAGCAAGATCTTGTGCTTTCACACAGGTGGATTACAAGGAATTGAAGGAGCAAATTTGCTTTTAGAAAAACAGAATAAAAATTTAATTATATAAAGTAAAATTGAAAAACATGAAAAGACTTTTCTTACTAATAAGCCTTTTAGTTTTATCAAAATTCTCGGCTCAGACTTGGGCTACTGAAGACCAATACATCCAAAAATTCGCTCAATATGCAGTAGAAGAAATGGAAAAGTATAAAATTCCTGCTTCTATCACGCTTGCTCAGGGACTTCTTGAGACTGGTGGTGGACAAAGCAGATTGGCTTTGGAGGGTAAAAATCACTTCGGAATAAAATGTAAAGAAGATTGGACGGGGAAAACCATGAAACATACCGATGACGCTCCCAATGAGTGTTTCCGAGTGTATGAAGACCCAAGACAATCTTATGAAGACCATTCTATATTTTTATCAACAAGAAAATATTATACAGGTCTTTTCAATTTAGATATGAAAGATTATAAAGCGTGGGCTCATGGTCTGAAAAAGGCTGGTTATGCAACAAACCCACGATATGCATCTATCTTAATAGGTAAAATTGAAAGATATAAACTGTATGAATTCGACAATACAAATTCTAAAGAAGTTTTGTACGCAGTTCTTAGAATGTATCCTGATTTGAAAGATGACAGATCTTTCATGGCAAGATTAGAGCCTTCAAAATTTGTAAAGAAAGAGAAGGATCCTGTGACAGTAAATGTTCCTTACAAGCAAACTTCTTTCGCTCAACAGCAGAAAAGAGTGGAAAGAATCAAGACAAAAGCTGAAATCCTTAATTCAATTTTAATTAAAAGTCATCCAAATGACGGTTTAAAATATATCATTATTCCTGAGGATACGAATGTTCAGTTCATCGCAAATAAATTCAAAGTAAGCGAAAGCAAACTTACCAAATGGAACGAATTGGAAAGCGATGTTTTGAAAAAAGACGAAATTGTTTTCCTTGAATCTAAAAACTCAGATGGAAATACGGCAACTTACAAAGCTCTTTCAGGAGAAGATATGCATGATATTGCTCAAAAATTCGGAATTAAATTACATAAATTGTACGCAAAAAACAGAATGGATGAAGGTCAGCAACCATCTGCAGGACAGTTAATTTATCTGATAGACAAAAAACCTAGAAACTAATACTCAACCCAAACCATGAAAATAGTAAATGTGAATTTTAAATATCTATGGATATTTTTAGTTTTCATATCGTGCACCCTTTTTTCGCAAGAACAAAAATATATTCCCTTCAGAAGAGGAAATTTATGGGGATTGTGCGATGCTAACAAATTTATTGCCGTACAGCCGCAATATTACAGCATAAGTTGGTATGATGAATCTGTCAGGGGTTTTCATGCTGAACAAAACGGTAAGTTCGGAATAATTGACAGCAATGCTACAATCATAATGCCTTTTATTTCTGATAAACCGATTACTATAAGTGGTGAAAATTATCTGGTTTTCGATGGGTTTGACTATTATAATTATTCCATAAAGACAAAGATGAGGCTTGACAAATATATTGAGCCCGAAAGGCATCCAATCAATGATCGCGGGTGGGGAACAGGTATTACTACTCATATAGAAGAGCCAAAAGAGATTAAATTAACTTGGGACGATCTTGATGATGAAGATTTAGAAATGATTAAGCCTTTCGAAGATGAAAATGCTTATCAAATCAATTTTAAAGCTAATTTCCTGGAAATTGTTTCTAAAGATTCGCATATAGGAATTTATATTCCCAAGATCAAAAGAATGTATAAAAGTATATCTGAAATTGCTTATGTTGGATGGCAATTCTATAACGGAAAACCTTACATTCTTACAACAAATTCATCTAATTTATTTGGATTAGCTGATGAAAATTCTAATCAGGTTTATCCGATTAAATATACATCAATAGGTTTAATTGATGGTTCAGGATTAGTTGTTCTTTCTGAGCCTGATCAAAACGATCCAAATAATTTAATATTTCAAACAATTTTTCCCAACAATAAAATCTTGGAAGGTCAATTTTTTCCAGAAGGAAATGTCTGGAGAAACGGACATACCTTTAGACTGTATTATAAAATGGTAAATGGTTTGAGAAACTATGCAGGAGAAGATGGAACCCCTTATTTCGAAGGGTAAAATAATAAAGAAAAAATAGAAAATGAAATATCAAAGAAGTTCAGCTTTATTCGATGAAGCTTACAAATACATTCCGGGAGGGGTAAATTCTCCTGTTCGTGCATTCAAATCTGTGGGTGGCGTTCCTGTTTTCATGAAGTCTGCAAAAGGAGCTTACCTTACAGATGCTGATGACAATACTTATATTGATTACATCAATTCTTGGGGTCCTGCTATTTTAGGTCATACACACCCAGAAGTGTTGGAAGAATTAAAAATTCAGGCAGAGAAAGGTTTCTCTTACGGTGCTCCGACAGAATTGGAAACTGAAATTGCAAAATTCATCGTAGATAATGTTCCTAATATCGATCAGATCAGAATGGTTTCTTCAGGAACAGAAGCTTGTATGAGTGCTGTAAGATTGGCAAGAGGTTTCACGGGAAGAGATAAAATTGTGAAATTTGAAGGTTGTTATCATGGTCATTCAGATTCATTTTTGATCAAAGCAGGAAGTGGTGCAGCTACTTTTGGAAACCCGAATTCTCCAGGAGTGACAGAAGGTACAGCAAAAGATACTTTGTTGGCAAGATATAATGATTTTGAGCAGGTTCAGGATTTATTCAGACATAACCAGGGTCAAATTGCAGCCGTAATTATCGAACCTGTTGCCGGAAATATGGGCTGCGTTCTTCCTGAAAATAATTTTCTTCAAAACTTAAGAAAGATCTGCGACGAAAACGGAGCTTTATTGATTTTTGATGAAGTAATGACGGGTTTCAGATTGGCTTTTGGTGGTGCTCAGGAACTGTATAATGTAAAAGCTGATTTGGTTACTTATGGAAAGGTAATTGGAGGTGGGCTTCCGGTTGGTGCTTTTGCGGGAAGAAACGAAATTATGGATCATTTAGCTCCAAAAGGCGGAGTTTATCAGGCCGGAACCTTAAGCGGAAATCCTTTGGCAATGAGGGCAGGTTTAAAAACGCTTCAATTGATCAGAAACGATGAAAATTTCTTCAGTAATCTTAATAAAACAACAGAAACTTTAGATTTTGAAATCGGAAAAATTTTAAATGAAAAAGGAATTGCTCATAAGATCAACAGAAAAGGTTCAATGATGTCTGTTTTCTTCCATATCAATAGAGTTTCTAATTTTGATGAAGCACAGGAAGCAAATCATTCATTATTTAATAATTTTTTCCATCAAATGTTGACAAACGGAATATATCTTCCACCAAGTGGATATGAAACGTATTTCATCAGTGATGCAATTAAGGATAAAGAAATTGATATGACGCTTGAAGCGGTCAGAAAATTTGATTTTTCTTAAAATTTAAAGATAAAAAAAATAGAAGGATGAGGTTTAAAACTTCGTCCTTTTTTATTTTGATTAAAACACAAATTGCACTAATATTTAGTACAAATAAAACACAATCATCTGTGTAAATCTGTGAAATCTGTGGGAGAAAAAATATTCCGCAGGAATCTAGACTATTTTATCAATAAAGCTGTTGAAATACTTCCAGGATGACGAAGATGCTGTTTTATGTGATTAAAAATAATTTGTGAAAAGAATTTTCAATAAATCATACAAACAATGCAATAAACCATACACTTCCAACATTTCAGTTCTTTTTAAATTTGTAATAAATAGATTGGAAATGAACACTTCAAACATATCTCGTAAAGATTTTCTTAAAAGCTCAGCGCTGGCAATGGCCGGACTAACTTTAGCTCCCAACATTATGATGGCAAATTCAATTTTTGATAGCGAAACGATTTCTGCAAAAGGAAAATTAAGCTTAAAAAATGTTCGTCTTGAAACAGGTTTTGAATATGAAGAAGGTGAAGTAATTTCAACAAAAACCGATTTATTTTACATCGAAATTGAGAACGGAAAAATCTCAAAAATAGCTCCCAATCAACCGAATGCAAAAGCGGTTGACGCCAAAGGATTTTTAATGCTCCCTGCTTTTAAAGATATGCATATTCATTTGGATAAAACTTTTTACGGAGACAAATGGCAGGCAGTCCGAAAAAGAACAGGCGGAGTAAAAGGAATGATCGCTTTGGAGCAAAAAATGCTTCCAGAAATGTTGAAAAACTCAACGTTTAAAGCTGAGAAAATGATTGAATTGTTACAATCAAAAGGAACATCTTTCGCCAGAAGTCATGTGAATATTGAACCGACGTCAAAATTAGAATCTTTAAAAAATCTACAGAAAGCTTTAGACAACAAAAAGAAAACTTTCGGAGCAGAATTGGTAGCTTTTCCGCAGCATGGTGTTTTTTATACAGACTCGGTTCCGTATTTGAAAGAGGCAGCGAAAATGGATATCGATTTTATTGGTGGAGTAGACCCTTTCACAATTGACGGAGCGATTGAAAAAACAATTGATTTTACAGTTCAACTGGCTTTAGACAACAAAAAAGGAATCGATATTCACTTGCATGAAAGCGGAGAATCTGGTTTGAAAACTGTTGAATATTTAATTGATAAAGTGAATGAAAATCCTTCATTAAAAAGAAAAACTTATCTAAGTCATTGCTTCGTTTTAGGGAAACTAGAAAAACCAAAGCAGGAAGAAATAGCAGAAAAATTAGCCAACGCAAAAATCGGAATTGTCTCTACAATCCCTTTCGGAAGCTTAATTATGCCGATCCCGACCTTGTATAAATATAATGTTGAGGTTTTAACAGGAAACGACAGCATCGTCGATCATTGGAACACTTTCGGAACGGGAAGTGTATTGCAAAAAGCCAATTTAATGGCGCAATTATATGGTCAGTCAACAGAGTTTTTATTATCTAGAAGCTTAAAATTGGCAACGGCAAATATTCTTCCATTGGAGGATAAAGGAGTTCAACAATGGCCAAAAGTTGGAGACAATGCAGATTTGAGTTTCCTTAATGCAAGCTGTTCAGCAGAGGCAGTTTCAAGAATTTCAAATGTAGAATCTTTGATCCATCAGGGAAATATTGTGTTTTGATTTTTAAATGTATTTCAGGATCGTGAGCCTTGTAAAGGTTTTAAACCTTGACAAGGCTTATTGAAAACATATTATTGTAGATTATTAAAATTAGAGTAATAGTTAAAATCTTACCTTGCGTGTAGATCAGAGATTAATTTTATTATATTTTTGAGAAAAATTACACACAATGAGCCATCAACCGGATTATTTTCCCATTTTAGGAATTCATGAATTTGCAGAAAAGCAATCGCAGGGTTGTAATTTGTTATTCAATGAATTGTATGGTGAAAGAAGAATTGATGAACCTCATAAACACGATTTTTTCATCATTAATCTTTTCGAAAAAGGAAAAGGTTCTCACACAATTGATTTTGTAGAATATCAGGTTGAAAATCATCAGATTCATCTGGTTTTTCCGGATCAGGTTCATCAATGGGTGATTGAAAAAGAGACGGTTGGGTATCAATTAATGATCAGCCGGGAATGGTATGAAAGTTTTCTTCCGGCGTTGAGATTTTCGGCTTCCTATTATTTTCAACATCCTGCTTTTACTGTTTCAGAGGAAATTTATCACCTAATTTTACATGAATTTAAAACCATTCAAAAGGAATTAAATGAAGAAAATACCTTTTGGGAAGTGATTCAAAAGAGAAGCGAATTGATTGGTTTGCTGGTGAGTAAATCAGTTGAAGGTGCTTTCAAAGATTTTGAAGTGTATAATTCTAATCCAATTATTTCTAAATTTTTAAACTTAATTGATATTCATTTTAAAACAGAACGGTCGGTTTCTTTTTATGCCGAAAAACTTAATATTTCTGCCAATTATTTAAATATTGTCTGTAAGAAAAACCTTAATACATCGGCTTCTTCACTTATTCAGGACAGAATTTTACTCGAAGCGAAACGTTTATTAAAAGTCTCGGAAATGTCTGTAAAAGATATTGTTTACGACCTCGGTTTTTATGATCATGCGAGTTTTTCAAAATTTTTTAAGGCACAAACCGGAATGACGCCTTCTCAATTCAAAGAATAATTGATACAAAACAAGACATAATTGATACTCCTGTTTAAGATTTTGCGGGTGTAATTTTGTAGGACTAAACTTGGGATCATGCAATTACAAAATCACCCTCTTGCTAAAGGAAATTATACGTTGAAAAATGTCCGTTTGGAAACGGGTTTCGAATATGATAATGAAGAAATTATCAAAACAAAAACAGACTTATTCTGTGTTGAAATTGAAGACGGAAAAATAAAATCAATTAAACCAAACAATGCAAATTCTGATGCTGTTGACGCAAAAGGGAAACTAATGCTTCCTGCTTTCAAAGATATGCATGTTCACTTGGATAAAACATGGTACGGACTGCCGTGGCAAACACTTTCTCCGAAAAAGAAAACAGTAAAAGATATGATTTCTTACGAACAGGAAATCATTACGGAACTGTTGAAAACTTCGGTAGAAAGGGCAGAACAATTAATTGATCTGCTGCAAAGTTATGGAACCAATTATGTAAGAACGCATTTCAATATTGATCCGACTTCAGGCTTGAAATCGTTAGAAAATCTGGAGAAAGCTTTAGAGAATAAAAAAGATTCTTTCGGTGCAGAATTGGTGGCTTTTCCGCAACATGGTTTGTATTATACGGATTCTGTTCCTTTGATGAAAGAGGTGGCAAAATTACCGCATGTAGGATTTATTGGTGGACTTGATCCTTTGAGTATCGACGGAAGTATTGAAAAAGTGCTTGATTTTACAGTGCAATTAGCCTTGGACAATAATAAAGGAATTGATATTCATTTGCATGAAGTAGGAGAGTCTGGGATGAAAACCATTAATTATTTAATTGATAAAGCCATTGAAAATCCTAAACTTCAAGGAAAAACTTTCGTAAGTCACGCTTTTGCTTTAGCTCATTTAAATCAGAAAGAAGCAGAACAAATTGCGGAAAGATTAGCTTCTGCAAAAGTGGGAATTGCTTCGTCCGTTCCATTCACCGGAAAAGTGATGCCGATTCCGACGTTGAAAAAATATGGGGTAGAAGTTTTGATCGGAAATGATAACGTTCAGGATTACTGGAGTACTTTCGGATCGGGAAATATGCTTCAAAAAGCGAATTTAATTGCCGAATTATACAGATATGCTACAGAATTTCAACTTTCTAGAACGTTGCAGTTTGCGACGCAAAATATTCTTCCGTTAGATGATAAAGGAAACCAGCAATGGCCAAAAGTTGGAGATAAAGCGAATGTTATTTTGGTTGATGCAAGCTGTTCCGCAGAAGCTGTTTCAAGAATGTCTGCTGTTGAAGCTTTAATGAATAATGGTAATTTATTTTGGAAGAAGTAAGATTACTATAAATAAAATCTAATATATTTTTTAATCCTTGTTTTTATAATGAAACAGCCTCGAAAAGTAATTTTCGAGGCTGTTGTTCTATGTATTTTTTATATTTAAATTTAAAGAGAAGACCAGCCTCCTGTAGCCCAAGTCGGCGTTAAAATTCCGTTTCCAGCTCCTGTAGCGTCTGATTTTTCAGTGTAAGTATCAGGTAATAGAGTTATATCTGTACCAGCTGTATTTGTTATCGAAACCTTTTTGGTAACATCAGTGCCAAACAATACGTCAGTTATTTTTTCGGTACCATTAAAATATGTTGCAGAAGCATCACTTTGAATATTCACTCCTGTGTTCCAGTTGGAAGTGACTACATTGTTAAAGGTTGCGTAAGTTCCAAGTTTTAATTTTACGGCATCAGCTTCTCCTGTTGTACCTCCAATGAAAGTTACATTTTTGATGGTCGGATTAGATCTTGGCGTTGCATCCGGATTGGTTGCGTTATTACTGCCCTTGATTCCTGTATTTCCGGTTCCGTTGGCTCTTCTTTTTGTGTAGATTCCGGTTGCGGTTCCGTTCCAGCCGTCAGTCCATTCAAAAGCGTCGTCTTCATTACCTAGAGAAACAATGTTGGAAAGACTTACTGTTCCACCATAAATTTGAATACCGTCGTCTGAACCATTAAGCAAAGCAATATTGTTTACTACCGTTGCGTTACCAACACCGAATAAAGACAGTCCGTTGAATTCTGTAGTTCCTGTAAAAATGGCTCCTGCATATTCAATTCTTACAAAGGATAAAGATCCGGAATTATCAGTTGCTAATGTTCCTCCATACGTTGCATTTCCTAATTCGGATGTTGCAGTTGTTCCTGTATTGATTGGCGCTTTACCGCAAATAACGATTCCGCCCCAGCTTCCCGGAGTGGCAGCACTTGAAGTGAATAAAACCGGAGATCCCGCTGTTCCGTTTGCAAAGAGCTGACCGCCTTGTTCAACGGTAACATAACAAGAAGCTCCGCTGATGGCAACAATTCTTGTTCCGGCAGGAATTACAAGTTTTCCGCCATCTTTAATAATGACAGATCCTGTTAATTTATATACTTTGGTAGGGTCTAACGTTACCGTTTGCCCGCTTGGAACTTCACCTTTGAAATTATTAAAATCTACAGCAATCCCCACAGGAGTTATTGTTGGAGTTTCATCATCATCCTTACTGCAAGAATATATCGTAAACGTAGTGCTGATGAATAAAGCTGCGGCAATTAATTTTAAGTGATTTTTTTTCATAATATTTTTAGATTTTATTCTTTTGCTGTCTTTAGTGCTTTGTTATTATTTAAAACTCTAAAAAATAGATATTATTTTAAATTAAATAATTTTGAGATCCAAATTACCATTTTTCTGTCTATTTCCCAACCGAAGTTTTCTGTTTATAAAAAATAAAGCTTTTATAATTTGAAAATTATAACATCAAAAATATATAAAATAAACCAGCCTCGGAAAGTATATTTCCAAGGCTGGTTCTCAATTTGATATGAAGAAACTAATTACTTGATTATTGTAGTCCAGCTAAAAGGTTTACTCCGTCTACCGTAGCCCAAGCTCCTGCTGTTAAAGCAACTTTAGTTACTGTAGATACATTAGTGAAGGTTTTTCCTCCGTTTGGAGTGTAAGCATATCCCCAAACTCCTGCGTTATCAGAATTCAAATAAGTAAGAGGTTCTACTTTTATTTTACCAGTATTTACCTGGCTTGTTTCTGTTGCAGCATCTTGAATAAGAACTGAATATCCTTTTTGGTTACCGATATTTTTGTATCCACTGATATAAACATTAGAGAAAATACCTGTTCCGTGCTTTTTGAACTGAATCGCAGAGATCTCAGGAGAGTTAGCAGATTCAGGGTTTGTATTAGCATCTCTGATTAACGTAATGTTAGAGATCTTTGGAGCTACATTATCAACGTTACTAGAAGCTTCAATTTCCATTCCGAAGTTTCCTGTTCCTGTTTGGAAAGCGTACCAGTTTGTATTGTTTTGTCCACTCCAAGCATCCTGCCAGTCGAAAGAATCATCGAAATTACCGTAAGAAACAATGTTTTTTGCACTTACTGTTCCTCCGAAGAATTCATAACCGTCATCAGTTCCTTTATAAGTCACAAGGTTTTCTAAAGTAGTTCCAGCTCCTACAGCATAGAATGTCATAGAGTTGGTTTCAGATGTACCGTCACCGATCTTTTTACCTGCATATTCAACACGAACAAATTTCATCGTTCCAGAATTGTCATTGGCATCATTTCCTCCGTAATACACATTGTTTCCATCCTCAGAAAGAGCAGATGCGTTTCCATTTATAGCTTTAATTGGAGCATTTCCGTATAATGTAATACCTCCCCAATCTCCTGGAGTTTTAGTAGATGTAGTAAATACGATAGGCTCGGAAGCTGTACCTACAGCGTTGATGTTCCCATCTTGTAGAATTACTAAACCACTTGTTTTAGTTGTAACGACATTAAAAGTAGCCCCAGCTTCAATTGTGATTGTTGCGTTATTAGTTACTTTAACGATTCCGTCTAATGTATAGGTTCCTTTTTTAATTAAAAGGTCTTTTGAAATTGTTCCTGCTAATGTTCCGCTTCCGCTTAATACACTTTCAGTCGTTCCTGGAGTTGTAACCGTAGTTCCTTCTCCTAAGCCGTCATTTACATCAATTGTACATGAGTTTAAGGCTAGAGTTAACACAGCTGTTAACGATAATAATGATAAAACTCTTCTTTTCATTTTATACTTTTTTTATTTTTTAATTATTTTAGAATGTATAACCTACAGTGAAGTTGAATGTGATACCTCTGTAATAGTCAGTAAGGGTATTGTTGTCATTTTCTAGGTTAAGTGGCAGATAGTTTTTGTCACCAAGTAAGATTTTGTATTTGCTGTCTAAAATATTTAGTACTGCAAATTTTAAATTCCAATTTTTTGTTAGTTGTCCTTGATATACAAAATCGAATTGATTAAAAGGTTTTTCATAGTAATTATCTGTACCAGCACCTCCTGTCGCATAGATTTTACTACCGGAAACATTGTAAACAAGAGAGAATGTGTGTGCAAGATTATTTTTGTTTTTTAGCTCATATTTTAAATCTGCATTGATTGTATAAGGAGATGCTCCCTGTAAACCTCTTTTACGAAGTGTTTCTCCGGTTGTTGCAAACCATTCCGGTTGTTCCATATTCAATTGTTTCTCGCTTCTTTCAACATTAGAATGCATGATTGTAGCATTTGCACCTAAAGTGAAATTGTGCAGAGATTCTGAAATTCTATTTAAATTTAAAATTCCTTCAAGCTCAACCCCAAATAAATCTGCTTTTTTGGCATTATAAAAAGTGATGGTAGAACCTGTTGCATTTCCTGAAGCTACCAATGAACGTTCAATTGCATTGTCTATTCTTTTTGCAAATAGGTTTACTGCAAACATTTCTTTTGTAGTTGGGAAATATTCCCATTTCAAGTCGATGTTGTAGTTTTCACTATTCTTAATCTCCGGATTACCGACAATATTTACGTTATCTGGATTGATATAAGTGATTGGCATTGTCTCAATAAGGATTGGGCGTGTAATAGTCTTACTGAATGAGAATCTTAAATTATTTTTACTATTAAGAGCTTTTTTTACAGCCAATGATGGTAAAAAGAAATCGTTTTTTTTGTCTAAGTTTATTTTATTTTCAGCACTTGGTTCAGAATAACGAATAAGTGTCATATCATTTTCATATCTGGCACCTACTAAAATATCCCAAGAATCATTTGGTTTAAAATTAATATTAGCATAACCACCGTTGATAATCTGATAAAAACTAGAGTAGAATTGAGAAATATCAGAACCTTCCTGGAAATACAAATTTCCATTTTTTATTGATTCATCAAATATTGCTTGAGGAGTATCTACATTCGTTACAAAAATCGGATTTGAGAATCCTGTTTTAGGACGTCCGAAAATAAATCGATAAGATGTTTTTCTAAAATCTGTAAATCCATTATATCCCAATGCAATCTGAATAGGATACTCTTTTCTATCTCCTTTTTCACCTAAAGACAATTGATATTCCGCAAAAGCTGAACCATAGAATCTAGAATCTACATCTAAATATTGACGGATAAGGTTGTTTCCTCCGTAATTCATTTGTACATATCCATCAGAAAGTAGTTGACCGTTATTTGTAGGATCACTACGGTTCCCTTCTATTATCTTTCTGTCTGGTTGACTGTAGTTATTGATTACATAACTAGCTCCTGCTTTTATTTGATTTCTGTCGTTGATTTTTTGGGAAGCAGTCAGCTGCAAATCCAAAAATCTTGAAATATCCAATTGATTTGTTCTAAAAAAACCATCATTAATATTTTGAACTCTTTGATCTTTATATCCAAAGTTGTCTTCAATAATATTATTTGCGTTTTGTAAATAGATAGCATTTAAGTTAACATTGGTTCCCTTATTTTTATATCCTAATCCTAATAAAACCGAAGATTCTGTTTCGTAATTATATTGTTTACGATTAAGATAGTTCATGTTTTCAATAGGTGAACCTTGACCTTGTGCTCTAAACTGATTATTAGCACCGTCTTTATACTCAAATTTGTTTGATTGGTTCAAAGAAAATAGAACTCCTAAACTACCTGATCCACCCATTTTTACTTTCTGAGCAGTTGTAAATCCAATACTTGTATTAGGCATTGTCTTTACGTTATCTACATTCCAAGAGTCTTTAAATGAACTTAATGATTCATCTGCTGTAAATCTGTAATTATTCGGTCTTGAGTTTTTAATTTCGCTAGGTAATCTTCTATCTCTGGAATTCAATCCCAAATACCCGTTCATGCCATCTGCTCCTTCAGCGATCTTAAAATTGTTTCTAAAAGTACTCAATGTATTTACACCTACGCTGAATTCTATTTTTGTAAATGGCTTATCGATCGTCAGCGTTTCAATATCAAAAGTCGCTCCTGCAAAATCTCCGTAAAGATTAGAGTTGAAGGTTTTGTAGATATTTAATTTACCAACAACATCGGTTGGGAATTGCTTTAATGCGATGATCTTTTGGAATGGGTTATTGGAAGGTGATCCAAGTCCGTTGATCAACAGGTAATTGTATCTTTCTTCCAAACCTCTTACGAAAAGTCCTCTTCCTTCTACCGTAGTGATTCCGGTTACTTTTGTAAGACCTTGCTCTACGTTGGAAATTCCTTTTCTGGAAATTTCTTCAGCACTTACAGCCTGTTTTTGAATAATAGCTTTCTTTTGCTCTCCTAATACAGCAGTTTCAGTTTTCTTACTACTGCTTCCTTGGATTACTACGCCTTCAATTCTTTTCTCCTTACTTATTGTATCTTTTTTTACTTCTTGAGCATAAAATACAGATCCGGATAAAAATAAGACTGCAACACTAAGTTTATAAATTTTCATTATTTTACTTACTTTATTTACTGATTCTTTCGGTGCAAAGGAATAAAACATTAGTGGTGAAAATGGTTTAGCGAAATTTAAATTTTCCTTAACTAAACATTAACAAAATGTCATTATTGTTAACTTTATGTGAACGATAGTTTATTTATTAATCTATGCTTTAAAAATTGTTAACTTTGACTCAGTAAAAATTAAAAATGAACCAAAAGAAAATACTCTTAATAGACGATGAACTGGATATTTTAGAGATCCTGTCTTATAACTTAGAAAAGGAAGGTTATGATATCTCCACTGCTACCAATGGTAATGAAGGGATTGAGAAAGCTAAACAAATTATTCCGGATCTTATCTTATTAGATGTAATGATGCCGGAAAAAGACGGTATTGAAACTTGTCAGGAACTTCGTAAAATAAAAGAACTTCACAAAACACTTATTGTTTTCCTTTCTGCAAGAAGCGAGGAGTTCTCTCAGTTAGCAGGTTTTCAGGCAGGAGCGAATGATTACATCGTAAAACTAATCAAACCGAAAATTCTTATTTCTAAAGTTAATGCTTTATTACAGTTAACTTCTCAGGTTTCAGATAATGCTAAATTAATTGAAATCGGAGATTTAATTATTGATAAAGATAACTTCAGAGTATCAAAAGCCGGGCAACAGTTCTTACTTCCGAAAAAAGAATTCGATCTTCTTTATTTATTAGCTTCAAATACAGAAAAAGTATTTAAAAGAGAAGAGATTCTGGAGAAAGTTTGGGGGAACGATGTTATCGTTGGAGAAAGAACGATCGACGTTCACATCAGAAGATTAAGAGAAAAACTGGGAATTAATACCATTCAGACTCTAAAAGGGATTGGGTATAAGCTGATCGTTTTATAGCTTAAAAAACCTAACTTTACATAAACCAATAAAAACTTTGTAAAATTGAAATTTTACAGACTTACCCTCGTCGCATCATGTCTATTGACATTGGTGATGTTCTTTCTAGTAATCGTTTTTGATTCACTAAAGGATATCTATTACAAAACCCCATTCTTTAAAATTGGACTGTTTATATGTCTCATCCTTATTTTTATCATTAATTATTTGGTTTTAGAACTATTGTTTAATTATTATGGTAAAAAACAGGTTCGTGGACTTTCTTTGCTTTTACCGCAGGAAATTGTTCATGATAACGATGAAAATATTACCATTAAAGAATTGGGAGAAAGATTTTCAGATCTTAATCAACAAAAAGTTACCGAGCTTGATATGATGAAAGAAATGGAAAGCTACCGTAAAGAATACATCGGAAACGTTTCTCATGAGCTTAAAACGCCACTTTTTTCCATTCAGGGATATGTGGAGACGTTGAGAGATGGCGGAGTTGATAATCTTACGATTCGTGATAAATATTTAGAAAGAATTGATATTTCGGTTGAAAGATTAATTGCCATTGTTACAGATCTGGATATGATCAACAGGCTTGAAGCCGGAGAAATCAATCTTACTGTTTCCAGATTTGATGTTAATTTATTGATCAAAGAAATTTTCGATCTCCTAGACCTCGAAGCTGAAAAACACAACACAACATTGCAGATTCAGACCTTAAATCCTCAGATTTTTGTGGATGCCGATAAACAAAAGATTTCGCAGGTTTTCATCAATTTAGTTTCCAATGCGATTCATTACGCGAACAGACAGGAAGCAAAAGTTGTTGTAAAAACAAGCGTGCTGAAAAATAAAGTTCTGATAGAAGTCATCGATAACGGAATGGGAATAAAATCAGAAGTTTTATCAAGAATTTTTGAGAGATTCTACCGTGTAGAAACCAGCAGAAGTAGAAGAGAGGGTGGTTCAGGATTAGGATTGGCCATCGTAAAGCATATCCTTGAGGCTCATAACGAAAACATTACGGTAGAGAGTGTCTATCTCGAAGGTACGAAGTTCAGTTTTATGCTTGAGAAAAGTAAATAATTTCTGCAAAATGTAAGAAAAAAAAATATTTTAAAAAATTCATAAATATTTTTTTGTCACATGTCATTTATTATATATTTGCAACAGAGATTAATCATAATAACAAAGGCAAAAAAGTAATTTATAAAACTGATATGGTTTACAAAATCCGCGTAATATTAGATGCAAAAGAAGATATTTTCCGTGATATCGAAGTTAAAGGAAAACAGACGCTATGGAACTTACACTTAGGAATTAAAAGTGCGTTCAGCCTTCAGGGCGAGGAACTATCAACTTTTAATTTATTGGAAGATGACGGTACGATCGTAAAAACTGTTCCGTTAGAAGATATGAGTGATGATGGTGATGGGGAGATTATGTCGGATGTATACATTGATGAGGCGTTTGAAAGTGCTGGTAAAAAGGCGCAGTTCCAATACGGATTTCTGGATCTTTGGGAATTCTTCTGTGAGCTTGTTGAGGTGATCGACGAGACAAAAGGAGTAAATTATCCGATCACAGTCTACAGATTTGGAAACGTTCCGTTGAAAGCACCAAGCAAAAACGGAAGTGCAGGAGGTAAAAAGAAATCTGCAATGCCTTTAATGGAAGACGATTTTGCTTTCGAGGACGACTTTGCAGGAGGAAGCAGTTTTGCAGATGAAGATGATGACAATTTCGATGATGAGGAAGAAGAAAACTATGACGACGATGTTTTCGATGATGACGACGATAACGACGACGAAAGATAATACTTAAAATATACAGCCCTGAATGAAAATTCAGGGCTTTTTTATTTAAAAAATCAACGTAATATTTGTCATTCCGACGAAGGAGGAATCTGTCACATGATAAACTTCCAGCTTCCCTCTTCCAACTTCCTTTATTTTTCAGGAGCTATTTCCCGCTATCCACTCATACTCCTCACGCCAACGCGCTCCAACGCCTCAACCCTCCAACTCCCCAACTCCTTGTTGCGGGGTAACCGTTACTATCGTGGCTAGGGTATTTGTCGCCTTTTTCAATTTTTCCCGTCATTGCGAGGAGCGTAGCGACGAAGCAATCTCAAAACAATAAGATAACATACACTTTGTCATTCTGTAAGAATCTAAACATAGAATCTCAAAAAAGCTATTAATTAACAGAGATTGCTTCGTCGCTACGCTCCTCGCAATGACTCCAAGCCTTCGCTGAGTGAAACGCCTTTGCGATCTTAAAAACACAACGAAAATCAAAAAAAACCTTGCGAGCCTTGCGTTAAAAAAAATAAAATTCACCTATTTACTTCTTCATTTCACTAAAAAAATTCACTTTCAAAGCAAAATTCACCATTAACAATTCACTCACTTACATTACGATTCATTATTTTTGTTAAAACTTGATTAATGAAAAAATTATTTTTACTTGCCGTAATTGGTCTGGGAATTGTTTCCTGTACCACTCAAAATATAAATAAAAACACTATGGATTTGCCGAAGGAATGGAAACACTCTACTAATATTTACGAAGTCAACGTCAGACAATATACCAAGGAAGGAACTTTTAAAGCATTCGAAAAAGAAATGCCACGCTTAAAATCAATGGGAGTAAAGACGCTTTGGTTCATGCCGATCACTCCGATTGCTCAGGAAAAGAAAAAAGGAAGTTTGGGAAGTCCATATGCTGCATCAGATTACACTTCCATCAATCCTGAATTTGGAACGCTTAACGATTTCAAACACATGGTGAACGAAGCTCACAGATTGGGATTCAAGGTTATCATCGACTGGGTTGCAAATCATACAGGCTGGGATCACGTCTGGACAAAAACACATCCAGAATTTTATTTAAAAGATCCGGACGGGAAATTCCACATTGCATCAGGAATGGATGATATCATCGAACTGGATTATAAAAACCAGGAAATGCGTAAAGCAATGATCGATGCTATGAAATTTTGGGTTAAAGAAACCAATATCGACGGTTTCAGATGTGATCTTGCTTCGTGGGTAGAAGTCGATTTCTGGCAACAGGCTCGTCCTGAAGTTGAAACTGTAAAGCCACTTTTCTGGTTAGGTGAATTTGATGAACTTGAAACTCCCGAATACGGAAAAGTTTTCGATGCAAGTTATTCTTGGTCTTGGATGCACAAATCTGCAGATTATTACAATAAAAATCTGCCTTTGCAGGATTTAAAAGACCTGTTGATTAAGTACTCAAACATTGGAGATTCTTCCATGAGAGCTTGGTTTACAACAAACCATGACGAAAATTCATGGAACGGAACAGAATATGAAAAATACGGTGTAATCACAAAACCAATGGCTGTATTTTCTGCAACTTGGAATGGTATTCCATTATTATATTCCGGACAGGAACTTCCCAATATGAAAAGACTGGAATTCTTTGAAAAAGATGTTATAAAATGGACAAATATCTATCAGGTTTCAGATTTTTATAAAACGTTGTTAAGTTTAAAATCATCAAATCCGGCACTAAGAGGAGGTGATTCAAATGTTGGAACCCATCTTTTAAACACGACAGCAAACGATAAAATTTTAGCCTACATTAGAAAAAATGGAAAAGATGAGGTTCTGGTTGTTTTAAATATGTCAAAAGAGCCTGTAAATTTCAGTATTCAGGATGATAATCTTTCAGGAAGCTTTAAAAATGTTTTTGATGGCTTAAAAAGAGACTTCACCAACGGAAAAGATTTCAATTTCAAAGTTTCAGATTACGCTGTATTTGAAAAATAAATTAAAATATTAGTCAAAAAGTAAAAAAGCGGACAATTCATGTCCGCTTTCATTATTTTATTCAAATCAAGAAATTACAAAGCCTGTAATTTAACATTATCAACAACCCAAAGTTCTGTTGAAGCATTGTTTCTGGCACCAATTCTTACTTTCAATTGGCTTGAATTAGGAATTCCTGTTACAGACAATTTTGTAATCGCCTGTGCACCTGTAAGTGTAATTCCTGAGCTTGTTGAAGCATTGGATGATGCTACCGTAATTCCTGATGCAGAATAAGTGTTTGTTCCTGTTCCGCTTCCTGAAAATGCCCATCTTGTGTTAGAACCTGTTGACGAATTTCCTCCTGTTAATGTCAATTTTGTATTGTAATTAGCTCCGCCATCGGTACTTACTTCTATCGTTACTACATCACTATTTTCAACGCCGTTACCCGTACTTCCAATAGAAAATGCAGCAACATCAAAACTCAATGTGATATTACTCGTGTAAGTAGAAGCGTCAACAGTATTAAATTCTATATAAGAATTTGTTCCGCTACTGTTATTGTTTGAGTATCCGAAGCCTCTTGATCCATCAGAAAATAAACTTGATGAAGCGGGAGCATCTCCTGTTACCGTAGAGCCGGTTGTAAAATTAAAACTTGAAGGTGCGAATCCTGTAGTTGTATAGTTTACAGAATCACCAGTTTCAAAACTTTGTGTAAAAATAGTTCCTGTTAATAATGAACCTCCGCCTCCGGTTCCTTCAAATCCTAAATTCTGCCATTTTGTTCCGTCCCAGCCTAAAAATTTCTTTTGGTCTTTATCAAAAACAATAAGTCCTTCACTTGCTGAACTGGCAAGACTTGTAATTGCGGTAGAAGTCAATCTTGGAACGATAAGTCCTTTAGTATCAGATTGTACATCAAGAGCAGAAGAGGTGTGTGGATTCGACGTATTTATTCCAACCTGTGCGAAAAATGTAGTATACATTAAAGTAAATGTAAGAAGAGATAATTTTTTTTTCATGTCGTTTTTTTTATTTAGTCGGCAAATATATATAATATAATTATTCGTTGTGTTAATTATATATAAATTATTAATTAACTCTAATGATTGATTATAATTGATTTATTTTATTTAATTAATGAATAAATTGAAATTTTAGAATAGAATTTTATATTATTCAAATTATGGTGAAAAATTATCTTTTCATAGTGGTATTATGTTGACAAATTAAAAAGATGAAAAAAACAGATTTTTTAATGAAAATAAATACATTTGTGTGATGTCAAAATATGAAAATGGATAAATCTAAAATACTGGAGATCATAAAATTGAAGATCTCAGAAAAAATTCAAAACTTTGAAACCCTTATTGCCGAAATCAGAGCATCAAGCAACGATACCAAAAGCTCAATGGGGGATAAATATGAAACGGGAAGAGAAATGTTGCAACAGGAAATCAATAATCTACAAAGGCAACTGAATGAAACTTTAAATCAACAAGCTATTGTTCAGAAAATAAGTGCAGAACCATCTTCGAAAGTTCAAAACGGAGCATTGGTTAAAACAGATAAAGGATTATTTTATATTTCGGCATCGTTGGGAGAAATCATTTTTGATAATCAAAAAATTATGACTGTCTCTGCTGAATCACCGTTAGTGAAAGCAATGTATGCTAAGAAAGCCGGCGAAACATTCGCTATAAATAATATTCATCAAACGATTGAGAATATTTGGTAAGCTAAATTTAAATTAACATTTTTCTTTAAAAAATTAAGAAAACTTTATTGCTTACTTTTGAAGCATTAAGAATTTTCATCGTAACTTAGACATAAATATTTAATAAAAAATCATATAAAATTTTATCAATATGGGAATTTTAGATAATAAAGTGGCTATAGTTACAGGAGCAGGTTCAGGAATCGGTTTGGCTATTGCGCTTACATATGCAAAAGAGGGTGCGAAAGTTATTGTTTCAGACATCAATGAAGAACATGGAAAACAGGCTGTAGAGCAGATAAAATCGGAAGGAAATGAAGCATCCTTTGTAAAAGCAGATACATCAAACCCTACAGAAGTTGAGGCTTTAGTGAAAACAACCACAGAAATATACGGAAGGCTAGATATCATCTGCAACAATGCAGGAATTGGTGGCGAGCCGGCTCTCACAGGAGATTACAATCTAGATAGTTGGAGAAAGGTTTTAAGTGTAAACTTAGACGGAGTTTTCTATGGTTGTAAATATGCAATCCAGCAAATGGAAAAAAACGGAGGTGGAGTTATTGTTAATATTGCCTCTATCCACGGGACGGTTGCGGCACCGCTTTCATCAGCTTATACAACTGCAAAACATGCTGTGGTAGGATTAACAAAAAATATCGGAGCAGAATACGGGCAGAAAGGAATTCGTTGTAATTCAGTCGGTCCCGCTTACATTGAAACACCATTGTTGGATAGCGCAAGTGGAGATATGAAAGAAGCTTTGGTTGCAAAACACCCAATGGGAAGATTAGGAAAACCACAGGAAGTTGCAGAATTGGTATTATTCTTAAGCTCTGAAAAATCCTCATTCATGACAGGAGGATATTATCTTGTGGATGGTGGATACACAGCGATTTAAGTAAAATTTACTACAAATAATATACAGCACCTATGAGAATAGATGCTTTTTTTATGACCTATGATAATAAAAAATCGCTTATATTTTTCTAAATTTGAACCATCAAAATAGCTTTTCAAAATGCAAAATTACTTAGAACTTTTACAACATATTTTAGACAACGGAACCGATAAAACTGACAGAACAGGCACCGGAACAAGAAGCGTTTTCGGGTATCAGCTGAGATATGATCTTTCGAAAGGTTTTCCTTTGGTAACGACTAAAAAAGTGCATTTGAAGTCTATTATTTATGAACTTCTTTGGTTCTTGAAAGGCGATACCAACGTTAAATATTTAAATGATAACGGAGTAAGCATTTGGGACGAATGGGCAAACGAAAATGGTGATCTCGGTCCTGTTTACGGAGCGCAATGGAGAAGCTGGAATGGTGCAGACGGAAAAATTGTAGATCAGATTACTGATGTTATCGATCAGATCAAAAAAAATCCAGATTCTAGAAGATTGATTGTTTCTGCATGGAATGTTGCTGAAATTCCAAATATGGCTTTGGCGCCTTGTCACGCTTTATTTCAGTTTTATGTAGCAGATGGAAAATTATCACTTCAATTATATCAGAGAAGCGCCGATGTTTTCTTGGGAGTTCCTTTTAATATTGCGAGTTATGCATTGTTATTAATGATGGTTGCACAGGTTTGCGATCTTGAAGTTGGGGATTATGTTCATAGCTTTGGAGATGTTCATATTTATAACAATCATTTTGAGCAGGTAAACAGACAACTTTCAAGAGAAACAAGACCGTTGCCGACGATGAAATTAAATCCGGAAATTAAAGATATTTTTGATTTTAATTTTGAAGATTTTACTTTAGAAAATTATGATCCGCATCCGGGAATTAAAGCGCCTGTTGCGATTTAATTAAAAATAAAATATAAATTAAAGTGAAGCCTACAAACTTCACTTTTTTTGTAACTTTCAAAGCAAATTTTACACTTATCAAATATGAAATATCTAAAAATCAATATTGAAGAAAACGCAGATGCCGAAAAGCTGAAAGAACTTTTATTTCAGGTAAAAGGAGTAGATTCAATAGAAATCATTGATGATGACAACCCCGAAAGCGAACTGAAAAAAGCTTTTAATAAAACCAAAGAACAGTTTAAAAAAGGTGATTACGAAACGGTAGTCAATGATATTTTCGATATTCTAACAAAAAATAATTCTAAAAAATAATTAATAAATAAAGATGAAAAAGGCCATTTTATCGATTGCTATACTTGGAATTTTCTTTTCCGCAAATGTATCGGCACAAACCGAAACTTCGGGCAGAGAAAAGGTGTACAGAGCGACTCATACCAAAGTAACAGAACTGAAACACACCAAGCTAAAAGTAAATTTCGATTATCAGAAGGAGCAAATGAACGGGGAAGAATGGTTAACGGCTTCACCTTATTTTTATCCTACCAACGAATTGACGCTTGATGCAAAAGGAATGTTGATTCATGAGGTAGCTTTAGATATCAACGGCAAAAAATCTCCTTTAAAATATGACTATAAAAATGATGTTTTAAAGATCAGTTTAGATAAGACCTATCAGAAAAATCAGGATTATACGGTTTACATTAAATATACTTCTCGCCCAAATGAGGTGAAACAGGAGGGAAGTGCGGCAATTAATGATGCAAAAGGGTTGTATTTCATTAACGCACAAGGAAAAGATCCCGATATGCCAACCCAAATCTGGACGCAGGGAGAAACAGAATCTTCTTCGGCTTGGTTTCCAACAATTGATAAGCCGAATCAAAAGTCTACTCAGGAAATCTATATGACGGTTCCTGATAAATATGTCACGCTTTCAAACGGAATTATGAAAGATTCTCAAAAAGAATCAAACGGATTGAGAACCGACCATTGGGTGATGGATAAAAGACATTCAACCTATCTTTTTTTCATGGGAGTGGGCGAATATGCGATCGTGAAAGACAAATGGAAAAATATTCCTGTAGATTATTATATTGAAAAGGAATACGAACCTTATGCAAAACAGATCTACGGAAATACTCCAGAAATGATCGAGTTTTTCTCTAAAAAAATGGGTTACGATTATCCTTGGGCAAAATATGCGCAAATTTCAGGAAGAGATTACGTAAGTGGAGCGATGGAAAACACAACAGCGACTCTTCACGGAAGTGATATTCTGCAAAAACCTGGACAGTTAATTGATGAAAATACTTGGGAAGACACAATCGCCCACGAATTATTTCACCATTGGTTTGGAGATTTGGTGACTGCAGAAAGTTGGAGTAATCTTACGGTAAACGAATCTTTTGCCAACTATTCCGAATACCTTTGGAATGAATATAAGTATGGAAAAGATCAGGCCGATTATCATCAATTGGAAGATGTTAACAGATACATTCACAATCCTTCTGATTTCAAGAAAAACTTGGTGAGATTTAATTATGAATCTCGTGAAGATGTTTTCGATTTGGTGACTTACCAAAAAGGCGGAGGAATTCTTCACATGTTAAGAAACTACTTAGGTGACGATGCATTCTTCGCAGGTATGAATGATTATTTAAAAACCAATGAATATCAAAATGCAGAAGCGCATCAGTTAAGATTATCATTCGAAAAAGTTTCCGGAAAAGACCTGAACTGGTTCTTCAATCAATGGTATTTCGGAAACGGAAACCCGAAATTGAACTATTCTTCTACTTTTGAACCTGTTAAAAAACAAGTTACGGTAACGATCAACCAAACTCAGGATCAACCTTTTGAATTTCCTTTGGCGATTGATGTTTATGACAATGGTAAACCAAAAAGATATAATGTTTGGGTAAATGCAGAGCCTAAAACGATCTTTACTTTTGATGTTTCAAAAGCACCGGATTTAATTAATATTAATGCAGATGGTGTTTTAGTGGCAGATATTACGGATACAAAAACTCCTGAGCAATATTTAATGCAGTTCACGAATTCAAAAGAATTCAAAAACAGATATGCTGCTTTGAACGGGATTAAAGATCAGGTTGGAAAAAATCCTGCCGCAACGAAATTGTTGGCTGCGGGGATAAAAGATCCATATTTCAGAGTGAGAATGAAAGCGTTGGAATTGATGGATTTAACGAATCCAGAACAAATGAAAGCTTTAGGAACTGATGTTGAAAAAATAGCATCAAACGATCCGAAAACCTTAACTCAGGCCTCGGCTATTGCAGCTTTAGCAAAAACGAAAGATAAAAAATACCTTCCGATTTTTGAAAAAGGCGTGAATGCTGTTTCTAATGCCGTGAGAGGGAATTCATTGGGAGCTATTTCGGCAATTGACCCATCAAGAATGGCTTCTTTAGCGGATAAAATTGATTTAAGCGGTGCTTCAGAAGATCTTTTGACGCAAATGTTACCTATTGTTGTCAAAAATAAAGTGACTTCTCAAATGGCTAATATTGCTCCGATTGCAGCATTTTATCCTTTTGTTAAATTCCAAAATCCGGAGTTGGGTAAATCTGCGGAAGAAGGATTCAATTGGATCATGTCTTCCGACAATCTAAAAGCAACAGAAAGTATTACTAAAATGATAGGTCATGCAAAAAGCCAAATGGGAGATAATCCACAGGCAAAAATGATGATCTCTCAGATATTGAAGGATGGTTTAAGCAAAAAAATGGACTTGTTAAAACAAAATCCTCAAAAAGCATCAAGTATCAATCCTCAAATTGATGTTCTGAATAAAGCGATCGAAGATTTTAAATAATAAAAAACAAAATATAAATTGTAAAGCATCTCATTTTGGGATGCTTTTTTAATTTAAATATAATTAATGATAAAAAATAGGTAAATAACAACCGTTTTTTTGAATTATCTTTTATAATTTAGTATTAAAATTACAGAATTATGACTTTTGGAATCGAGGCAGCTAGCTATTATGTACCGTCTTTATATTTGGAAATTAAAGATTTAGCAGAAAAAAGAGGAATTGAACCCGCAAAATTGGAAAAGGGATTAGGGTTACATAAAATGGGATTTCCGGATGTTCATGAAGATGCAGCTACTTTCGCAGCAGAAGCTTTATTAAAATTAATAAAAGATTATACGATTAATCCAAAAGATATTGCCAGAATTTATCTGGGTACAGAAAGTGCATTGGATGCCGCAAAACCAACCGCTTCTTACGCAATGCAAATGGTTGAAAAAATCTTAGAAAGTAAATTTGGAGAAAGATGTTTCCGAAATTGTGATGTTGTGGATATGACTTTCGCATGTGTAGGAGCAGTAGATGCATTACATAATTCTTTAGACTTTGTAAGAGTGAATCCTGATAAAAAAGCAATCGTAATCGCCAGTGATTACGCTAAATACGAATTGGCTTCTTCCGGAGAATATACGCAGGGTGGTGGCGCAGTTTCTTTATTGATTTCTTCAAAACCTGATTTGTTGGAAATCGAAAATAATTGGGGAGTAGCCACAGAAAGTGTTTTTGATTTTTTTAAACCGAGACGTCAGTATAAAAAAGAAGATTTAACAAACGCTTCAGAAACTTTTCCGGATAAAATTGAAATTTTTACAGATGAACCGGTTTTTGACGGACAATATTCCAACCAATGTTATCAGGGCAGGATAAGAGAAGCTTACGATCATTATAAAGAAATTACAGGCAAAAACAAACCTTATGAAAATTGGAAATATTTGATCTTCCATCTTCCTTATGCTTTCCACGGCAAAAGAGTTTTCACTGAAATTTACAGCTTGGAAAACGGACTTCCGTATGAAACTCCAGAGGAACAAAAAGCGGTAGCGAAATCCGAAAAGTATATTCAGTTTATTAATGATACAATTGAAAAATCACAACGTGCATCCTCTGAAATCGGAAATATGTACACCGCTTCAATTTTTATGGCTTTACTTTCAGCATTACAGACTTCTTTTAATGAAAATGAAGAATTAAAAGATTCTGAAATTGGGTTTCTAGGCTACGGAAGCGGATCAAAATCTAAAATTTTCGTAGGAAGAGTTTCTGGAAATTGGAAAAGTGTTGTTTCCAAATGGGATCTATTTGAAAATCTTAAAAATAGAAAATCTATTGATTTTGAGACTTATGAAAAGCTTCATAGAAAACAATTGGAAGAATCTGTTAATCAAAATTATAAAGGATTTGGGTTGGAATCTGTAGAATCGGAAAGTCCTGTTTTGATGGGAGCTAGGTATTATCACTATCAGAAATAAGAATTAATTATCATAAATTTTTAAGGCCACTTCTTAATGAGGTGGTTTTTATGTGAATATTCAATTTTTCCAAAAGCCACTATTCTGAACCCATGTCTTAAAAAGTCCGGGCCAAGCAGAAACCTCACTATTCTTTTTACCTAATCTCCAGCCATGTCCACCGGTCTGAAAAATATGCATTTCAACAGGAATGTTTGCATTTTTTAATGCTTTATCCATCAGGTAACTATTGTCTACCGGAGAAATAGGATCATCTAAGGCCTGTGCTAAAAATGTGGGTGGAGTATTTGTATTCACCTGCCTTTCTACAGAAAAATCAATCTCTTGTTCGGTTGTTGGCTGAGTTCCCAGAATACTTTTTTGGGCGTGGGTTTTATTATTGGGAGGAAGCATTGAGATCACGGGGTAAATAAGTCCTTCAAAATCAGGTTTCGCAGATAAGGAATCTATTTTATCAACAGGCTTGTAAAATTTTTTATTGAAAAGAGTAGAGGTAATACCTGCCAAATGCCCGCCTGCGGAAAATCCGAGTATTCCGATTTTATTTTGATCAATGTTGTAATGCTTTGCCAGATTGCGAATCATTCTAATAGAGCGCTGAGCATCTTGAAAAGGAACATCTGTACTGCTCCAATTTTCCTGAGGTAAACGGTAAATGAGTTCAAATGCTGTCACTCCTTCAGATTGCAACCAATTAGCGGTTGGGGTACTTTCTTTTCCTAGCTCAATGTGAGCATATCCACCGCCACTGATCACTAAAATTGCAGTTCCATTGGGTTTTTGGGGGGATGAACGATCAGTCTTGGGGTGGAAACATTCGTTACAGATCCTTTATCGCTAATGAGCTCCGAACTCCGAGTACCTCCTGCATTCGGCATATGGGATGGCCATAAATCAATTTGTTTTAAGCTATTCTGAATGCTGAATTTTTGCCCTTTACCTTGTGCATTGATTGATGCATTGGCAGAAAATAATAAAGCAGTAATGATAATAAATGCTCTCATCGTAATAAGCGGATAACTTAGGCTATCTTAGATGAGGTGCTGCAAAAAAGATGCAAATTTTGATGTTGTAGAAATGATTTGAATAATAATAACAATCTACTTATTAAACGTAGTATTATCCTGAAAACTTTTCGGAGTTACCCCCACCAACTGCTTAAACACTCGGGTAAAATAATTAGTATCAGAAAATCCTGTCTGATAGGCTGTTTCCTTAATACTGTTCTGACTCGCCAATAATTCTTTTGCCTTATTAATTCTTTCCTGCAAAATAAATTCATTCGGAGAAGTTCCTAGCTCGTCTTTAAACATTTTAAAGAAATTGGATTTACTTACATAAGCCAACTTAGCAATGCTGTCAATCGATAATTTTTGATGAAGGTTATTTTTAATATAATCCACTGTAAAACCAATTCTAGATTTATTTTTAGCAATATTTTTCTCAACCATACTCCTTGCTTGGGTTTGCATGAGTCTTATGAGAAGTTCTTTCAAAGCAAAATCTGCCATAATGTCTTTTTGAGAATTATCATCCATCGCAATTCTCATAATGTTGTTGGTTGCAGAGGTAAGAGATTTATTATTAAAAAGAAAATACTCATCAAGCTGAATATTCCATTGTGAAGTTTCGTCAACTTTTGGTAAATGATAATTTAAATGATTTAAAGAATTCTCGATAAATTCTGGATTAAGGCTTAAAGAAATGCATTGTGACGGAGTTTCATCGGCTTCAGGAAAATCAATCACCATTGTTTCTCCGGGGGCAACCAAAATACTTTCTCCCGGAAAATAGTCGAAATAACTCGTTTTATTATCCAGTTTCATATGTTTTTTGCCACGGAGCATGGCTGTAAAAGCGATATTTTCAAAATGAAGTTTTACATCAAAAGCAGTCTTGTGAGTTTCATAGATGCTAAATTCACAATTGTTTAGATTAAATTTCGTCTGATTTTCAATTAAGTTTAAAAGCTGATTCTCCGTCTTTAATTCAGGAGTATTTAATAAAAATTTATTATCATTCATTTCTAAACATTTTTTATTGCCTCTTCTATCAAATATAGAAATTTATACGCTACGCAGTTGTTAATAAAACTATAAAATTAGCCATCTGCACTATTTTGATGTTTTTTTGTAGGATTATGCTATACGTTTGTGCTAGGTAAGTGTAATTTGGTTGAACAGAAAAATTAAAATTATACTAATATGAGCACTATTACAGAACAACAATCAGGCACAGCTTTACAGTGGCCTGAATTCAAAAGCAAATATGATAACTATATTGACGGAAAATTTACAGCTCCTGTCAATGGTCAATATTTTGACGTAGTTTCTCCGGTTGACGGGAAAAATTTCACTCAGGCAGCACATTCATCTAAAGAAGATCTAGAATTGGCTGTCAACGCGGCAGAAAAAGCATTCCAGACTTGGAAAGACACTTCTTCAACGCAAAGAAGTATTATTTTAAACAAAATTGCCGATAGGATCGAGCAAGATCTTGAATATTTAGCAACAGTTGAAACCATCGACAATGGTAAAGCTGTAAGAGAAACTTTGGCAGCAGATTTACCTTTGGCAATCGATCATTTCAGATATTTTGCTTCAGTGATCAGAGCAGATGAAGGTTCTCACAACGAACTGGATAAAGATACTGTTTCATTGATCGTTCATGAGCCACTTGGAGTAATCGCTCAAATCATTCCATGGAATTTTCCTTTATTAATGGCAATCTGGAAGCTTGCTCCAGCTTTGGCAGCAGGAAACTGTGTAGTTCTAAAACCGGCAGAAAGCACCCCAATTTCTATCATGGTTTTAATGGAAATCATCGGAGATTTGCTTCCAAATGGGGTAGTGAACATCGTTAACGGTTTCGGGGCAGAATTGGGAAGAGCGTTGGTTACGAATCCAAAAGTGAATAAAGCGGCATTCACAGGTTCTACGGCTACAGGTCGTCTGGTAATGCAATACGCAACAGAAAATATCATTCCGGTGACATTGGAATTAGGCGGAAAATCTCCAAACGTTTTCTTTAGTTCGGTAATGGATGCAGACGATGCATTTTTAGACAAAGCAATCGAAGGTGCGGTTCTTTTTGCTCTAAATCAGGGTGAAATCTGTACTTGTCCGTCGAGATTATTGGTTCAGGAAGACATTGCAGATGCATTTATTGCAAAAGTGATCGAAAGAGTAAAAGCCATCAAAGTCGGAAATCCTCTTGATAAAACGGTGATGATGGGAGCTCAGGCGTCTCAGATTCAAAAAGATAAAATTCTTTCTTACATCAAATTAGGAAAAGAAGAAGGTGCTGAGGTTCTTGTCGGAGGTGAAGTGAATCATGTTGGAGAAGGTCTTGAAAACGGATATTACATCCAGCCAACGATCTTCAAAGGAAACAACAGAATGAGAATTTTTCAGGAAGAGATTTTCGGACCTGTTTTGGCGTTCACGACTTTCAAAGATGAAGAAGAAGGAATCAAAATTGCGAATGATACAATTTATGGTCTTGGAGCAGGAGTTTGGACTAGAGATGCGCATCAGTTATACAACGTTCCGCGCCAGATCCAAGCGGGAAGAGTTTGGGTCAATCAATACCATTCTTATCCTGCAGGAGCACCTTTCGGAGGTTATAAACAGTCAGGAATCGGTCGCGAAAACCACAAAATGATGTTAGATCACTACCGTCAGACCAAAAACATGTTGATTTCTTACAACAAAAACAAACTAGGTTTCTTTTAATTTTAAATATTAGGGCGTGCCCGTTTGCCTCAGCTTAGGCCGAGGCAAAACGGTCGGGCTATCCAGAGCTCCACTTCGTTTCGGTGCTCCGCTTCGCTCCGTACTCTCGTTTTTCAAACGAGACCCTTCCTATCCCTCACGCAAAAAGTACGTTTATTTTCACTTATTTGGTATTTTCCGGATGAGCAGGATATCTTATGAGCCTTGTCAAGGTTCAAAACCTTGACAAGGCTTTCAAGAAAAAGCAAAAAATCAAACTAAAAACTAACCAAAAAAAATCAAAATATGATCCCAAAAACAATGAAAGCCGCAGTCGTTCAAGGCTACGGACAACCGCTACAAATCCAAGAAGTTCCTGTAAAAGTGCCGGGAAGATATGAAGTTTTAGTAAAAGTAATCGCCTGTGGTGTTTGTCACACAGATTTACACGCTGTAGACGGTGACTGGCCTGCAAAACCCAAAATGCCATTAATTCCCGGACATGAAGGAGTCGGAATTGTCGTAGCCTGCGGACCGGAAGCGATGGTAAAAGAAGGTGATGCAGTTGGAGTTCCATGGTTATATTCTGCTTGTGGCTGTTGTGATTATTGTATCACTGGTTGGGAAACATTGTGTCATGCTCAGCAGAATGGCGGTTATAGTGTTGATGGTGGTTTTGCAGAATATGTGATTGCAGATTCAAGATATGTCGGACATTTAAAATCAGATGTCAACTTTTTAGAAATTGCCCCAATTCTTTGCGCGGGAGTAACCGTTTATAAAGGCTTAAAAGAAACCGAAACAAAGCCTGGAGAATGGGTGGCTATTTCAGGAATTGGCGGATTGGGGCACGTTGCCGTACAATATGCAAAAGCAATGGGAATGCATGTCGCTGCAATTGATGTTTCAGATGATAAATTAGAATTAGCAAAAAAATTAGGAGCAGATTTAGTGGTCAATGCAAAAAACACAGATCCTGGAGAATATCTACATAAGGAAGTCGGCGGAATGCACGGCGCATTGATCACAGCTGTTTCTCCAATAGCTTTCAAACAAGGAATTGATGTTCTTAGAAGAAAAGGAACGATCGCCTTAAACGGACTTCCTCCCGGTTCTTTTGAACTTCCGATTTTCGAAACGGTTTTAAAAAGAATCACAGTAAGAGGTTCAATCGTTGGAACAAGAAAAGATCTTCAAGAAGCATTGGATTTTGCGAATGAAGGATTGGTCAAGGCAACGGTAACTTCAGCAAAATTAGAAGACATCAACGAAGTTTTCGATAAAATGAAAGCGGGACAGATCGATGGCAGGATCGTTCTCGATATTGCCGGAAGTGCAAGTTAAATTATATGAGTTTAAGAAGTCCGGTAGAGTTTTTCTCCGGACTTTTCTTTGATAAATATTTTTATTTCTAGAGGTAAATCTTTTGTAAGAAATATCTTCCCGATTTGAGATAAGATGGGTTTGCTAAACTTTAGCTGAATAATACATCAAAAAAAAGGAAGGGGGGGGCTAAATCCACCCAATCCTGAACAAGCATCAATCTTCAGATTCAAATCCTCCCTCAAAAAGATTAAGGACTTTTAAATACCCTTTAAACTTTTTCTTTCTAAATAATCCTATTCCGAATAGGATCAATAATCCAAGTCCGATAAGAAGGACGCATAAAGTAATGATGTTCATTATTCTATTATTTATTTATTTATTTATTTATTTATTAAAATTTAACCATGTTTTACTGTTTTTAATAAAATTGTAATTCATATTTCTCTATACTCTAAAGATAAAATTGTGTGATTTTTATATATAAAATTTTATATTCAGTCTCTCTAAACTTCTGTTACATCAAAATACTTTAGATATAAAGACAAAATGAAGTTCCTTTTTCATTTTTGCTTACCTTATCTTCTGAAGCTACTCTGAGAGGATATTAGCAGTTTCCATTAATTACTTACAAAATTATATTCATCTTAAGGTGGTGTTGTAAAGAGAATTACTACAAATTTAAACTCATGTTAAGGTGGTGTTGATGAGTGTAAAAGTAAACTCGCCTTTTATCCTAAATATTTTTGCTTAATTAAAATATTTGCAAGTATATTTTATGGCTTCCAATAAACTTGCGACGTACTTCTTAAATAAAGATCAAAATAAATTTTATATTAGAGGCATAAATAGCTTTACGAATATTATATAAATCAGATTGACGCAATGCGTAATTTGAAAGTCATAATGCATTTTAAAAACACAGTTAATGAAAAAAAAATATTACGGAAAATTAAAATAGATAATGAGACTTACTTATGGAAAAGGTTGCATCTTCATTTAACAAATTATGAATACTCAACATGTGTTGAAAAGGTTGTGATTTATCTTGAAGGATATAAAAAATCTCCGCTTCAACTTTCGTTTAGAGAAGAGGATAATTTAACTCTTAAATCAGATGTAAAAAAAGAAAAATGGCGCGTAGGTTATCCCGATGATGGAGTAATTTGGTTGTATAAGTATAAACCTCGTTTACCTAATAATAAAACATACCCAGTTAATGAGCAACAAACTGATGAGATCAATTTGAATCGGCCGGCTGTTATAGCAGAGCTAATTCGATATTTTCTTCATAATGGTTGGAAACCAAAAGAAAGTATAAGGCCATACATTATTGAAGATGCGTTGAGATTCCTTGAGATAATTACATTGCCTAAAGGTATAACATGAGTAACGAGGAACCTCATTTTATATTATTGTAACCTGGACGAGAGAATAAATAGCTTAATTATATGTAGTGATTAGAAATGTAATGCCCTAATCGTTACATTTATCTAATAAATAAATCATAAATAGTCAACTTCTTGTAGTTGAAAAACGTATGATAGATAAAAAATACATGTCAAAAAACGATTAAAATAATTCCTTGAATTAAAAGGACTAAAAATGAAAATATGTTAACAGAAAAAGAGATGTTAAATTTAGCAGAACGTTATTTAAAAAGAAAAGCAGAATTTGGAGGATCTGATATTGAAGTGGTAATATTAACAGAAGAAATTATTAAAAAATATTATGGTAGCATTTATTATTATCAATCTAAAGAATTTATTTTAACAGGAAATATTAACAAAGCATTGACACCAGGTACCCCTTTTTTAGTGGAAAAAAGTTCAGGTAGGGTAGTTGCATTTGCTAGTGCAATGAGTTTGGAAAATAATATAAAGTCGTACGAAAATGGAACTATGACACCAAGTTTATATTCCTATTGGTATCCTGACGAAGACAGATTTGATTATAAATAAATTTTAATTATCAATCTCAAAAAATGTTTTACTAACTTAGAGTATATAAAAGTCACAAAATTTTTTAACTAAACCAAATTCTATTATTATGAAAAATTTAAAAATTCTGTCAAGAAAAGAACTGAAAGCAATTGAAGGAGCGGCATCTATTTCAAAATGTCTTCCTGGGAATTACTATTGTCCTGAAGCTGCAGTATGTGTCCCAATTAATGCAGAATGCTATATTATAGTGCCAGATATACCAGTAGAAGGATAATTAAATTTTAAAAAAGTTCTTCCCTGGGAAGAACTTTAATTCTCTTCATCGCTTCTCTTAATATTTTCATATTTATTGCTCAGATTAAATTAATTGGGATTAAACTAAAGATGTTTTTTACTTCGAATATGCAATTAACAAAATTTATCTTTAGATAATCTAGTATTATTGTATTTTTGATTTAAATACTAATAACCTTCAAAACTAATGAACCAGATCCCCATTAAGACGAAATTCTACTTATTGTTTATTCTGTTTTCGTTCCAAGTCTTATGGGCTCAAAGTGTGGAACCTGCGGGCAATACTCCTGAAACAAAAGCTATCGACAAAGAATTAAACAAAATTCTTAAAGACAGTAAAACATTTATTGACCCAAAACATGAGCCACAACTTTTAAAATTAAAATCTGAATCACAAAAATATGCTTACGAAGACGGCGTTCTGCGTAGCGGTGATTATTTAATGGGGTTGTATATGGGGATAGAAAAAGATAAGAAAGTAATAGATCTCGGAAACGAACTAAAAAAAACGGCAAAAAATAAAAAAGATACATACGGCCATATATCCAATATTTATAGACGAAATGCATTAGTATTAGGATATTTTGGACTACCTGATGCAAGTCTAATGGATTTTAGAAAAGCAATTAGCTACGCATCAGAAATTGAAAATAATGATAAAAAAAGAAGAGCACTTGCATATACTTATGAAAATATGAATATCTACTATGAAAGTAGAAAAAAAGAAAAAGGTGCAATTGACTCCATGTATAGTAATTACATGAAAAGTCTTGAAATGGCAAAAATGATAAGTAACAGAGGAAACATTGTATCTATTGATGAAAAATACGACCTTATCGCTTATAACAATATGCAAGTAGCCATACTATATCTGGATGATATACAAAAAAAAGACAGATTAAGTTTGGCAGAAAAGCATCTTTTGGATGCGTTGGAAATTTATGAAAACAAAAAACTTAACACTGATCCGGTAAACAAAGCACAAACCTATAATGTCATATCTAGACTGTATCTTGAAGAAAAGAAAACAGAAAAATCGATTGAATATAGTGTAAAAGCACTAAAATTTGAAAAACAACATAGCAATCCCAACACAAGACTGCAATCTTATAAACTTCTTCTTGAAGCTTATTTAGAAAAGGATGATAATGAAAATTCAAAATTTTATCAATCTGTATATACCACTCTTAATGACAGCTTATATTCCGAAGAAAGGAAAGCATCTAATTCTACCATGAAGAAAATAGTCGCTCAAATTGATACAGAAAATAAGGAAAATTATAAAAACCTATGGATCATTACAGGAGCTTTCATATTAATTGCAGGATTGGCAACAATTATTCTTTGGCGAAGAAACAATAAAAAGCTGCATAAGAACTACGAGTTGATGATAGACAAAATTAAAAATGAATCAGTACCTCATACGATAGAAACTAATACAGTACCCAAAAATTTAATCTCATCTGATACGGAGAAAAGAATTCTTGATCAATTGGAAGCTTTTGAAAATTCAGAAGAGTTTCTTAAGCCCAATTTCACCATCAGTTTGCTTTCTACTCAGCTAAATACAAATGCCAAATATCTTTCTGAAATCATAAAGAATCATAAATCTCATAGTTTTAGCAGTTATAGTAATAGTTTAAAGATTGACTATATCGTTCATAAACTCTATAATGAACCAAAGTATCGAAGCTATAAAATAAGTCATCTTGCGGAAATCTGCGGATATGCATCGCCACAGGTCTTTTTTGTAGCTTTTAAAAAAATAAATGGAGTAACACCCGCTTATTTTATTCAGAAACTTAATGAAGATAACATCTAATTTTATTCAGCAAGGATAAAACAAAAAATCTTTTTAGCTATAATTTTATCATTTCTAAAACAAATCAATTTTTTGATCTCATTGTAAATCTTCTACATTCAGTCTCTAAAACACAGAATAATTATATGTAAAACTTTTGCTCACAAATCATGCTAAGTTTAAAATAATAAATCCATTACTTGTTGCGATGGATTTTTTATTTAAATTCCTCAAAGAACAGTTGATATTTTTAATTTTAAGAAAATTATCGTTGTACAATTTTACTAGAATGTACTATAATTTCATATCCGTTCTTGATTAAACTAATCATTTTTTCCATTGATCGTTATTTCGTTAAAACAGATAAAGTACTGCAAATCAATTATATTTATTTGTAAAACAATAATTTTTATCAGAATTACTGAATTGCTTATAACATCTTTTATTTAACCATAAAATATCACTGTAATATTGTCCAAGATTCCAATAAGGATATTTCCTCTTACTTATTGAAATAAAATCATAAAAACTAAAACTGTGAATGATGCAAAAGGACAAGAATCCAATTTTCCCAAACGTGGTACAAATTACCACGGGAAATTTGGTTTCTTTTTTTCATTATTCCTAATTCTTATTTCAAATTCTGTTTTCGCTTTTCCAGACAAGCCTTCCTCTGAAAATGTTGTAGACTCTTCTATTGTTTCCTCGGTTGATCAAACAGAAGCAACGGTAATTCGTGTTGCAGAAGGAACCAGCGTATATGGAATAGAAAATTTTTCACAAACATCTAAACCCTTATCCTCTTCCATTAGTAAAGGTTATAAGAAACATGTGAAGAAAAAAGTAAAAGCAGTTGTAAAGGCGAAAAAGGAAGTTCAGATTGAAAATAAAATTCCAAAGCCGGAAATCACAACACACGTATCAAAAGATCCGTCAGACAGTTCTTTTCAAACAGGCGGTGATTACATCAAAGTTGGAACTATTAC
Organism: Chryseobacterium sp. SIMBA_038; assembly: GCF_046535115.1. Taxonomy (NCBI): domain Bacteria; kingdom Pseudomonadati; phylum Bacteroidota; class Flavobacteriia; order Flavobacteriales; family Weeksellaceae; genus Chryseobacterium; species Chryseobacterium sp. SIMBA_038. The sequence goes on from NZ_JAWRXH010000003.1 coordinate 318,689, forward strand.
AACCAACAATACTTTCAAATCTGCTGAGTTGATCCAAACGTATGATTTTGTAATTCCTAATTTATATAATAAAAAGTTTTACTACACATATTCTTTCCCTTTTATAAAGAGTATTACAGATCGATATAATTTTACAAGGCCTCCACCTGCTATATTATCTTAATTCATACTTAACTGGAAAATCTGCGAATCTTTATAAATCTTTCTTCTAATAGAATTTATACGGTTGAAGAGAATCTTAATCTCTAATTAATTTTTTCATTTGAGATACTTGCTGTCATTCATAAAGCACATCTCAAGAGAAAATTTGCACACAATTTTTCACGGAATTTTTTCTAATTCAGGTTTAAAGTTAATTACACTTAATCTGAAATGTATAACCAAAATAAATATCGAAAATATGATCCCTCAATATTTTCTAAGAATAATAAGCCTTGCATTAATTTGCACAATTGTTCCAATATTCGGACAGTCACCGGGAGGAGTTACTCCTGCTGCTTGGTACAAAGCTGATGCTTCGGGTACATTGTTTTCAGATGCCGGAGTTACTGGCTCAGCTAATAACTCGACAGTGTATCAATGGAATGATGCTCAAGGTAACGGATTCAATCTTTTGCAGGCAACTGCCGGATTACGCCCTACATTTTCAAATAGTACCACATTAGCAAACTTTAATCCCACTGTTACATTTCAGAGTAAATGGATGGAGTTCCAACCTGGAGCTGGAGTAAATATCATAGACCGTACAAATGGAACATTATTTACGGCAGGATATCTAAATACATTAACGCAAGGTGGTATTTTCGGATTCGATTCTACTATGGATTATCCGGGATTACATACTTCTAACAATGGACTTAATAATTTATTATTTTTTACCGGAGGTCCGGGTTATCAAGGAGTAACGACTAATAGTTTTCAAAGTAATTTTTATTTCACTGCAGGAGTAAACTGGCAAAATGGAGCGGGTACAAATGCTTCTTATGCTGCCTCTACCGTATCTCTAAATGGTAGTAGAACAGATTACTCAGGAAGTCAGTTACAAAATGCTGTTCTTGATGTCAATGCCAGAGATATCCGCGTAGGTGGAGATACCAATTATGGTTCTATAAACGGCCAGGTAAACGAAATGTTGATCTTTGAGAATAGACTTACTGCTGATGAAATGGACAGGGTTGAATCTTATTTGGCAATAAAGTATGGAACAACTTATGCTCAGGGAACCAGAGATTACAAAAACTCATCAAGTGCCGTAGTCTGGAGTGCTTCAGGAAACACAGGCTATAACAATAATATTGCAGGTATTGCTAGAGATGCCACAGGATTGAACCAAAAACAGTCTTGGAGTACGAATTCGGGCAAGCAAGTATTAATTTCAACAACCGGATTAGCAAATACTAATGCGGCGAATGCAACTTCTCTTAATAATGGACAGTATTTAATCTGGGGAGATAATGGTTTAAAACAAAGTCTTGCTGTTCCTATTAGTGGAATTACAGGAGTTAACTATCGTTTCGAATCTATCTGGAAAGCTCAGAATACAGGAAGTGTTGGTACGGTACGTATTGCTTGGCCATCAGGATTAACTAATTTAAGACTTATTCAGAGTGCTGACGTGGTGATTAACAATACAGATACAATAACGGATATGTCTGTCAATACTCAGACTGTAAATGGTGTTATCTATAATTATGCAGATGTAACATTGGCAAATGGCCAGTATTTTACCTTTGCAGCGTATATGCAGACTCCTGGAGGAGTTGCTTTACCAGCAGTATGGTTAAGAGCAAACGATGGAACCAACACAACTACAACAGGAAGTAATGTAACTTCATGGGTCAACTATGGACTATCTGGCGGTACAGCAGTACAGGCTTATACAGGATCTCCTGTTTTTCAGAATGCAATTCATAATTTTAATCCTTCTGTTACAGATATTACTTTATCAACACATGATGGATTAGTTTTGGCTGATGTTTTCCCGGACTTTTCACACAGAGACTTGAGTACTTTTGTATTGCAGAGTCAGGCTAATCTTGCACAACAACTAACGATGGTGTCTTTTGGGAATAATGTTGTTCCGGGAAGCAGCTTAGATGTGCCCTGGTTTGCGAGTCAATCTGCAACTGAATCCTATTTCTTCTGGCAGGACAATTATCAGGCAACGCCTAACTATCCTAATTCTTTAGCAAGATATAGTAATATCCCTACCATTAATTCTTATTATCTGCCAAAATGGATATCTGGAACCCATACCACTACTTTGAGTATGAATGGAGCTACATCAACTGCATCTGGAGGTGTAAACGCTAACAGGGGAATTGGGAATAATTTATTTATCCATGAAGATGGAGGTACAAATAACTCTTCAGGAGGAAATATCTCAGAAGTTATCAGTTTCGATAGAGTATTGACCGATACGGAGAAACTACAGGTGAATTCGTATTTAGGTATTAAGTATGGTATTACCCTCACAAATGCATTGGGCACTTTACCAACTGATTATCTGAATCGTTCAGCAGCAGTTGTATGGAATTCAACAACTAACACCGGGTATAATAGCAATATTGTCGGGATCGCGAGAGAAGATGATGGAGCATTAAATCAAAAACAATCTAAAAGTGTCAATGACGGACAAAAACTAATTATTGGAGCGGGAAATTCCTTAGCCGATACAAATGCCCTTAATACAAATAGCTTAACGAACGGTCAATTCTTAATAGTCGGAGATAATGGTTTAAAGCAAGGTCTTTCTGTAGCTTTAGCTAATCCTGCAGCTCCCGGAGGAGCTACTAGTTATCGTTTTGCTTCTATTTGGAAAGTACAAAATACATCAAGTGTAGGAACTGTTACAGTGGCTTGACCTTCGACAGGGATGCAAGGATTTCATTTAGTCCGTTCTACTGATGCAACAATAGATGCTGCGGATACATTTATTCCAATGTCTGGAACAACAACAGTTAATGGTGTTACGTATAACACAGCAACCGTAACATTTGGTGATGGAAATTATTTTACTTTCGCTGCATACGTTCATGCTCCGGGAGGTGTACTTTCTTCACTTTGGTACAGAGCTGATAAAGGGGTCGCTCCAGCAACTGGCGCAGTAACAACTTGGACAGATTACTCAGCAGGTAAAGTACCTGTTATACCTACATTATCAAGCAGTACATCTGCTCCGACTTCAGTGACCGGAACCGGACTTAATCTAAACTTTAATCCGGGAGTAACATTTGTATCTGCAAATGCTTTAGGAAACTCAAGTGTTCTAAATTCTCTTTCAGGAGCAAATTACACAGTCTATACAAGCACTACTCCGGTTACAGGAAATAACTGGGATAGAATTATGGGATTAAATTATTCAAATCTAACAGGAGGTAACTCTTATGATAGCCCCGGACTTGGTGCCGATAATGTAATAGTTAGAACTAATACAGCGGCAGCTCCTTTATTTAGTACAGTTGCTACAGGGTATAGATATAATCAGCTTACAAATACTACAATTGTAAGAAATAGCTTCACCAATACATTATTTACAAGAGCGTTCAATGGAGCTGTTCCTGGAGGAAACATTACTTATTCCAGCATAACAACAGGTCCAGATGGAGGAATTATATTGGGAAGAAATGCAAATGCCGGCGGCGATGATGATGGAGCCGGAATGACCATGTCTGAAACTATTGTTTTTGATGGTACACTTTCTGCCAATGATGTCAACAAGGTTGATTCATACCTGGCTATAAAAGGAGGTATTACATTAAATACTGCCAATACTCCAAATTATTTAAGCAGTAGCTCTACGAATGTATGGAATGGTTCCGTGAACACTGGCTACAATAATAATATTTTTGGTATCGCATATGATTATGTCTCTGATTTACATCAAAAACAGTCAAAAAGCATTAATGATGGGCAGAAATTAATTATCGGTGCCGGAGGTGCATTGGCAAACACAAATGCTTTAAACACCAATACTTTAACAGACGGACAATTCCTAATGGTAGGAGACAATGGATTAAAACAAAGTCTTACAATTCCTATCAGTGGAATTACAGGAGTTAATTATCGTTTCGAATCTATCTGGAAAACTCAGAACACAGGAAGCGTTGGAACAGTTCGTGTTACCTGGCCTGCAGGTTTAACATCGCTTAGACTGATTCAGAGTGCTGATGCTGTAATTGATAATACAGATACGGTAACAGATATGTCCCTGAATATTCAAACAGTGAATGGTGTTACTTATAACTATGCAGAGGTAACATTGGCAAATGGACAGTATTTCACTTTCGCAGCATTTGGACATGCTCCGGGAGGTGTTATCAACGGACTAAGCCAGTGGTACAGAGCAGATATTGATGCTGCTAATACCGGGAACAGTACAGACGTAACTTCTTGGAAAGATTATTTTGCAGGTACAGTTTCAGCTCAGATTGCAGGAAAAGCATTACCGAAATATAAAGTTGGAGATGTTACTTCTTTCAACTACAATCCGGGAGTTAGTTTTACAGCAATTACTCAGACATTGGGTAATAATACTACGCAAACAATCACCAATACGAGCAATGATGTATTTACACTTACTAAGAGCGGAATAACATCTCCTTCAAGTCCAAACCCTCACTTCTTCAGTATAACGGCAAATAATGCGACAACTGATGCTTCGTCTTGGGATTATTTAGGATTTCTACCAAGTACTGTGATAGAAAGAAGACCTGTAGGAGGCGGAACACAATTACCTGGTTCAGGATTAGATTATTCTGCAACAATTCCTAGTATTATGTATAATACATTCACCAATACAACTTTGGCAAGAGGGCTGAATGGTGCAGCTAATGTGGGTACAGTAAATACCGGAGCAATGGGACTTGCTTTAGGAGGCCATGTATTTGGTGATACCCGTTGGACTGGCAATACCAGCGATAATGGAGGTATTATAGGAGATATCGGTGAAACCATCATCTACGGTGGCGGAAATATTACCCCAGCAGAAAGAAGAAAAGTTGATACTTATCTTGCCATTAAATATGGTATTACATTGGGACGTGTTGCAACAGATCATTACATAGCAACAGAAGGAAGTACAGTTTGGAGTGGTGCGCTAAATACAACTTATAACAATAACGTATTTGGTGTTGCTAAAGATAATATTGAGGCATTTGATCAAAAAGTATCAAAAAGTGTCAATGCAGGTACAATACTTACGGTTGCTACTACTAATAATTTTGTATTGCCAAACCTTGATGCAAGCCGTAGCGCATTTACAAATGATGTTACTTACTTTTTGTTGGGAGATAATAATATTACAACGACACCACTTGCAAACCTTACAGTCTCTTCAGCACTTTATAGAAGAATTGCAAGAACATGGCTGTCTCAACGTACCAATACTCCCGGAGGTTTATACTTCGAAAGTAACCTTGTTGCTTACACAGGAATTGGAACTACTCTGGGGAAAACTGTCTTTATGTTGATTGCAGATGATCCTGCTTTTACCACTAATGTAAAAGTTGTATCAGGTACAAGCACAGGATCCGGTAAATGGGTCTTTAACAATAGTTTTGACACAGACAACACTGCCAGATATATCACTTTCGCAGAAGGAGATGCTCTTACAGCATGTTACAAACCTGGTGCTGTGGCAAGTGTAGGTAATCCTGCATTAATCAGTAAAGTAGGTATTAGTTCTCTTGACAGAGCGGGTGCGGCAGGCGATAACTGGCCTGCAGTGCGTACAGGAGCATGGTTGGTGTTAGAAGCTAAAACAAAAGGTTTTGTTCCGAACAGATTGGCATTTTCAGCAGGAAATCCTGTAGGTATTGCACCGGCGAATTTTGTAGAAGGAATGTTGGTATATGATATTACTAATAAGTGTATGAAAATGTACACATCACAGGATGGAGGTACTACTTACGGATGGTACTGTTTAACGACACAGACTTGTCCGGACTAGATATTAATTAGTTATGGTTGGGGGTTGAGGAATTCATGTCTCAGCCTCCTTTTTATTAAACATAAAATCAATAACAATGAAAAAAATAATAACATTATTAATGGTTTCTTTTTCCACTTATTATATCCATGCGCAGATTGGAATCAGTAAAGCGAGTGTGTCAAACGGATCTGTTTCTCTGGAATTTGGTGATACAGAAAACAGAGGACTTATTCTTCCATACGTCACAGATAAAACCGGGATCACGGAAAATGGAACAGTAATCTACGATACCACAGATCATAAAGTAAAATACTTGAAAGATAACAGTTGGTTCGACCTAAGTGTTGATACTACCGGAGTAGCTGATCTAAGAATTCAAGGAAATGACAAGACAGAGCAGCCCGGAGCTAAAGTTACGATTTACACAACAGGAGGTACGGATAATACACCGGGAATACTTGTATTGGGAGACACCAATAAAGCAATGGTCTTACCAAAAGTGGCAAGTCCGCATCTTAACATCATTAATCCGAGTGCGGGAATGATGGTATATGATACTACAAAAAGACAGCTTGCCGTATACAACGGTACAGTTTGGTCTTTCTGGAAACCATAAAAACTCAAGGGAAAAAGGAAGGCTGAAAAAAAGTCTTCCTCCTTTTCTTTTAAAATAAAAAACAACACAAAAAAAAATTATGCCGAACTACACTACAATGTATCTCTTCTGATACAGTTTTAAAAAAGAAATCTTAGCAGATTTATATAGAAGTATGAAACAAACAATTTATGATGAGGTCGCATTTCTGTTTAGGATTCACAATATATGCTGAAATATCATTTTAGTATACCACCAGATTACTTTGTCACTATTTATTATAGTTTACAAAGCTGATGCTACTGTAAGAATATAATCTGTATATCATTTAAAGAATAAACAGACGCTTGTATTCTTCTGTCAAACAAATTTTTCCGGCTCTATACAATGTATTATAACAATACTGCGGTTATTTCTATAAAAGATTTAAAAGTAGCATTCATGGGAAAATGATACAAATTCTGAAACAACAAAAAAATATAAAAAAGCATACATATATGAAAAACACATTACTATTAGCTACGGTGGTTTTTTCCTTTTTGATGACAAAAGTATCAGGTCAGATCGGAATCAATACACCAACCCCCCATACAAGTGCAGATCTTGAATTGGGATCTAACAATAAAGCACTTTATCTTAATAGAGTAGCCAATACAGGAGCTGTGGCAAATCCTCAGGTAGGAATGATTATTTATGACATGGCAAACAATTGTATAAAAGCCTATCAGGGTATTCCGGCGCTATGGTCTGATTGCTTCAGCGGAACGGCGGTAGCTTCCGGAACAATAACTTCTCTTACCTGTAGTTCTGCAACGCTGAATCCTGCGGGAGTTGCACAGGGACAGCCCTATTCCGGGACACTTACAGTACCTTATAATGGAGGGGATGGTGGCTATTATCCTGCACAAACCATAGCATCAACCGGAATTACCGGACTAACGGCGACTTTGCAGGCTGGTCTATTTGCAACAGGAAATGGAAGTCTTCATTTGTCAGTAAGTGGTACTCCATCTGCTTCGGGAACAGCTTCTTTTCCTATCAGTATAGGCGGGCAAACGTGTACTGTATCGCTCCCTGTTACTGCAAATTCTTCAGGAGTATTACCGGGATCTATCACTTTAATGCAGAACAGAAAATATTGGATGATCTCCCTATATGATCAGGATTATCTCCCATACACAGCCCCTACAGGATCCGCGACTACCAATACGGTAAACGCAGACGGAGTGAATGAAGCCACATTATTAAATTTACAGGGAGCTATTACCACTACTGGTATTACCGTAAGTATCCCTGTGGATAATGCTTCGGGAAGTGGAACCGTCAATGCATGGAGCAGTATTATTACCGTTCCGGCATCTCTCACTCAGGATGGAATCTCTCGCCAATTGGAGCTTCTGTGGGCATCACAAGCCTACAGTGGCGCTACAACTTCTATTACAGCAACTATAAGGTCTATTGGCGGTACACTTAATGTAAAGCAGCTAGATCTTAATGCAGGTATTGGTGCCGATTATCTGGGAATATTACTGGGAATGTTTCAGTATCCTTACAACAGTACAGGAGCATTAACGAATTATGAACTGAGAGATATCCCTGGTATCCCCGACAGAATGTTTGGATTGCAGGATAATGGAGGAGCGGGTACCCAAAATAGGCACAATTTTCTCTATCTCCCGGTGTTGGCAGAAGATGGAAAAATATGGCTGAATAATAATTTGGGGGCTACCTATTCCCTAGTGGGAAATGCTAATTTTAATCCTCTTCAGCAGGCTACGGCAGGCAATGATTTCAGAGCATTCGGAAGCTGTTTCGAATGGGGCAGAAAGCCTGATGGACATGAGCTGATGAACTGGACGAATGGATCCAGTGGTACAGGGGTAAATCCTGTGAGTACTGTAAAAAGTGATAATCCTACCCACGCGCAATTTATCTATAATACTACAGGAAATGCTACTTCGGATTGGAGGGTAAATCTGGATAATACATTATGGCAAAGTGAATCGAGTGCCAACAACCCTTGCCCACGCGGTTTCAGAGTGCCTGCGACTTTTGAAGTGAATAACTGGATGGCGAAAGCACGTGTAACAGGCGAAGGATTTAACAACTCTGGATACAATACGGCACTTAAGATGTCTTTAGAGCCTACGCGTGCAGGAAATTCGGCAACATTTGGAGACTTTGGAGGATATTGGAGTTCTACCACCACAACAGCTGTAGCTCCGGCAGCAGGGTATATTTATGTCATGATTTATGAATTTTCAGCCGGTGCATCACAAGATGCAAGACCTTATGAAAATAGTACACGTATGAATGGCCATGCTGTGAGATGTATTCAAAATTAGGACAGTGATTTATTTAGCTAATAATACCAAATAATTAAGAAAATGATGTTTAAACAGTTGATAAAAACATTAGCATTTTTGGTGAGTGCTATGATGTACAGCCAAATAGGCGTGAAGACAGAAACTCCTCATGAAAGTGCGGATCTTGATCTTGCCTCTAATAATAAGGCCCTGTATCTTAACAGGGTAGCCAATACCGGAATAATAGCCAATCCGCAACCGGGAATGATGATATATGATCTGACGGATAAATGTGTAAAAGGGTATCAGGGATCTCCCCCGGCATGGTCAGAATGTTTCAGAAGTAGTGCGAGTGCTAAAGCAGCCCAACTTATAAAAATAGGATACACAAAGGACGGGTGGGATTTTGTGAATAACAATAATTTACTGATCAGCCAGCTGGATTCTGCGTTGAAATATGATCTCGCGGAAAAACTAAAGAAAACGAAAAGTTTTACCCTGTCAGATGTAAATGTCGACTTGTCTAATACAGATTTATCTGTGGCTGATCTTAAAAGTAAATATGATGTTGTTATTTCAGGTAAAGATGGGTTCTCTCCCAATGATGCCGTGAAGCTGAATGCTTATATAGGCTTAGGGGGAATAGTGATTAATGCAAAGAAGACTGATAAAAATGCGATGGGTTACAGTTTAGAACATGTTCATAAAATAAAGGGATCTAATAAGAGCATTAAATAGTCTGATAAGCAACCATCAGTACACTATTATAATTCGAATTTATAATGCAAAACTAAATAACTAATATTTTTTTAGAGTAATCATCACTAAAAAGGGGTGCTCTGATTTTAACAAACCATGAAAATATTATTTCAATGGAAACTTGAGTACAAGTATAAAAACAAGCAATATTTAAAAACAAAATTCTAACACTAATGAAAAAATTTACATTACTAGCAGGAGCGCTTATCTTAGTAAGTGCAACAGTTTCAGCCCAGATCGGAGTAAACACAGCAACTCCTAAAACAACAATGGACGTAAGTGCCAAGCGTGATACAGGAGGCAATATCACGGATAATACCCAGATATTGGGGCTTCAGGCTCCACGTATTACGCGTGCTGAGCTTACAGCCAATACTGCAACGTATGCAGCGGATCAGAGAGGTGCTTTGATCTATATTACCGATATATCAGGAGGTGATACATCTGGACAAAGAGTTAATATCAACGAAGCTGGATATTATTCTTTTGACGGAAATGTATGGCAGAAAGTATTATATAAAAATATATATAATTCTGATGGCTCTTTAGTAGGAGCTGGAGCTTCTAGAACAATGACATTGAATGGTAAAGAATTTAATATTACTGGACCAAATCAAAGGACTTCGTGGAGCACGACGGGTGTTCTGTACCAGGAAAACCGTCAGGGTTCTGGAGGAAATGGTGCAATTGTAATTTCCGGAGGGAACAGTTCTAACTTGTTTTTACAACAGTTTTATAATGGACCTGCACAAATTCAGGCTGCTTCTAATTCCACCTCTCTGGATATAGGGACAAATGGCTCTACTGCTTCTGCCCCGCTTACCATAAGCACAAGTATAGGAGGAGGTGCATTAGCGACGGAAAAGATGCGTATCACCGGAGAAGGCAATGTCGGGATAACGACTGCCAATCCTCAAGTTACATTAGATGTTGCAGGAACTCCTGCTACTGCTACTATTCTGGATGGTATAAGAGCTCCAAGGTTAACGGGAAGTCAGATGAGAGCTAAAACGTATACAAACAACCAGTTAGCTGCAATAGTTTATGCAACAGCAGCTGATACGGCTCCGGCGGGGCAGACTATTAACGTTACTTCTGCAGGATATTATTATTTTGACGGAACTGCATGGCAGAGAATGAAAATAAATGATGTGAATATTTATAACAATAACGGATCATTAACAAGCAGCAGAACTTTAACCAATAATGGATTTTCGCTAACTTTTGCCGGTGCTGAACAGTCTACAATCTGGTATAATGACGGAGGAATAAACCAAAGAGGATTTGGCAATGGTAAGAGAGGAAGTATTATTATAGCATCTGATGATAATAATAGTAATGGAATAAACTCTAATCTTCAATTGTTTCAGGATCCGGAGAGCGCAAGTCAAATAGTATCAACAAGTGATTCCCGTGGATTTTATTTAGGGACTAGTTATACTACAACTACTGCCCCTCTTATATTTACAACAAGTGCAGGCTCAAGTGCGGTCGGTACAGAAAAAATGAGAATAACAGGGGAAGGAAATGTTGCTATTAATACATCTCCTCCTACCGAAAGACTTGATGTTAATGGAAATACCCGTCTAAGAGTTCTTCCTTTAAACGGAACAGCTAATGCAATTTATACTCAAAGTGGCGGAGGTGCTTCTGCAACTCAAAACCAAACTTTTACAGCGACAAGAACGGTAGTTGCTGATGCGAATGGTGTATTGGGGTATGTTACTGGTCTTCCAACAACTGCCGGTTCAGGTAGTGGTACTATAAATATCGGGGAAACTCTATCAAGAGTTTACACTGTTCCTGCTGCTACAGCAAATGCGAGTTCTTTTAACCTGAAAACTTATGTTACTGCAAACAGTCTTTCTGCTTTACCTCAATTAGACGGGTTAGAAATGAATTTACAGGGAGTAAGCTCATCATATTATGATCCTAGAGTCTATAATGTCGCGACGGGTACACAATTGGTAAGTTATCAGACCTTTGCAACTCAGGTAAATGAAAATGAAACTTCCCTTAACAATAGTTTGACATCAGGAAACTTTGTACAGGTTGATGCCAACAATATTGTATTCTGGACTAATTCTGCTGCAGAAGTTATTACAACAAATTTACAGGTTCAGGTGGATCCTGTTACCTACAGATGGTATGAATTCAAATGGTGGTGTATGGAAGTTGGTACTGAAAAGAAAATATTTCTTTCTGTGACTAGAAAAGGCTAATTATAGTTATTAATAGTTTTAAAAAAGCAAAAGGCTAAAATAGAAAGTCATAAGTATTTCTACAATCTGAATTGAAATGTATTTAAATGAAGATATAACAGATAAAAATAAAAAACGATTTTAAAATGGACTTTAAGAATATACACATAGGTAACCTGATTGAAAAGCGAGTACAAGAGACAAACATCGACATCTTTCGGATATGTAAATTTTTAGGATGTGAGCAACAAGATATTGAAAAAATGTATGCATCAACAAGCATTGATTCTAATATTTTGTTAAGATGGAGTAAACTGCTGGAATATGATTTTTTTAGAATTTATTCTCAACACCTTTTGTTTTATTCTTCAAATCAAAAAGAGATGAAATCTAAAGAAACTTCATTACCACAATTTAGAAAAAACATATACACAAAAGAAATTATAGATTTTATTCTTGATTCTCTAAAGTCTGGTGAAAAAACAAAACAACAGATTATGGAAGGCTACAGAATACCCAAAACAACTTTATACAAATGGATAAGCAAATCTGATGAGGTACAATAACATGTCAGCATCAAAAGATACAAATTGCAGATGTAGTTTTCGCTAAAAAAAATCAACCATGGCTTAAGAAAGAATTTACAAAAATGAAAAATAGTAAACCTGATTATCAAAGAATATTCGAAGATATTATCATAAAAAAATATCCGGAAAGAAAAGAAGAATTCAAAAATTATCTTGAGAAGAAGCAATTTTCGATCATGGATGTTATTACCCTAAATTCTAAAATATTTAATCTGAAGGATAAAGATACTTTGGCTTTTAATCAAAAACGTAAATCCTACGATCAAAAAACTATTTTAAAAATATTGGATTACCAGCAAAAACAAATGCTGAATAATACTCAGCTGGCAAATTATTTTAATCTAAGTAGGAATACGGTAACCAAGTGGCGGAAATTATATGCGAAATAGAATTATTTCTTTGAACTAAACTAATATTTGTGGATTAACAAAAAGGGAAGTAATAAAATACTTTCAGCTAAAAATTAAACAAAATTATAATATTAACTAAAACAAAATTTAAAAAATGACAACACACAATTTGATAGGAAAAGTAGTTTTGATCGCCGGAGGAGGTAAAAACTTAGGTGGATTATTAAGTAAAAATTTTGCAGCAAAAGGAGCTAAGCTTGCAATTCACTACAACAGCGAAAGCTCAAGAGAAGAGAGCGAAAAAACATTAGCAGAAGTACAGGCTTTGGGAGCTGAGGCGTTCTTGTTTCAGGGAGATTTAAAAAATGTTGAAAATATTACCAAATTCTTTGATGAAACCAAAGCTAAGTTTGGAGCTGTAGATATTGCAATCAATACGGTGGGTATGGTATTAAAGAAGCCATTTACAGAAACCACAGAAGCAGAATATGATATCATGTCTGATGTAAATTCAAAGGTAGCTTACTTCTTCCTTCAGGAAGCCGGGAAAAAGGTAAGCGATGGAGGTAAAATATGTACTATCGTAACTTCACTTCTTGCTGCTTACACAGGACTATATTCTACTTACGCAGGTATGAAAGCGCCTGTAGAGCATTTCACAAGAGCAGCATCAAAAGAATTTGGAGCACGAGGAATTTCTGTGACAGCAGTTGCTCCCGGCCCTATGGACACCCCTTTTTTCTATGGCCAAGAGGCCGATGATGCTGTTGCATATCACAAATCAGCTGCAGCTTTGGGTGGGTTAACAGATATCAAAGATATTGCTCCACTGGTAGAGTTCTTGGTAACTGATGGCTGGTGGATTACAGGGCAAACCATTTTTGCAAATGGTGGATATACTACAAGATAGTAATAATTTGTAAGCCTTTTTTTGTTATTATAGATGCTGAATCGGATTAGATCCATTCAGCATTTATATTTTTAATCTTCATTTAAAAAATGTTAGTAAAAATTATCAATTCTATTTTCATATTTATTGCATTTCTTTTTAGGGATAAATTTCTTTTATGTGTAACAAGATATAAATTGGCTAATAAAAATGGGTTCCATTATTTTTTAATAATATAACTTGTGATCGGGTATTATTCTATATAAAATGAAAAATAAACATAATTTACACTATATATTTTTTAACTTTAATAAATCCAATAAAACAAAAAAATGGAAACAAAAATATCCAGAGTCTCAGTCACAGAAAAAGCCCTTGAAGTCATTTGGGAGTTAGAAAGAAAATATGGCGAACTTATGTTTTACCAAGCCGGAGGATGCTGCGAAGGAACCCAACCCCAATGTTTCGAAAAAGGAGGATTCTATCCAAGAATGAATGATGCCATGATCGGAACTATCAACGGTCACGAATTTTGGATCGACCGCGATTTATTCGAATACTGGAAATATTCTCACTTTACATTGGATGTTGTAGACGGCTTCGGACCAGGTGGATTTTCATTAGAAACGCCTTTAGGAAAAACATTTAAAGTAGAATATAAACTTTTTACTCCTGAAGAATTCAAAAACCTAGAACCTGTAAAACGTAGTGAATAAAAATCTGCTCAATCCCGCAAAATCCACGAAACAAAAAAATCTGTGCAAATTTGTGAAAATCTGTGGTTAAAAGTCTCCACAGATTTCATAAATAACACAGATATTTGAGTTTAAATTATTTATGAAAATTAGTGAGAAACATTCGTGTAATTAGTGTTTAAACAAACAAAACATCAAGTCTTAACAAACCGATTCACAAACATCGAGGCCACAACTTGCCCAACTGCATTTAAAACCGTTGCCAAAGGATCAACCAATGTTCCGATAATCATCACCGCTGGAATGGCTTCCTGAGGTAATTTATAAACCGAAATCATCAGCATTTCTCCAATATATCCACCATTAGGTATTCCACCTGCAACGATACTTACAAAAACAGTAATTCCTAATGCTAAAAGTAGATTCATCGGATCAAAAAAATCTCTTCCGATAATTAAGAAAGCAACATAGATTTTAATAATCGAAGACATAGAAGAACCATTTTTATGCAAAGTCGTCCCAATCGGAATCACAAGATTCGCAATAGAACTTGGAATACCAATTTTAGAGGCAGCCTGTAAATTGGCAGGCATTGTCGCAAAACTGCTACACGTACTTAAAGCGGTAAGAGTAGGGTATATTGCATTTTTCCAGAAACTTTTCACTCCATTTTGTCCATTGGCCATAAAAGCATACAATGAAAAAAATACTATAAAATAAACAATTCCTGCAATATAATATAAACCTAAAGGTTTAGCATAAAATCCGAAAAGCTGAGGTCCTAAAGTCGCGACCTGATACGCAAAATAAGCTCCCAACCCAATCGGTGCTACTTTCATAATTAATAAAAGTAATTCTTTCATAACTTCATATCCTGATGCAATAAAAGATCTGAAAGCCTGTCCTTTTTCTCCCGCTTTTCTAGCTGAAAATCCTGTCATGAAAGCAAAAATTAAAAGAGCCAGCATATTTTGTCTTGAAAAAAGCTGAGTAAATTCTCCTACGGTAAAGAAACCTACAATTCTATTTCCCCAACTGTCGCTATTAGCCGCTTCTTCCACAATTTCCTTACTTCCCGAAACTCCGGAAACAGGAAAGAGATAAACAACACAAATGGTAAAAATAGCTGCTGTTAAAATGAAAAAAAGAAAAGTAAAAACCATCGTCAGCATGATTTTACCAAACTTCGATTGCTGTTCCAGGGAAGCGATAGAATTAGAAACGGCAAAAAATACCAACGGAACTACACTTACAAAAAGAAGATTCAGGAAAATATCTCCCAAAGGTTTTATGTAATCAACAAAATTGGGAGCAACGATTCCGATAATGCTTCCAACAGTGATCCCGAGGAGTAAAAGTATAATTCCTGAGTAGTTTTTAAACACTTCTTTCATGCAGGTTTTTTATCAAAGATAGTTTTATTTTTAACATTCCGTTATATTATTTTCAGGCATAAATTTGTTAAATTTGAGTAAATAATCGTTTTTATGGCTTATATAGATTACTATAAAATTTTAGGCGTAGATAAAAGCGCGACGCAGGATGAGATTAAGAAAGCGTATCGAAAACAGGCGAGAAAACTTCATCCTGATCTTAATCCCAACGATAAAGAAGCTGAAAAAAAATTCAAAGAGCTGAACGAAGCCAATGAAGTTCTCAGTAATCCCGAAAATCGTACAAAGTATGATAAATACGGAGAAAACTGGAAGCACGGTGAAGAATACGAAAAGGCTCAGCAGCAACAAAGGCAAAATCAAGGTGGCAATTATGGTGGCGGATTTTCCGGTGCTGATTTTGGCGAAGGTGAAGATTTTTCAGATTTTTTCCAAAGTATGTTTGGTGGAGAAGGTGGTGGTTTTGGCAGAAGTTCCAGAGGAAGTGCATCAGGAAAATTCAAAGGTCAGGATGTTCATGCAGAACTGAATTTAAATTTAAGAGATGCTGCAACAACTCATCCGCAAACTTTTGATATTAATGGTAAAAAAGTAAGAATTACGATTCCTGCAGGGGTGTATGACGGACAGCAAATTAAGTTAAAAGGTCACGGAAATCCTGGAGCTAGCGGCGGCCCGAACGGAGATTTATACATCATTTTCAATATTCCGGTTGATGCTGATTTTGAAAGAATTGGTGATGATTTGAAAACAAAGATTCCGATTGACTTGTACACAGCAGTTTTAGGTGGCGACGTAAAAGTAAATACGTTGGATGGAAGTGTCAACCTCAAAGTAAAACCCGAAACACAAAGCGGAACTACGGTGAGATTGAAAGGAAAAGGCTTTCCTGTATACAAAAAAGAAGGACAATTTGGTGATCTGTTTGTGACTTATGAAGTAAAATTACCGACAAATCTTACAGAAAAGCAAAAAGAACTTTTTGAACAACTTAAAAATTCCTAGGCTATGAGTGAAAGAATATCGCGAGAAGAGCTCGTAAAAATATACAATATTGAGATCACTTTTTTTGATGAATTGGTAGATTCCGGATTGCTGACTATTCAGACTGAAAATGAAATCCGTTATCTGATGTATGAAGATCTGCCGGTTTTTGAAAGATTTACCAATTGGCATTATGATCTGGAAATTAATCTTCCCGGTTTAGAAGTCATTCATGATATGCTTCGTAAAATGGAAGATTTAAAAAGTAAAAATCGTGAATTAATGAACAAACTTTCCGGAATAAGTTCTCAATATGAAGATATTTGATTTGTCAATATTTTAAGGAGTTC
Source organism: Chryseobacterium sp. SIMBA_038 (assembly GCF_046535115.1). Classification (NCBI taxonomy): domain Bacteria; kingdom Pseudomonadati; phylum Bacteroidota; class Flavobacteriia; order Flavobacteriales; family Weeksellaceae; genus Chryseobacterium; species Chryseobacterium sp. SIMBA_038. Next base: position 335,731 of record NZ_JAWRXH010000003.1, read on the forward strand.
CGAAGGAACGACTTAATTCAGGATAGGATGAAAATCCTATCTTTGTAAATATTAGATCAAATTATTATGAATGAAGAAAAGGTTATTGTATTAAAACCTAAAAGACAGGATTTCGAAGAAATTTATTTCAATGGTAATCAGGGAAGTTTATTTTTTTCACCAACGACAAGAGGGAAAACTGTTACAACCATTGTTGTAGGATTGATTTTGTTGATTCTCTTTTGTTTTAAAGGTGATTTAAGTAAAGAAAAATTTGGGATTTTATATTTTGTAAGCTTTTTATTTCTACTTTGTGCGGTTTATCTTTCTTTAAGCATCAACAAGGTTTCAAAATGGAAAAAACAGGTTAATGGATATTTAAAGTCATTGGAAAATTCTAAAATCTATGAATTGAGATTTAATGATGAAATTTTTAACGTCAATCTTAATCATCAGGAAGAATTAAGTAAGTGGGAAGATTTTAAGTATTTTGAATCAAATAACGAATTTATTTCTCTGGAAGGCAAATTCAATTATATGTTTCCACGAAAATCAATGAGCGAAAAAGAGTACAGCTTACTGAAACAAGTATTTAAGAAAAATATCAAACAATAAAAAAATCAGAGTAAATTTTACTCTGATTTTTGTTTTTATAATGAAAATTGATTAATCCAACCAACCCATTTCTTTCATCCATTCGTCGTTGTAGATTTTCCCTACATATCTTGAACCATGATCGTGTAGAAGCACAACAATTACATCATCTTTCGTAAACTGATCTTTCATCTGAATCAAAGAAGCAATCGCACTTCCCGCAGAATATCCGCAGAAAATTCCTTCTTCTTTAGCTAATTTTCTAGCGTAGATTGCTCCGTCTTTATCAGTCACTTTTTCGAAATGATCAATTACAGACATATCGTAGTTTTCAGGAATAATGTCTTCACCAATTCCTTCTGTGATGTATGTGTAAGCATGATCATAATGCAATTCACCCGTTTCATGAAATTCCTTCAAAATAGAACCGTACGTATCAACACCAATCACTTTAATGTTAGGATTTCTTTCTTTAAAGAAAGTTCCACAACCTGTAACGGTACCTCCTGTTCCGGCTCCGGCTACAAAGTGAGTTAATTGTCCGTCTGTCTGTTCCCAGATTTCAGGTGCAGTAGACTCGTAATGAGCTGTTCTGTTTGATAAATTATCGTATTGATTAACGTACCATCCGTTTTCTGTTTCAGTTGCCAATCTCTTAGAAACCGAATAGTAAGAACGCGGATCTGTAGGCTTAACGTCTGTTGGACAAACGATTACTTCAGCACCTACAGCACGAAGAATATCACATTTTTCTTTTGACTGTTTAGCGTTTGTTACAAAAATACATTTGTAACCTTTGATGATGGCAGCAAGAGCCAATCCCATCCCGGTATTTCCGGAAGTCCCTTCAATAATGGTTCCGCCGGGTTTTAGTCTCCCATCTTTTTCAGCATCTTCAATCATTTTCAGGGCCATTCTGTCTTTCACAGAATTCCCGGGATTGAAGGTTTCAACCTTTGCCAAAACTAATGCCGGAAAATCTTCACCCAAAACCTTATTAAGCTTTACAAGTGGCGTATTTCCGATAGTTTCAAGGATGTTTTTTGCGTATTTCATAAATGTTTTTTATATGCGGTGCAAAGATACAGCTTTCAGATAATTAACGATTATGATTTGGATATTATTAAGTGAATTCTCAATGGTGAATTTTGAAAGCCGAATAAATTATTACTTATTACCAATTATTTATTACTCATTTTTCGGGAGCTATTTCCCGCTTTCCGCACTCGCTATTTTTCAGGTTTCGGCGGCGGCAAAGCCGCCGCCGAAACCTGAAAAATGAGCTCAAACAAATGCTGCAATCGGGGCTAGGATATTTGTCACCATTATTCCTATTTGTCTTTGCGAGAAGCGCAGCGACGAAGCAATCTCTTTAAAAATTAAAGCATTAATTTCAACATTCTCTTTGTCATTCCGTAGGAATCTCAACGGTTGAAAGGCTAATGCGAGTCTAGATTCCTCCGGAATGATAAACTTTATGCAAAGTAAAATTCACAATTAACTAGCGAAGCGAAATTCACAATTCACTTTTAATTATACTTAATCGCCTTAACCGGAGAAATCTTACTAATCAAATAACTAGGAATAATCAAAGCCAATCCTGAAATAATCAAGATCCCAACAGAAATTGAAATAATCGCGATAGGATTCAGATCTACAGGAACGGTACTCACGTAATAATTTTCAGGATTTAATTTAATAATTCCAAAAAACTTCTGTAATAAAATCAATCCAAGACCAATAATGTTTCCATACAAAAGTCCGGGAATCATAATAATCAAAGTATAATTAATGAAAGTCGCTCTGATTTGAGAATTGCTTGCGCCCAAGGTTTTAAGTAAACCAATAGAATTTGTTCTTTCAATAATAAGAATCAAAAGAACCATGATAATATTAATGACAACTACAACCAGCATAATGACGATGATCAATGCAATATTGGTGTCAAAAATACTGATCCAGTCTGTAATTTGCGGGAATTTTTCTGTTGCTTTTTCTGCGTAGTTTTTGTAGCCGATTAACTTTTCAATTTCGGGGAAATCCCTGTCGATATCGTTTACATTTTTCAGGAAAATATCAATTCCGCCGATCTCATTAGGTTTCATATCCTGAATTTTTCTCACATGATTGATTCCGCCGATAACGAACTGTTCATCAATCATTTTGATATCGGTCTTGTAAATTCCGACAACTTCAAATTTTCTGTAAATAGGCTTCTGATCTGCTTTCGAAAATATCGTAACAATGCTGTCTTTAACCTTTAAATGAAGATCATTTGCTATTTTTTGAGAAATAGTAACGCCATTATTATATCCTATTTCTGTAATTTTTGGAGTCGTTCCTGCAACAAGAAATTTTTTGAATCTTAAACTGTCAAAATCCTTTCCGACACCTTTAAATATAATTCCTGCAAAATTATGTTCGTTACGCATAATTCCTGTAGTCATTGCATATTTCTGAACGGTTTCTACATCGGGAATTTCTTTTATTTTTGGAATATCCAACCCCTGACTATCGAGAACGGAAGTATTGTAGGACGAATTCGATCGTGTAGATTTTACCGTAATATGTCCGCTGAAATCTGCCAGTCTTTCTTTAATCGCTTTTTTGGATCCGAAACCTGTGGAAACCGTGATCAGTGAAACGATAATTCCTAAAGCCACAGAAAGTCTGCCTATGAAGATGATAACCCTTGAAAGGTTATTTTTGTTATCTTTGGAAAACGCTATTTTTCTAGAGAAATATAAAGGAAATTTCAAGCTTATGAATTTAGATTTCAAAATTAAAAATTTACTTCTGATTTGCCTAATTTTTTTAGGAGTATTCAATCAGTATTATTCTCAAACGGGCAATGTTGGTACTTTTAAAACCGGAGCAGACCGTCCTGAAACATATTTACCATTATTAAAAGGAAAAACGGTCGGGATTGTGACCAATCAGACAGGTTTGATGATTGATAAAACTCATCTGGTAGATTTTTTAGTTAAAAATAATATTAAGATAAAGTCAATTTTCGCTCCTGAACATGGTTTCAGAGGAGATGCCGATGCAGGTGAAAAGGTGAAAAATGGAGTAGATGTGAAAACAGGAATTCCCATTGTTTCTTTGTACGGTAATAATAAAAAGCCAAAGCCTGAGCAATTGAAAGGACTTGATATTGTTATCTTTGATATTCAGGATGTTGGGGCTAGATTTTACACTTATATTTCTACTTTAACCTATTTAATGGAAGCCGGAGCAGAAAATAATGTGGAGATCATGGTTTTAGACCGACCAAATCCACACGATGGTTATACGGACGGACCAGTTTTAAAGAAAAAATGGACAAGTTTTGTAGGAATGCATGAAGTTCCTGTCGTTTACGGACTCACAATCGGAGAATATGGAAAAATGGTCAACGGCGAAAAGTGGCTGAAAAATGGAGTTCAGACAAAATATACTCTGATCCAGATGCAAAATTATCATAAGAAAATGCGTTATCCAATTTTAGATAAACCATCTCCGAATTTACCGAACGATAAATCAATCAATTTATATCCGAGTTTATGTTTTTTTGAAGGAACTCAGGTTTCTGCTGGAAGAGGAACGGACTTACCTTTTCAAATTTATGGTTCTCCATGGACGAAAGATCTGCCTTATCAATTTACTCCAAAACCTAACTTTGGGGCAAAAGATCCTTTCTTAAACGGTAAATTATGTTACGGTGAAAATTTATCTAATTATCCAACAGATTTAAAAGAATTAAACCTTGAGTGGGTTATTAAAGCATATAAAAACTACAAAAATTCACAACAGGATTTCTTTCTTAAAAACTTATGGTTTGATACTTTGGCTGGAACAGATGAGCTGAGAAAACAAATCATCGCTGGAAAATCTATCAAAGAAATCAAAGCTTCTTGGAAATCAGATTTAGATAAATTCGAGAAAATAAGAACGAAATATGTTGTTTACGAAAACTGATGAAAAAGTGAATTGTCAATGGTCAATTCGCTACGCTTGTGAATTTTAAAATTCACGATTGACTATCGAAGCTAAATTGACCATTCACCTTCTGACTAGTCAAAATCCGGCGGCGGAGTTTTGTCATCTTTACCTTTATTCAGAATAAAAAGTCCGATGGTTAAGCCGATTACTCCTGCACCAGCTATCATTAGGGCGCTTTGTAATTTATCAGTCTGATCATTTCCAATGAAATTCATTAAAAAAAGAATGACAAAAGTGATTGCTGAAATGATGATATGGTTTCTTCCGAAAAGTTTCATTGTATTATTTTAATTTATAAGAGATCATAATTCCTCCTCTGTATGGGATAATTTCGCCACTTTTATTATATTTGGTGGCAACATCATAACGCTCGCCTGTACTACGGTCATATCCTTTGTAAAAGCCTTGAGATGTTCCGACAGTTGCATATATATCCATATTCCATCTGTCTGATAACTGGAATTGATAACCTCCGGTAACTCCCAATGAAATAGAATAGCCTTTTTGATAAAGATTTGAATTTATATGGGTTGTTAAGCCGTCTTCACTTTCTGAAATGTTATCATTCCAATAATTCCATTTTTGCAAATTAAAGGCTGATCCGGCAAGGTTTACTCCAACATACCAATGTTTAAAAGCTTCATTAAAGTAGTATCTTCCTTCTACAGATACAGAGTAGTTTTGTAATTCATGACCTGCGAAAGATTTCCATGGAGAGATAAAAGCATCAGCTTGTACGGTGTATTTTTTACTGATTTGATGCTCCAGACCTGCATTTAAAATTCCTATAGCTAAGAACGGAGCATTTACTTTTAGATAAACACTCTTTTCACTAATTTGTTCCTGAGCATTGATTGTTCCTAATAAAGATAAGGTTAGGAATCCTGTGAGCAATTTAACTTTTAACATTTGTTATTTTATTTGTTTTAATAACCCTTCTGCCAGAGTAGAATCTTTTTGAGATTGAGAAGCTATATTTTTAGACATTTCAGCAAAGGTTTTTGCCATTTCATTATTTCCGGTTAAGAAATAAAGTCTTGCCAAAATATAGGTGTTTTCCGAAGTTTCGCCTCTCATTACAGATTTTTCTGCCCATTCAAGAGCTTTCTTTAATGATGATGGCGTTTTTACGTGTTCAGAAAAAATCCATGCTGTTTTTAGTAATTCGTTTGGTTCAAAAGAATCAGAATTTTTATAATATTCTAACGCTGTTTTTTCATATTCAGGAAAATTCGCGTTTTGTTCGTAATAGGCTAATTTTGTCTGATTAAGCTTAGTCTGAGCATCCAATTTTCCAACCAAAGGCTCGGCTGTTTTCATGAAATATTCGTCGTTGATCTTTTTATTTTTATCATCAATAGACTCCTCAACAACTTTTGCTAATTTTAACTGATTATCAAATTCTTTGTAAGTTTCCTCAGGTAAAAATTTAATGATTTCAGCTTTTTTAGAAGAAAAAACTTTATAATTAGGATCTTCGGTGGACTTTAAAAAGAAGAATAAAAATCCGATATCATCTTTTGTAAGTTCATCGGTTTTCTTTTTATTTTCAAAATATCTTTCAGAGGCTTTTTTGGCGAACTCAAAATCACTTGTTGAGTTTAATTTCATGATATTAATCAAAAATTCAGCATCTTTTTCCCCTTTCGCAAAACGGTCTTTTAGAGAACCTTTTTTGTTATTTGGTGAGTTCACTTCTTTGGCCATCGATAAGAAAAGACTTTCTTCCATATAACCAGAATTTTGAGAAACCAATTCTCCGTCACCATTTAAAAACAGATAAGTTGGATAAGAACGGACTCCATATTTTGCAGCAATTTCTCTTCCTTCACCTTTCTCCATATCAAATCTTGCACTCACAAAACTGGAATTGAAATAATCTCCGACAGATTTTTGAGTAAAAATATTTTTCTCCATCATTTTACATGGGCCACACCAAGAAGCATAAGCGTCTATAAAAACAATTTTGTTTTCTTTTTTTGCTTTAGCAACGAGATCTTTAAACGGCAACTCCTGAAACTTTATTGCTTCCTGAGCAAATGTAATGATGGTAGAGAATAAAAATAATCCAGAGATGATCTTCTTCATGTTCGATTTAAAATTAAAAAAGCGAATATACTTATTTTCAACGTAAACGGAGGATGAATAGTATTGAAAGTATGATTTGTTTTTATATATTAAAATGATAACTGAGGTATAAAATGTTATAAGATTTTAATGAAAATATAAAAAATGAACGGTTATTCTTCTTTTATTTACAATAATTGATTTTTTATTCTTTATTGATTAAAATTCAGGTATAATTTAAAAAACCGCCTTTGGGAGAGGCGGTTTAAGGATTGTAAAAAAACGTTAAAGAAGCTATTTTTTGATAACCTTTTTAATTATTGTCGGTGTATTTGCCTGATCTATTTTTAGAAGATAAACTCCTTTCGTTAAACCGGAAATATCTATACTTGATTTATTTTCTGACGTTAAAATCAATTGTCCTGCTGTGCTGTAGATCGTTACTTTAAACTTTGTAGCATTTTTACCTAATTTAATATTAATCACGTCCTGAGTCGGATTCGGATAAATACTAATGTCATCTTTTACAATACCAGGATTTGAAGTTCCTAAGTTTGTGAAAGAGATAACATCTTTTAAAATACCTAAAGAATTAGTAGTTAAATAAACTTCAGCAGTTGTAGCATCTACAAAACGGGCTGTACCGTCTAAAACTGTTGTGTTGAAATAGTTGGAAGCTGTTCTTTCCTGCCAGTTTGTTCCTCCGTTGCTGGTGTAGATAACCTTTGGAAGAGTAGATAAATACGTGTTGGTAATTCCTATAATCTGTCCGTTTTGTTTTGTGGAATGTTCAACTTTATTTACCATTCCGTCGTAGATCTTAGACCATGTATTTCCTGCATCAAGAGAGGTGTAAATACCATTTGAAGCGGCCATTGTGTACTGACTTGCATTTAATGGATTCTGAACTAAGCTTAAAGCAATATTTGGAAGCGTTAAACCTTGCAAACCTGCTGTAATTTCCGTCCATGAAGTTCCGCTGTTTGTAGTTTTAAACAATCTGTTACCAACAGTTACCAATACTTCATTGGAGTTGTTTTGATTTACTTTAATTCCATAAATATAATCTTCATCATAAGGTAAAGTGATGATGTCGTTTACAGGACTTCCTGTATTTGTAAAGTCAGATTTAATCAAAGTTGCGTTAACACCATTGAAAGTTGCAATCCAAGCGATATTTTGATTAACAGGATCTGTTTCTGCAGCTGTAAAACCAGTGTCATAAGTATTGTAAAGCGGCGTTACAGTAGCTCCGTAATCATCACTTACATTAATATTGTTACCCATAAAAGATGATTCATAGGTGTAGACTCTTCCCGCATGCTTTTTGTCGATATACATTAAGCCGATTTGTCCATCCATCGGGCTTTCGTTAAGAGGCATTACGTTGATTGGCGTTTCCTGATTGTTGGTAAGGTTTTTCACAGTGTAGCCATATTGCACTCCGTAAATTAACTTATCAACACTGTTGTCATTAATTACATTTATTTTTCCCATTCCATTAAAAAACGGATTTGCAATGGAAGTAAGTGTTACTCCTCTGTCTGATGAGAATTTTGGAAAACGGTTATTAGAAATGATAACATTGTTTAAATTATTAGGATCAAATGTGGCATCAATCCCATAAAAATAAGAGCTTCCGTCTGTTAAGCCTGCATGTGGAGTGGTAGTCCACGTTGTCCCGTCATTTGTTGTTACTGCAACTCTGTCGTCTGCTAAAACAATAACATGGCTCGGTTTATAGGGATTTATTTCAATTTTAGGAACATTTTTTAATCCTTGAGTACTGGTAGACCACGTAATACCGGTTTGTTCTGTCCAAGTATTTCCTGCATCTGTAGACTTGTAAACCGCCTCATGCTGAGTTGGATATGTCCAAAGAACACCTGTTCCTGCGTAAATAATGTTCGGATTAACAGGATTGATAGCGATTGATTGTAGAATAAGTCCATTAAGTTTTTCTGTCCAGGTTGCTCCTGCATCTGTTGATTTTAATAAACCTCCATCTACATTTCCGGGACCTCCGTTACGAACGATGTAAAGTTTTTGAGGGTCTGTAGGATCCATGATAGCATCGTTTACAAGAACATTTTCATAATTTGCAGCATCAAAAACCTTCGTCCAGGTAGTTCCGCCGTTGGTAGTTTTGAAAAATTTATCATTGTCGCCTTTTGCAAACATGGTTGCAGTATTCATATTACCATTATCAAGAATAGAATAATTGCTTATGCTTTCAACAGCTTCGTTGGGAGGCATATTGTATTCTTTTAAAATACTTAAAGTTGATAAATTCAATACAATAACCCTGTTCAGCGAACTTCCTAAACCAAAATATTGGATGAAGCTCAATGCTGTACCATTATTCATAAGTCTCATTTGTGAAATACTTGGCGCATATTCCGGATAGGGAAGGGTGTATAAGACATTCCAGGTTGTTCCATTGTTGTTGGAGACCATGATGTGCTTATCAATATAAGTTGTTGCGTAAATTTTGTTGGGAACGGTTTTATCGTAAACAAAATTTCGTAACTGTCCATATTCCGGATTTCCTGCGAAACTTACCTGCGCATAGGTAAACTGCAGAATCAGAATAAAAAATAAAGTAAATGCTGTTTTCTTCATAATAACTGTTCTATTGATTAATAGACACAAATTTATTTTTTGAAAAAAACTTTAAGCTAAATCACGAGGGAATTAGTAAGACCGGAACGAGAAAAAACGTGACTTTTCCATTTAAATATTTGATAAATAACTATATAGGTCGTTTGAGTTGGCGAGATTCAATTTCTTCGAAACTCTTTCTTTTCTCTTTCTGCAGGCCTCAATGGTGATATTAAAGATAGATGAAATTTCTTTGGTGGAAAGATTCATATAAATATAACTGATATATCGGATATCATTCAAAGTAAGATCTGGATGTTTTTCTTTTAAGTTGTCGATAAATTTACTGTTGATTTTTTCGAAGTGGGTTAAAAAATCATCGTCATTACTGTCTTCCTTGGTCAGAATTAATTTTAACTGATCCAATTGTTGAGAAAGCTGATCATTTTTAATAATTTCCGGATTTTTTTTCAGTTTAAGAATATATTCCTCAATTTTATCATTTCTTTGAGCAATGTGGATGGCGTTTGCCGCTAATTTTCGGTTTCTGCTTTCCAGCTCGTTTTTGAGTTTTTCTTTTTCCAGAAGAGCTTCGGTTTCCTTTTCTTTGATCTGTTGTTCGAGTAAAAGATTGTCGTTTTCTTTATTTTTTAATTCTAAAGTAATGATTTGTTCGTTTCGCTCGGCAATGGTTCTTTTTTGTCGGTTTTTTAAATAAAGTGTTCTGAACAGCCAGCTTAATAAAGCCAAAATTGAAATACAAAACGCGGCAACGTAAAATTTTAACCTTTTTTCGCTTTTCAATTCTTTTTGTGAGTCCTGAAGTTTCAGTTTGATCTCACTGTTTTGGTACATCGCCTGATTTTTAATGGCATTAAGCGAATCCTTAACAATAATAACAGAATCCTTGTATTGTAAAGCCTTATCATAATTTCCCAAACTGAAATACAGGTTCGAAAACTGATTGTAAATATCCTTTGTATTCGTATAATTCAGGTTTTCTTTTTGAGCCTGATTAACATAGAAAATAGCTTTGTCATTTTGTTTTTTGCCCAAATAGACTTTCGAAAGTATTAATAATGCCGAAATTCTGTGATCAATATATTCTTTGCTTTTTAGTTTTTGTAAAAGAGGTTCCAGAATATTGAGGGCTTTATCGAATTCGTTTCTTTCAACAAAATTTTTAGCTTCTGCTAGATCTAGATCAATGTCGATTCTTGCGTCATTTACCATTTTTAAAGCTTCTCTGGAGATTTTAATGTATTCCAACGCTTTATCGAGTTGATGAGTTGTGTTATAAAGATCGGCCAAGCTACTAGAATAAATCGCAATGCCAATTTGATCTTTATTGGCAACCGCAAGATCGTAGGCTCTTTTTTGATGCTTTTCAGATTCTTTATATTTTCCCTGTTGGAGATAAACGAGGGCGATGTTGTTTAAAACCGTCATTTCACGATCGCTCTTCAAATATTTTACAGCAATGGAGTAGGCTTCCAAATAATAATCTAAGGCTGTGCTGTAATCGGACATCTGGTAATAATTAAGTCCAATACAGTTTGTGGTGATAAATTGTTGTTGATATAGGCTGTTTTGTTCGGCAATTTTTTTGGCTTCGGCAAAAATTTCTAAAGAGGTAGAATGATCTTTTTTATATAAAGCATCAATTCCTTTTTTTATTAAAGCATCGCAATGTGCTGTCGTGTCATCTTTTTGGGCAAGAAGATGACCTGATGATAAAATAAACAAGAATAAGAAAATAAGGTGCTTCATCGTAAATGTGGGCCTAAAAGTATTTTAATTAATGTATAAATCCCAATTTGCGATTAAAATTACACAAAAACTAGAAAACAGAACCTAATCTTGATCTAGTTTAGAATCTTTAAATTTAAAATGAAGAATTTGGGCATAAAAAAACCACCTTGATTAAGGTGGTTTGTGGTTTCTCCAGGAATCGAACCAGGGACACATGGATTTTCAATCCATTGCTCTACCAACTGAGCTAAGAAACCGTATGTTTTGGTTTGTTACTTCGTTGTTCAAAGTGGGTGCAAAAATAATAATTTTTCTTATACCGTGCAAATCTTTTTTTGCTTTGGAATAAAAAACCGCCTTTCGCAAGGCGGTCTGTGGTTTCTCCAGGAATCGAACCAGGGACACATGGATTTTCAATCCATTGCTCTACCAACTGAGCTAAGAAACCGTATATTTTTGTTTGACTTACTTCGTTGTTTTAAAGTGATGCAAAAGTAGTAAGTTTTAATATATGAAGCAAGTATTAACAGTACTTTTTTCTAATAAAAATAAAAACCTACTGATTCTCAGGAGAATTATTTTCCTGTTCCTTTCTAATTTGCTCACTCATTTCCTCTAATACAGGTTTTATCGTGCTTTCCGGAAGGTCACTTATTCTAATATACATCAATCCGTCAATGGCATCATTGAAGTTTGGGTCTACATTAAATGCAATAACTTTTGCGTTTTGCTTGATATATTTTTTAATTAAAACTGGTAATCTCAATTCCGGTTCAAGATCATCGATGATTTTATCTAATTTATTTAAATCAGATTCCATTTCCTCGAAGAATAAGTTTTTATCCCTTTCGCGAAGTTTTACTTTATACTCGTTTCTTGGGGTAATGTATTGAGCTACTGCAGAATCATAATAATTCGAACGCATAAACTCAATCATTAATGATTTTGAAAACTCAGAGAATTTGTTGGAAATACTCACACCTCCCATCAAAAATTTGTGATCAGGGTTTCTTAAACAAACATGCACAATTCCTCTCCATAAAAGGAAAAGTGGAAGCGGTTTCTGCTGATATTCCTGACAGATGTATGCTCGCCCCATTTCAATCACTTTTTTAAAGAAAGGATGGATGTCTTGTTCAAATTCAAATAAAGAACTGGTGTAAAAGCCTTTAATCCCGGATTTTTTCATCACTTCCTTACCTAAAGCCATTCTGTAAGCCCCAACCAGCTTTTCCTCGGCATTATCCCAAAGAAAAAGATGATGATAGTGCTTATCATATTCATCAAGGTCAAAAGGCAGGTTACTTCCTTCTCCCACGGCACGGAATGTAAGCTCTCTCTGACGCCCGATTTCCCTCATTACAGAAGGGATTTCCTCGTAAGCAGTGAAATATATTTCGTAATTACCATTGCTGAAAAGCATTTTGTCGGTGCCTTTCAGTTTGCTAATATCATTAATGATGTCTTCTTTCGGAGTTTCATCAATAATATTCTGAACAATATTTTCTTCTCTAAGTAAAGGAAATTTTACATATAAATTTTGAAGATTAATAGCCTGAGCCAGTGATTTTCTCTTTTCATAGTAAGATTTCATCATATAAACCTTACGTTTTAGAAATTCACCTAATTCTTCAATGTTTTCCATCTCATCCATTGCCTTTAGACCAATAGGTTTTCCGATTCTGATACGGATCGGTTTCTCCCTGTCATTCATCATTTCAGCAGGAAGCATCAATGTTTGAAAGTTAGGGTGAAGTTTGGCCACCTGATAAAAAAGACGGCTGTTCTTTGCATGGAAATACATAGGAACTACCGGCACTTTTGCCATTTTAATAAGCTTAAGGGCCGGTTTTTCCCATTCTCTATCTAGAATTTCTCCGTAAGGATTGTTTTTGTTTGAAACTTCTCCTGCCGGGAAAATACCTACACAACCTCCTTCCTGCAAATGCTTCAATGTTTCGCGCATTCCGGAAGAACTGCTGTAAGCTCCTTTTCTGTTTTCAAAAGGGTTTACAGAAATCACGTACGGTTCCATAGGTTTTATTTTTTCCAAAAGGAAATTACCCATTACTTTGAAATCCGGACGTACTTCTGATAAGATCTTGCACATTAAAATCCCGTCTATCGCACCAAGCGGATGATTCGAAACCAAAATAAATGGTCCCGTTTTTGGGATCTTTGCGAGATCTTCTTCAAATGCGACATAGCTCAAGTTTCTTTCTCTCACAAATGAGTCGAAAAAGTCTTTACCTTCCTTATCTTTTAGTTTATCGTATAATCTATTAACTTCATTTATTTTAGCAATGCTCATCACAGCAGATGCTACCGGATTCTTTAGAAATCCTATTTTGCTTAAGCCGGAAGCTTGAATTAAATCGTTTTTCGAAATTAAACTCATGTGTGTTTAGTCGCAATTAGTTTTATTGTGTTACCATTTGAAGCGTATTCTTGGAAATCTGTTCCAATAATACACTTTTTTCTTGGTAAAATTTATCAATGTTCTCCATCTTCGCATTTCTCACGGTAAATAAAGATACATTTTTAACTACTTCAGTTTTAAATATTTTCTGAAGTTCTTCATTAAGCTCGTCTATTTTGTCAAATTTATCTTCCAGACATAAAGCTAGTGAAATTGCAGAATTCTGCATCAAAGAAACTTTAATTTTATATTTTGCTAAAAAGCTAAAAACCAAACTCATATGATCCTCTGCTACAAAAGAGAAGTCTCTAGTAGAGATTTTCAATAAAGTTTGATGTTCCTTTAAAATATATGACTCCTGAAATTCATTTTTATCTGAAGCACCTACTTTTGTTCCTTCTTTTGTGGGATCTACGAAAGATTTCACATAAAAAGGAATATCTTTTTGCTGTAAAGGCTGTAATGTTTTCGGGTGAATGATACTTGCTCCGTAATATGCCATCTCGATTGCCTCTTCATAAGATATATTAGAAAGAAGCGTAACATCCTTGAATTTTCTCGGATCTCCCGTCATCACTCCCGGAACGTCTTTCCAGATTGTCATTGCAGATGCATTTAAACAATAAGCAAAGATCGCGGCAGAATAATCTGAACCTTCTCTTCCTAAAGTTACGGTGAAATTATTATCATCAGATCCAATGAAACCTTGCGTTACATAGCAGATTTCAGGATTTAAAGTTGACATAAATTCTTCCGTTCTTTTCCAGTCTACGTTTCCGTCTCTGTAAGAATTGTCGGTTTTTATATAATCTCTGGCGTCTAACCATTGATTAGTAAACTGTATCTCATTTAAATACTCACTTACGATCTTTGTAGAGATCATTTCTCCACAGCTTACAACCTGATCGTACACGAAATTGTAATTCGGTGATTTATTTCTTCGTAAAAAAGAATCAATATCATCAAAAAACAAATCGATTTCTGCAAAAACCGCATGATTTTCAGGAAATAAACCTTCCGCGATTTCCATGTGTTTTCGTTTTATCTTTTCAATTTCGGTTTGATAGTTATCCTTCTTGAAATAAAGTTCTACAACTTTTTCCAATTCATTAGTCGTTTTGCCCATCGCTGAAATTACCAGCAGACATTTGGCAAATCCTTGGCTTTCTAATACCATGGACACATTTTTTACACTTTCAGCATCTTTTACCGATGCTCCACCAAACTTGAAAATTTTCATTAAATTGTTAAAAATAAAATTGTTAGATAAAATTTAATTGAGTTTTTTACGGAGGTCAAAATTATAAATTTACAACGAGATATGAAAGAGCCGAGCGGGTAGACCTACTTAAGATTTTATTAAAATTAAAAATTAACACTATTTATTGAATTTTTCATTCCTTAGCAGGTTAAATTGGTGATTCATTTTCATGTTGAAATTTATGATAAGTACCACTATTTATGATGTATTGATTTGATATACAGTGCTTAATGTATTTTAAAAGAAAATTCTCTATAATGTTGTAAATTTTACGAAATTTGAGCAAAACGTAAAAAGAAAAATATGTCAGATCAACCATTACAGACTTTAGGAGAATTTCTTATTGATAAGCAGGACGATTTCCAATATTCTACAGGAGAATTTTCACGTCTTTTAAGCGCAATAAGACTAGCTTCAAAAGTAGTAAACAGGGAAGTAAATAAGGCGGGAATTGCAGATATCATTGGGAAAGCAGGAAATGAAAATATTCAGGGAGAGGAACAGCAGAAACTTGATGTGATCGCCAATGACATTTTTATTACGGCATTGTCTCAAAGAGAGGTAGTTTGTGGTATCGCTTCCGAGGAAAATGACGATTTTATTGACATTAAATGTGGAGAAAACGGACATTTAAGCAAATATGTTGTATTGATCGATCCTTTGGATGGGTCTTCAAATATTGACGTAAATGTTTCTGTAGGAACTATTTTTTCAATTTACAGAAGAGTAACAGAGCCAGGAACGCCAGTTCAGCTTGAAGATTTTTTACAAAAAGGAATTAATCAGATTGCAGCGGGATACGTTATTTATGGTTCTTCAACGATGATTGTTTACACAACAGGAAATGGCGTGAACGGATTTACACTAGATCCATCATTGGGTACTTATTATCTTTCTCACCCGAATATGAAATTTCCAGAAACGGGTAAAATTTACTCTATCAACGAAGGAAATTATATAAAATTCCCTCAAGGAGTTAAAAATTATCTTAAATATTGTCAGATGGAAGAAGGTGATCGTCCTTACACTTCAAGATATATTGGTTCGTTAGTTGCTGATTTTCATAGAAATATGTTGAAAGGTGGAATTTATATTTATCCATCTTATTCACAAGCTCCGAATGGTAAATTGAGATTACTTTATGAATGTAATCCAATGGCTTTCTTAGCTGAACAAGCTGGTGGAAAGGCAACAGACGGTTTTAGAAGAATTTTGGAAATTGAACCAACAGAACTTCATCAAAGAATTCCGTTTTTCTGTGGAAGCGTCAATATGGTTGAAAAAGCAGAAGAATTTATGCGAATTGACAGTGTAAAATAAATGAAAGCAGAATATTTTAAATATTTATTAGAATTCAAGCGCCCGAGTGGAACATCTCGCGGCGTTTTGCATGAAAAGGAAACTTTTATTCTTGAAATTTCAGAAAACGAAAAAAAAGGAATAGGAGAATGTGCCATTTTCAGAGGATTGAGTTTTGATGACAGACCGGATTATGAAGAAAAACTGCAATGGCTTTGTGAAAATATTCAAAAAGATTCTGAATTTTTAAAAGAAGAATTAAAAGAATTTCCCTCTATTTGGTTTGGATACGAACAGGCCGTTTTGAATCTAAAACATGGTGAAAATCTCTATTTTCCAAGTGAATTTACAGAAGGTAAATCTCCAATAGTTATCAACGGATTGATCTGGATGGGGGACATTTATTATATGGAAGAACAGATTCAGGAGAAACTTGAAAAAGGCTTTCACTGTATTAAATTAAAAATCGGTGTCGACTGGAAATCCGAGCATAAAGTTCTTCAAAAATTAAGAAAAAAATTCTCAAAAGAGAAATTGGAACTGCGTGTTGATGCAAATGGAGGTTTCAATAAAGAAGAAGCAAAGGTTGTTTTACAGCAGTTGGCTGATTTAGATATTCATTCCATTGAACAGCCAATAAAAGACGGAAACTGGGCGGATATGGCAGAGTTATGTACTGAAACTCCAACTCCAATCGCTTTAGATGAAGAATTAATCGGAGTTATTGATTTTAATGAAAAAAAGAAGCTTTTACAAGAAATAAATCCTCAATATATTATTTTAAAACCAGCTTTGGTAGGAGGTTTTTCCGGTTCTGATGAATGGATTTCTCTTGCAGAAGAACTTAATATTGGTTGGTGGATTACATCAGCTCTTGAAAGCAATATTGGTTTGAATGCGATTGCTCAATATACCTTTACCAAAAAAAATCCAATGCCTCAAGGTTTGGGCACTGGATCTTTATTTGTCAATAATTTTGACTCAAATCTTGATTTGAAATGTGAATTAATCTGGTATAAGCAATAGTATTATGGAGTAGGACATGTTGGTTTGTTTTGATTTTCATCATCCCAAGATCTACAACATCTTGCTCTAGGATCCCAACTAATGCATCCTAAGGGAACGGAACCACCTTTAATAGTTTTCAATTCACTTTTGTTCAATTTTTTTAAATTTTTCATAATAAAGATTTAATTTGATTTGTAAAGTAAATATGAAGGACTTTTTTTTAATATGCAATGTTTTTAACTTTAATTAACACTCCGTTGTGTGAAATAAAATATATTGATTCTATTAAAATAGTAGAAAAAAGATTATCTCCAACGCTTTATAAAACATTGGAGGCAAATTAATAACTAAGAGTTTTTTGAAATAGTAATTTTATAGTCGAATAATTTATAGTTTTTGAGTTAATAATCAGTTCGTTAAATCACGTCTTTTACGAAAATAGCTTTCTTAATATATTGTAATAAATAAGAAAACTTGCTTTTAACTTTTTTCATGATAAAAAATTTAGTATTTCTCTGTTTAATGATTTTGCAATCTTTATGCCAACATGAGCACTTGTTTTAGGGTTTAACATAAGGCTTTACGATATGATTAATTTTAATATATTATTGTGAAATAATTGTGAAAATATTTTCGTTATTCTTCAATCTGTTGGTGATAAGATTCCTATCCACACCATATAAATTTTGAAAAATATCATTTTGAACTTGCGAACTGGAAAGGTATCCCCAATGATTTCCGATGTTATATTTTAATCCGGTCAATACATCATCTTGAACAAAAGTACAATCGATGATAGAAACAATATCTTTGAATTTTTCAATGTCACTCGGCCCATTTTTACCTAATCTTGGGGTCAAAATATTCTTTGTGAACTGTGAAACTCCAAGAACGGTATCTTTTCTGTTTAAATAAATTGAAATCCGATTAGCCAACAATGGTAACTTATTAAATGAATCTTCTGAGTCCTCAAAAACTTTATAAGTTACGTCAGAATTCAATAATAGAACCTGATCGATAACTCTCAAAATGTTTTCTTTTTTCAAACTGTACAACATGCTTTGAAGCACCCGATTTCCCATGGAATGAGCCATCAAATGAATTCTCTGATTGCAGGGAATGAGATCACGATTCGAAAAAATATCCTTTAAAAACTGTGTATAAAAGTAAAATAATCTCATCAACGAAGCTCCGGAATTGATGCTCGAAGCTTTATCATCAAAATAAGTCATAGGAACAATGCTGCTCGAAGCCGGCCAGCTCACAAATAAAATATGCTGGACAGGCGATGCCGGATTATCAATGAACAGTTTTTTAAGATCAACAATGGCTTTCAATTCATCATCAAAATCATAAGCGTAGCCATGAATAAATATCAAAACATCACTTCTATCCTTTGTAGAAGACATATCTTTGTATAATTCATAGAACATTCTTTGGCTTCCACCGAGATTATTGGCCGTCAAAGTAGATTTTTTGATGCCTTTTTCATTCAATAAAACATCCAAAACATCCTGATAACCTTGTTTTTCAGGCTCAGAAAAGAGTTTATAGTTTACAATATTTCGGTTGGTGTAGTCTTTTTTCTTTTTTGCTGCAGCAGTAGGTTCCTTATAGTTATCAAAATCACATTTTGCTATCCTGAAATTAGGAATAGAGTATTCATCATTAGAAAATGAATCTGCTTTTTCACCTTTATGGCGAACAATTTTTCGATTGCTTAGGATATAAACAGCCATGTTGTTGTTATTTGAGAAACGGGTTCTTAGTTAATTCTAAGTTAAATAAAAATATTGAATTATTAACAATTATAGTTTTAAATTATAATTTCCGTAAACCCTTAAAATTTCCTAAATTTGCAAATTGTCGTATTATTCGACATTTAAAGCGAATTTTAATGGAAGAAGAAAAAAAATCTCTCAATTTTATTGAGCAAATTATAGAAGATGATTTGGCAAACGGTCTTAAAAATGATCAGATCCGTTTCCGTTTTCCGCCTGAGCCAAACGGTTATCTGCATGTAGGTCACACAAAAGCGATCTGCATCAACTTCGGTTTGGGTGAAAAATACAATGCTCCCGTAAACCTTCGTTTCGACGATACGAACCCTGAAAAAGAAGAGCAGGAATTCGTAGATTCTATCATGAAAGACGTTGAATGGTTAGGTTTCAAGTGGGATAAAGTTTTGTATGCATCAGACTACTTCCAGCAGCTTTATGATTGGGCAGTTCAGTTGATTAAAGATAAAAAAGCTTATGTTGATGAGCAGCCTTCTCAAACAATTACAGAACAAAGAAAGAATCCTGCTGAACCGGGAGTTGAATCTCCGTTCAGAAATCGTCCTGTTGAAGAATCTTTAGATTTGTTCGAAAGGATGAAAAATGGTGAATTCGAAAGCGGTTCAATGTCTCTTCGTGCAAAAATCGACATGGTTTCGCCAAATATGAATATGCGTGACCCTGTTATGTATAGAATTTTGAATAAACCTCACCACAGAACAGGAACAGATTGGAAAATTTATCCAATGTACGACTGGGCACATGGTGAATCTGATTATATCGAACAAATTTCGCACTCGCTTTGCTCTTTAGAGTTTGAAAACCATAGACCGCTTTACAACTGGTATTTAGATCAGGTGTATGAAGAAGGAAGGGTTAAAAACAAGCAAAGAGAATTTGCAAGGATGAACGTTTCTTATATGATCACTTCCAAAAGGAAATTGCAAAGGCTTGTCGCTGAAAATGCAGTAACCGGATGGGATGATCCAAGGATGCCTACGATTTCCGGAATGAGAAGAAAAGGTTTTACGCCAACTTCAATCAGGAATTTTATTGATAAAGTTGGGGTTGCAAAAAGGGAAAACTTAATTGAAATTCAATTATTGGATTTTTGTGTTCGTGAAGACTTGAATAAAGTAGCTAAACGTGTGATGGCAGTGGTAGATCCAGTCAAATTGGTGATTGAGAACTATCCTGAAGGAAACGAAGAGTGGTTAGAAACAGAAAACAATCCTGAGCAGGAAAATGCCGGAACAAGACAAGTTCCTTTCTCAAGAGAATTATATATTGAGCGTGAAGACTTTAAAGAAGAAGCTAACAATAAATTCTTTAGGTTGAAATTAGGTGGAGAAGTCCGTTTAAAATCTGCTTACATCATCAAAGCTGAAAGAGTGGAGAAGGATGAAAATGGAGAAATCACGACAATTTATGCTTCTTATGACGAAAAATCTAAGTCTGGAAGCGGAACAGAGGAAAGTTTAAGAAAAGTAAAAGGTACGCTACATTGGGTTTCTGCGAAACACGCACTTCCTGTAGATGTAAGAATTTACAATCATTTATTTACTGTGGAACAGCCTGATGCTGAGAAAGATGTGGATTTCTTGAATTTCATTAATCCTGAATCTGTTTCTACCATTAAAGGGTTTGCAGAACCTAGTTTAAAGGATGTTGCTGTTGGAGAACCTCTTCAGTTCCAAAGAATTGGATATTTTACGAAAGATCAGGATTCTACGGATACTACGTTGGTATTCAACCGTACTGTAACATTAAAAGACTCTTATAAGCCGGAGTAAAAACTTATTTATATCAATATAAATGAAACAGGGCTTAATTTTTTAAGTCCTGTTTTTTTGTTTTAAACATTAAAACACAAATATTCTCACAAATTGCACAATCCAAATTTGTGTTATTCGTGAAAAACATTCGTGCCATTTGTGTTTAAATAAAAAAACAAATACAAATTATTAATTAAAACGTAAGAAATTGTGAAACTAATAAACATATATACAAATTCATTCAAAGGACTTTCTGAGGAAAGTTGGATGCTCGCGTTGGTAATGCTCATCAACCGTGCGGGCTCAATGGTACTTCCGTTTTTGGGAGTTTATATGACGAGCCATTTACATTTTAGCATAGAAAATACAGGAATTGTTTTAAGCTTTTTCGGGATCGGATCTGTAATCGGATCTTGGTTGGGAGGATTCATTACGGATAGAATAGGGGAGTATAAAGTTCAGTATATGAGCTTGTTATTAAGCGTACCGTTGTTTTGTTTAATTCCAGTTTTTAAAACAGAAATTGGAGTGGCAGCAATCATTTTACTGCAAAGTATTGTAAGTGATACTTTTCGTCCTGCCAACTCGGTGGCGATTACAAAATATGCGAAACCTGAAAATATAACGAGAGCTTTTTCATTGAATCGCATGGCAGTTAATTTGGGATTCTCTGTTGGCCCTGCTTTGGGTGGGATTTTATCTGCTATTTCGTACAATTTTTTATTTTACAGTAATGCTTTAGCGGCTTTACTAGCTGGAATATTGTACATTTCTTTCTTTTATAAACGAAATAAATTAGCAAAAGTAAAAATCACAAAAGTGAAAGAAGCAATTGAGGTTAAAAAAGAAAATTCGCCTTACCGAGATGGTAAATTCTTGATTTATTGTTTCTTTTGTTTGTTGTTTTCGATGTGCTTTTTCCAGTTATTCAGTACATTGACAATCTTTTATAAAGATGTTGCAAAGCTGAGTCAAGAAAATATCGGTTACATTTTAGGGTACAGTGGTTTCCTGATCGTTTTACTCGAAATGGGATTTGTACAGATTGCTGAAAAGTATTTTAATCTGGCTTTTACCATGCTTTTTGGGACTTTCATTTGTGGAATTGCCTATGCAATGATGGCTTTTGATTATAGCATAATTACATTGGTCATCTCAATGACAGTGCTTTGTATCGGAGAAATTTGGACGTTACCTTTCATGTCGACAATCACTGCAAAACGTTCCGGGAAAAACAATAAAGGAGCTTATATGGGACTGAACGGGATTTCTTTTTCCGCAGCGTTTATCATTACTCCGTACTTGGGAACTTTGCTGGCCGAGAAGTTTGGATTTAATGCTTTGTGGATCGGAACCGGAGTTTTAGCAACATTTATTGCAATCGCTTTTTACTTTATTGTTCCATGGATGTTGAAAGATAATAAAGAAATGGAAGAGGTAATATAAATATTTACAGGATTAGATTTAATTAATAGCATATTCTCCAAGACAATTATTTGTTTTGGAGAATATTTTTTATAACCATTTCTACATGAATTCTTGAATTTTCTATAAACCAAAGATGCGTGTCTTTTCCGCCACAGACAACGCCGGCCAAATAGAGATTTTTGACATTTGTTTCCATTGTTTCGGCATTATAAATCGGATTTAAACAATCTCCCTGCAAATCAATTCCTGAATTTTTTAAAAACTCAAAATCGGGAAGATAGCCTGTCATAGCTAATACAAAATCATTTTCAATTTCATGAATTTGTCCGTTTTCATCTTTAAAAATAACAGAATTTTCTTTTATTTCAATAATTTCAGAATTAAAATGAGCGGTAATATTTCCCTCGGCTATTCTGTTTTCAATATCAGGTTTTACCCAATATTTTACGTTTTTTGATATTTCAGAATGACGAACGATCATCGTGACTTCAGCTCCTTTTCTATACGTTTCCAACGCTGCATCTACGGATGAATTGCTAGAACCCACAACCACAATTTTCTGTTTTGCATATGGATAAGGTTCGGTATAATAATGTTTTACTTTTTCCAGATTTTCTCCGGGAATATCCATCAAATTTGGAATGTCATAGAATCCTGTTGAGATAATTACATTTTTGGCTAAATATTCTCCTTTAGAAGTTTCAACTTTAAAAATATCGTCATCTTTAGAAATATTTAGAACTTTTTCATACAGATTAATATTGATATTTTTCTGTCGGGCAATTCCTTGATAATATTCCAAAGCATCTTGTCTTCCTGGTTTTGGAGCGGTTGTGATAAATGGAATTTCATCGATTTCTAATTTTTCAGCAGTAGAGAAAAATCGCATATATAAAGGATAATTGTATAACGAATTTACAATGGTTCCTTTTTCTATAATTAAATAATTCAGGTTATTTTTTTTAGCTTCAAGAGCACAATTAAGTCCGATGGGACCGGCTCCGACAATGAGAATATCTAAAATTTCCATTATGCTAAGATATTGAAAAACTTTCTTACCTTTAATTGAATTCATGAATATCAAACAATGAAATATTATATTGCTGTTGCATCAAAAGATCATATCGAAAGAGGAGTCGAAGGTGGATTTATGCAGGCTAATCATGGAAAAGCCGCTTCTTTAAAAAGGCTAAGAACAGGAGATGGAATCATTTTTTATTCACCCAAGCGATATTTCGAGAAAGATGAAAAATGCCAGTGTTTTACTGCGATAGGTGAGATCAAGGATGAGGAAATTTATCAAGGTATTATGGCTGCAGGTTTTCAACCGTTTCGTAGAAATGTAGATTTTTATAAGTGTAAAGAAGTGTCAATTATTCCTTTAATTGATGAATTAGATTTTATTATTGATAAGAAGAGATGGGGATTTTCCTTTAGATTTGGTTTTTTAGAAATTCTTGAAAAAGATTTTCAATTCATAAAAAGTAAGATGATATAATACACTTAATCTAAAATTTGAATTAAAAATTATTTAGAAAGCTGGCATCACTTTTGGACATTTTCATTGATTAATATTAAAAAATGAAAAAATTATTACTATCCATATTCGTTATAAGTCTTGTTGCGTGTAAAAAAGAACCAAGTAAAGCTACCGATCATAAAGTTGATTCTACAATCCAAACAACTGTCCAAACTTCAAATCCTAGTAAGACTACCATAACCAGAGAAGAAATCATAAAAGAAGCTAATGACGAGGTTTTGAAAACCCTTAAAAATAAAGACTACAAAAGATTTGCAGAATTCATTCATCCCGAAAAAGGCGTTCGGTTTTCAATGTATGCTTTTGTAGATCCGAAAGAGGATAAGCAATTTTCTAAAACTGATTTTGAAAAATATCAACCAACCAAAACTCTTTTCACTTGGGGCACTCATGATGGTTCGGGAGATCCTTACAGAACAACAATTAATGACTATTTAGGAAAATGGGTTTTCTCAAAAGACTTTACTGCATCTCAATTTTCTTTGGATAAATTTCAGGGTGGCGGAAATTCTTTAAACAATTTAGAAAAAATGTATCCTAAACTTAATTTCACGGAAAATTACATCAAAGGCACCGAAAAAAATGGCGAAATGGATTGGAAAACACTTCGTTTTGTATTTGAAGAATTTAATGGAAAGTATTATTTAGTTGGAGTGATTAACGATCAATGGACTATTTAAATTTTATATAGACGCAAAGTTTTTAATTAGACTCTATTTATTTAAGGAAGCTAAGAAAGGCGATAAAGTTGCTGGTGAAGCAAGCTTAATCAAATCAATGAAATTGATTAGTTTCTTTGCCTTCTTAAAAAAAGGAGCAATATAAATAAAGCATTGCGTCAAAAAATTATAAAATCTCAACCAATTTTTTTGTAAGATTTTTTCTTGAAAACTGTTCAATATTTTGGCTGTTTTCAAGAAGGTTTCCATTTTTCCACAATTCAAATTTCTCTAAAATAAAGATTTTTATTGTTTCGGAATCTTGATAACCAAAATGTTTTCCTGCCTGAGTTTCATTTAAGATTTTTGAAACATCAGCCTGATCCGGACCAAAAGAAATAATCTGTTTTCCTGTCGCTAAATACTCAAATATTTTCCCTGGAATAATACCTTTCGAAGATTCATTGGGGAAATTTGTAATTAAAAGCATATCAGAATTTTGCATTTCTATGATCGCTTTGTCATGAGAAATATATCCTAAATTTAAAATATGATTTTTTAAACCAGAATTTTCAATTGTATTTAAAATTTTATCATCAATTCTGCCCACAAATTTTAATGAAAAACTTTCAGCAAAATCGGAATTCGTTTTCACCAAATCATCAAGAGCTTTCCAAAGATTTTCAGGATTTCTGAGCTGTTCTAAAACTCCAATATAACTTAATGTAAATTTTTGTTTGAGAGTCTGAGAGTCTGAGGATTTGATAGTTTGAGAAGCATCTGTTTCATCAAATCCATTGGTAATACAAACCGCATTTGCTCCATTTTTACGGAAATTTTCAGCGTCGGTATAACTTGTAGCTAAAGTAATATCAGCATTTTTAAAAACATCACTTTCTAATTGTCGATGCTTTTTATCGGAACTTTTGGTTAGTTTTAAATGTTTATAATAAGAAATTTCTGTCCATGGATCACGGAAATCAGCAATCCATTTTAAATTAGGAAGTTTCTTTTTTAAATTTAAACCTATCAAATGCAAAGAATGTGGAGGTCCCGAAGTGACCACAACATCAATTTTATTTTCTTTTAAATACTGTTCTAAAAATTTTACGGAAGGTTTTACCCAAAAAACTCTGGCATCAGGAATGAAAAAATTTCCTCTAACCCAAATCGAAAGCTTCGATTTCCAGCTTTGGTTTTTACCGACATCAAACTGTCCGGCTTTGAACTTTTTATTACTTTTATCAAGCTTTTCAGCGAGTTGATAAGGTTCCCAAATCTTGGTTTTAACGATTTCAATATTCTCAGGAATATCTTTCATTAAACTTTCATCCAACAACGGGTAACTCGGATTTTCTGGTGTGAAAATAACGGGTTTCCATCCAAATTCAGGTAAATATTTTACAAATTTTAACCATCTTTGAACACCGGGACCTCCCGCAGGTGGCCAGTAATAGGTGATGATTAATATTTTCTTTTGTTCCATTTATATTGGAGTGTTTTGTCATTCCGTAGGAATCTGGACAGAGCTTTTAAAATTGCTTAGATTCCTACAGAATGACAAAATTGAGGTTAAACTTTTTCTATTAGAATTTCCTTCTTCTTGTTTTTATTCATCCAATAAATCCCGAAACCACTTAATATAATGAATAATCCAAAGCTCAATAAAGAAATCCATTTCCCTGTTTCAATAACTTCCGGTTCGAAAATCATTCTGATGTTATGTTTTCCTGCAGGAACATGTACTGCACGAATTAAATAATCAGCTTTGATGTAAGGAACTTCCTTATCGTCTACGAACATTTTCCAGCCGTGAGGATAGTAAATTTCAGAAAATACTGCCAACTGTGGAGTTTTAGATTCAGATTTGAATTCTAATTCATTCGGTTGGTATTTCGTTAAATTAATAAATGCTGTCGGATCTGCCTGAACTAGTTTGTTATTGAAATATTCTTTATCTGAAGAAGCAATAACGGCTGTTTTCTTGCTGTCGATTACTCCAATAGATTTAATTTCTTGGTTTGGACTGTTCACAAATTTCAAGTCGCTTACAAACCATGCATTTCCGTTAGCTTTTGGATTTGGCATTGCCTGAGGATGTTCCGGATCGCCAGCAACCCAATATTTAGCGTTCAGTAAATTAAGAACATTTGGAAGTTTCACAGAATCCATTACCTGAAAATATTCATTGATAACGTCATCATATCTTCTCAATTTTACAGCATGATAACCTCCGATTGAAGATTTAAAATAAGACGTATTCGTCTCGCTGAATGTTCCTAAAAGATTATTAAAAATTCTGTAATGAGTTTTATCTTTTTCAGCAATCGTTTCCAATGTTTTGTTGACCTGAACATTGGCTAAAATTGAACCCAAATTAGGATTTGCCTGTACTTTTTCAGCCAAAAGATCTGAGGTTTCTGTTTGGAAAGGGTTTTCAGCAAAAACTTTATCTACATAATTTTCATCATTCAAATAACGTTTGTTTACTGTCCAAAGATCAAATAAACTCACGACTCCGATAATGATCAAAGCTATATTTTGATTTAATTTTTGCTTTAAAACCATAAATAAAGCTCCTGCTGCGATGGCAACATAGATAAATGCTTTGATTGCATCAATTCTGAACAATTTGAATCTTTTATCCACCAAATAATCCAATAGGAAAGGAGGAAGATATGTTTTTTCATTTTCTGTATGGAAACCTAATAAAGATTTTCCGAAAATTAATAGAATTAATAAAAATCCTAATGTTCCGCCACCAACATAAAGAAGAATTTTCTTTTTGTATTCTTCCGTTAATTTTTCGTCTGTAAAGAATCTATACAATCCAATAATCGCGATTAAAGGGAGTAAAAGTTCTACGATAACTAGGATAGAAGATGGGGCTCTGAATTTATTGTAAATCGGAACAAAGTCTATAAAGAAGTCCGATAAAGGCATAAAGTTGCTTCCCCAAGCCAATAAAACGGTAAGAATTGAAGCTCCTAAAATCCAGTAACGGTATTTTTTCCAAGCAAAAAAGAAACCTAATAAAGCAAGGAAACAAACAATCGCTCCCTGATAAGCAGGTCCCGAAGTTCCCGGTTGGTCGCCCCAGTATGTTACGCTTCCGAAACCTTTAGAAACACGATCCATTTCGGCTTGTGATGTCACATTTTCCTGAACAAGTTCCTGAACTTTATTCATGATGTCTTTTGCCTCAGGTTCTTGGCTTCCGCCACCCATCAATCTTGGGATGAAAAGGTTTAAAGTTTCCAGTCTTCCGTAGCTCCACATCAGCATACTTTCTTTATCCATTCCGGATTCTCCTGAGGTATGAGTATCGTTATCTAAAATTTGTTTTCCACGAACAGTTTCTTTTACGTATTCGGCATTGGCCATAATTCTTTGAGAATTCATTCCAACTCCGATGACACAAGCAGCAGCAATAATTCCTGAAGAAATTAAGAAGTGCTTCATCGGCGTTTTCTTTTGGATTGCTCGGATTAATTCAGATAAGAATAAAAATCCTAGCGCAATGAAAAGATAATACGTCATCTGTGGGTGATTCGCCGCTATCTGAAGTCCCATAAACAGGGTCGTGACAATGAATCCCCAGATGTAACTTTTCCGTATATAAACGAGTAATATTCCGGCTAAAAGTGGCGCGAAATATTCAATAGTATTCACTTTACCATTGTGTCCCGCTGCAATAATAATATAAAAATAGGTTGAAAGTCCGAAGAAAGTGGCTCCCAAAAGAGCATATTTCCAGTTTCTGACCGCAACCATTCCTAAAAGGAAAAATCCTGCAAAAAGTAAGAAAAGATAATTAACAGGTCTTGGAAAAAAGTTCAGATTACTATCAATTTTTTTGATAATATCTCCTTTGAACTGGCTTCCCATCTGATAAGTTGGCATTCCACCAAACATGGAATCACTCCAATACGTTTCATCTCCAGTGTTTGCTCTGTAGTCCAGAAGTTCTTTTGCGCCTCCTCTGTACTGAACAATATCATGCTGGAAAAGCTGTTTTCCTGTAAACACAGGTGTGGAATATAAAAATGCTAAAACTATAAATACAACTAATGAAGCCGCAATATAAATTAAGTTTTTATTTTTCGCCATTTTGGTTATTATCTTTTATTTTCTTGGGTATATTTTACCTTTTGTCTTTATTTTCTTTTACCTCTTCATAGTCCACGGTTTCTGCATCCCAATGGATCTTCGGGTTTTTATCCTTGTTTGAATTGTTGATATCCTGCTGATTACTATTTTGTTTGATATTTTTAAACAAATAACTGTAGAATGTTTTAAAAAATAATCTTTTCAAAATATTCCATACAAAGAAAATAATAATAGCGGTGAGTACTAACTCAAGAATAAACTTCATAATTTTTTATTTTAAAAACTTCGACATTATTTTTTAGCAGAAGGATTTACCATTACAGAAGATTTTGAAACGCTTTTCATAGACTGAGACTGTTTTCCGTCTGAAATTGTTTCAATCTGAGTAGTTTCTACATTAATATTCTGATTGGTGATCCATCCTGTGCTTTGATCAAATTTAATGGTACCATTCTGTACAAGCTCACTGCTTAAACTGTGGGTGATTTTATCCTGAGCTTTTTTCTCAGTTTTCTTAGGGATTCCACCAGATACGCCAATTTCTGCAATACCGTTTCCTACGCTTTTCAATACATAGTTTGAAGTAACTTTTACAGCTCCGCTTGGATCTGCATTTTCAGAACTTGTCCATTTTTCACCGATTTTTGCTCCTTTTTTAGGAATAATTGTTAGGTTTTTGTTGAACTGATCTTTTAATACCTTTTCGTTAAAGCTTTGTTTAAGACTTGCAACAACGCTTTCTTTTTGGTTTTTATCTTTAATAAGAGTTCCTACAGCATTAGAAACTTTAGTATAAACTGCATCGAAACCTGTAATCGAAAGTACATTTCCTTTCGTGTCCATTTTCATGTTCAGTTTATTGCTTGTAAGAGCTTTGTTGACATTCCAGATCATTTTCAGATCATCCTCTTTTGGAATTGGAAGCTTGGTGTCTACTACAATTGTCTTTCCGTCAGCAGTTTGAGAATTTCTTTTTCCGATAAGATTAAGAGTCAAATCATAAACATTTCCTTTGATATCATTAACGGTGAAAGTCATTTCGTCAGTAGATTCACTTGTCCCGTTTAGAGATTTTCCTTGAGGATCTGTCATCGTTTTTACATCTCTCTGGTAAGTTGTAAGAGGATATGTTTTTCCTTTTTCAAGCTTGAAAGTTTGAGTATAAACACCTGCAGAGTCCTTAATTGCAGGGTTTTCTGAAACTTTAGCTACAGAATCAGCAGGAACTTCAACGGTAATTGTTTTTCCTGTTTTCGGATCCACTTTTGTTACGGTCGTTGTTTCTTTTTTACAAGAAACTAAAGCTATAGATGATATAAGCGCAAGCGCTGCAATGTTCTTCATTTGAATTGATTTTGAATGTGTTATCGATTAATTTACTTTCACTAATTTCTGTCTTGTTGCTTCATATAAAATCGCTCCACAAGCAACAGAAACGTTTAAAGATTGTGTTTTTCCTTCAATTGGTAATTTTATTTTTTCATCTGCATGATGTAAAACTTCTTTAGAAATTCCGGTTTCCTCATTACCCATTACGATAGCGCAAGGTTCTGTGAAACTTACATCATAGATCAGTTTTTGAGCTTTCTCGGTAGCTGCAAATACAGAAATTCCGCTTTGTTGAAGATAATCTACAACGTGCGCTAAATTTGGTTCTTTACAGATTTTAATATTATAAAGTGCTCCTGCTGAGGTTTTTATAGCGTCAGAGTTGATAGGTGCGCCTCCCTTTTCAGGAATAATAATAGCGTCAATTCCTACACATTCTGCAGTTCTACAGATGGCTCCGAAATTTCTAACGTCAGTTAATCTGTCCAATATCAATAAAAATGGAGTTTTTCCCTCTTCAAATAATTGAGGAACAACATCTTCCACTCTATGAAACGGAACATCCGAAATAAAAGCTACAACACCCTGGTGGTTTTTTCTTGTAAAACGGTTCAGTTTTTCAACCGGAACGTAGTTTGGACGTAATTTATTTTTAGCTAAAATTGTTTTCAGTTCGGCATAAATATCGCCTTGCAATGCATTTTGTACAAAGATCTTGTCAATAGTTTTCCCTGCTTCAATAGCTTCAATTACGGGACGAAGCCCGAAAATAAAATCGTCTTTTTTATCTGTCATTTTAATAATTTAAATAGTGAAATTGTTAAATATCAATTTTACTTTGTGGGTCAATTTGCTGTGGTTTAAAGAGTCACATTTGAGAATTGACGCATTGTAAAATTCATTTTTAACTATCTTCCTTTTTCTCCTAAAATTGCTCTTTTCTGAGCCATTGCATAGCCATAATGTAAGCTTTCATGCATGTTGTTGAAGATGATGGCATCCTGAATACTTTTCAAATCCATCCCAAAACTCGTGGTGTAGGGCGTGTAATCTGAGAAGAAATCGCTGTCATAATCTTTCATTAAGATCTTTGAAGTTTCGGTTAATAAAAACTCCAGATCTTCCACTTCAGATTTTTGTACATTTAAGTTCGGAAGAGTTCCTTTCTTATATGTCTCGATCCAATATTTATCAATTCTGAAAGGGTTTCCGCTTAGGTAATAGTGCAAAAGCTGCTCTGTAGCAACTGTATGTGCAATATTCCAGTAAATGTTATTGTTAAAGCCATCCGGAATCAGCAAAAGATCTTCATGAGATGTATTTTGCAGAATATCCAGAAGGTTTCTTCTCACCTGTCTGTGGGCTTGAAAATGATAATTCATTTTACAAATTTTTTAATCACCAAAAATAGTTTAATAAAGTGGAAGTGACAATTTTTAAATGTGAGATTAAGGTTAAAATTATTTAAAATAATGCCTTTAAAATAAATAAATGTTAAAAAAGGTATTCGTTTTTCGTTTATTAAAGGAAAGTCTTTGTTAAAATAATTGATTTTAAGAAGTGTATTTCTTTTTTTGACTATTCTAATATGACTTCGAAGCTGAAGCTGATTTGTAATGCGAAATTTAAAATCTATTCAAATTTTATAAAAGTAAAAACCTCCTGCGAAGATGTTCGAAAGGAGGTTTCTTTACTTGTTTTTAACAGAATATTTTTATTTTTTGATAATCTTATGTTTGAAAGATGTTCCGTCTTTTAAGACAACATTCAAGATGTAAATTCCTGTGTTGTATGAAGAAATATCAATCTTGTTTTCTTTATAATTTTCAAATAATTTTCTTCCGTCTATGCTGAATAAAGTTAGAGACATCACATCTACTGGAGATTTAATATTCACAAAGTCGGAAGTCGGATTTGGATAAATACTTACATCCGTTGTTTTGACATCATTTACATTTAAATTGACGTTGCTTTTGCCCTGCATATAAACAGATAAATAGACATCTCCTTGTTGCTGATTAAAAACAGCGGTCGGTATTGTGTGTTTTAGGGTATGATTTCCTGCGGTCAAGTTAGGCATTACAAATCCTCTGATAGGAACAGAATTTCCAGGGCACCAGTTGTTCCATGAAGTCCAATCAGCAACAGTCTTCGGAGTTGTTCCGTAAATTCCGTTACCTTGTGTATTGTATACTCTGAATGGTTCGCACGAAATTCCTCCTGGAGTATAGGTAAGAACCTGTACATCATCTATATACGTGTAGTTTTGTCTTCTAATATATTCTTCACCGCCACTATTTGCACCATGAGGAGTTGATATTACAAAAAAGCGGGCATCGGTAACGGGATTAGGTAAGTTAAAATTTACAATTCTAACAGTTTGCCCGGCAACGTCTGTACTATTATAATTATTGATTCTACTGTAACTCAAAAGAGGAGTAAGGCTGTTGTAATCTGTAGGTGTTGCTCCCGCATCTGTTGAAAAGAAAGTAAGAGATCCTGAAAAAACATCAATTCTTCCGGAACATCCCGCAACCTGTGTTTGTGCAGCATAAGGAACACCAAAAACATCTAGTTCCATATACATATCGTAAGTACTACGAAGCGCAGCATCGTGAAAGACACTGTATAAATTACTTAAATTATAGGTGTAAGGCACTTCCGTAGGCGTACGGTTTTTATTCATGAAAGGAGTGATGTATCTGCCAACTTCCATTCTTTTTACATTTACATCGTCTATAGTGTAAGTAGCTTGATTTTTAGGGACTAAAGCCAAGAAAACCTCTCCCAGACGGTCATAATTGTCACAAAGAGCACCGATGGAAACTCTCATGGCGATTTTAGCTTTAAAAGAATTCAGTTCTGCGTCTGTAAGTTTTCTTGCATATCTTGTGTTTCCAAGTCTGATCAGACCTGTAGGAACCGGATCAGATACTGTTGCTGCATAACCATCATAATAAACTGCTTGTGAAATCACATTCACCATCGTTGTGGTTTGTGATTGAAGAAGTCCCGCGAAAAAGAGACTCAAAAAAAATAGCTTTTTATACATGTAATTGGTATTTGTTACAAATGTATTAAAATATGTACTTAAATTTAGTGTTTGTTGTTCGATTTTTCAAAGCAAATAATGATTTGTTGATAATTGTATAAATATTTAAAGAGATATGGTTGATTTGAGTTTAAAGTATTATTAAGATTAATGTATGTGATTAAATAATCATATTTATTATAAAAATTAAAACTTTAGTACTAAATTAGCACCATATTCCATATTGAATTTATTAATTATGAAAAGAATTTTACTTTTATCTTTATTATTGATATCGTTGGCGTTTAATGCCCAAATAAATATAAACATTGGAAGTACAAATGTTGGGACAGCTCCGATAAGCAGTTTTTTCTCTTATTCTTATGTTCAGCAAATTTATCCTAAGCAGGAAGTAAATGCGAATGCTGCAGGAAACATTACAGGTCTTACTTTTTATATAGATCCTTCTTCAACTATTTCTGATTCTTCAAATTGGACTGTTTATCTTGGTCACACAACAAAAACAGCTTTCATATCTGGAACGGATTGGGTTCCCTCTTCGCAACTAACTCAAGTGTTTGCAGGTACGGTGACCAAAAATAATAATAAAGTTGAACTTACTTTTACAACCCCATTTGCTTATAATAATACAGATAATCTAGTAATCGCAGCAAAAGAAAATGCTCCGAGTATTGATATTAATAATTTTGATGAAGCATTTAAAGTTTATTCACATCTTCCATATTCAACTCTTTATTACAAAGGAGACAATGCGGTTGTTGATCCAGCATCTCCACCGGGTGGAATAAGAGCAGATTACAAATCATCAGTAACGATTTTAGGATTAACGCCTAGATCTACTCCTGCGTGTCCTTTCGTTGCTTATCCAACAAATAATGCCCAACTTGTTTCATTATCTCCCAATATTAAATGGTTCCCGGTTTCAGGAGCAGATTCTTATAAAATTTCAGTCGGAACAAGCTCTGGAAGTACGAATGTTATTAACCAACAGTTAGTAACAGGAACTGATTTTACTCCGTCAACTCCTCTTAATTCAGACACTAATTATTATTTAAAGGTTACTGCGGTTTCAGCTGGAGTTGAATCTTCAGGCTGTACAGAAGTTGTTTTTAAAACTGTTCCTCCTGTGCCGGTAAATGATGCGTGTTCAGGTGCTTTATTGGCTTCTGCTTTTCCTTATTCATACACACAAAGTGATGCTGTTTCTGCAACTAATAATGCAGGAAATATAACAGTTTGCCCTGATGCAACGAATGATGGAACTTGGTTTAAATTAATAGGAGATGGTAGTCAGTACACTATTAAAGTGACCATGCCTACAGGAAGTACTTTCGATCCTCAGGTAGATGTATACAGTGGTACTTGCAGTGCTCTGGGATGTGTCGGGACGATGGATAATGGCGGTGCTGCTGCGACGGAAACGATTACTATTCCAACAACGGCAGGAACAGAATATTATATAAATGTAGGTTCTTACGAAGAAACAATCGACGTTCCGGAAGATGTATTTACCATTACAATTACTAAGCTTTAATAGACTATTATATTTAGGTTTTATTAATTAAATAAAATAAAAAGCACCATGAAATTTTTATAACTAAGAATTTCATGGTGCTTTTTCTGTCGAGTTATAACGTTTTATCATATCAATAATTGACCTCTCAAATGAATCATATAAATTAAATCTCAGTCGCTTAGCTGAAGATCTCATAAATCCTCGGAATATTTAACAAACTTTAACTCAAAAATGGCATTTATTATGTTGATTAATGCAAGTATTTATTAGAAATTTACAACTTATTTTAATTTAAACTATGTCAGATACATATCAAGCAGAAGACATTCGTCAGTTGACGGAAAAGATAAAAGAACAAAACTATTTATTTTCACTTCTGAGACAGGAAATCAACAAGGTTATCATTGGCCAGGAATATATGATAGACCGCCTTTTGGTGGGTCTGTTAGGAGGTGGGCACGTTCTTTTGGAAGGGGTTCCCGGATTGGCAAAAACGTTAGCTATCAAAACGTTGGCGGATGCTGTTCATGGTGAATTTTCAAGGATTCAGTTTACGCCGGATTTATTGCCTGCAGATGTTGTAGGAACGATGATCTATAATATTAAAGAGAACGATTTTTCTATAAAAAGAGGGCCTGTTTTTGCCAATTTCGTGCTTGCGGATGAGATCAACCGTGCGCCGGCAAAGGTGCAGTCTGCTCTTTTGGAGGTGATGCAGGAAAAGCAGGTGACAATTGGTGACGAAACAATGAAGCTTCCAAAACCGTTTTTGGTATTGGCAACGCAAAACCCGATCGATCAGGAAGGTACTTATCTTTTGCCCGAAGCGCAAAGCGACCGTTTTATGCTGAAATGTACGATCGATTATCCAAAATTTGAGGATGAAAGAACGGTAATGAGAATGGTTTCTACTTCTCATCAGCCAATAGTAAAACCTGTGGTTTCTCTGCAAAATATTGTAGATGCTAAAGAATTAATTAATCAAATTTATTTAGACGAAAAGATCGAAAAATATATTTTGGATATGGTTTTTGCAACCCGTTATCCTGAAAATTACGGTCTTTCCGAACTTAAAAATTATATCAGTTTCGGAGCTTCTCCAAGAGCATCTATTAACTTGGCCATAGCTTCAAGAGCTTATGCATTCTTAAAAGGAAGAGCTTTTGTAATTCCTGAAGATGTAAAAGAGTTGGCGAAAGATGTGTTGAGACACAGAATTGGATTAACATTCGAAGCTGAGGCAGAAGAGATTTCTACAGAAGAAATTGTTAACAGAATTTTAGCAAAAATTCAAGCTCCTTAATTTTTAATGGAAGAAATTATCATCAGAAAAGCGGTTCAGGAAGATTGTGCTCCGATGTTGGAGCTGATCAAAGAATTGGCTGAATATGAAAAAGCTTTACATGAAGTTACTTTAACGTTAGAGCAATTTACGCAAGATGGCTTTGGTAAATCCCCAGTTTGGGGCGCTTTTATTGCTGAATTTGAAGGAAATATTGTTGGAATTTCATTGTATTATGATCGATATTCAACTTGGAAAGGAAGAAGGTTATATTTGGAAGATTTAGTGGTGACAGAAAAACTGAGAGGAAAACAAATTGGAAAGAAATTATTTGAAGCAACCTTAGAACACGGAAAGTCAAATCAATACAGCGGAATGGTTTTTCAAGTATTGAATTGGAACGAACCAGCAATTAATTTCTATAAAAAATACAGTCCGAAGTTTGATGATGAATGGTTTAATGTTTCAATTGAGTTTAAGGATTGAGTTATATGGATTGGCAATATTTAAAAGATAATATTTATTTCTCAGATGGATCATTAAGAGATATTTATGTTTTAAATATTTCAAGATCTGATTGGTTGAAATGGATAGATTTTATAAATGAAAATTTTGAAGTCAGATTTACTTATTGTGATATAACTGGAGATTTAAAATCGAGCGATCGAATTATTCCTAAATATATCTTCGATTATTGGGATAATGTAAGTGAATTTGTTGTAGCTGCGACAATAATGATTGGTGAAATTATTTTAAAATGTTACTTTTTTACAGAAGAAGAAATAGAAAATGATATTACACCAAAGGAAATAGAAAGTTTAGATCATCATAATCAAATTATAGATTATTTAAAATCAGTTTCTAAAATTTTAAACAAAGAAGTTATCTTAACAACGGAAAACTACGATTTAGATTATTATAGATTGATTACTGTAAATAATGATGAAGTTTTAATTAAGTAGACATGGAAATAAAAGATATTGTAAAAAAAGTAAAACAAATAGAAATCCGTACTCGCAGGAAGACGGAAGCTACTTTGATGGGACAATATCACAGTGCTTTTAAGGGGCAGGGAATGACTTTTTCAGAAGTTCGTCCATATCAGTTTGGCGATGAAATTCGTAGAATTGACTGGAATAAAACCGCTCGTTTCCGTGAACCATTCGTTAAAGTAATGGAAGAGGAGAGAGAATTGACGATGATGATTTTGGTTGATATTTCTGCTTCAATGGATTATGGAACAAAAACTCAGCTGAAAAGAGAATATGTAGCAGAAATTGCAGCAAGTTTAGGCTTTTCAGCAGCAGGAAATAATGATAAAGTTGGTCTGATTCTATTTGCTGATAAAGTGTATAAAGTAATTCCACCACAAAAGGGTAGGAAGCATATTTTGTCGATCATAAGTAATATTTTAACGGCTGATTATGTTCCGGCAGTTTCCAAAATTGATAAAGCAATGGAATATATGATGGGAATTTTCAAGAGAAAATCTTTGGTTTTCCTATTTTCAGATTTTGAAGATGAATATGATTCTAAAATGCTTCGTGTCGCTTCAAAAAAACACCATTTGCTTGGAATGAGAATTTACGATGAAAAAGACAACGAAATTCCTGATGTTGGATACGCGTTGTTATATGATGCTGAAACAGGAAAACAGGTTTGGGCAAATACTTCAAGTGCAAGATGGAGGTATACTTTTGCAGAAGCTCAGAAACAAAAAGTAAGAGCATTGGAAGACGATTTTGCCAACAGTTCGGCCAGTTTTATGAATGTAAATACAGGTGCGGATTATTCAAAATTATTGTATAGTTATTTCCAGAAGAAATAATTACATCAATAGTTTAAATAAATTTTAAAAAAATCAATTGGCTTTAGCCAAAATTTATCAATAAAAGTTGAAAAGAATACTACTTATACTATGTTTTTTAATCTGTGCAAACGCTTTTTCACAGATACTTTCTTCCAATCTTGAGAAGAAGACGCTTGCTTTGGGAGAAGTCAATCATTTAATTATAAAAATTGACAATCTTAGCGGAAAACCGGTTACTGCTGCCGCTAAAAACGAGCTGTTACCTTTTCATTTTGAAGAAGTAAAAGACAGCATCGGTCAGAATCAAAATTTATATGAAAGAAAGATCGAATTTGCCGTTTATGAAGAAGGGAAATTTACTATTCCTGAACTGGAATTTAAGGTTGGAAATCAAGTTTTAAAAACAATTCCTTACGAGATTGATGTGATGAATACTGCTCAAAAAGCAGATCAGATCAACGATATCATGAACAATAAGGAAGTAAAACTTGAAGCGAAAGATTATTGGGAGCTTTATAAGTTCTATATTTTAGCGGCTTTGGGAATTATTGCTCTTATCATTGCTATTGTGATGTACATGAAATGGGGCAAAAAATCAAAAAGTTCTCCTGCTGTGGCAACTAATCAGACTTTGAAAGAATTAGATTCTCTTAAAAAGAAAAAATATATTGAAGAAGGAAATTACCGTTCATTTTATGTTGAATTGATCGAGATTTCAAGAAAATTTATCACCAAACAATACCATTTGCCTGCAGATGTTTTGTTGACGGATGATTTAATAGATTTAATGAAAAAGAACAATACGATCTCTCAGGAAAACGAAAAAGTGGTGGAAGATGTATTTTTAAGAGGAGATTTGGTGAAATTCGCCAAAACTTTCCCCGATAAAGACGCGATGGAAAAAGATTTTGCAGACGTAAGAGAATTTGTGAAGAGATCATCAAAGGATTTAGAATTCGAAAACTTGAGAAAGGATGTTTAATTTTGAATTTTATAGTCCGTGGTTTTTACTGCTTTTTGTACTGTTTATTCCTCTTTTTATCAGAGATGTAAGCAAACAGAAAAAGAAAGGTATAAAAGTTCCTACCGTAAAAAATATGGAAGGAAGTAATGGAATTGTAGCTGTACTTTTTTTACTTAAAATCTCCAAATATCTTATTCTTTCCGCGCTAATCATTGCGATGGCGAGACCAAGAACGTTCACTGTTTCTCAGGACAGAGACGATACAAAAGGGATTGACATTATGCTCGCTGTCGATGTATCATTGAGTATGTTGGCTAAAGATTTAACGCCCGATCGTTTGACTGCATTGAAAGAAATTGCGATAAAATTTGTTAATCAACGTCCGAATGACCGATTAGGTTTAGTGACTTATTCCGGTGAGGCGTTTACAAAAGTTCCTGTAACATCCGATCATCAGGTTGTAATTGATGAATTAAAAGACCTTAATCCATTAGAACTTCAACCCGGAACTGCGATTGGCGAAGGACTTTCTGTTGCCGTAAATCACCTTAGAAATAGTAAAGCAAAAAGCAAGATCATTATTTTAATGACAGATGGTGTTAACACGATTGAAAATGCAATGCCCGCACAAGTTGCTGCTGAATTGGCTGAAAACAACGACATAAAAGTTTATTCCATCGGAATTGGAACGAATGGATATGCCTTAATGCCTACTCAACAGGACATTTTCGGGGATTTGGTGTTTACAGAAACGGAAGTGAGAATTGATGAAGAACTTTTAAGAGAAGTAGCGCAGACTACAAACGGAAGATATTTCAGAGCTACCTCAAACAGTAGTCTGGAAGAGGTTTATAATGAAATTAATCAATTGGAAAAATCTGATATAAAAGTGTCCAAGCTTTACAATTATCAGGAATATTTTAAAATTTTCCTCTGGATTGCTTTAGGAATATTAATTATCGATGCTTTGCTGAGATGGGTATTTTATAAATTTTTAAGCTGATGGAGTGGTATTTAGGTAATTATTGGTATTTATTGTTGCTGTTGCTTTTGCCGCTGTTAGCTATTTTATTGATTCGTTTTCTGAAATGGAATAATAAAAGAAGAAACATTTTTGCGGACAGTCAGTTTCACGAAGAATTGTTTGAAAAAAGATCAGGATTTGTGAAAATTTTCCCTGCTCTTTATCTTTTGGGAACTTTGTTTTTAATATTTTCAATTATTGATTTATTAAATGGTTCAGAAGAGGTAAAAAGCAATCAAAGGATGAACAATGTGATTTTTATGCTTGATGTTTCCAACTCTATGAATGCGGAGGATATTAATCCGAGTCGTTTAACAGAAGCAAAAAATCTGATGATCAACACGATGCAGAAGATGAAAAGCGATAAAGTCGGGATTGTGATATTTGCAGGAGAATCTGTTTCTATCATGCCGTTAACAACAGATTATAGTTCGGCCGAAACATATATTAATGCAATTGAAACCAATTCTATGCAAATTCAGGGAACTGATTTCTTAAAAGGAATGCAGGTTGCGGTTGAGAAATTTAAAAATGTAAGCAAGGGCTCAAGAAAAATCGTTTTATTGAGTGATGGTGAAGATAACGAAGGAAATGACAATGCAGCGATAAAATTGGCGAATAAAGAAGGAATAATGATTACTTCCGTAGGGATTGGTTCAGATGAAGGTGCACCCGTTCCGGAATATGTTTTTGGACAATTAATGGGTTACAAAACCGACCAAGCCGGAGAAACGGTAATTTCTAAAAGACAAACCGAAGCTCTCAAAAAGATGGCAGAATCCACAGGCGGAACTTATATTGACGGAAATAATATCAATGAAGCGCCAAGCAGAATTTCGGATGCTCTAAGCAAGAAGATGTCTTCTTCTGAAACATTGATTAAATCTCAAAATGCTAATCACTATTATCAATATTTTTTAGCTGTTTCAATACTTTTCTTCTTTTTAATTTATATTTTTAATCCTAAAAGAGATTTTAATGTTTAATACTCATAATTGTCTTTGAAAAGTTTCGATACCACTTTAACCCAACTTTAACAATTAAGACACTGTTTATTAACATATAAAGGGATAATTTTGCATATAATGAATACTAAAATCATTTTTTTATCGTTTATAATTGCTTTTTCGTTTTCAGGCGTCGTTTTCGGGCAGGAAAGCTATAGGACTTTGGTCTATGAGGGCAATCAGAAATTTAATGGTAAAAACTATGATGGAGCGTCTTCTAAGTATATGGAAGCTATAAAATCTAACGAAAAGGATTTTACGGCACACTATAATTTGGGGAACGCTTTGTATAAAAATAAAAAATATGATGAAGCAAAAGCTGAGTTTGAAAAAGCACAAAAACTTTCTCAGACAATTCCTGACAAGGCAGCAGCTCTTCACAATTTGGGAAATACTTATATGCAGATGAAGCAGCCGGACAAAGCTGCAGATTATTATAAGCAATCCCTAAAACAGGATCCTTACAACGAAGCAACAAGAAAAAACTACGGAATTGCCAAGTTGAAGGAAAAAGAAAACCAACAGAAAAAAGACCAGCAAAATAAGTCAGGCAAAGGCGGCGGGGGTAAAGACCAACAGAAAAATGATGATCAGAAAGGCGATACCAAAGATCAAAAACAGGATCAGGGTAAAGGCCAGCAAAATCAGGGGGAAAGTCAGCAAGGAAATGATCCGAACCAAAAGCAGAATAATGAAGGTAAAATGCCAAAAGATCTTGAAAACGCAATATTAGATAAAGTAAGCGATAAAGAGAAAGAAACCGCCAAAAGGATTTTAAATAAAAATTCTTATTCGATGCCTCAAAGCAACGAGAAAGATTGGTGATGCAACAGAAAATTATTTACATATTATTTATCCTTTCTTCCGTAATTTCTTACGGACAGGTAAGTATTAATGTAAATCCTGATAAAAATGATTATTCGGGAAAAGATGTTGTAAACCTTACCATCACGCTGGAAATGAATGGTAGCGAGTACAATCAGCAAACGCCAATTCGTCTTCCTGATTTGTCAAAATTTAATATCATTGGTTCCGGATCTGTAAATAATACGTACATCGATCCTGCTACCAACACTGTAATTACGCAACGAGTTTCCCAACTTGCGCTTGAACCTAAGCAAAAAGGTAAGATCAAGATCGGATCCGTTTTGGTTACGGTTAATAATAAAATTTATAAAACAGAACCTTTCGATATTTTGGTAAAAGATGTTGAAAAGAAAGCTGTTGCCAGTGCTTCCAATGATGTTTATCTGAACATGGAAATCGAAGACAGGGATGTTTATCAGGATCAGCCAACTGTTGCTGTTCTGAAAGTATATTCTAAAAATATGGATAACTTCAGAAAAGTGAAGAATATCCGTCTTCCTGAGCAGGATAATATCAATGTACATCCTGTAAATTTCACGAAATCAGAAATAGATCCTTCATCTAGTTACGGTAATATGGCTTCACAGGTTTTGGCCGTATTCATGGTATTTCCAAATGAGGCAGGGTATGTTGAGGTACCGGCAGTTTCTGCATCTGTTAACACATACTCAAATAAAAATAAAATAGTTTCCAATAGGGTTAAACTTAATGTAAGAAAGCTTCCTGAAGGTTCTCCAGAATGTTTCAAAAATGCTGTAGGAAACTTTAATGTAAGCGTTTATAATGCTTCAAAAGAAAAGGTTGAGGTTAAAAAACCGATCAACGTTGTCGTAAAAGTTTCAGGGGAAGGAAACTTGTCTGATATGGAACTTCCAAAAATCGTAGAATCTCCGGATTATGAGATTTTTGCGCCTAAAATTACTTCAAATGTAGCTCCCGGAACTACAGGAATTAAAGGTGAGATCTTAGCAAATTATGTTGTCATTCCGAAAAAGGCAGGTGATATTTTTATTAAAACAGAACAGTTCGCTTTCTTTAATCCGGCGAGTAAAGAATATACAGATCTTGGTCAGGAAACGTTGGCTGTGAACGCGTTTTCACATGATCAGATCATGGAAGCTAAAACCACGGTTGAAAAGGTAAATGAATATACCAACAGCTTTTTGGAGACAGTAAATACTCCGGTTTTAAAGACAACTTCATTTAAAGTTAAAGAAAAAAGTAAATTCAATTGGGGCGTACTTTTAACCAATACTGCCATTTTACTAGGATTATTTATTACTTATCTTTTATTTAAGACTTGGCAAAAAAAACGTACATTAGTTAAAGAAACTGTACCTTCAAAATCTTTAGGTTCTGTAGCAGAAACCGAAAATGAAATAAGACAAAGCTTAAAAACTGATATCAATGATTATTTCAGTTATTTAGAAAATCTTAAAGATAATGAAGATTATCAGAAGTTCTTTCAAACCGTAGATGAGATGGATTCTGAAGTTAGAAATCAGTATTTCCAAAGCTCAGCAGAAGATTTCAGAAAGTTTCTGGAAAGAGACAAAGGTTCTGCAGTTGCCGAAGAATACAGAACTCTTTCGCAGAAGATACAGATAGAGAAGTATGCTCCTGTAAAATCTTCCGAAGGAATGGATGAACTTTTGAAGGCAATTGTTAATTTGTATTCTCAGATTAGCAAATAATCAATTTTTTTTCATATTTTTGCGAAATTTTTAATTACAAAAAGATGGAAGTTTTTAATGATTTTTCTATAAAAGAGATTGTTACCTGTTTTATGGTTCTTTTCGCTGTGATCGATATTATCGGTTCTGTTCCCATTGTTGTAAGCTTACAACAGAAGTTCGGGCAAATTGAAGCAGGAAGGGCTTCTATTACTGCCGGAGTTATCATGATCATATTTTTATTTGTTGGAAATAAGATTCTAAAATTGATCGGAGTAGATGTAAATTCATTCGCCATTGCCGGAGCTTTTGTGATTTTTATCATAGCACTAGAAATGATTTTAGGAATTGAGATCAATAAAACGACGGAAGCAAAAGCTGCATCCATTGTCCCTATTGCGTTTCCGCTGGTTGCAGGTGCCGGAACTTTAACAACGACGTTATCGCTGAGAGCTGAATTTCATGATATTAATATTATTTTGGGAATCGTTCTCAACACAATTTTTGTATATTTGGTGCTGAAATCAGCAAAATGGCTGGAAAGAAAAATGGGAGAGGCTACTTTGTCTATCTTACAGAAAGTTTTCGGGATCATCCTTTTGGCAATTTCAATTAAATTATTTACAGCAAACTTTGCACAATTGGTGCAGAACTATATTAATTTTTAAGAATCATGCAGAAGTTTTATAAAGTATTTTTAGTACTATTCATCGTGTTTATCGCCATAAATCTTTATGCTTTAGACTGGCAGTCGGATGTTTTATCTGAGGATAATCTGAAGTTTGTATTTTCAATTGCTTCGGCCGTTATCGGGCTTGTTTTACTTTTTGTGTTAAACACATGGAGTAAGATTGGATTGAAAAAATAATCTTTACATTATTAAAATATATAAACCTCTTAAATCTAATTTAAGAGGTTTTTTTATATCATATGAATCTAAACAATGATTATTGATACCTGAATAATGTTAGAACGCCTATTGGTGGCTGAGGCTCTCGAAGCCACTATCAAATCTAAGAAACAACCAAATTCTTCAAAACCGCTTCAGACTTCAACTCTGTTTCAATCCACTCTTTTTCAGGATTGCTTTGGGAAGTAATTCCTCCACCCACAAAGAGATGAACAGCGTTTTTATATAATTTTGCACAACGGAGATTAACGAAGAACTGAACGGTATCTTCTGTTTCAATTTTGATATAACCCGCATAAAATTCGCGCGGAAATTTTTCTATTTTTTGAATGTTTTCTTTACAAAAATCCTTCGGAATCCCGCAGACAGCCGGAGTAGGATGTAATTCCTGAATAAGACGATCCAAATCTTCAGATTGTATTTTAGCTTTAAAATCTGTTCTTAAATGTTTGATATTCCCCGAAATATGATCGTGCGTTTTTGACTCTTCGACTCCGCTCAGAGTGACATATTTGGTTAAGATATTTTTAATATAGTTTGAAACCGGCTTTTGTTCCTCAATTTCTTTCTCGGACCACTCCTCTGAGACCGGTAGAGTACCCGCAAGGCTCATTGTTTCAAACTCATGAGTCGTTTTGTTGAATTTCCCTAAGACCTCTGAAAAGGCGCCCATCCAAGCATTTTCACCATTGTTGAAAATGTATCTGAAAGCGTTCGGATATGTTTTACATAAATTGTTGAAGCTTTCTTTTAAATCAATTTGATTAAAATCATTAAAAATTTTCCTTCTTGAAAGGACTAATTTTGGAAGCGT
Source organism: Chryseobacterium sp. SIMBA_038 (assembly GCF_046535115.1). NCBI lineage: Bacteria > Pseudomonadati > Bacteroidota > Flavobacteriia > Flavobacteriales > Weeksellaceae > Chryseobacterium > Chryseobacterium sp. SIMBA_038. The sequence goes on from NZ_JAWRXH010000003.1 coordinate 380,233, forward strand.
ATTTTTATTAATGACTTCAATGACTTCTTCTAATTTTTGTAAATATTCATCCTTGGTTTCAGCGATGAAATTGCTTTTGTCTTCTGGTAAAGAGTCGTTTGTAATAATTTCTTTATCGAAATTTTCCTGATTTATCTCAATAATATCTCCATCAAAACTGATTTGCCTTAAACCGTCAAAAGAATGAAAATTGATTGAATTTTTACCTGTTTTTTCATCTGTTGAATACAGTTTTTCGTCAAAAGGAAATTTGAAATAAATCATTGATTGAATGCTTTTCGAAAATCATTATTTGGAAATCGTATAAGAGATTCCAAGATTGATTTTTCTTTCTGCAAAGGTATTACTAGTCTTAAAAATCTCAAAATCAAATGACGAGTTTTTTAAGGAAAGATTCTTCATTTGGTATTGCTGATAATCTAATGACAGTAAAAAACGCTTTAAAATTCGATATTGAACTCCAAAAGTGAATCCGTAATTGTTTTGAGTGGTTTTAAAATCATCGAGTTTATCTAAAACATTGTTTTCAGGAACTAAAAACTGCATTTTATAAGTGTTTCGATTGACTAAAAATCCAACAAACGGACGAATTTTTTTCCATTCGTAGAATAATTTTAACTGAAGTGCGTATTCAAAATGTTTATTATTAAATCTTTGGAAAAGCAAAGGTTGATTATCTGTTGTAAAATAATATCCGTTGAGATAAGTTTCTTCTTTATTTGCGTCCAAATCGAATGAAGAATTCCAATAATAGACATTAGCAGAAAGCATTAGTGATAACCTTGGAGTGATGATGTTTTTTGAGACCCAAATTCCTAAATTTTCTCCAAACTGTTGTTTTTTAGTTGAAAGTTCTTTTCCCCAATTGCTGTTTTTTAGTCCGATTCCTGCTTCAATTCCGTATTCTAATAAAGGGTATGATTTTATTTCTACATTATTTTGGGTCGTTTTCAAATTATTTTTAATTTTTATTTCAGTAATAGAATATTTAGGTATTAATATTGCCTTAGATATCATCTTTATGGGCTTTTCCAAATAGACCGTATCATAAACGATTACTTTTTCATAAACATATACCGTGTCTATCTTTTTTCTCTTTTGGGCAAGAGAAAAATTAGCGATGATAAGCAATGAAATGACAATTAGTTTTTTCAAAAACATGGTGAATAAATGATTTTTATCTTTCTACAAATATCGTATCCCTTTGGATAATTTTTTTGACAACAATTACTTTTTTGAGAGCTTCATTAGTTGAATCTTTCAAAATAATTTTCTTTGATTTCTTGTTTTCTTCTGCATTTTTTTCTTTTGAAATCAATTGTGATTCTGAGGTTGTTGTTTCGGTATTGGTTTGGTTTAAATTTTCATCATTGGAATTATTCACTTCTAAAATATCAGGCTTTTTTTGAGAAACATTTTCATTATTATTGCTTTTATCTTGTGAGATTTCTTCAGATGTAATGCTAATATTTTCTTTTGTAAGTAAATTATTTTTAGGTTTTAATATAAAAATTGAAGCAGTAATAATCAATAAAATTGTAGAACTTATAACAATTTTCTTTTTCCAGGTCTGATTTGAAGTTGGAGAAAAAGACGCAAAATTACTCATTCCTTTTTCTGGAATTTTAAACTCTTTTGAAGGTGCAATATTGAAATCCGAGAATTTACTTCTGAAAGTTTGTGCCCATAATAATCCTCCAAAACCTAAAAACACTAACAATTGAGCCAATTTCTTTTTATTTTTCGGAGTGTTTTCATCTACAATATTATTAAGCAAAAAGGTTTGAATAGATTTTTTTGCTCTTAATAAATGAGATTTTGAGGTGTTAACAGAGATCCCAAGCGCGCTTGAGATCTCTGCATGAGAATAATTTTCAATACAAAATAAATTGAAAACCGATTTGTGATGAGAAGGCAGATGGTCTATCGACAACAACAACTCTTCCCTCGTGAAATCATATATAAAAATGTGTTTTTTTTCTTCTGAAACAGGATCGCTCATCTCTGAAAGGGTATCTGGGATTTCTGAAATTTCGGTGGAAGTGAAGATTTCTTTACTGCTTTTTCGGATGTATTGTAAAGCATTATTCACCACGATTTTTTTTAACCAAGCAAAGAGGAGTTTTTCATCTCTAAGCTGATGTTTATTCTGTATCGCTGCAATGAAACTGTCCTGAACAATATCTTCCGCAGTGTAAATATCCTGTATATATCTGCGGCAAATCCCCAAGAGTTTTGGGGAGTAATCGCTGTATATTTTTTGCCAATCGTTTGTTTTCATTAATCTACATATACTGATAAAATTCCTCCAACATCAGACCCAAAAATAGACGTATTTGCTGTGCTAAGTACTTCTACATTGTTTATAAAAACTTTAACTAAACCAGGTAAGCTAGCATTATTCTGGTAGCGAATAGTATAGATATTTTGATCTTTAATCATAAAAAGGCCAATTTGATTATAACTGTTTGGGTCATTCATTTGAATTAAAATATTGTTTTTATAATAAAAATCTCTACCTACATAATATTTATCATTACCATCCCATACATAATTAAATATTTGCTGAGTAATATTTGGCATTTGTAAAATGGCTCCTGTTTGTAAATTTTTAAAATCTTTTTTTCCAAATTTATCACTAATCAGAGCGTAAATTCCTGTGTTATCATTATAAAATCCATGAAATGTAATATCATTGGTGAAAGCAGAGTATGAACTGTTTTTATAAAAACCATTTTCCCATGTATAAGTTCCGGTAGCCGGATTTATATGTAGATTTTTTATAGGTGCTGAAATATATAAATCATTATTTATCATTTTTAAGTCCATAAAGCCTGCTCGTTCGGATGTTTCAATTAAAGTTTTAGAGCCATTTTTCCATGAACATATAAGATATTTGTCTAGGTTTGATGTGGGATTCGGATTTTCTATTGATCCTGTAAAATAAATGTCTCCATTTTCTACAAGCATTTTCATTGTTATGCTATAATTTATACTATTGATAGATGGATCAGGAACATCTTCAAGGTACTCATCAAGATTGTGTCTTATACCATTGATCCAAAGATAAAGATGTCTTGAAAAATCATAATTATCAAACTCAGAAATTTTCCCTCCTAAAGCATAAATATTATTGTTTTGCGCAATAATTTGCTGAACATATAATCCATCACCATTAGGAAGAATCATTTTTTGCCCATTTTTCCAATAGCAGGCTTTACTATTTTCTGCTCCTGCAGCATACAGATCTACTGAGGCAATATTTTTTTCTAAAACCTCATTATCATCTTGCCTACAAGAGAAAAGAAAAAGTAATAGAAATAGTGTTAATAAAGTTTTCATGGTCGTTATTTTCTTATAAGATGCAGAAAAGAAAAAAGGTTGCAGCAAGTATATAAAAAAAGACCCAAATTTTTTTGAGTCTTGTATTTTAATTTTAAATATACCTTATTTTAAAAGGATATTGTTGGTCATTGTTGTATGATTAATCAACACTCCTTTTTCATCTCGAATTTCAATTTCTGAAACGTGCATTGTTTTTCCTTTGCGGATAAATCTTGCGACTGCAGTCACGAGACCGTCTTTTTTACTTTTTAAATGATTGGAATTAATATTAGTTCCAACACCATAATATTTACTGCCATCAATGAAGATATTAGACAGGCTGGAACCCATCGTTTCGGCTAAAACACAGCTTGCACCACCGTGAAGAATCCCAAAAGGTTGATGAACTTTTGGCTGAACAGGCATTGTTGCGGTCAAAGTTTCATTTTCCAGATCGATGTCGATGAATTGTATTTCCAACGTTTTAGCTAAAGTAACATCGTTGCCCCAACTGTTTAAAAACTGTAATATCTCTTCTTTAGTTTTTGACATGCTTTATAATAAATGATAAGTGATGATTGATAAATGATACTCGAGTAAGTAATTTTGCTTCTAGCTTCTAGCTTCTAACTTCATCATTTCCCATAATATTAGGATTCCAGTTTTCAGGAATTTTTGGACCGATGTCATTTTTGATATAATAATCTTGGATTTCTTTCATTATTTCTGAAAAGGGAGCACTTGCCAATCTTTCATAAGGAATTGTATAACCTAGGTATACAATATTTCTTTTAAAATCTCCTGCAGCCAAAACGATAGGAACTTTTGCAGCCAGAGCCATATGATAAAAACCTTTTCTCCATTTCGGAACCCAGCTTCTGGTACCTTCCGGAGTAATTACAAGGCTGAAATCTTCTTTTGCAAACTGATCTGCAACAAATTTCACCAAATCATTTTTCTGGCTTCTGTCGATACCAATGCCTCCCAAACCTCTTACTATGCTTCCGTACCAAGCTTTTGTGTGGGCATCTTTAATGATTATTTTTAGAGGTTTCCCCAAAGACCAATAGGCAAGATTTCCTAATAAATATTCCATGTTGTGTGTGTGTGGTGCTACAACAAGAATACATCTGTCCAGACTGTTTACATCGCCTTGTAAGACGACCTTCCAACCTAACATTTTTAACATCAATTTGCCAATCAGTTTTTTCATATACTTTGATTTAAAAACAAAAAAAGTACAACCAAATAGTTATACTTTACAAATATATTGAAATATTATCGCTCTTAAAACAAACCGCTGATTAAATCTACGATTTTGATTACTATTTCTAGTGCTAATTGTACCATTTGTAAGTGTTTTGATTTGGGTTATTAATTATTTACGAAGATAAGATAATTTCTTGATATGCAGAACTTAAATTTAGTTTTTTTGTTGTTTTTGAGAGAAGAAGAGTGTGAATTTCAAACTGTTGCTTTCCATTCACACCTTCAGCCACTCTCTTCAGTTTATTATTTGGTTTTGATAGAAATTTCGTTTTTTCCGTCGTTTACTTTGATATCAACGTCACCTTTCATCTTTTTGATGTTTGTTTTCATTGAATCAATTACTTTGTCAGCCTGGTTGGCAGGAACTTTTTTTCCGTTTACGATGATGCTGTCTTTATCATCAGAACTGTATTCAATAGTAGAACCGTTTACAGAGATTTTATTTTTCTCGATTCTGATATTTCCATTGTTGTAGTCATTATCCTGATCGTCGTCATTCATTCCGTCTGCGTTTAGATCTCCGTTAAAATCAATTCCGTCTTTCTTTACAGGGATTACGATTGTATTTTGAGGAACTACCAATTCATAATTGATGCTGTAATCTCTGAATCTGTGTTCGTAAGGGAACTTGATGTAATTTGGAAGGATAACTTTATTGTTAACAATTTCTACAGGAACGCTTACATTAAGTGGAAGATTGTATCCTTTAGCTTCTTTTTTAATGATTAAATAAGGAGTTTTAATGTCAGCTTTTCTTGTTACATCTACATGAATCCAGTCTTTTTCATAAACAGATACTTTGTCAGAATAAAGATCATCATCGTAACCTGTGAAGTTCTGAGGGATTGTTATTTGCTTGAAATCTACATAAATACTGTCTGAAGTTGTATTAATAGAAACCTCTTCTGTATCTTCTTTATGACCTTTTAAGAACATTTCTTTTTTAGCCATGCTGATTCCGAAGTAAGTTGAAATTGCGATCAATCCAAGGAATAATGCTCCTAAAACCCATCCTGTATTTCTTAATTTCGTTTTTGGAGAAATTAATTTGATACTTAACAATGCGAATATCATTGCAGGAATTAAGCTTCCCAGAACGATCATTGCCATGATCACATATTTCATTCCGTCGTTATCGAAATAGTAATTCATTTGGCTGATTGGAGGAAAATCACTGTTTCCCATAAATCCGAAACCTACAAATGAACCAATAAGGCAACCAAAAGCCATTAAAGCAAAGATTCCTCCTAAAATATATCTTATTACATTCCAAATCCCGCTTCCGGCATTGTTGATGTAAGGTTTGCTTTCGATATAGATTTCTCCGACTCTCTGAGTAGATTCATTAGCGAATTGTACTAATTTATTAGACTCATTCTTAAGATTGTCGAAGTTCATAGGCTTTCCCTTCATTTTCAGGAAATCTGCTGCAGTTTCTGCAGTTGGTAAAACGATCCAAAGAATGATGTAAAGTAATACCACTAATGAAGAAGAAATTGCTGCTGTAAAGATTCCAAGGATGAAAATTCCTAACCAGATTGCTCTCATCGCCGTAATGTCCATTCCAACATAATGAGCTAAACCTGCGCAAACACCTGCTATTTTTTGTCTTTCTGGATCACGGAACAATTGTTTTTTGTCTGTGTATTCAGTTCCTGAAGCGCTTGCTTTCTTAGTATTTTTTTCAGAATAATAAGCTTCTTCCTGTTCTTCGATCTTTTCCGGAGTTCCGATCTGAGCGATTACTCTTTCAACATCGGTATCATTTACCACTTCACGTTTTCCTAAAGAATCTCTGAAAATTTCAACCATTCTTATTTCTATGTCATGCATTACCTCATCTGCTTCTGAAGCATCCAAAGAGCTTCTCAGTGCATTAAGATAATCGCTAAGCTTTATATATGCGTGTTCTTCTATTGTAAAAGAGAAACCTGCGAGTCCTATTGAGAGTGTCTTGTTCATAGCTTTGTTTTTAAATTTTTTGAGTGATTTGGTTTACAGAATCTGTTAATTCTTTCCAGGTATTTTGAAGTTCGTCCAAAAACAATTTGCCTTTTTCTGTTATTTGGTAATATTTTCTGGGTGGCCCTCCTGTAGATTCTTCCCATCTGTAAGAGAGAAACTCTCCGTTTTTCAGTCTTGTTAAAAGAGGGTAGAGGGTTCCTTCTACTACATCCAGCTTTCCTTTTTTCAGTTCATCTATTAGGTCGGAAACATACATTTCACGAAGATTGATGAGACTTAAAATACAGAATTCCAGAATTCCTTTTCGCATTTGCGCTTTGGTATTTTCGGTATTCATCTTTGATAAGTTTTGTTAATTAGTTATATCCAATCAGAATAAAATTCCTAGCTAGTTGAACCTATTCCGATTTTACATTACAAAGATATGTAATTAAAATGGTAATATGCAATACAAAGTAGTGAAAAAATATAAATAAATAATATAACTAATTGAAAATCAGTTTAATTATTTTTAATGTCGAATTTTTGGAATTGAATGTTTTAGAAAAATTAAGTCAAATTATTGATAATTTTACCTTTTAAGCTGATAGGTCTTAGCGTAACAAGAGCTTTTTTCTCTAATTTTTTCTGATTTGATATAAAAGTGAACCTTTTGTAGAATTTACGAACGATAAGAGCCATTTCCATCATGGCGAAATGTTCACCGATGCAAAGTCGAGGGCCGGCTCCGAAAGGATAGTAGGCGAAATTTTTAGAATTTTCATTCTCAAAACGTTCAGGAATAAATGAATCCGGCTGTTCCCAATATTTTGGATTTCTGTGAAGACCGCTGATGTAAAGGATAATTAAAGTACCTTTTGGCCACGAATATTCTTTAAAACTGTCATCTTCTAAAGCCTCACGGTCGATCGCCCAAGCCGGAGAATGCAAACGCATGGCTTCTTTAATGATATTTACAGTAAATGATTTCTTCATTAAGTTTTCTGAAGTAAAAACCATTTCTCCTTCATCTTCAATTTCTTTTTTTAATTTTTCCTCAGCTTTTGGATTTTGACTAATCTCAAAAAAGATAAAACTTAAAGCATTGGCAGTCGTTTCGTGTCCTGCAATGAAGAGAATAAGCATTTCATCAACCAACTGTTCGTCCGACATGGGAAGTTGTGTGTCTTCATATCTCGTCTGAATCAACATATCCAAAAGATCGTTCTTTTCCTCACCCGAAATTCTTCTTTTGTCTAAAACACTTTGAATAATTGCTTTTGATCTCTTACTTTTTTCAATGTTTTTATCAATAACGCCGAAAATATTTAAGATATTGGTATAAAAAGGTAAACGAACTTCTTTGGTAGAAACTTCCTGAACTTCTGTGATGATTTTGCTTAATTCATTCACTGTATTTTCATCAACATCTGAACTGAAAAGAGTTTTAGCAACAATATTGAATGCCAGAGAATGAAAAAAATCGTATAAATCTACCTCAGATTCAGTTTTAAATGATTCAAGAGATTTATCAATTTCTTCTTCCATAATGGAAACAAGATTGGCAATTTTTGCCTTACCAAAACCTGGTTGAATCACTCTTCTTTGTTTCAGCCAGTCCTTTCCGTTGTTGGTCAAAAGACCTTTTCCAAGATATTTTCCTAAAGTGACAGATTGTATTTCAGATTTTTGATAATTTTTATGATTCTGTTTTAAAATATATTCAACAAACTCTTTATCCTGAGAAAAGATGAAGTTTTTATCAGTAAAACTTGCTCTAATATAATAATTATCACCTACAGAAAGATGGTTTCCGCTGATGACTTCCAACGGATGGTTAAGCCCTTTAAATAAAGAATATAGCTTTCTTTTTCCTTTAATTTCTGCCGGATAATTAAACTCTGGATGCATGTTAAATATTTCTATTAAAAATACAATTAATCTCTTACATAAATGAGCTTTACAATCAAAACCCTTATTTTTGTGATACTATTTGGTTGGAATTTTAATTAAATATATCGTGGTGTGACATTTAGACGAAATCATTTTGAATTAAGAGATGCATCCAATCAATAAATACTATAAAAATTAAAAATGAAGATACAGAAGGAGATCGATTTTATTTTAGCCGTTGATGCTTTAAAAAATGTACAGAGAAGAAATTACAATGCCGATGATTCGAGAAGAGAAAATACCGCTGAACATTCATGGCAGATTATTATTTTAGCTCAAATTCTTTTTCCATATGCGAAAAATAGGGCAGATGTTGATTTGTTAAGAGTAATAAGAATGCTTTCCATTCACGATTTAGTAGAAATTGAAGCCGGAGATACTTTCCTATTTGATGAAGCAGCAATGGTCGGGAAATTTGAAAGGGAAAAAAAATCCGCTCAAAATATTTTCGGAATTTTAGATGAACCTTTACGTACTGAGTTCTTCAATCTTTGGCTTGAATTTGAAGAAGAACAAACTCCTGATGCTATTTTTGCCTGTGCGATCGACAGAATTATGCCTTTCATTTTAAATTCTCACACCTCAGGAAAAAGCTGGACAGAAGCCGGAGTAACTGAAAATCAAGTCAGAAATATGTTGGAAAATGCAATCAGCAGAGCTTCAGATGAAATGGGAGAGGCTTTTCAGTATTTAATGATTAAAAATTTGGAAACTGAGAAAGTTGTGAGATAATTTTATACTAAATATTAAAATAAATCATCAACTTTAACATCATTTTTGTCATTCCCGCAGGGAATCTAATCCACTTTGTGGAGAAACTTAAGACTCTAAATTGAAGATTTTTTTAAGAATAAAAGAGGTTTCGGCGGCCTTTGGCCGCCGAAACCATAAAAAGGATTTATAATATTTGAATTGGTTTCTTAAATTCATCAATCGCCACAAAAGTAAAATCACCCACAATTGCTCTTTCTCTTTCGTAAGAATACATTTGTTCGGTGTAGATTTCTACATTTACTTTCATACTTGTTGTTCCGACGTGAGAAACTTTACCAATTAACTCCACAATCGTTCCTGCAGGAATTGGTCTTTTAAAATCAATCTTGTCGCTGCTTACTGTAACCACTCTTTTTCTGGCAAATCGGGTAGCGGTGATAAATGCCACTTCATCCATCAATTGCATCGCTGTACCTCCAAAAAGGGTGTCGTAATGATTGGTTGTATTAGGGAAAACGGCTTTAAAAATGCTGGTTTCGGATGCTTTAATTCTTTCTTCTGTAGTCATATTTCATTATTAATTAAAGCGAAAAGAAAGGATATTAGAACAAACAGAAAATAACAGGAACATAGAAATTCCTGAAAAAAACTATTGATCAATAAACTTCAGATCGCGAAAGTTTTTGTCTTAAAGAAATAGGCAGGTCTCCTGACTCGTAACATCTTTATCTCCTTCCCATGCCTTGCACAGTGGATTCTTGATAAAGACTTTTTGTTACTTACAGTTGCGCGACAGTTCGTGATTTTCACACGATTCCCTTTTAATCTGCGGTTAAGCAGAACCAGTTTCTAAAAAGCCAGATGCCATCAGCTAGAAGCCAAAAGCAAAATAACTTTTCGTTGCAAAAATAAGGATTATATGAAAGATAAACGAATTATTCCGGATTATTATAGATGATCTGGCTGATAACTTTTCCTTCTTTGATCGTCCAAAGCGTGGTGTAGCGGTTTTCTCCTGAGCCATTGATCATGTAAAGGAAAATATGATCATTATCGATAGAAGTCACTCCAACATTATTGAAGTCCATTGCTGGTTGGAATAAATTTTTAATAGCTTCTCTCACAAAAACAGAACCTCTTCCAGGTTGTTGAATCCTGATAGATTTAATTTCCGTCACACCTTCAGGAAGTTCATTACCGATTCCCCAAGGTCTTACTTTATCAATGGTAAGGATTTTTCCGTTAGCATCTTTTTCCTTTTTACGATAACTCGCGGTGGATGGGTAAACATCAATAATAACTTTACTTCTCTGATTAGCCGGAATTTTCGGATCAGTATTATCTGTGAAAATAAGAGATTTTCCGTTTTTAGATTTTGATGGAGTGTAAGGTGGTAACTGATCGATGTAAGCGATACGGTCTTTATTAACCATACCTTCTTTGTTTAACGAATCGTATCTTACGAAAGGTTTTTCAGTGTCGTCTTTGTCAGGGTATTTGATCCATATCCATTCTGTTTCTCCGGGAGCGGGTTTTACATATACAAAAACATCTCCTCGGCGCATACGGATCTTATCCACAATTTTTCGGTAATTATCCTTAGCAACACGTACCATGGCATAGCCTTCTTCAGCTTTTACAACTCCAAAAGGAACTTTATTTTGCCCTTTCATTAAGCTCAAAGAAAAAACACTGAAAATTGATAAATAAAATACTTTTTTTGCGGAAATCATCATGAAAAATTTTTGACTCTTCAAATATATAAATTAAATGCTTTTTCTGAACATAATTATATATTGTATTAATGATAAAAAGAAAGAGAATGCATATAAACATTCTCTTTTCTATAATATTAATCATTTCTAAGTTTCGCTTTTACGCCATTATTTTTAATAATCGTTCTGAGCGTTACAATTTCTTGTTTTGTAAAATCCTTTTTAGGAATCATATTCATGGTTTGCAAACTGTGATAAATAAGAAACCAATCTTTTAATTCTTTTACTCTGGAAACCGTATTCCAATGAAAATCGTTCTCAAATGTCTCTCCTTCGGTTTTAATTTTATCTTCAACGAAAGTATACGAAATATTTTCCTGAATTTTTTTGTCTGAATAATAAGCTTTTTTAATACTAAAATAACCTCTAAGAGTCATGAAAACCCATAAAACAAGTAACCAAATGGAAGCATTTTGAAAAATATCCCGCTCATCGCCATCCAGAAAACCTTTAAATATAAAAAGTAAAACAGCAATTATTGGAAAGCCAAAAAATCTTATTAAAGAACCTTTTAAATAAAAACTCCAAAAATCCTTGAAAGTAATTTGTGTTTTTACAGTCATACATTAATCATTAAATCCTCTCCAATTCCTCAGCACTAATCGTTGTTTTGAAAGTTCCGTAATTCACAATTACTTTATTTCTGGATATCTTTTCAATCGTCCCGACACTTGTGCTTCCTGTGATACGAACACGTTGACCAATTTTCATCCAAACAGCGCGGTCAGTTTGACGTTTTTCCTCTATTTTTTCGTTAGTTTCCGTAATTTTTTCAATAACGTCTTCTTTTTTCAGCTGTTGCGTAATTTTTCTTTTTACAACCTGAAGTCTTTTCGTTTCATCTTTATCAGCTCCGATTTTCCTGAATTTTTCCTGTTCTAAGATCTTTACAAAATCTTTCACAACATCTTTTCGGGATCTTCCTTTTATGTAGCCGTCGATAAAGGTTTCAATCTTATTTCCAAACTGAAGTTTTCGATGTTCATCCTCGTATAATTTTTGAAAATTGAACAGTTTTTGTTGAAGCTGTTCATTCAGTTTTTGCAAATTATCGCGCTTGTCTTCAACGGATTCTTTTCTTTCGGCAAGATCGGTTTTCAATTTTTCAACCTCGAATTTTTCCTGTTGAAGTTTTACGATGGTTTTATCAAGATTCACAATATCATGTTCCACTTTTTTCTTTGCAGAATGAATGATAAATCTTGGGATTTTATTCTTCTCGGCAACCTCAAAAGTAAATGAACTACCAGCCTGTCCGACCTCCAGTTTATACATCGGTTCCAAGGTTTCTTCATCAAAAAGCATAGCCGCATTTTCGGCATGAGAAAGTTCTTCTACAACCAATTTAATGTTGGTATAGTGTGTTGTAATGATGGCGAAACTCTTCTTGTCATAGAAAAACTCTAAGAAACTTTCTGCCAAAGCACCTCCCAATTCGGGATCTGAACCCGTTCCGAATTCATCAATCAATAAAAGAGTATTGGCATCAGCTTCACGGATAATTCCGCCCATTTTCTTCAATCTTGATGAATAGGTGGAAAGGTGATTTTCAATAGATTGATTATCACCAATATCTGTCATGATCTTATCAAAGAAAAACATTTCAGATCTTGGGTGAACAGGAACTAAAATTCCGCTCTGGATCATCAATTGAAGTAATCCAACCGTTTTCAGCGTGATCGATTTTCCTCCCGCATTCGGTCCGGAAATACAGATGATTCTGTTTTGATCCGTTAAAGATAATGTTTGAGAGAAAATCGTTTTATTCTCCGCTTTATTTCTTAACCAAAGCAATGGATGGAAAGCTTCTCTTAATTTTAACGTTTTATGACGGTTGATTTTTGGTAAAACTCCGTTAATTAATTCTGCAAACTTAGACTTGGCTCTCGTAAGATCAAGATCAAAAATATAAGCCTGATATCTCCAAAGCTGAGGCTGAAATACCGCCAATTCTGCAGTAAGCTGTCTCAGAATCTTATCAATTTCCTTTTTCTCCTCTTCCTGATTTTCGCGAAGTTTAAAGTAATGTTTTACGACACTATCAGGCTGAATATAAGTGATAGAACCTGTTTTTGAAAGTCCAAGCACTCTTCCCGGAACCCTTTTCTTATAAGCAGATTTTACCGCTAAGACCCTTATATCTTCAATATTACTTTCTCGGATATCATCCAGAAAATCACTTTGAGCGTAATTGAACAATACACGGTTGAAATTTTCCTGAATCGCTTTTTTAGCATGTTGAATTTCCGCTCTTAAGGTTTTTAAGATTGGAGAAGCTTCACTTTTTACTTCATCAAAACGGTTGAAAACTTTATCAACCTTATCAATGATTTCTTTCTTAAATTCCAATACAGAAGCGTCTTCCATCAAAGTTGGAAACGTTTCAGGCATGGTCGGGAAAAACTTTTGAAGTCTTCCTATTTGTTCGGTAATCGTTTTTATTTTGATGAAAGCTTTGTTTTCGAGACGGTAATTCTCGATGAGCATTAGTTGTAATTCGCTTTCAATATCTTCGTATTCATCAAACGGAATCGCATTTGAACTTTCAAAACTCGATAAATATTCGGAAGTTTTTTTCAGTGAAAGTCCTGCCTCGTCAATTTCCATGGGACGAAGTTGAAGAATTTTGTCTCTCGTTTTCGGAGAATACGCAAATGGAGAAATTTCCGCGAGCAATTGCGGAAACTCTAATTCGTTTAAATCTTCTTTATTTATATACACAGTGCAAATTTAGTGAGAAAATGTGAATCTTAATTTGAAAATGAACTAATTTAAAGAATACACTTATTCTTATTTAACCATAAAAGTTGCAAAAGATTAACATATTAGTTATCTTAAGTTGATTATTAAACTACAAATAAGAACACATGAGTTTTAAAAATCTTTGATTTTTTTACTTTTAAAAGTTTTTGATTAACTTATTTTCAATAAAATCTTTTGTGACTTTTGTGGTTAAAATTTATTAGTTTAATTATTAAATTTGAGAAATGAAACTAGAAACTGAAAGACTACAATTAAAAGAAATCAACGAAAGCTATGTTGAGGATATTCTGAAAATTCGGAGTAACGAAATAATCAATCAATTCGTTCAGAGAAATTCTCCGAAAAATAATTATGATGCACTGCAATTTATTTTAACCATTAAAGAAAGAACCCAAAATAATGAAACGTTTTATTGGGGAATTTCTTTAAAAGATCAACCTAATCTTATCGGAACAATTTGCCTGTGGAAATTCTCAGACGATAAAAAACAGGCAGAAGTTGGATATGAATTGTTACCCGACTATCACAGAAAAGGAATCATGTCGGAAGCGTTGACTGCAGTTGTAAATTTTGGTTTTAATACTTTAAATTTGCAGGAAATTGTCGCAATGACCAATAAGTTCAATGAAAACTCGAAAGGTATTCTTTTAAAGCATGATTTTATTTTAGAAGAGGAAAGAAAGGATGAAGGTTTTCCTGATAATTTGGTTTTTAGCTTGAAGAAATAACACTTCGTTTGTCATTTCGACGAAGGAGAAATCTATTATTAATGAAAATACAAGAATATTTAAATTTATGGAATGATGAATTAATAAATTTAAATTACAACATAAGTGAATTTTTGATAAAAAGCGTATTGCTTTCAAAACAGTATGAAGAAAAAAAGAGTAGAAAACTAGATTTAGGATATAATATATTTACAACAATTTCAAATTACTACTATCGAGAAAATTTTCATAGTGATATATTAAAATCTATTTTGGAAAATACAAAATCAGATACATTTAATTTATTTATTAAATTTTTAAACTCGTCAAAATTTGGACTGAATATTAATTCTGATGATTTTTCTAATGCCGTTTTTTACAGAGAAAAAGAAAGAATTGATATTTTAATTCTAGATGATTTTTCAAAAAAAGCTATAATAATCGAGAATAAAATTAATAATGCTTCTGATACTGAAAGGCAATTACCTAAATATTTTGATAGAATTTCAATAGATTATGATGTAGTTGCTATAGTATATTTAACTTTAGATTCTTCAAAAACACCAGATAGATTTGATTGGACAGAAGACGAGATAGAAAAATTAGAAGATAAAATTGTCTTAATTCCTTCAATGATTGATAAGATTCCTAATCTTGTGGAAGATTTTTTAAATCCAGCTACGCTTTTAGTAAGAGATTTAGATATTAATTCTACGATTAGGCAATATTCAAAATTAATTCAATACCTAAATTATAATTCGATGGATTCAATAAGTTTAGAAAAATTTTATAAAACAATATTAGAACAAGATAATTTAAATACTGCAATTTCAATTCAGAATATGTTGAATGATTTACCAGCTTATCTTGCTTTGAGAATTGAAGATAAGTATTTACAAAAATGTTTTCCTTTCATTAAACTATGGAGATATAGTAATTCAATTGCTGTTTTTGAAGGTTTTGAAATCGAAAAATTATATTTTAAATTAGATATAAATTGTAGTATTAATGGATACAGGGCTGTATTTTGGAATCCAGTAATTACTGATTTTGATACAAAAGAAAAATTTCGAAATTTTAAATCTTTAGAAGATTTTTATGTAGAAAATGGTGTTGTTTCACATATTGTAAAATATTATGATTTAAATAATGAAAAGAGTTTATTTGAATTTATAGATCATTTGTTATCTGAATTAAAGGCACTAAAATTGAATTATCAACCATTATCAAATTAAACAATATGACCTGGACCGAAATTTTAGCCCCAATAAAAAGCACTCCCTACTTTACAACCCTTTGGGAGAAAGTAAAACAGGAATACGCAACAACAAAAGTTTTCCCACCAAAAAATCAGATTTTCAGAGCGCTGGAAATTACGCCTTTCGATGATATTGAAGTCGTGATTATTGGGCAAGATCCTTATCATAATGACTTTCAGGCGAATGGTTTATGTTTTTCTGTTTCTGAACAGGTTACAGCACCGCCTTCACTGAAAAATATTTTCATTGAACTGAAAGACGATTTAGGAATTGTAAGAACTTCAAAAGAATTAGACGACTGGGGAAAACAAGGCGTTTTAATGCTGAATGCTACTTTAACCGTCCGTGCCCATACTCCGAACTCTCACAAGGATTTAGGCTGGGAAACATTCACGAATTATATCATTAAAGAAATTTCAGATAAAAAAGAAAATGTAGTTTTCGTATTGTGGGGCGCTTTTGCGCAGAAAAAAGCCGAATTCATTGATCCGGCTAAACATTTTATTATTAAATCTGCGCATCCGTCACCTTTTTCTGTGTACAGAGGATTTTTCGGAAGCAAACCTTTTTCAAAAATTAATGAATATTTAGTTTCAAAAGGGAAGAAGCCTATTTCGTGGTAGAATTTTCGCCACCTTTTTTGATAACAATTCCGATTCTGTATTTTCCGGCAAGTCCTTTGGTGCCGTCTTTTGATGTTGGGTAAGGATTTACTTCTTTCAATGAAATGGTATTTCCATTGAAATCTGTGGATTGATGATAATTTCTTCCTGCATTTTCCGTGGTGGCGATATTTACGGTCATTGGTCTTGTTGCAATTCCCATCACTTCAATCTGTGCCACCGCAACTCCTGCCCACATACAGTTGACGCCCTCAGGACAACGACTGTCTTCGGAAATACCTTTGAAGGTGACATTCATTTCATATTCTTTGAGGAATTTATTTTCTCCCTCATTGAAATAAATGATGTTTTCATCCTTATTCATTGATTTTACGTCTTTTATTTCGCCTGTCACCGTATTTTTTGTTGAGGTTTTCGTTT
This sequence comes from Chryseobacterium sp. SIMBA_038, assembly GCF_046535115.1. Lineage (NCBI taxonomy): Bacteria > Pseudomonadati > Bacteroidota > Flavobacteriia > Flavobacteriales > Weeksellaceae > Chryseobacterium > Chryseobacterium sp. SIMBA_038. Next base: position 396,984 of record NZ_JAWRXH010000003.1, read on the forward strand.
CCTTTTGGGCATTGCAGTTGGCTAATGTCAATAATCCTAAGCCAAATATGATGGTTTTATGTAGCATGATTTTTTGTTTTAAATGATATTAAGCATATTCAATACTACTACCAAAAACATTGCCACACCTACAACCAAACTAAATCCTGTTCCGTAAATAAATCCTATAAAAGCCCCTTTTGTAGACTTCAAAGCCTTATTCATATCTTTGCTGTCATGAAGTAGTTCTCCGATGAAAACTCCTGCAAACATTCCAATTAGGAAGCCTAGTGGAATTGGTAAAAACATCCCGACAATAGTTCCGATTATCGAACCGATACTTCCCCAACGTGTTCCACCATATTTTTGATTGGTCTTGGCTGGAATTACATAACTTAAAACGACAGAAACTGCCGTCAGAATTCCAAAAGCCCAAATGTAAATCATGGATAAATCAGCGTCAGTTCCATATTTATAGATTAGCAAACCACAAAGACTTAATAATAATCCAGGTAAAACAGGAAGGAAAGTTCCTAACATTCCGAGGAACAATAAAACAAGACAGAGAATATTAATTAATGTTGTATCCATTTTTAAAAATTATAGATGCAAGATAAAAAAAAGTGGCCTTAAAAAAGCCACCTTTCAATATAAGTCAAAAATTTACTATAAGTTTAAGATTACATATTGTAGAATTACGCCAGCGTTTCCAATGTTTCCTGAAGCATGATTGTGGAAAGTAGTATAATAAATATATCCACTTGTTGAAGATCCTGAGCAAGGCCCCACTGTTGCACCTAATGCAACCAAATAAGGAACTAACGCCTGAGGAACTGAAAGACTGATCTGGATATTTCCCGGTAGCGTAATACAAACCGTTACAAATGTTGAATTTGGAGCGTTTCCTATCGGAGTAGTTGGCACACCCGTTGCTGTAAAATGATTGGTTCTGATCATCAAAGCATCATTTGATGAAGTTTCTTTAACTAAAACTTCCCAATATGCTGGATCATAGTTAGTTATTTTTTGCCATGCACCTAAATCATAATTGATACTAAGTGTATTGAATCCCAAAGCTGTTGTAAGTCCTGCATTATTTACCGTAGCGCCTACCATCCCTACATTTCCGATGTTTTTAGAACATAATTTTGTGTCGGGAACAAATCCTCCTGAAAGCGAACAGTTATTGGTGTTGGTAGTTCCACCCACCAAGTAGGCAACGTCCCAATCTGAAGCATAAATACTACCTCCATTAGCAACAAAAGTGGCTAAATTCGTATCAATTACAGTGTAAAGTCCCGGATTTGAAGAGTAATTATTTCTAGAGCCACAGTTAAGAAATATGATGTCATACTGTGCAACAGTAGTCAGGTTAGCAAGATCGTTATTGGTGATTTCGGTGGCGGTATAGCCTAAAGTCTGAATAATATCTTCAATTTTATCATACGTTCCTTTTACGTAAGCAATTTTTGCAACCTGATTCAGTTTGGTTTGACTGGCATCGAGATTTAAAGTTTCATTATCTTTTACAGTTGCAGAAATTTCTGTACGGAAATTACTACCGTTACCTGTCTGAATATGAACGGTTTGGTTTCCAGCCGGAGCTACCAACGTGAAGTTACCGTCTGCGTCTGAAGTGGTGTAATAGATTTTATACTTGTCATCAAAAGTAAAAACTGAAGCCCCGCCAATAGGTTTGGTTCCGTTTTGTGACATTACTTTTCCGGTAAGTTTTCCGGTTTTTACAACCGTAGAACCAACGTTTTCGGAAACTATTGGAGAATCGTCTCCTCCTGCACAACTGGTGAAAAGTGTGAATACACACAACAAAATAAATAAGTAGTGTTTTCTCATATCTAATTGATTTTGATTTGTTTAGTTTTAATCAAATTTAATAAATAATTAAATATAAAATCATAAAATGTGATAAATTTTCAATATTATTTATTTTTAAAGATGGTTTTTGGCGAATTTTCCATTTATTAATCAAAGTTTAAGAGGATTTAACAATTTTAAAAATAATGATTGATAATTTTTATTAAATATTAAAAAAAAAATCGTTTTGGGATGAAAATTGATAGAAAGGTTTTGATTAAAATCACCCTTAAATTTCCTAAATTTGCTGTAAATGAAAGACGAAATACAAGATACCAAGAATTTTATTCAGGAACTGAGTGAAGTGCTTTATAACTATATAACAGGAATAGCGCCATCCGGGATGGAATTTATTCTTCATATTGTTATAAAGATCGGTTTGCTTATCGGAATATTTTTAATCATTGATTTCATTTTAAAGTTGATTATTAATAGCAGTTCACGGTTTTTTCATAATCAGGAAAAATATCCTATTCTGAATTCTATTAAAGCATCCAAAGTCACCAATTCTCTAGCTCATTTTATTGCTTTGACGATTGTGGGAGGAATACAGAGTTTCATCTTTACCGGTCATTTACCAAGCACCACATTTTTTATTGTAAGAATGGTAAATCTTGGTTTGGTTTTGATCGTTGCAGGGATGCTTTATCGATCACTAACAGCGTTCCGAAATTACTTCGTTATCAAGCAGGACTTCTACAACATCATGGCTTTGAATGCCATTTCCGAAACCGTTAAAATTCTGGGAATTTTCATTTTTTCAATTGTTGGAATCTGTGTTATATTTGGAATAAAAGGGAGCACAATTGTAGGAAGTTTAGGAGCTATTACAGCAGTTTTGGTATTAGTTTTTCGTGATACGATTTTAGGATTTGTCACAGGGATTCATGTAGCGACCTCAAAAAGCTTGAAAGTAGGAGACTGGGTCAGTATTCCCAAGTACAGTATCGAGGGAAATATCGCTGATATAAGCCTTTTGACGACAAAAATCAATAATTTTGATAAAACGATTTCTACAATTCCAACCTATGATTTGTTGACGACTGAGATTAAAAATCTTCAGGTAATGTCTGAATCTAACACGAGAAGAATTAAAAAATCAATCTATTTTAATATCAATTCTTTTAAATTTTTAAATGATGAAGAAATTGAGCGTTTAAAGGATATCAATTTAATTTCCGATTATCTGGAATCAAAGATTATCGAATTAAAAAAAGAAAAAGAAAGCCTGGAACACAAAGATAAAATCATTAATGGAAGGCAACTTACCAACATCGGAGTTTTCAGATATTATGCGCAAAGATATATCGAAAACGATCCGGACATTGATCAGGAGGGTGCGATGATGGTTCGTCAGTTGGACATCACTCCACAAGGTTTGCCATTGGAAATTTACTGTTTTGCAAATGATTCAAAATGGGAGCATTTCGAGCAAATCCAAGCCGATATTTTTGACCATTTACTGGTTGCTTCCAAAGAATTTGATTTGCAGGTAATGCAGGTGAGTATAAAAGTATAAAAAGTAGGAAGATGGATGCTGGGAGCTAGAAGTTTTTCTTCATTCCGCATAAATCTTCCATTGTAAATATTTAAAAGTAGGCATAGATAGAAATATGCAGAGTTGTAATAGACTTCCAACTCCCAGCATCCATCTTCCAACTTAAAAACAGATTAAAAAATGACAAAATTAAGTGTAAACATTAATAAAATTGCAACGATAAGAAATGCAAGAGGAGGCGAAACGCCAAGTGTAACGGAGGCTGCAATTAAAATTCAGGAGTTTGGCGGACAGGGAATTACGATCCATCCAAGACCGGATGAAAGACATATTACAAGAAAAGATGTTTATGATCTGAAGCCTTTGGTGACGACAGAATTTAATATTGAAGGAAATCCACACAGAGAGTTTATCGATATGGTTTTGGAAGTAAAACCTGAGCAGGTAACGTTAGTTCCCGATGCAGATGACGCCATTACTTCAAATGCAGGCTGGGATACAAGAAAGCACTTAGATTTTCTTACAGAAATCATTGCTGAATTTAAAAATGCAGGAATCCGTACTTCTGTTTTCCTTGATCCAACACCGGAATTGGTAGAATATGCTGCAAAAACCGGGGCTGATAGAATAGAATTATACACAGAAGCTTACGCGAAAAATTATTTACTAAATAAAGAACAGGCTATAAAACCTTATTATGACACCGCAGTTGTTGCAAATGAATTTGGTTTAGGAATCAATGCAGGTCACGATTTAAGCTTAGGAAATTTAAAATATTTTGCAGATAATATCCCGAATTTATTGGAAGTTTCCATCGGTCATGCTTTGGTTTCTGAAGCTTTGTACATGGGAATGGAAAATACAATTCAGGTGTATTTAAAGAGATTGGCAAAATGGAATAATTAGAAACTAGAAGTTAGAAATTAGACGTTAGTATTTCAGTGCATTTTACTAATATCTAGTTTCTAACTTCTAACATCTTATATAAAAACTTATGGAAATTCTACATTCAAAAATATTTGGCGAAAATCTTTCGTCTACACCGCTTTTGGTTTTTCACGGATTGTTCGGAATGCTCGACAATTGGGGAAGCTTTGGAAAAGACCTTGGCGAGCAGTTGCCCGTTCATTTAATTGATCTTAGAAATCATGGAAGAAGCTTTCATTCCGAGAGTATGTCGCATGATGATTTAGCTGACGATATCACCAATTATATGAACCATTACGGAATCGAAAAAGCCCATATTCTAGGACATTCTTTGGGTGGAAAAGCGGTAATGCAGTTCGCAATAAAATATCCCGAAAAGGTTGATAAATTAATTGTTGTTGATATTTCTCCGAAAGCATATCCTCCACATCATCAAGGGATTATCAAAGCGTTGGAAACGGTTGATTTTAATACTGTAAACTCTCGAAATGAAGTTGAAGCTGTTTTAACACAATATATTCCTGAAAAATCTACCATTCAGTTTTTGGCTAAAAATTTATATTGGGATGATGATAAAAAACTAAACTGGAGGTTTAATTTGAAAACTTTATCTGAAAAATATACAGAATTTGTATCCAATGCCATCAAATTTGGTGTTTTTGAGGGAGAAGCATTATTTATTTCAGGTGAGAAATCAAATTATATTCTTCCTCAGGATGAGTTTGGGATCAAGCAGCAATTTCCGAAAGCTAAAATTGTTACGGTGAAAAATGCAGGACATTGGGTTCAGGCAGAAAATCCTGTTGATTTTGCGAATGTTGTTAGAGAATTTTTAGGTTTAAATTAATTTAATTCTACAATTGTTGAATTTGTGTTAAAATTTTATTAAATAATATATTTATTTCTCCTGGTGTTGAATTTTTTGTAATTTAGTTTTACCAAATAACTAATAATATAAACTTATGAAACAGAAAAATTCAAAGAAACCGTTTTTTGCTTCGTTTTTAGAGAAACAAGTTAAGAATCCGGAAAAAGTAAACGGAGGTCAGGAAATAACAACAGCTCTTGAAGATTCTGTTACAATTCCTACGAAAGATAACGTTACATCTGCACTTTCGGATAGTGTTACAAAACCTGGATTAGATCACGTAACCATGAAGTATCCTTCGGATGGTGATGATTCTGTTGAATAATTAAAACTAAAACCAAATTCAAAAACCATGAAAAACAAAAACTTAAAGAAGCCGTTTTTTGCGTCTTTTCTAGAGAAGCAAATCAATAATTCTGACAAAGTAAAAGGAGGAGCTATGACTTCAGAACTTCTTGATAATGTGACAACAGCGCTTCAAGACACTGTTACAAAGCCTGGATATGACAACGTAACAATGAAATATCCTTCTGACGGCGACGAAACAGGAGAAGCTTCATAATTTTTAACATCAAACTAAAAGGATTATGAAAAACAAAAATTTAAAGAAGCCCTTTTTTGCATCATTTTTAGAGAAGCAAATTCAGGATCCTCAAACGGTAAAAGGAGGAGCAATAACGACGGCACTTCAGGATTCTCCAACAACATCAGTTCTTAGAGATACTGTTACCAATAGACAAAATGATCAGGTAACAATGAAATATCCTTCTGATAGTGACGAATCCGGAGAATTGGAATAAGATTTATTCAATTTAAATACAATCAAACTCAAACTAAACATTATGAAAAACGAAAATTCAAAAAAGAAGCCATTTTTTGCCTCTTTTCTAGAAAAACAACTTAAAGATCCTCAAACAGTAACAGGAGGAACGGATATCACAATTCCTGAAAGAGATACGGTTACAAAACCAGTATTAGATACCGTTACAAAGCCTCAGTATGACATGGCTCAGACTCAGAAATATCCATCTGACGGAGATGATGATGCTCCGGTTATATAAAAATGAGTTGTTTTTATAATTAAAACATATTAACAAAATCATATTTAAAAGGGAACTTAAACTTTAAGTTTCCTTTTTTAATAAAACGCGGCAAATGATTCTCTGTATTACTCATTCCAACGATTTTTATAATATCGATCTCTTTTTCGACTATCTGAGATCCAAAAATATCCCTTATTTCAGGCTTAATTCTGATCATCTTAATGATTTTCAGAAAATCAGCATTAATGAAGATTCATTTGAACTGACTGATGAGTTTGGAAATGTCTTAAATTCTAAAGATATACAAGCTGTATGGCACAGAAAATCCTGGCGAATTACTGTTCCTGATGATCTTGATGAAGATTACGAGAAAATTTTCCTGAAGGAATACGGAAGTCTTCGCTACAATCTTTTCACGATTTTGGAAGATCTCCCGTGGATTAATCCATATGGATCTGAAAATAAGATTGATGGAAACAAAATGTATCAGCTTAAAATTGCTAAAAAGTTTAATCTAACCATCCCAAAAACGCTTTTTTCAAACGATGAAGAAAAGATTTTAACCTTTTTTCATGAAAACTGTGATGGGAAAGCTGTGGCAAAACTTCACGGTGTCATTACAAAATCGATGAATGGGGAAAATTTTCTTTCAACAACCATTATTGATGAAAATAATTTAGAACACATTGCTGACATTGCTTATTGTCCAATGATTTTCCAACCTTATATTGAAAAAGAATACGAACTGAGAATTGTATATGTTGACGGCGAATTTTTCACGGGTAAGATAAACAACAGTGAAAATGCCGATTGGAGAATTGTTCAGGGAAATTTTCTTTGGTCAGAATATGATCTTCCGGAAGAAATTAAAGTAAATTTAACTTCTATGATGAAGGAAATGAAACTGTATCTCGGAGCAATCGATATGATCAAAGGAAAAAATGGAAAATATTATTTTCTTGAAGTAAATCCGCAGGGAGAGTGGGGAATGCTGCAAAAAGAACTCAATTTTCCCATTGCAGAAAGAATAGCCGATAACCTTATAAAAAGAATAAATAACCAATGAATAAAATTTTAATAATTACGCATACTGGAGATAATTTTTCAATCGAAAAAGTAACAGAATATATTGAAAAAAATAACTGTGAAGTGATTCGTTTCGATGTCGATTTATATCCTTTACAAAATAAATTATCCACTATTTTCCAAGATGGAGAATGGGTGAGTTATCTTGAAACTGCTGATGCGAAAATCCGTGTGGATGATGTTGCAGCGGTTTGGTACAGAAGAGCTTACAATATCGGAAACGGTTTGAAAGAAGAAATGGATTCTAAATTCTATGGAGCGGCAATGGGAGAGATCCGCAACACGCTTTTCGGTTTTCTTGAATCTTTTGATTGTTATTCTTTGGGGAAACCAAGTGTTTACAGAAGGTTAGACAGCAAGGAAGAACAGCTTAAAATAGCAGATAAAATTGGGTTAAAAATTCCTGCAACTTGCTTAACTAATAATCCAGAAGAAGCAAAACAGTTTATCATAAAACACAAGAATGTCGTTGCAAAAATGCAGACCGGATTCGCCATTTATGAAGATGGAGTTGAAAGTGTTGTGTTCACCAACGTTGTTAAAGAAGATAAATTTGAAGAATTAGAGTCACTTTTATACTGCCCGATGCAGTTTCAGAAAATGATTCAAAAGAAAAGAGAACTTCGTGTAACCGTTGTTGGTCAGGACGTTTATGCTTTTGAAATCGATTCTCAACAATTTGAAGATGCCAAAGTTGATTGGAGAAAAGATGGCGTTAATTTAATTGATAAATGGCTTCCAACCGAACTTCCGAAAGATGTTGAAGAAAAGGTTTTAGAGCTTTTAGATGTTTACAAAGTTGATTATGGAGCATTAGACATCATCGTTTCCCCTGAAGATGACTATTATTTCATCGAGATCAATGCAGCGGGAGAGTTTTTCTGGTTGGATAATCTAACAGAAGGAAATCTTATCTCAAAAAGCATCGCAGATGTGTTGTGCGACAAAGCTCCGAGAAGAAATAATATGGTTTTAGCTTAGATTTTTAAACACAAAAATCACAAATTAATTCCACGAATTACACAAGAATTTATATCAATAGGAACGGGCTTTAGCCCGTTTTCTTATTTTAATCCCAATAAAGCCTTTAGCCAAAATATAAAACTTAACGCTTGCTGAAAATCTTAGATTTTCTTGCACCTTAGAAATAGCATGAAGAATAAAAACCTTGCGCCTTTGCGATTTCTCCAACAAAATATTTTCCATTAAAATTTAAACAAATTCATTAATTAAATAGTAAACTAGGCCGAAATTGTCCTTTAAAAATCGCAAATTTGCAGATACAATTTTTAGGTAATTATTTAACAAAATGAAGAATTGCTGAATAAAAAATATTGTCATAATTTAGTCAACAATCAAGTAGAAATATAATTGATGGTTTTTGTAACGGGTGCCACCGGAATTTTAGGCAGAGTAATTGTTTTAGAGCTTCTTAAAAAGGGCAAAAACGTTCGTGCTGCGAAAAGACCTACAAGCAATATAAAGGAAGTAAAACATTCGTATACATTTTATACGGAAAGTGCCGACGATTTTTTTAATAAAATTGAATGGATCGATGTAGATTTTAATGATATTAATTCTCTGCAAGATGCTTTGAAAGGAGTAGATGAGGTCTATCACTGCGCTGCAAAAGTAAGTTTTAATCCTAAAGATGAGAAAGAAATGTACCATATTAACATTAAAGGTACAGAAAACCTCTTATTCGCCTGTCAAGGTTCCGATGTTAAGAAATTTTTACATGTAAGTTCTATTGCGGTTTTAGACGGTTTTAATGAAAAAGGAGAATTGGATGAAGAGTCTGATTTTAATCCGAAAATAGAACATTCTGCGTATGCAATTTCCAAACATTTATCTGAAATGGAGGTTTGGAGAGCTTCTGCGGAAGGTTTAAATACAATTATCATCAATCCCGGAATCATCATCGGAAGCGGAAATTGGAGCCAAAGCAGCGGCGAACTTTTTTCAACTTTTGAAAAGAATAGTTTTAACTTTTCAGGAGGAACGTCTTATGTAGATGTTTTTGATGTAGCAAAAATTTCAATCGAATTAATGGAAAAGAATATTTTCGGAGAACGTTTTATTCTTATTTCTGAAAATAAAAAATATGCAGATTTGGGGAATTATGTCAGAAATAAATTAGGTTTGAAAGACGCTAAAATTCTTTCCAATACTCAACTGAATTTGGCAAGATGGCTGAATATTTTTTTCGGATGGCTAATTCCACAATTAAAAATGGCAACCCGATCTAATATTGAAGCGGTAACTTCACTGAATACCATTTCCAATCAAAAAATTAAAGAAAAGCTGAATTATCAGTTCGTTCCCGTACAGGAAAGTGTTGATTTTCATCTTAATAATTATAGTAACGACAAAAAGCTGAATAAATAAATGAATCTTGCAGAGGCAATTATCAATAAAAATGTAGCAAAGCATCCCATAAAATCAGCCATTGGTTTTAAGAAAAAAGAGGGCTGGAAGGAATTGAGCTGGAAGAAATTTGGTGAAATGATTTTCAAAACAGCCAATGCTCTGAAAAATGCAGGAATTCAGGAAAATGATAAGGTCGCGATCTATTCAGACAATTCTTCTGAGTGGATGATTTTTGATTTGGCTGCCATTTCTATCGGAGCGATTACGGTTCCTATTTATTCAACAAATAACGCTGAACAGGCAGAATATATCATCAATGATTCTCAGGCTAAAATTATTTTGGTTGGAGATCAGGCGCAATATGATGCTTGTCTGGAGGTTTTACATAAAGAAGAAAATACTCTTCAAACCATCATTGTTTCTAAAAAAGCAGTGTGGATCAAAAAAGAATTCAGCAGTTTTTATCTGGAAGACTTTATTGCAAAAGCTTCTTCAAAATTAGAATTTTGCAAAAAAGAATACGAAGATGTAGCAACATTGATTTATACTTCAGGAACTACCGGAACACCAAAAGGCGTAATGTTGACGCACGGAAATTTCATCAAAGCTTTCGATGCTCATTTTGAATTTTTTAAGTTTAAAAATTTCGAAGAAGAGCTTTCATTGGCATTTTTACCATTAAGTCACGTTTTCGAAAGATGCTGGAGCTTACTTTGTTTGTACGGAGGGGCGAGAGTGTATTTTCTGGAAGATCCAAAGAATATTGCAAAAGCATTGGAAGAGGTAAAACCTACGATGATGTGCGCCGTTCCGAGATTTTTCCAGAAAGTGTATGCCGGAGTATTAGAAAAGGCCAATGAAGGCTCACCATTAAAAAAGAAAATCTTCAATTGGGCTCTCGAAACAGGAAAGCAAACAGGAGAATTAAGACAGCATGGAAATCCGGTTTCTTTTGGTTTAAAGCTAAAAGAATCAGTTGCAGAGATGCTTGTTTTCAATAAAATCAAAGAAAAAATGGGTGGCCGACTGTGGTTCCTGCCTTGTGGCGGAGCTTCTTTGTCTCCCGAAGTAACTAGATTCTTCGAATCGGTTGGAATTCACGTTACGGTAGGTTATGGTTTAACAGAAACTACGGCAACTTTGACACTTTTCCCTTTAACGAATTTTGAACACGCAACAAGCGGAAAACCTTTGCCGGGAGTTGAAATCAGAATCGGAGAAAACGATGAAATTCAGGCTAAAGGAAACGGTATCATGAAAGGGTACTACAACAAGCCTGAAGAAACGCAAAAAGTTTTCACGGAAGATGGTTGGTTTAAAACTGGTGATGCAGGAAAGATTGATGATGCAGGAAATCTGATCATTACAGATAGAATCAAAGATCTGATGAAAACTTCCAACGGAAAATACATCGCTCCACAGCAGATCGAAAACCTTTTGACCAACAATAATTATATAAGTCAGATTGTTTTGATCGCAGAGGGAAGACAGTTTGTTTCGGCTCTGATTGTTCCTAATTTTGAGTTTTTAGGAGATTATATTAAGAAAAATAATATTCCGTTTACCAATTGGGAAGAATTGGTGAAAAAAGAGGAAATTATTCATTTATACAAAGACAAAATCAATGAACTGCAACGTGATTTGTCTGATTACGAAAAAGTGAAGAAATTCACCTTGATGCCTGCAGAATTCGATATCAACACAGGCGAGATCACGCCGACTTTGAAGGTAAAGAGAAACGTAGTTCTTAAAAAATATGCAGATATTATTGAGAAAATGTATTAAATAAAACGATGAAAGGTCACAGCATATAGTGAAATTTGTGAAAAGCATTTGTGCTATTTGTGGTTTAAAAAACAAGTTTTATCATTTTAAATTAGATTATGACAACACAAGAATTTTTAGGAAAAGAAGACTTTACGATAAGCTCACAAACAGTTTCAGAAAGCTGTCCGTCGAATATTGCCTTAATTAAATATTGGGGGAAATATGATAATCAGATTCCTGCAAATCCGAGTATCAGTTATACTTTAAATCATTGTAAAACCAATACGACAGTAGAATTTTTAGCTGGAGAACCATTTTCTGTACAAACTTTTTTAGCAGGAAATGAAGAAATAAAATTTGCTGAAAAGATCGAAAAATATTTTAAAAATATCGACCAATATTTGCCTTGGATTTTAGAAGGAAAATACATCATCAGAACAGAAAATACGTTTCCACACAGTTCAGGAATAGCAAGTTCAGCTTCAGGATTTGGAGCGATTGCAAAATGTCTGATGAAATTGGATGAAGTTTTTTCTGAAAAAACATCTGATGAAGAATCACTAAAAAAAGCGTCATTTCTGGCTAGATTAGGAAGCGGAAGTGCTTGCAGAAGTCTTTACAATGGACTGGTTGTTTGGGGACAATCTCAGGTTAAAGGCAGTTCAGATTTATATGCCGTACAATATCCGGATGATGAAATTCATGAGATCTTCAAGGATTTTAATGATTGGGTTTTGTTGATTCATGAAGGTCAAAAAACAGTTTCTTCAACGGTTGGACACGGTTTGATGAATACAAATCCATATGCAGAAAGAAGATTTCAGGAAGCGAGAGAAAATTTCATTCCGATGATTGAAATTCTTAAAAGTGGTGACTTACAAAGTTTTATCAAATTAGTTGAACATGAAGCTCTTACGCTTCATGCAATGATGATGATGAGCGATCCTGCTTTTATTTTGATGAAAGTTGGAACACTGGAAGTGATCAACAAGATCTGGGATTTTAGAAGAGAAACAAATTTACCTTTATTCTTTACATTGGATGCAGGTGCAAACGTTCATCTTTTATTCCCGAATGACGGTTCTGAAGAAAAAATTAAATCATTTATCGAAGCTGAATTATTACAACACACCCAAAACAATGGAGTAGTGAAGGATATTATGAAGTTTTAATTACAATAAAAAAATATACTTAAGTATCAATAGGAACGGGATTTAGCCCGTTTTTGTTGTGTAGAAATACGATTGACTTTAGTCAAAACATATTAAAATTAATCCTCAGTCACAACCGCATCACGCTCTCCATCCTCTTCTTTTCCTTTCTGAATCATTTCCTCAGCTTGAATTTTTTCTTCTGTAGTTGCTTGTTCTATTCTTTCTTCCTGCTGATCATTGTGGTGATCTATAAAAAACTCACAATAAACGGGGAGATGATCAGAACCGAAATTCTCTAAAGTTGTAAGTTTTTCAATAAAGATATCTTCACTATGGAACATCAGATCAATCGGAAATCTCAACATTCGATATTTTGCATGAAACGTTGAAACAAAAGCACGACCGATTCTAGGATCAATCAAATGACTCGTTTTTCTGAATAATATAGACGATTTTGACCACGCAACATTATTAAAATCTCCCACAACAATTACGGGCTTATCAATTTTTGTTACGCGTTTTGCGGTACTCAATAAATCACCATCCCTTTCTTTTGAAGTTTCCTCTTCAGTAGGACTTGGCGGTGGTGGATGAACCCCGAAAAAGACAAATGAAAATCCATCTTCAGTCATTAAATGAACTTCAATACTCGGAATATCATCAGCAACAAAATAATGTGTTTTAGCTTCCTTTATTTCTATTTTTGAATAAAAATGCATACCGTAAGTATTTTCCAGCGTTACTTTATGATGATAGGGATAGTCTTTTTCCAAAGACTGCATCGCTTTTTCCCAATCTTTGTTGCTTTCCATTGTCAGAAAAACTTCGGGTTTATGTTTTTCTATTAATTTGATAAATCTGCTGTATTCTGTGTTGAATTGATACACATTCGCTGAAATAAAATGTATCTTTTGAGATGATTTCTCCTGTCTTGAATGTTTTTTCACAGGATAAGCAGGAGTATATTTTACCAAGATAACGCCATGATGAACAAGCATCAATCCTAAAAAACCTTGAAAATACCAGAAATATTCTGAATGAGAATCAGCCAAAAAGCCTAAAATAAATGTAATAATAATGAAATAAGTGATTTGGATCTTTCCAAATTCAGGAACTCTAAATATCCAATGTGAATTTTGAATTTTAGGCAAAAGCGTTAAAATTAATAACAGTACAACTAAGATCAGATAAACATTCCACATATTTCTTGAATAAAGGGTTAAAAGTATGATTTTAGTTTTTAAATTGATGTACGGTTTATATTTTATTTTCCTATTTTTATTCTGTATGATTTAACCGAAAAATAATATGAATAAAATAGTAGCTCTCACTTTATTATTAAGTACTTTTTGTTTTGGACAGCAGTCTCAAAATCAGGATGTTGAAAAGCCTATCCGAAATTTATTTCTTGCCATGAAAAATGCAGATCCTGAGTTGTTGAAATCTGTATTTTCGGAAAGCGCTATTCTTCAAACAATTACTAAAGACGGAACGGTGAAAACAGATAATATTCCAGATTTTATTTCTTCAATTTCTAAAGTTTCAAAAGATGATCTTGATGAAAGAATAACCATTGAAGCGATTCATGTTGACGGAAATTTAGCGAGTGTTTTTACGCCGTATCAATTCTATTATAAAGGAAAATTCTTACATTGTGGAGCGAACAGTTTTCAATTGGTAAAACAGAATAATGTCTGGAAAATTCAATATTTAATTGATACCAGAAGAAAAGAAAACTGTGAGAATTTAAAATAAATTTAAAAATGAAAATACATCATATCGCCATCATTTGTTCAGATTATGAAGTTTCCAAAAAATTCTACACAGAAGTAATAGGATTAAATATCATTCGTGAAGTTTATCGTGAAGAAAGGCAATCATATAAACTCGATTTAGCCATCGGAGAACATTACGTAATCGAATTATTTTCATTTCCAAATCCACCCGAAAGACCGTCCCGACCGGAATCATGTGGTTTAAGGCATTTGGCTTTTTCGGTTGAAAATGTAAACGAAAAACGTCAGGAATTAATTCAAAAAGGATTAAACTGTGAAGAAATAAGAATCGATGAATTCACCGGAAAAGAATTTTTCTTTACCCAAGATCCGGACAAATTGCCCTTAGAGTTTTATGAAATGTAAGTTTAAGAGATTAAATTAATGAGCATAACCTGTAAAGAAACTGATCGCCATAATGGCTAAAACAATCGAAGAAATGACTACATATACGTAGTCTTTTTCTTTAAGATAACCTATCAAGGCAAAAACGATTCTCATCAAAGGAGTGATGATCAGAATAAGAATTCCCAATTGAATAATGGCCATTCCTTCTCCTGCACACAGGGAATGCCAGAATTGTCCCCAAACCTTTTCGGAAGAAGAACCTACATCCAAACTCGTGTATTTTTTAGGCATTTCAAAGCCTTCAAGAAAAAGTTTGATAAAACCAATCATTGAAGTCAATACAGATAAAATAACGCCCAGTCTCAGAAGATTTCCAACGGAACGGTTCAGATCTACATCAGTGAAATTCTTTCTCATTATCTGAAACTTTTATTGATACCGTTATACATCATATAAATCGACAAAATCGTGATCACAATTGCGAAGAATGTTTTCAGTTTTTTTGTCTTAGAAACCATTAATGTTTTTGATCCGATGAAACTTCCGACTACAACGCCAACCAATACCGGAGCGGCAATTACAGGAATAATTTCACCTCTCTGGAAATAAATCATCGCACTTGCAACAGCAGTTACACCAATCATAAAGTTACTTGTCGTGGTAGAAACTTTGAAAGGTAGTTTCATCATATTATCCATTGCCAAAACCTTCAATGCCCCAGAACCGATTCCTAACAATCCGGACATCGCCCCAGCAAACATCATCATCAAAAATCCGGGAACTGTATTTCTTGCAGAATAGCTTTTCAAAACGCCTTTGTCAGGAAATGTTCCGAATAACTTCAGTTTTTCTTCCAAACTTCCTTTTATTACAGGTTCCTGATGGTCGGGCTTTCCTTTAAGATTTAAAATAACCGTCAGAATAAGAATACTTGCGAAAATAATTCCCAATGTATTCGGATTTAGCATCCCCGAAACTAAGGCTCCAATGATGGCGCCGGCTGTTGTTCCGATCTCCAAAAACATTCCGATCCTCATATTGGTGAAGCCTTCTTTAACGAAAGCAACGGCCGCACCGGAAGAAGTTCCGATCACAGATATTAATGAAGCACCGATTGCGTAATGCATAGGAACGCCGAAACCCAGCGTTAATAAAGGGATGATGATAACTCCTCCTCCTAAACCAGTAAGCGAACCTAAAAGCCCTGCCGAAATGGCTCCAAGAAAGAGAATAATGATTTCTGACATGCTACAAATATAAAACTATTGGCGTTGTCTGACAAACTTTTAAAAAAGATTATTTTAACGTAATTTTGCAGAAACGTAGAGAGAAATGAATTTATTTTATGTCATTTTGGGAGCAACTCCTAAAGGTAGAAATATTGAGCAGCATGATGTTTTTTTCGGAATTGCGGAAAGCCTGAAAGATTTAGTTCCGGATATGAAGGATTTTTGGAAGGAAGCAGACGGTAAAATTCACCTAGATTGTCATCAGAAAGTACAGTTTGCAGATGGCTATGAGGTGAAAATTGTTGAAAAAAATGATGAAACTTCAGAAGATCAATTGTATTTCCTGAATTTAGGCGGATATAAAAGAGGTCATTTTGAGGAATTTCACGAACAGCATTTGATGGTCGGAAAATCGATGGGAGAGATCATTAAAAGAGCGAAAAATACAGAGTTTTATAAAACAATGGGTTTTGAAGGCGCTGTAAGCCATGTCGACGATAAGCATGGAGTAGACATTGATGATATTTTTAATGTAAATGACATTCTGCCCGAAAAAATGAAAGAAAAATATTCGATTGTTTTAATTAAATCCGATGCCGAAAATCAGGAAAATGAAATTGGATTGGGATATCTGAAAATCGATAAAGTTTAAAATAAAATTAGCTTTAAATTAAATCTAATAGAAAAAAATAAAAAGAAAGAATGAAAATAGGAATTTTAGGAGGAGGACAATTAGGAAGAATGTTGATTCAGGAAGCATTGAAATATGATGATCAGTTTTATACGCTTGATCCCGCTTCTGATGCACCTTGTCACAACATCTCATACTTTACGCAAGGAAATTTCAATGATTATGAAACGGTTTTGAATTTCGGTAAAGATAAAGAGGTTGTAACAATTGAAATCGAACATGTAAATGCTGAAGCTTTGGCTGAACTTGAAAAGCAAGGCGTAAAAGTAGTTCCGAATTCTAATATTATTAAAACTATTCAACAAAAAATCCTTCAAAAGGAATTTTATAAAACGCATAACATTCCAAGTCCTGAATTTCAGGTAGTTTGGAACAGGGATGAAGAAATTACAATGCCGTTACCTTTTGTTCAAAAAATGAATACGGGTGGATACGACGGAAAAGGAGTTCAGGTAATTAAAAATGAAATTGATCTTCAAAACCTTTGGCAGGAAGCTTCTGTGATTGAAAGCTTAGTTGATATTGATAAAGAACTTTCTGTAATTGTTGCAAGAAATGAAAACGGAGAAACAAAGACTTTTCCCGTAACGGAAATGGTTGCAGATCCGAAACTTAATTTATTGGATTTCAATATCTGTCCGGTTTTCTTAAGTGAAGATATTCAGAAACAGATTGATTCCATTACAGAGAAATTTTTAGAAGTTGTAAATTCTCCCGGACTTTTTGCGATCGAATTATTTTTAGATCAGGAAGGAAAAATCTGGGTAAACGAAACGGCTCCAAGATTGCATAATTCAGGACATCAAAGTCAGGAGGGAAATGCTAATTCACAGTTCGAACAAATGTACCGCGTGGTGAAAAACTTACCTTTAGCAGATACTGATTCTCTAACTTTCAGTGGAATGTTAAACTTAGTCGGCGCAGAAGGATTTGAAGGAAAAGTAATTTATGAAGGAATGGACGATGTACTGAAAATGCCAAAAACCTACGTTCATCTTTATGGAAAAACTGAAACCAAACCCGGAAGAAAAATGGGTCACATCAATGTATTGGCAGACTCAAAAGAAGAGCTGATGGAGAAATTGGTGAAGGTGAAAGAAATGGTAAGAGTAATTGCTTAACTTGCTTAATAATAAACGAAAAGACTGCTGAAAAGCAGTCTTTTTTTATTCATGAATTTTCGGATAATCGATCGTCCATTTTTTTTCCTGAGAATTCCACATCAGATAAGGTCCATCAAATTCATCCATATAAATCAATTCGTACGTACCTTGATTATCTGTTGCATAATTGGGTTTTGTACTTTGATTTTCTTTTTTGAAACCTAATTTTTCAAGTGTTTTTAAATCTTGATTTTCAGGAAGTTTTTTATTGATTGTTTTATAAGCTTCAATATTTTCGATTAATTGATTTCCAAATTGTACATCAGATTTTCGGGTAATTTCAATAGGTAAATTCCAATAAACGGTGAATGCAATTACAAATAGAAGAAGTATTGAAACTATAATTATTATGGTCTTTTTCATTTAATTGAGTTTAAAATAAATTCAAGTTTTTCATAATCGTTATTTGTTCCAAAGTTTTCTTTATTAGCATGAGTTCCAATAATTCTGTATTGGTGACAGCTAAAACATATTTTTGCAATTCCAATTACTTTTTCTTGTTTTTTGAATATCAATATATCCCTGAAAACAGGTATACAAGCCGCCGCATAGCCGTCACTTGCTGTTTTTTCAACAAATATTTTGTTGATTTGAGGGAATTTAGATTTGTCTATTTTCTTTTTTACATAACCTATCATTTCCATATAATTTAAAAAATCAAGATCTGTGATAGTTTCAGGAGTTTCATCAATAGTGACTGTATATTTGTATTTATCTACTTTTGATTTATCCTGATTTTCATATAACTCTTTAATTTTCCCTTCTCCTAAATTAATCGAGTAATAATCAATTTGATCGTAATCAAAGAAAGTTTTACCATATTTTACTTCTTTTGGAATGACTTCTTTTGAGTTTGCCCCTGAGATATTTTCTTTTTTACAGCCACAGAATAGGAAAAATAATACAATGAAAATTATAAACTTTAAATTCATAAAATAGTTTTTACTTAAAAATCTTTTGAATAACATTCCCGATCTCCACAAAATCTCCATGATTTCCTACAGATCGTATTTCGGGATTATTTTTATCAAATTCCGAAAACGGGAAAATAAGAAGATAATTGTTATTATTTAAATATTTATTCAATAATTCCGGGATAATTCTCATTTGTGGAATGTAAGACTGCATTCCTCTTTTCGCCATTAAAACGATTAACGCTTCATCTTCTTTTAATTGTGCAGCGGTTTTTTCTCCGTCTCGCCAATTGTTCATGATGATAAATTCAGCTTCAATATTGGCTTTTTTAATGATCTTTTGTAAAATCTCCAAAATATTTTCAGGAGTATAAAAAACTACCGTAGCACCGGAGTTTCTGGCAATATTCCAAACTCTGAGAAGGGCATGGAAAAATCCGGCTTCTTTATGAGCATTTTGAGGAATCATCACTGCATATTTTTTGATAGTTGAAAGAGGTTGTGCCGCATGATATACTAACACATTCACATCATCATTTTGTAGATAACCGTTGTAAAGATTATAGACAAAAGAAGGGGAGAAGCCTTTTTCATCTTCCAATCCGATGATCAAATCTGTGATATTTTGTTCTTTGATGACGTTGTGTACACCGTTGATGACGTCATTGTCATATCTTTTCAAAGCCTGCAATTTCACATCTGCGGCAGCGGCTGCATCGGTTGCCTGATGCAATAATTTCTCTGCATTTTTTACGGAAGACTCATTTTTATCTTCATTAATAACATTCAATGCAAATAGATCTTCGGTATTGGAATGAGCCTTTATTAAAATCCCGAGATTGACCATTCTTTCCACAGTTTTTTCATGATTAATGGCCAACAGAATATTTTCTTCTTCATGGTTCGTTCCCGAAACGGTATCTTCATTGTCGCTTTCTGCAATTTTTTGGGCACTCGCCATCGATATAAATGATGAAATTGTACACGAAACAAGAATCAATAAAATACTTCCGTTCAAAACATGTTCATTTAATAATCTTATCGGTTCTCCGGTTTCGGTTTCGGAAATAATGATGTTATAACCAACCATTACAGAAGCTAATGTTGCAGCAGCAGAAGCAGAACTCAATCCGAAAATAAGTTTTCCTTCATCTTTTGAAAGTCGAAATGTTTTCTGAGTTGCCACAGCCGCAATATATTTTCCTCCGATGGAAGCAATAAGCATAATTCCGGCTACTTCAAGGGTTTCTAAACTTTCAAAGAAAACTTTAAAATCGATCAACATTCCTACGCTGATCAAAAAGAAAGGAATAAAAATGGCGTTCCCGACAAACTCAACCCTGTTCATCAACGAAGAAGTGTGCGGGATAAGTCTGTTTAAAGCCAAACCTGCAAAAAATGCCCCAATAATGGCTTCTACACCTGCCAATTCTGCCAACATTGCTGCCAGATAAATCATCACTAATACAAAAATATATTGTGAAATCTTATCATCCACTTTTTTGAAGAACCAGCGCCCAATCATCGGGAATATCAACAAAACAATAAGAGCGAAAACGATAAACGAAACCGATAATTTTACCCAAAATGCAGTCCCGACATCTCCCTGCGACATTCCTACCACGACAGCAAGAACCAAAAGGGCAAGAACATCTGTGATCATTGTTCCGCCAACGGTAATATTCACGGCCAGATTTTTTGCAATTCCCAACTTGCTAACCAAAGGATAGGCTATCAAAGTATGTGATGAAAATAAACTGGCAAAAAGTACGGACGTTAAAATATTAAAATGTAAAAGATAATATCCGCCCAGAAAACCTAAAATAAAAGGAACAACAAAGGTGTAAATTCCGAAAGTGAGACTTTTCCATTTGTTTTTCTTAAAATCTCCCATGTCAATTTCAAGTCCGGCAAGGAACATAATGTACAGCAAACCGGTAGTCCCGGTCACGACAATACTGCTGTCTCTTGATAGAACATTAAAGCCGTTTGGTCCGATCACAGCTCCTGCGATGATAAGTCCTAATAAATGTGGGACTTTTATTTTATTCAACAAAAGCGGCGCGGCGAGAATAATGATAAGAACCAACAGGAACTTTAATACCGGATCTTCTATGGGAAGGCTCAGATTATGTATGCTTAGTAAGATCATAGGTGTTTATTTTGTGGAACGTACTAACTCGACAGAGAATTTGGCCAGACAGCTATTGTCTACCGTTACGGTTCTGGTACCTCTGATTTTGTTGTCAGAAATATCATTCAATAAAATATTCATTTCTACCTTCTTTTTGGCGGTAGAATCTGTTTTGAAATTAAGCTTTATTTCGTTATGATCGAATTTACCTGCGTACAATCTTACAAGATTATTATTGTTGATAATTTTGGTGACCAATTGAGTAGAATCATTATCAAATTCCCAGGTATCTATACGCTGATCTCCAACGACATAATCGCTGCAGTTGGATTCTGTACAAATTACTTTTCCTGTCCAGTCTCCGGAAATTTCTGTAGGCCACATCACGATTTTAACAGAATCTTTCTTTGAAAAAATACTGTCTCTCATTTTTAATAGTGCCTGATATTCAGATTCTTTTTGGGCAAAGAGTTTCTCTTTTTGAAGTAATTGCTGTTCTCTGGAAATGAGACTGCTCTCTTTTTCCTTATCATTACAGCTTACAAAAAAGAATGGAATTGCCAGAAGTATAAATAGTGTGTTTTTTAGCATACTGAGTATATTGGTCTAAACAATATAAGCAAAAAAACGCAAATGATGAAATTGAATTCCCGAAAATAGGAGGTTTTAGTTAATAAAAATTATACAACTTTCTGTTTTCTAAACATCTCAGGTTTATAATTAATAATAAAAACTCCCATGATAATTAAAACGGCAGCCATGATAAATTTAATAGTAATATTTTCATCCATAATGAGCCATCCTAGAAAAATAGCAATAATGGTATTGAAATAAGCTAATATTGAAACCTGAACGGGCGAGATCTTGGTTAAAGCATAATGGAAAGCAAAAAATGCAGCCACAGAACCGAAAACTGATAGGTATATCATTGCAGAAATACTTTTTAAAGTCCAATTTTCGAAATTATAATTGTTGGAAAAAATGAAAGCAAAGATGATCTGAACAATTCCGGCAAATAGAAATTGATAGAATAAATTCAATGAAATATTTCCACTTTGAATATTTAATTTTTTAGTGAAAATCGTTCCCGAAGCCCATCCCGAAATAGCGCAAAAAAGGAAAATAATTCCCATTCTGTAATCCGGATTGGCGAGGTCTTTTATTCCGTCCCAGAAAATGAATAATATTCCACTGAAACACATCAAAACACCCAGAAAAGCTCTATAACTAAATTTCTGTAAACCAATTGCCACACTTCCCAGAAAAACTAGGATAGGAGAGGACGCGCTTATAAGGGAAGCCAAACTACTTGATACGGTTTCTTCTGCAACGGTGGTCATTCCATTGGCAACAACCAACATTAATGAAGAGAAAATGATCTGATAACCTAAGTTTTTCCAACCGATCCATTTAAATTCTTTTCTTGAAAGTAGGAAGATCAACATAATCATTGATGCCAAAAACTGTCGAATTCCAGCTACAAACCAAGCCGGAATAGTTTCTACCGCAACACGGATCGCCAGAAAAGTTGTGCCCCAAACAAGAGCTACTGTAATGACGGCAAAAATAAGTTTGTAATCTTTCAAAATAGAGTAAAAGTGGTAAGCAAATATATCTTTTTTGAAATGAAACGAATGGGTACAGTTTGGTGAATTTGAATGGGAACAGAATGTTCAGAAGTTCGGTTTAAAAATATAAACAGAGCTCCTGAACACTTTGAAATTAAGAAATAGTAATTACTATTTTTCTGGTTGATTTTCCGTTTTCTAGTAGGTCATATGCTTCATTTATTTGTTCTAAAGAATAAAAAGTGTCATGAAGTTTTACTTTAATCTTTCCTGATTCGATGAGTTTAGATGCTTCTTTTAATATTTCTCCATGATGTTTTTTTCCTTCTCCCGATAGCAACGGATATAATGTAAACACTCCTGAATATGTTGCATTACGAAAAGACAACGGAGCAAGACTGTGAGTTCCCCAACCCAAAATACTTGCCACATGACCTGAATATTGTTTTACAGCTTTAAAAGAATCATCTAAAACACTTCCTCCCACGGTATCAAGTACTGCATCGAAACCAATACCATTTGTATATTTTTGAACGTATTGATCAACCGAAAGAGTAGTATAATCTATAGGTTCGGCTCCGTAGTTTTTCATTTGTTTTGCGTGATCTGGTTTTACGGTTGTGTATACTTTTGATCCTTTAGCAACGGCTATTTGTACAGCGATATGTCCGACACCACCATTTCCGCCGTGTATTAAAATGGTTTGATTTTGTTGGATATTTATTTTATCAACCAAAGCTTCCCAAGCTGTGATAAATACTAAAGGTAGCGCTGCAGCTTCCTGAAATGTAATATTCTTCGGCTTTAAACTCAAATGTTCCGCATCGGCTGTGACATATTCTGCTAAAGTTCCGGGATTGTTGCCTATCCCGCCAACCATGCCAAATACTTCATCTCCAACTTTAAAATTTTGGACGGTTTTACCAATTTTTTCCACAATTCCAGACATATCGATTCCCAATACCATCGGAAGACTGACTTGCGCATGGGCAGCCTGTCCGTTTTTTATTTTTACATCCAAAGGATTTAGTCCGCTTGCTTTTATTTTAATTAAAACTTCATTGTCTTTGGGTTGAGGTTTGTCTATTTCCTTTAATACTAATGGTTTTCCAAATTCTTCTAATACAATTGCTTTCATTTTGATATTGAATTAATTATGATACAAATTTCGGAAGTATTTATTTTTAAATGTTGTATTTTTACATTATAAAAGGGTATAATATTGTCATGAGAAAAGATTATTTACAACAGCCATTTGAGTTGGATTTAAAAGAACCAATGGATATTTGTCCTCGAGGCGAACATAGTGTAAGTTTTTTTGAACTGGTTTATATTGTTTCAGGAATTGGGGCACAGGATATTAATGGTAACAATTTTTCTTACAGAGAAGGCAATCTTTTTTTACTTAAACCTGAAGATTCTCACCGTTTTACTTTTGAGACGAGAACGCAATTGTTTTTCATACGATTCAACCGTATATTTTTCCAAAATAATACAATCGAGAATAAATTTTTTAAACGGATTGAACAGGTTTTTTCGAACATAAACGGTTTCCAAAGCTTTGTGGTAGATAATATGGAAGACGAAAAAGTGTTGGAATTTTTAATGAAAAACCTGTTTCTGGAAATGCAGAATAAAAAACTCTATTCAGATGAGGTTATTCAGTTGTTAGTTCAGTCGGTTTTGACTGTCGTTGCGAGAAATTTAATTCAAAAAACAGCTTTGATCATTGATGAAAAAACAGAAAACAGAACGGCAGATATTATTCAATACGTTCATGGAAATATTTATGAGCCTGAAAAACTGACAGGAGAAAATATCAGCAATCTATTCAGAATTTCAAAAACCTACGTTGGTCGTTATTTTAAAAATGAAACAGGAAAAACATTAAACGAATACGTTACCGATTATAAAATGAAATTAATCGAAAACCGATTGAAATACAGTGATATGAGAATCAATGAAATTGCCGACGAATTTGGTTTCACAGATAAAAGTCACTTAAATCGTTTCTTTAAGAAAAGGCAGGGAGTTTCGCCTTCCGCATTTAGGAATGAAAATCTTTAAAAGTGAATTGCCAATTTTGTTTCACAAGTGAATTGTAAATTTCAATAATAAACAATTAATAAGAGAGATAATGGGTTTCGGCGGCGGCTTTGCCGCCGCCGAAACTTCAATTATTAGCAAATTAGATTGGGATTTAATATTGTTAAAATTTCACTTGCGAAGCAAAATTCACTATTGACTATTCATCATTTCACCATTAACAATTCCCTATCTCATAATTTTAAAATTCTTTATCTTTGAAATCTAATAAAATTGAAGATGGTAGGAATTATTATGGGAAGTCAGAGTGACTTGCCGATCATGGAACAGGCTGCGAATTTTTTAAAATCTTTAGACATTCCATACGAGCTTACAGTGGTTTCGGCTCACAGAACACCGGAAAGAATGTTTGATTACGCAAAAACCGCTCAGGAAAGAGGTTTGAAAGTAATTGTTGCCGGAGCAGGAGGTGCTGCACATCTTCCGGGAATGGTGGCAAGCTGTACAACCTTGCCTGTAATTGGAGTTCCTATTTTGTCTAGCAATTCTATTGACGGTTGGGATTCTGTATTGTCTATCCTTCAAATGCCGGGCGGAATTCCTGTAGCAACCGTAGCGTTGAACGGCGCTCTAAATGCCGGAATTTTAGCTGCAAAAATTATTGGAACGGGTAATGCTGAGGTTGCTGAAAAACTTCAAAAATATCAGGAAGCTTTAAAAGATAAAGTATTGGGAACTGTTGATGATATTAAAACTCAACATCCGAATCAATATGATAAATAAAGTGAATGATGAATGGTCAATTCGCTTCGCTTGTCAATTTTTAAAGTTGGTAATTGACCATTTACAATTCACTAAAAAGCCTCACGTTTTGTGAGGCTTTTTCTATTTTTTAATAAATTTTAAAGAATGAATTTTATCTTTAGTAATGATCTGTAGAACATAATTTCCAGTTGTTAAAGCTTGTACGTTGATTTCATCTTTGGATAAAGAATCTTTCATAATAACTCTTCCGCTTAGATCTAAAATAATGTAACTTTTTACTCCCTGAATATTTTTTAAATAAATAAAATCCGTTGCAGGATTTGGGTAAATAGCCGGAGCATTAGAAGATGAAATATCAGAAACTCCCAATATTCTGCATTCTCCAATGTTATCACCTATAAAAACCCATCCTTTACTAATAAGGGTATTTCTCCAGGCAGAAACGTCGGTAGAATAGAGAAAAGGTGAAAGTGGTCCCAAGCCTATGTTATTTGGTGTGTCCGGATTTTCTGCCCAGCCTTTCAGTGTTTTGCTGTAGTTTGTACAGTCCAGTCCGCTTTGAGAGATCATCCATAAAGGTGATGTTAGGGATTTAAGATTCCATGTTTCGAGAGATTGGTTGAAGCTTGATGCATCTGAAAACAAAGATGACATCTTGGTTACTTTGCTGGTATCCCAAGAAGCCAAAGGTTGGTTGAAATTTGTGGCATTAGAAAAAGAAGTGTCCATATTGGTAACACTGCTTACGTTCCAAGTATCAAGAGGTTGGTTGAAAACTGAATCTGCATGAAAGATGTGCTCCATATTGACAACTTTTGAAGTATTCCAAGTAGCCAGAGACTGATTAAAAACAGGAATAAAATGAAACATGTACGATATATCTGTCGCATTAGAAACATCCCATTGGTCTAAAGGCTGATTAAAAGACTCACAAGATGCGAACATGAACGAGAAATTTGATACATTCGAGACATTCCAGCTATTGAGATTTTGGTTGAATGCTTTTCTGATATTAAACATAAAACTCATATTTTCTGCTGACGAAGTATCCCACGAGCCGATAGGAGGGTTGAAGAAATCAGGAGGTGTAATTGTACTACTGCTAATCGCATATCCAAACATGGATCTGAAGTTCTTAATAGTGGAAGTATTCCAACCTGCCATTGAAGCATTTCCATAGAATTTTTCTGCATTATGAAACATATAAGAAGCATCCTGAACGCCCGATAGATCAGGAATATCTGTTGCGGTCATCTGCATATTTTTACAATCAACAAATGCTGCATTCATGGAATCCCAATGAATATTTCCCCATTGTTCAATGTCAATCAGCTTTTCTGAGGTGCCGAATAAAGTCCATGACAATACAATTCCGGAAGGAATAGTCATATTAGGAATCCCAAATTTCATACGTTTGAAAGTTCCGCTTCCATTGCTTACTTTCACTCTGTAGGTTGCTGAGGTTTGGTTAGGATTTATAGGTGTTCCAAAATCAATCAAAACCTGTTGGGTAGAAGTGATATTAAGCATCGTTCCGGAATGTTGTGGATAGCCAACTTCTTCCCAAGTGATATTGTAATTTTCTCCTATTCCCGGAAACCAAATTTGATTATTCCCTGCCTGAAATGGAGCACTGACCGTAGGAGAATTCGTACTTGGTTTCCATATGGTGATAAACTCATTCTGTGCCTTTATGGTTTGAAATAAAAAGCTCAAAATAATGAGTAAGGATAGTTTTTTTAGCATATTAGTATTTAAGTTTGGTTATCGTTTTTTAGTTTATTTTTTAATGAATTTTAAAGAATGAACTTTGTCTTTAGTAATGATCTGTAGAACATAATTTCCAGTTGTTAAAGCTTGTACATTAATTTCATCCTTAGTTAAAGAATCTTTCATGATAATTCTTCCGCTTAGATCTAAAATGATATAACTTTTTACTCCCTGAATATTTTTTAAATAAATAAAATCCGTTGCCGGATTTGGGTAAATAGAAGGTTGATCTTTCAGCTTTGTTTCTAGTGAGCCCAAAATCCTACATTCTCCCATCAAATCACCACCGATAATCCAGCCTTTTGAGAGAAGAGTATTCCTTTCATTAGCAACGTCGCTTGAATAGGTAAAAGGAGCAAGAGGTCCTAGATTAATATTGTCTGCAGTGTTGGTATTATTTGCCCAGCCTTTAAGAATTTTACTGTAATTTGTGCAGTCTATTCCTGATTCTGTTAACATTAACATTGCAGCAGTCAGAGAAGGAAGATTCCATGTTTCTAATGATTGGTTAAAGCTTGTTGCAAGGTTGAGCATGGTATTTGCATCTGTAAGATCGCTTGTGTCCCAATTATCAAGAGGTTGATTAAACGCTGTACATCCATGTAACATATGAGCCATAGAAGTTACTTTGGAAGTATCCCAATTGTTAATCGGCTGATTAAAATTTGTAATAAAATGAAACATAGCTGTCATATCGGTCACTTTTGAGGTATTCCAATTATTTAAAGGTTGGTTGAATACCAGTGCAAAGGCAAACATCTCAGACATATTGGTTACATTTGAAGTGTTCCAGCTGTTGATAGAATGATTAAAAACCGAAGCTTGGAAAAACATGGCAGACATATCTGTTACATTACCCGTGTCCCAATTACCAAGAGGTTGATTAAAAGCTTGTGCTCCTGAAAAAAGTCCCTTCATATTATTTACTCCTGAAGTGTTCCAGTCATCTATTGATGCATTTCCTGTAAAATTCCTGGCAAGGCGGAACATATATGACATATCTTGAACATTAGAAAGGTCTGGTAAATCTGTGGCCGTAAGCTGTAGTTTAGAACAACTTGAAAATGCACTGTACATAGAGTCCCACTGTATATTACCCCATTGCTCAATCGCTGTTAATTTATCAGCACTTCCATGCGTAAACCATGTTATAATAATATTTCCAATTATTTGATTGGGTGAGTTAAACTGCATGTGTTGAAATTGCCCATTTCCATTGCTTACCTTTACTCGATAAGTGGCTTCAACCGGATTTGGATTTAAAGGGGCTCCAAAATCAATCAAAACCTGATTCACAGTAGTCACATTATTCATCGTTCCGTTATGTTGTGGATATCCTACTTCTTCCCAAACGATCTTATAATTGGTGCCAATTCCCGGAAACCATATTTGGTTATTATTTGTTTGGTATGGTGCGTTTACAGTTATCGGAATAGTTGTTATTGTTGGTTTCCAAATGGTGATGAACTCATTTTGTGCCTTAATTTGGCATAATAATATGATTAAAAAAAAGGTTAAAAGTTTTTTCATGGTATAGTTTATTTTTTAATGAACTTAAAAGTCTGTGTCTTATCTTTTAAAACAATCTGTAGAATATAATTTCCTTTTGAAAGGGCAGTAATATCGATACTTTCTGTATTTAAAATATTCTGCTGAACGATTCTTCCGCTTGTATCGAAGATCTTATAGGTATTGATTCCTTTTAAATTTTTAATAAAAATAAAATCTGTGGCAGGGTTGGGGTAAATACTGATGTCACTTTTAATTAACGTTTCAGAAGTTGAAAGTTCTGATCTGCATTCAGGATTGTAAGAATCACCTGTAAGTATCCAATTTTTATTATTTACCAATTGATTTCTAGCATTTGCTCCATACTGTGAAGAGTAATTCATTGGAGAAACATTTCCTATAGTAAGATTGGAAGGATTAAGAGAATTATTTGCCCAGCCTATTAATGTATTATCATAGTTTTCACAATTTAACCCTGAACCTGTAATCATACCTCCAGCTAGCATTACAGATTGAAGGTTCCAGCTGCCTAAACTATAGTTGAAGCTATGTGTATCACCAAGTATTGATCTCATATCCGTTACATTAGAGGTATCCCAGCCGGATAAATTCTGGTTAAAAGCATAACATTCGTGAAGCATGTGGATCATGGTTGTAACATTCGATGTATCCCAGTTTCCGATAGGCTGGTTAAAGTAATCAAGATAGTGAAGCATCCAGTTCATATTGGTAACATGGGAAGTATCCCAATTTCCTATGGGTTGATTAAACTGGGTTGCGCTGGCAAACATATGGCTCATATTTGTTATTGAAGAAGTATTCCATGTATTAAATGACGAATTGCCATATAAAGCTGTACAGCCATAAAACATACCAAATGTACTTATAACCTGTGAAAGTTTAGGAGCATCGAAAGCTTTAATATCTAAGTTTGTACATTCACTAAATGCCCAATCCATGGTATTCCAAACAATATTTCCCCACTGTGAAACTTCTATTATTTTCTGCTTGTCACCATTGTATCCCAAAAATAGAGGCCATAGCGTATTGGAAACATAGACATCATCGGGAAATTTAATAGCCTGGAAATTTCCGTTGCCATTCGTTATTTTTACACGATAGGTTGCATCATTTGGGTTTGGATTATGAGAAACTCCAAAATCAATCAGGAAATTTTTTGTTGAGGTAATATTATTGATGTTTCCTGTATGGGCAGGATATCCTATTTCTTCCCAACTTGCCTGGAAATTAGTTCCTTTCCCCGGAAACCAAATCTGATTAGATGTTGAAGGAGCAGAATTAACAATAGCGTTACCTGTATTACTGGGTTTCCAGATGGTAATAAACTCGTTCTGAGCTTTTATTGAATTAAAAATAAATAGAAATAAGATGAATGGTAAAAGTTTTTTAAACATATCAATATTTTGTGAAATAAAGATAATAAAAATAAAAAACTTAGCAAATTTTTAACTTATTTATAGTAATAATGCGAATATTATGCATTTTGAAAGGTTAAAAATGATGAATTTTATTAAATAAAAAACTCCCCAAATATTGGAGAGTTCTTGTATTATTCCTGAAGCATATTGTCTCGAGTATTTTTCTGAACCGCAATGGCTCCAAAAAGTGCCAGTAAAAATGCAAATCCATAAAAACCTTTCTCACTAGGAAGAATGGTGGCATTCCATAATCCGATGGCTAATAAAATGATGGAAGATAAAGTAGCAAACCAACAGATACCGTAATAAATATCCGTCACTTTGATGTTCTCTAATCTGTCACGAACCGCTTTCTGTAAAGAAACAACCGCAAATAAACCGTAGAGTAGGACAGTGAAATAATATCCTTTTTCGTTCAGTAGCATTTCTGCTCTTACAAGACCTACGATAAATCCTATCATTCCTGCTCCCAATGCAACCCAAGATGCTGCTATAAATGCATTTGATACATTTTGTTTTTTCATACTTACTGTTTTTGTTAAACGCCAAATATATCGATTTTTTATATAACCTGACATCGGAAAAATACGGTAATATTTAGCCCGGATAGTAGCGGTTACCCCACAGCAAGGTGTGGGAGGGTTTGGGGGTTTAGGTGTTGGAGAGTATGGGAGCGAGGAGTATGAGCGGATAGCCGGATTAAGCTTCTAAAAAGTGAATTGTGAATGGTTAATTTGCTTTGCTTGTGAATTTTTGAGTTAAAATGATATGGTGTTAAAACAAAAAACTCCCCAAAAATTGGAGAGTTTCTATTATTTTGAGATCCTTCGATAGCTCGACAAGCTCACTATAAACAAGGATGACATTTTTTAGTATCTGTAGTACTCAGGTTTGAATGGTCCTTTTACGTCAACACCGATGTATTCAGCTTGTTCAGTAGAAAGAACTTCCAATTCAACGCTTAATTTCTTAAGGTGAAGAGCAGCTACTTTTTCATCTAAATGCTTAGGTAACATGTAAACTTCGTTTCCGTAAGCAGCAGAGTTTGTCCATAATTCGATCTGAGCCAATGTTTGGTTAGAGAATGAGTTAGACATTACGAAACTTGGGTGTCCTGTTGCACAACCTAAGTTTACCAATCTTCCTTCTGCAAGGATGATAACTTCTTTACCTTCAATTGTATAGATGTCTACTTGTGGCTTAACTTCAGATTTTGTAGAACCGTAGTTTTCGTTCAACCAAGCCATATCGATTTCATTATCGAAGTGACCGATGTTACAAACAACAGCTTTATCTTTCATTTTAAGGAAGTGTTCTCCTCTTACGATGTTGAAGTTACCAGTAGTTGTGATGATGATATCTGCGTTATCAACAACAGTATCTAATCTTTTAACTTCGAAACCGTCCATTGCAGCTTGAAGCGCACAAATTGGATCAATTTCAGTTACAGTAACGATAGAACCAGCTCCTCTGAAAGATGCAGCAGTACCTTTACCTACGTCTCCGTATCCGCAAACTACCACTCTTTTTCCAGCCAACATAAGGTCTGTAGCTCTTCTTACAGCATCTACTGCAGATTCTTTACATCCGTATTTGTTGTCGAATTTAGATTTAGTAACTGAATCATTTACGTTGATTGCAGGCATTACTAAAGTTCCGTTCTTCATTCTTTCGTACAATCTGTGAACTCCAGTTGTAGTTTCTTCAGAAAGTCCTTTGATATCTTTTGTGAATTCTGGGTATTTATCAAAAACCATGTTTGTTAAATCTCCACCATCATCAAGAATCATGTTCAATGGTTTTCTGTCTTCACCGAAGAATAAAGTTTGCTCGATACACCAGTCAAATTCTTCTTCGTTTAGACCTTTCCAAGCGTAAACAGGGATTCCTGCAGCAGCAATAGCAGCAGCAGCGTGATCTTGAGTAGAGAAAATATTACAAGAAGACCAAGTAACGTCAGCACCTAAAGCTACTAAAGTCTCGATAAGCACAGCTGTTTGAATTGTCATGTGAAGACATCCAGCGATTCTTGCTCCTTTAAGCGGTTGAGACGGTCCGTACTCTTCACGGATAGACATCAAACCTGGCATTTCTGCTTCTGCAAGGGTAATTTCTTTTCTTCCCCATTCTGCTAGGGAAATGTCCTTAACTTTATAAGGAACGTATTGTGTTGTTGTACTCATATGTTATGAATAATTTTTAATTCGAATTATAATAAGATGCAAAATTACAATTAATAATTAAGATACAAAAACACCCGATTCCGTTTAATGAGATGAAATTTTATTTAAATTAAGTTTATTTAGTCTAAATAACCTATTTTTGCAGGGATAAATTTTTATACTATGAATCATACAAATACACAGGACGAAGCTCAGAGACAAGCAAAACCTCTTACTCCAAAAGTAAAAGAACTGATCGCTAATACGAAAAGTATAATTTTAGCTACTGTTGATGCTGAAGGAACGCCTAATTCTAGCTATGCACCTTTTGTACAGGAAGAGAATGTATTCTATATTTTGGTTTCTTTCATGGCAAAACATACAAAAAATCTTGCAGACGGAAGAAAAACTTCAGTAATGTTCATCGAAGACGAATCTGCTACAAAACAGATCTATGCTCGTGAGCGTTTAACAATTGAGGCAACGACTTCTCAAATTGAAAGAGATTCTGATACCTGGAATTCTGTTGTAGGTAAATTAAAAGAAACTCACGGAAAAGTAGTTGATGTTATCGCTGAGATGAAAGATTTTATCCTTATTGGTTTGCATCCGGTTAAAGGTTCTTATGTGAACGGATTCGGAAGTGCTTATTTTGTAGATGAAAATTTAGAAATTATGGAGCATAGAAATGAAGTGAATCATCAATCAAAATAGTTTTAAGAGGGAAGCTGGAGGATGGAAGTGGGAAGTTTTACTACTAACTGCTTTATTTTTTAGCTTTAAAATAATATTAAAATCACTTATGTCTTAGGATTTAAGTGATTTTTTTTTTGTTTTAATTTTTAATTTCAATCTAAATTTTCGCGATCAGTATGTCATGCTGGAAGCATCTCAACGTTGTACATTTAAGTATTCCTTAAATGTTTTCACATAACGAACCGCACGTTTAACGGTTAGTAGTAAAAACTTCCATCTTCAAACTCCTAGCTTCCAGCCCAATTTTTTTCACTAATTTTACTCAATAAATTTATCAATGCCTCTGTATCGCGATTTTTCTGATGACAATGCTACGATTCTCGTATGGAAATACGATGAAACCGAAGATTTGGACATTCATAAACTTCTGGAGCCCGAAAATGCCGAAAAAGTAAAAGATTATCATCCGAAAAAATTGTTGGAAGTATTGATGGTTCGTAAACTTTTGAAAGGTTTAAAACCAAAGTCCAAGATATTATATAAGGAAAGAGAACCTTTTCTTTCGCCTAAAGATGCAGAAATTTCCATCACGCATTCTTTTCCTTTTGCTGCGATTGCGATTTCTAAAAATAAAATTGGAATTGATATTGAAAAATTCAATCCTAAAATTTTAAGGGTAATCGACAAATTTACCTACGAAAATGAAAGAGGTTTTATTCCTTTTGATAATGAAACAACCTTTTACACCATTATCTGGAGTGTGAAAGAAAGTATGTACAAAATCCATCATTCAAAATATTGGTCTTTGAAGAAGAATTATGAAGTAAAAGATTTTGAATTAAAACACCTTCACGATATAAGCTGCAGAGTTTATGATGATCAGTTTTCTGATGAGTTTAAGGCTCGAGTGAAATTCTTCGACGATTACTGTTTTACGATTGTTGAGGAATAGCCTTAACAGTTTCTGTAGTCTCGGATTCGCTTTTGTATTTTTCGATCACTTTTCTCTGTTCTTTGGCAACATCAAAGATCAATTCCAACACATCATGAATATTTTTCAACTCCGTTAAATGAGAAATTTTATCGGGGTCTCTTCTGTCTACAATATCGTTTTCTTCAATTTCGGTTCTTCTTTTCAGCATCAAATCATCAATGGAAGAATCTTCGGGTTCGATGCGACTTTCCATTTTCAGGGTTTCGTTGATCTCATCACCATTCAATAAAGCGGAAACTTTCTGCATTTCGGCTTCTATTTTTCGACTCCAACTTTCAGCATCAATTTCAGGATATTCTTCATTGTTTTTTGAATATTGAGAAAGGGAAGCGGTGTAAGCCGTAATAAGATGCGAAGTCGCCACAAACTGATGAACAACTTCCAGTTTTTTCTGCTGATTTTTCGGTTCAGAAATCATTCTTTGAAAGTTGTCGGAAAGGTTCGCTAATGAAATAATAGCGTTTTTACGCTTTACTTTATAATCTTCAATATCAAAATCTCCTTCCAAAAATTTAGAAATAACGCTTTGAAAATAGATAAGATTGCTTGCCGCAGATTTTTTCATTAAATCTAAATTTTGCGTATGCTCCCAAACCGGTAAAACGATGTAAGAAACCACAAAAGCAATGATTCCTGCCACGATTGTATCTACAATTCTATCCTTAAAAATAACGTCAACTTTCCCCGGACTTAAAAAATTAAAACTCAGGAAAACATAAATTGTCATAAATGAAACTGCCCAGAAATACCTTCCTTTCAGAAAACTGAAACACATGATCATACTTAAAAGCAGGATGCTAAATAAAACTGCATTAATGTGTACGAAATGCAAAATACCATACGCAACGGAAGCTCCTGCAATGGTTCCGTACAGACGAAGTAAATTTCGCTGTTTTGTAATGGAGTAGGCAGGTTTTAAAATAGCAACTATTGTAATTAAAATCCAATAGGCATGGCCAATTGCAAAGAATTGGAACATTGAAAAAAGGTATCCTAATAATAAAGCGATTGTAATCCTCAACGCATGTCGGAAATGTGAGGAAGAGAAAGAAATGTTGTTTCTTAAAACTTTAAAATTAAGTTTCTCTTCATTAGGCATGAATTTTTTTAAGTCCAATCCGGTTGAAAGACTTTTTGCAAGCTTTACATCTTGTGAAAATACTTTATAAATCTCGTTGATCTCTTTTGTAATCTCATTAATACGCATTAATATTTGGCGTAAAATCATGAAATTTTCCAGAGTATCGGGAGATAATTGTTTGTTTCTAAGTTCGAAATAATGGGCATTTAGATTTTTATGGGCTAAATCCAGATTGGTCATCGGTTTTGCACGGGTTCCGATTTGAAGGGAAATTCCAATATTGGTAATTTCGTCTGCCAATAAATTAAGATAATCGTGGATATGAACTAATATTGTGCTGTCTTCAAAACTTTGTTGGAGCTTTTGATAATCACTTTCAGAAGTCATTAATTTTTCGTGCAAGTCCATTGAATTAAGGAACATCAACATCAGCAATCGGCTTGTTGTTGTAGATTCATTAACGATGGTTCTTGTTTTAAAAACGGTTTCACGAGTTTCTTCCTGAAGGTTTTTAATTCCGATCTGTTTGGCGATAACCTGAGTTGTCAGTTTATCAAAATCCGGATTTTTTTGATAATAATTGGCTTTAATTTTTAAAAATTCAGCTAACTGAAGGTAGTTTTCACCAATCATCTGACTGGCTAATTTATAAGGCTGAATTGTTGTAACAATAAGGAATATCAATAAAAACCAAGCACAACCAGAGGCAAAAATCAATAAACTCTTAAAAATATTAGCTCCGGTAAGATGACCGTCAATAAAGATCGCCATCACAACTAATGATAATGATCCAACTGCGGCTAATCTTTGTCCGTAGACTCCGATCAAGGAGAAAAACATTCCAAAAACAATAAGCTCGAGAAAGACCAGAATTTTAACATGCATCACCAAACTTGCAATAAGCGCAACGAGAACGAAGCAGAAAATAGCGAATGTTAACGCATTTCTTCTTCTAATAAATGGTCCGGGCTGATCACAAAGTGCTACAAAGCTGGTTCCAAGAGGGAAGAGGAAGTATTCTTTCAGAATTCCGAAGTGGGCGAGAACTAAACATGGCAGAACAGTAGCCAGTGTAATCCTGATAGCAGAATATACATATTGGCTGGTTACGAATTTTTTGAGTTCCGCGGAATAGTTCATTGTGCAAAAATAAGGGTTAAATGTGAATTGCCAATTTTACTTCGTAAGTGAATTGTGAATTTTTTTTAATATCATATTTAAATTTAGCAGGAAAAAATGAATTGACAATTGAAAAACTCCTTTTTTCATTGATAAAAAGACTTGATTTGTTTTAAATGTTTTTCTATGATATAACTTTCCATTCAGTTTGTCATCCTGAAAGGATCTAAATATAGTATTAAAAATGAGTTTAAGAGCGAAGTGACGAAACAATCTCTTTCTTTAAACACAAATGGCACTAATTTCACACAAATAACACAAAATAATTTGATCACTAATACTATACTTTAGATCCTTTCAGAATGACAAACTTTCTGGATATTTCCAAATATTTGAATCAACGACTGCAATCCTAGCCCCGATCGCAGCATTTGTTTGAGCTCATTTCTATGGTTTCGGCGCGGCGGCTTTGCCGCCGCGCCGAAACCATAGAAATAGCGAGTGCGGAGAGCGGGAAAAAGCTCTTTAAAAAACAAAAAAAGCTCCATCAAATGGAGCTTTTTTAAACCTGTATGTTATATTGTATTAATTATCAACATTAGAAGTTTCATCTCCGATGTTCCAAGTTAACCCGAAACGAAGGGTGTTATCTAAAGCTGTATTAATTTTAGACATGTTAATAAGGTAAGAAATATCAAGTCCGAAAGAGTTGTATTTTAAACCAATACCTGCAGTTGCAAATTGTCTTGCACCTTGTTCTTCACTTTCATGGAAATAACCACCTCTCACAGCAAATGCATTGTTGTAAGAATATTCCAGCGCTCCACTATACATGATACTGTTTGGGTTTTTGAAAGATTTGCTGATACCGTCAATTGGACCTACGTTTGGTACTGCGTACATTGGTTGTCTTGTATTAGGATCCATTCCGATAAACTCAGAACCAGGAACTAAAAGTTTAGATCCTTCAACGCTAAGACCAATTCTGTTTACATCATCCAAGAACATATCGTAACCGATACCTAATCTTGCCATTGTCGGAAGATAAGATCTAGATTCTTCGTTTCCTGTATAATCTAGTTTCGGACCTAAGTTCTGGATTGCTAAACCTGCATTCAATTTACCATCATACCCTCCGATACTTGAGAATCTTGGAGAAGTATAGTAAGCTGAAATATCTACTGCAAATGAGTTTGCAGGCTTAAGAGTTGTATCTGTGTTGAAACCTCCGGCCAAATCTGAACGAATATATCTACCCGTTACAGCCATTGAATAAGAATCTGAAAGTTTTAGACCGTACGCAACGTCAATTGAGAATTCATTTGGCTTAGACGTACCCATAGAAGTAACTTCTGAACCTACTAATTGAGTTAAATCTACTTCACCCATATTGAAGTAATAAATACTCGCAGAGATGGTAGATCTTTCTTCCTGCCCTAGAAACTTATGGAATGCACCATATAGTAAAAATACATCATTGGTAAGTTTTCCCATGTAAGGCGTGTAGTTGATACCTACGGAAGAACTTGATCTGCTAAAAGGATATTTCGCTGCATTCCAAAATTGAGAAAACGCATCAGGAGAGGTAACTACACCTTGATCTCCCATACCTCCGGCTCTAGCATCTGGTGCGATTCTTAAAAATGGAGCTCCGGTTAACACAGGTCTTACAAGACTTAGATCTTGAGCATACCCTAAAAAACCAGCACCTAACCCAATTCCTAAAAGCAGTTTAGTAGTTAAATTCATATGTTGTCTTTTATATATTATCAGTTTTTTGTTAATATTATTATCTATTAGTATTTTAATTTATTTCAAAAGTACCATTTTTTCTACAGCTGTGGCACTTCCTTTGCATTTTTCTTGGTTTTGACTTTTTGCAAATATCTTAAAAATATACGTACCTTTTGCTACTGTTGACCCAAAATCGTCTCTTCCGTCCCATTCTATTGCCTGACGTGGCGTTCTAAAGCCCTGTAGGAACGGTTCTGCAACAACAGGTGTAGATAAAGTTCTTACTAATTTTCCTGTAATTGTATAAATCTGAACGTTTACATCCAAAATATCATCACAATTATGCTCAAACTGAATGTACGTTTTGTTTGTAAAAGGG
Source organism: Chryseobacterium sp. SIMBA_038 (assembly GCF_046535115.1). NCBI lineage: Bacteria > Pseudomonadati > Bacteroidota > Flavobacteriia > Flavobacteriales > Weeksellaceae > Chryseobacterium > Chryseobacterium sp. SIMBA_038. The sequence continues at coordinate 435,067 of NZ_JAWRXH010000003.1, forward strand.
TTCGGCCAGTTTAGTGGTCTATTAATAGTTAAATGCTGATCTGCTTCATCCTTAACTTCAAAGTCTAACGTAGAGGTTGTCGAATTATTGTTTATGTCCCAAACTTTAAACGTTAATTGGTGCTGACCAATCGCTAAATTCCTGAAAGGGTAGGTTACATTCCCTTTTTGGTAATCTGCTAAACTTGGGCTCAAACATCCGTTTCCTTCTCCTGAAGCATAAAAATCATTAAGAACAACTGTATTGATAATTTGACCGTCCAAATATACTGTAATATCGTGACCGATACCAGATCCTGTAGAATTTATTCCTGTGTCGTCTGTAACACATGCCAACAACATCGGACTTTGGTTGGTAATACCTCCGTTCGCGAAGTTGGTGTTATTCATATATAATTTCACTTTTGGAGGTTCGTTGTCATTAATTCCATTAGGGTTAATATCTCCAACCTGTACTGCCTGATTGTTGAATACGTCTGTAGCTTTGTTATCCGCATAAGCTAAGATCCTTCCTTCTCCGATAGCATAATTAATATCTTTCGGAACGTAGAATTCTACGGTAAACACTCCATTTACAGCTGTTCCTGATGCTTTTACGATGGCACTTCCTTCTTCTGTATAATTAAGAACGGTAAGGTTTCCATCATTATTTAATGTTTTTTTATTTAATCTTTTATCGAAAATATTAACAACAACTCTTCCGTTGAAGCCAGTGTTAATTGTTCCGTTTGGATTATTGATATGTCCTTTCACTTTTACAAAATCAAGACCTCTGATCAATCCCGGAACCGGAGTTTCGATATTATCAATTATTACTAATCTTTTAGGTCTGCTTAATTTCATAGCAGGATCACCAAGTAAATTTACTTTTAAGTGATTGGAGTCTGCTCCTTTTAATTTTCTAGCATTTAAATAGGCATCTCCTAAAGAAACGAAATCATCACCTACCATTTTGAAGATTTCCTTCGTATAAATATCAGTGAATGAAATACCATAACCAATACCTACAGCACGGCTTGATGTGATCATGGTAGAAACTCCTCCTTGTTTTAATTTAATAAATTGCTCACCTGCAGAGGAGATCTCAGGATCATCCCATAATGTAAATTCACATGTTATTGTTGATACAAATGGAAATCTGCTGTAAATATTAGAGAAATTATTTGAGTTTTGAACTTCATCCGTTGTCAATACTCTCTCCTGCGCCCATCCATTGATCCCTCCATGTCCGAAATAGAAAAGATATAAACTGTTCCCAATATCATTAGAAATAGCCTGATTTACCTGTGGATATCTTTGTCCTCCTGCTGTACTTTGTGCTTGAAATGCATCCAGATATAGCTTTCTTACATTATATTCCTTAAGAGTAGGGCCTGTCTGTTCAAAAACACTTACCAAAGCATTGTTCATTGTAGTATGGAATGGTATTGGTGTAGAACTGCTGTTTTCATCGTGATCATCATCTACTACAAAATCCAGTTTCATACGCCATTCTCCAAAAGGAGTAGACTGGCTAGGAAGGTTGTTATAGTAGGCCAAAACCTTATCCATCATATTGGAAGCTTCCGTTGTGTTTGCGGCAGGAATTCTTCCAACCGGTACATCAGGAAGATTACTCGTGATATATTGAACAGTCTGAGGCTGTGTCATTACAATATAATCATCCGTAACAAAAGAATTTACAAAATCTCCGGATGCTTCACTTTCATAACTTGAAACAACATTTGAGTTATTTGGAATTCTGTTTTTATAATCATAAGATGCATCTCCTAGGATAAATACATATTTTAATTTTCCAGCTGGGGTATTTAATTTAGTTACAAAATCCCTTATTGCTGTAAGATCTCTGCTTCCACTTCCAAATTCGTTATAAACTTTATTAATATCTACTATCTGAACAGTGAAGTTGCTTTTTGTTTGATGGTAACTAGCTAATCTTTGAGCCTGACCCATCATTTCGGGAGTCGTAAGAATCAGATAATCTATATTTTGCAACGCTGAAAGATCCTGGTTAGCAATTCTTTCAACAAACTGAGGTGTAAAAGCTGCATCGGCTCTAAATGCTACAAATTCATTATTAAAATCTTGATTCCCTGTAATATATCCAAAGTTAAAAGTCGCATTACCCGTTGCTTTATTTACTCTTCTGTTAGCATTAGTGATATCTGTAACATCCCATACCTGCTCCATTGCAGAAGTATTTGCAATACTGAAACCATAACCAGTATTGGTACCACTCGCAAGAGAAAAATCTCTGAAACTCATTTGTGAACCATTAAAGCTAAGATTTTCTTTGTATTGTACCTCCACATAATCCATATAGAAAGTCCCATTAGGATTAAATGTAATATTTGGTGTATACTTAAAAGTAATCTGATTTCCGGTTAAGCCTGTTATTGTTCCTTCATATTTTATAGGGTTAAAATCATAAACATAATTGGACGAATTAGTAGGTACGTTAAACGGAATCGGATTTTGATTATTAATACTGATTGTAAGAACATCTTGTTGAGCTTTATAACCAATTGCTCTGGTTCCGTATCTTATAATATCTGATCCTTGGATAGGTGAGTTGGTATTAAGCGTAATCGTTTTTTCTGTGGTAAACGGAGCGTCTTCTACCCATATTCTACCAACTTTTAGTAAGTTTTTTTGATCATTGTCGATTACCTGATAGTTATCGTATCTCGTAATCAAAGCGGTTGCAGGTAAATTGGCATCTACAGCCTGCACTCTTTTTCCTACTCCTTTGTCGAAAGTTATATAGTAATATGAAAAATCATCATAAATGTTTTTAAGATGATTTGCTCTGTCATTTCTTGTTTCTACTCTCTTGAAACCGTTACCATTTCCGGTGTCATAAAGATTGTAACCAGTTGGTCCTTGTGCGTAAAATAAAGCATAATCATTGTCATTCCACACATTGTCATCTTCACCAACAACCTGTATGGCGTTTTCTTGCAAAGCGCTGTATTTTACATCCTGATTGTGTTCAGGAAGCATAATTCCGCCGTTACCGTACATTCTTAAATTTTTAGGATTTACTGAAGAAGGGTTAATTCCGTTATCTTGTAAAAACTGTCTTGTAATTTTAAAAATCCCCGACTTGTCAACTTTTATTTTATAAAAACCACCGGTTGAAAGAGGGTTGTTTGTTGTTCCGACTTTAGCTGCGTTTCCAAAATTGTTTGGTAAAGACGTTTCAGCAACATCAAATGATGAAAGTCTTTGAACACGTCCTTTTACATTTTTAAACAGAGAAACGTTGATGGTTGCGTATCTTTCACCTTCAAGATAATAATACGCGATATCTGTAACTTCGTAGTTGGGTAATAAGTCTTTATTTAAGTCAAATAACTCTCTGTTGGAAACACCTTCCCAAACCAGATTAGAAATTTTTAGCTGCTTTTCTCCAATTTTTTGTTTGGTTGTGATAAAAACATTATTTTGGCCATACGAAAAACCCTCATTTTTAAAGTTTGGGAGATTCAGTTTTGTTTCACCGAAATCTTGAATTTTGGCTCCATCCCAATCGATGGCCGTTTTTTGAGCCCAAATCGCTGATACAAAGCTTAATAGGAATAAAAGCGTTATTTTTTGTTTCATGTTTGATTTTGAAATTTCTAAATTACAAAATAAATGAAAATTTTAGAATTAAATTGCGATACAATAAAATTAATTTGTGAACATTTTTCAAAAAAATCAAATCTTTACTTGATTTATTGAATAATTTATTTTTTCTTTGTACTTTGAAAATATTTATAATCGACTATGAAAAAACTAAAGTTGTTTTCATTAATAGCATTGAGTTCTACACTTGCATTAACCAGTTGTGGTGGGTCAGGTACCAGTAAAGGCGGTGGTACTAAAAAATTTGTCAGCAAGACAGGTTGGAAGCCAAACGAAAAACAGGGTTGGTTTTTTGCAGGAAAGCAACAGAAGCAAAAAGGTTGGCCAGGAATGGTATATGTAGAAGGTGGAACTTTTACAATGGGATTAGTGAAAGATGATGTTATGCACGATTGGAATAACTCGCCTCGCAGAATGCAGGTAAGTTCATTCTTTATCGGAGAAACAGAAATTACTAACTATGAATACCGCGAATACCTTACATGGTTGAAGTATGTATTCCCTCCAAGTGATCCAAGCTTTAAGGAAATCTATAACGGTGCTTTACCGGATACCTTATTGTGGGATAACAAACTATCCAGAAACGATTTCAACGAAACGTATTTCCGTTCTCCTGAATTCGATTACTATCCGGTAGTGGGTGTATCTTGGACGCAGGCTAACAGATACTGCGAGTGGTTGTCAGATAGAGCCAACGAAAAAGCTTTAATGCAAGCAGGAGTAATTGCTAAAGATTTATACATCAATGAATCTAATAACCAAGGAGGAACTGCATTTAACATGGATAAATTCAAGTCGAATGATCCGGAAATCCAAGGATATATTAACGAAAAAAGAATGCAGCAAAAAATTGGTATAAAAAGTACCAACCAAAGATTGCTTGCTGCAAACAGAGCTCCAAACGCTGCTATGGTTACGAAATTCAGACTTCCAACAGAAGTTGAATGGGAATATGCAGCTCTTGGGATGGCTAAAAATAGAGAATACAATCAATATAAAGGTAAAAAACCTGAAATTGAATTGCTAAGAGGTACTAAAGGAAAAGATAGAGGTATGTACCTTGAAAATTTCAAAATGGGTACTGGTGATTATTCAGGTATCGCAGGATGGAAAAATGACGGCGCTGCAAGAACTGCAGACGTAAGAGCATATCCTTCTAACGACCTAGGTATCTATGGTATGTACGGTAACGTTTCAGAATGGACTGCCGATGTTTACAGACCAATTATCGACGAAAACTTCAGTGATTTCAACTACTACAGAGGAAACATGCCTCAAGCTGTTGTGAAGAACGGAGACGGAACTTATAAAATGGTTGACGAAAGCAACATTAAGTATGATACTTTAGCTGATGGTAGATTGGTTTACAAAAACTTACCGGGTCAGTTTGAAAGAGAAACTGTTGCTGATTACAGAGACTATAGAGATGGTGACAGACAATCATCTTTAGATTATAGAACTGCAAGTGATTCTGCTGCTGGTTTCGACATGTACAATTCTCCTAAAACAAGGTTTATTGTAAATGCTAACGGAAAAGTTGTATTGCAAAAAGATACTAAGGACAGAACTTCTGCTATGAACAACGATGTTAGAGTAGTAAAAGGTGGTTCTTGGCAAGATACAGCTTATTGGTTGGATCCGGGTCAAAGAAGATACAAGAGCCAAGGTAAAGCTTACGGATGGATCGGATTCCGTGTTGCACAGGATGCTAGAGCTAATGACAAAGCTAGAACTAGAAGATAATATTTATCAAAAATAATTTCAAAAACCTTCCAAACTATTGGAAGGTTTTTTTATTTTTGAACTATGAATATAGAACAGTTTTACTCTTTATTTTTACAATCTAACAGAGTTACCATAGACAGCAGAAAAATAGGAAAAGATGACATTTTCTTTGCCTTTTCCGGGGAAAATTTCAATGCTGCCACCTTTGCTGAAAAAGCAATAAATGAAGGTGCTTTAGCTGTAATTGTGGAGCAACAAGATTTTGAAAATAAAGACAAAAATATTTTCTATGTTCCTTCTACGTTGGAGTTTTTGCAAGAACTGGCGATTCATCATAGAAATCAATTACAGATTCCTATTATTGGACTTACGGGAAGCAACGGGAAAACCACAACGAAAGAAATTATTCACGCTGTTCTTTCTGAGAAATACAACGTGCAGTATACTTATGGCAATCTCAACAATCACATTGGTGTTCCATTGACGATACTTTCTATCAAGCCTGAACATGAAATGGCTGTTATCGAAATGGGAGCCAATCATCAAAAAGAAATCGAATTACTTTGTACCATTTGCCAACCTAATTTTGGATATATTACCAATTTTGGAAAGGCGCATCTGGAAGGTTTTGGCGGCTTTGAAGGAGTTATAAAAGGTAAATCTGAACTGTATGATTATCTGAAAAAGCAGCATCAGACTATTTTAGTCAATGAAAATGATCCAATTCAGTCAGAAAAAACAGAGACTTATCAGCCAAAAATTACTTTTGGAAAAGAAAGTTCAGATTATAATTTTGAATCTATTTCCGAAGAACATTTTGTAGGATTATTTTACCAGAACAATAAAGCGCTGTCAAAGCTTACAGGAGAATACAATTTTACTAATCTTTGTGCTGCTGCGAGTTTAGGCTTACATTTTGGAATTGATTTTGAAAAAATTAAACAAGCCATTCAAAATTATACGCCAACGAATATGCGTTCTCAAATCGTTAAAAAAGAGGATAGAACATTGGTTCTTGATACCTACAACGCCAATCCAAGCTCTATGACGGCTTCTTTGCATAATTTTATCACTTTTGAAGGTTCAAAAACAATCATTATTGGTGATATGTTGGAACTAGGAGAGGAGAGTGAAAAGGAACATCAAAACATCCTGAAATTAGCTCAGGATCTTGGTTTTAATGAAATAATAACTGTTGGTGGACATTTTAAAAATATTAATTCTTCAGCATCAGCTTTTCTTAATACAGCAGAATTAATAGAATATTTAAAACTGAATAACATTCAATCAGAAAATATTCTATTAAAAGCTTCAAGAGGAATTTCTCTGGAAAAAGCGATCGACTTTATTTAGTCTTCGAACTCCAGAATTCTTTTACAATCAGTTCAATATTTTTAAAAGTGCTTGGGAAAACCTCATTTTCTATTTGAGTGGTGTTTTTCCAGGCTACTTCGGTAATACCTTCTTCGATCTGAGGTTTTGAAGTGTCTTCTCCAAAGAAGTTCATGTCAAACCAATGCGTGCATTTCAGGACTTTATCACCATTTCTTTCAATGTAAATATGGTAAGTTGTGTTGATGAAATCTACCAATTCAACATTACTCAGCCCTGTTTCTTCCTCAATTTCTCTAACTGCAGACTCTTCTCTGGATTCTCCTTTTTCCATTTTACCTTTCGGAAGATCCCATTTTCCGAGTCTTTTGATGAAAAGCATATCGCCTTTTTCGTTATTTACTAATCCACCCGCAGCCTCAATTATTCTAAAAAGATTTTGAAACTCAGCCCAGATCTCATCAATATTTTCACCGAATACATTTATTTCTTTTACAGATGTATTCTCCAAAAGATCCAAAGCGATCTCCAAAGTTGTGAAACTTTCGTAGCTGATCTTTTTTTCGAGCTCTTCGGATTGCTTAGACAGCAATAATTTTTTTTCGTTCACAAAAACTTTATACATTTGTAATTAATTAAGAATTTAAATACAAAAATAAAAAATGAATTTAGAAGGACGAAAGATTATTGTCAATAAATCATCTAAAGAATTATCCGAAATACTAAAAACCCCTGAAAATTATAAAGATTTTATGCCGGACGGTCTTCAAAAGTTTGAAACCAGAGAAGATGGCTTTAAATTCGGGTTACAGGGAATGCCGGAAATCGCTTTAAAAATAGATGAAGTTACAGAGCAGAAAGCAGTTTTAAAGTCTGCAAGTTCAAGTTTAGATTTTGCTTTAACCGCAACTTTAAACCCGATCAGCGAAAATCAGACTGAAGTACAGATGCTTTTTGAAGGAAAATTCAATCCATTTATCAAAATGATGGTAGAAAAACCTCTACAAAACTTCATCAATACCTTAACGGATAAGATCGAAGCTTATAAATAATAGAAAGTCCTGAAGTTCTCAGGACTTTTTTTATGATTGATTTTGATTTCATTTTTTTAGTAACTTAGTTAGTAAATTAAATAAGCACATATGAAATCTAGATCAATTTTAAAAAAGATCAATATATTATTGCTGATTGTAGTAATTTCTTTATCAAATTACTCTTACGCACAAAATTCTCAGTCAGTAAAAAATATTGTACTTGTGCATGGTGCATTTGTGGACGGTTCCGGATGGAAAAATGTCTATGATATTCTGGTCAAAAAAGGGTATAATGTTACCGTTACACAGCAGGCGTTGACATCTTATGAAAGTGATGTTGAGAGTGTCAATCGAATCATTGATCAGCTAGACGGTCAATGTATTTTAGTAGGCCATAGTTACGGTGGTGCTATCATAACAACTGCGGGAAACAATCCAAAAGTTGCCGGATTGGTTTACGTAGCTGCTCATGCCCCGGATGAAGGAGAATCTGAAGGAAATAATGGAAAACTTTATCCACCAGCTTATAAATCTATGATAAAAGGCGAGGATGGATTTGACTATATAGATCCGAAAAAATTTCCGGAAGATTTTGCGGGTGGGGTGACAAAAGATATGGCAAGTTTTATGGCGATTTCACAGACTCCTACAGCGGATGTTGCATTTAAAGCTATTATTAAAAATCCTGCATGGAAAACAAAACCAAGTTGGTATGTTGTAGCTAAATCAGATAGAATAATCAACCCATATTTGGAAAGAATGTACGCCAAAAGAGCAAAAAGTGTAACTATAGAAGTAGCTGGTGCCAGTCATTGTGTTTACATTACTCATCCAAAAGAAGTATCAGATCTGATTATCTCAGCGGCTCAAGGTAAAAAATAGCAATTAATTAATGATAATTCCGGAGCTGTGATCCTGTGAACTTCCCGTTGCAGAAGCAAGCACATTAATCTCATTATTAAGCCTCAAAACACCCATAAAAGCGAAGATCAGTGCTTCTTTATAATCTATGATTTCTTTTTCAGGAATGATGATTTCGGCTGTGGTTTTTTCTCGTATTTTTTTAATTAAATAAATATTATAAGTTCCACCGCCTGTAAAAAGAATATTTTTTAAGTTATTTTCATTAATAACTTTAGAAATTTGCTGAGCCACATGTTCTGTGAATGTTGCTAAAACATCAATCGTTTCAATATTCTCAAATAAAGAGAAAATATTTTCGTTACACCACTCAATTCCCAATGATTTTGGATGGAACTGTTGGTAGAAATCTAATGAATTAAGTTTTAATAATAATTCGGCATCAATTTTTCCTGTTTTCGCTAAATCTCCGTTTTCATCGAAGCTTTTATTAAATTTTTGAACTAATTTATTCAGAACAATATTAACGGGAGCAATGTCAAAAGCTATTCTTTCGTTATTGATTTTTAATGAAATATTAGAAAAACCGCCTAAATTAAGACAGGCATTGTATTGAGAAAATAATAATTCATCACCAATCGGAACTAAAGGCGCCCCATTTCCACCCATCAAAACGTCTTGAGATCTGAAATCATAAATTACAGGTAAGTCAGTTTCGATCTTAATAGCTCTTCCATCTCCAATTTGTAAAGTGAATTTCTTTTGAGGTTGATGAAAAACCGTGTGACCATGGGATGAGATCAGGTCAATATTTTTCAATTCAAATTTTTGAATGAAATCTTGAGTAAGTTTTCCTAAATAAAAACCGTATTCCGAATGAAGTTCTAATAATTCTTCTGCAGAAAGATGAATCGAATTGCGGAGTTTATCTTCCCAAATTTTGGGATAAGGAATTGTTTCTGCCTTTATAATCTGAAAACTCCAGGTTTCCTCTTTCTCGAATGTTGCATAGCAGATATCCAAGCCATCCAGGCTGGTTCCAGACATTAATCCTATTGCATGCAAGATCATAGCAGATATTTATTTTTTAGATTCAGCTAACTTTTTAGTACTAAAGTTTCCTGAATTTTTATAGAAAGTATATTCAGAAAAGTCATCTTTTGCCGTCATTCCATTGGCTCCGATAAGAGTAGATCCGTCTTCCATTGTTACAAAGACGGTATCACGCGTAAATATTCTTTGTTTTTTCTGATCCCAAAAAATACTTTGCATAGCAAACCTTTGGCCTTCATTTGTAGTGATTCTTACATCGCCTTTTGCTTCATAGAACTTTTTATATTCAAAAATTCGGGCATATTTCGCGGTGATTCTTCCGGGAACTTTAGGTTTCTTCTTGTCGAAAAATTCTATATTAATTCCTTTTCTAGCAACAGTATATGGACTGTCTATCAATTCATATTTTTCGATGATAGGAGCGAGCGCTTTCATGCTTATAAAACCGGAATCTCTTTGAACAATTTTAGCATCATAAATAATCGTTGAAGGAAAGTTTTTGCTTTGAAGGCCTTTGGATTTGGTAAGATCCTCTTCACAAGATGTCAAAACAAAAAATATAGCACAACTAAAAAGGTATGCTATATTTTTATATGATATGTTTTTTATAAACTTCATTTTTTATTCAAGTAAACGCTTTCTGAACCACTTATCAGCAAAATTGAAACCAACTTTTAAGTTAACATAATTCTGATTAATCAGGTTATTGTCAAGTGTTCCTCTTTTTCCAACTTCTAAACCAAGTTCAAGACCGCTCATTCTTGTTATGCTGCTTGTTTTGAATGGAAGAAGTACTCCGGCAGAAATACCAAATTTATTGATATTTGTTCCTGCAATTTTTAGAGCTCCTTTTTCATAGAAAGCACCATATCTGTAGACAACTCTTGAAAAATAATTTCTAAAGTTGTTGTAGTTAGGTAAATACCAACCTCCGGCAGAAATTCTGTAAGAATCCTCTAGATCTAAACTTTTTCCGAAATAGGTAATTGATTCTCCTTTTTTATAGTCTACCTGACCGGAAAGGAACCACTTGTTTTCCTCACCGTATCCGACACCGACAGACGCCTGTATAGGTAAAAGGTTTTTAGAGCTTGTACTTTTTTCTTCAATAATACTCTCTCCGGTTTTTACATCTCCGGTAGTGTAATAATATGTACTGTTTTTATAGTCAGTCATCATATTACTTGTGTTACCAAAAGTAGTAGTAGCACCAATTGTCAGCTTACGGTCGTTACGAGTATCCAGTTTTTGATAACTTGCTCCTAATGTAAAGTTGAAGTTTTTAATACTGTTTTTAGTTTCATAACCGTTGATCAACTCTGCATTAGAATAAGCAATCTCGTTCGTATCATAAAGATTACCGAAGTAATAATTAGCTCTAGCTCCCACTGAGAACTGATCTGCTACTTTATAAGATAATGCAATCTGTGCAGCGTTCAATGTACCTGATCCTCTAAATCTGTTAGCTATTACGACCCCGTCACTATCTCTAGTTGTAGAATTTAGGATGTCATAGCTTTTAGAGCTGTACGGCTGATAAGAAAGTCCCATCTTTACCTTTGGAGATAAAGGAAAGGCCAATGAAATATTAGATAAATACGTAGAATGTTTTGTAGACTTCGTATTATTATAATCAGTTTTGAAATAATTATTTTCGTTGGTAGCTTCCAGTTTAATACTTGTAAGCTCGAAATTAGCATTATTTGCAGGGTTTGCGAAGTTGAAACTACTCGTAAAGTCACTTATATAAGCTGTGGAGATCCCTCCCATAGAAGCAGTTTCAATCGTATTATCATATTTTACATCTCCAATTCCGTAAGTTGCATAAGGTGAGTTACTCAGACTCTGCGCATTAAGGAAGTATCCAACTGATATGAATGATAGTACAAAGATTTTTTTCATTCTTTATTTTTAAAATAATGCGCAAATATCTTAAATATTAATGAATTGTAAAAGTTTCATGAGGTTAAAGTTTGTTAAGGGCTTCTCTTTAAGCAAAAAATCTAATTTTCAGTAATTTGAAATGCCAATTTTATTAAATCAAAAAGGCTGCTCATCGTATGAGAGCAACCTTTATATAGTTTTAATTAAGATAAAAATTATTTCACCTGAAGCACAGATCTTGTGTGACTAAAGTTTTCAAAGCTGTATTTCCCGTGATATTTTCCCATTCCGGAAGTTCCTACACCACCAAAAGGCAAATAATGAGAACCAACATGCACAATTGTACTGTTGATTTCTGCATCGCCGCTCGTTGTACGGTTCAGAATATCATCTGCAAATTCCTGATTTTCGCTGAAAATATATAATGCTAATGGCTTCGGACGATTATTTATTTCCTCTAAAGCTTCATCAATATCAGAATATGTCATAATTGGAAGTATCGGTCCGAAAATTTCCTGTTGCATCACTTTATCATCCCAAGTTACGTTATCCATTAAAGTAGCTTCGAAATGGCGACTTTCAAGATCATAATTTCCGCCATAAATTACTTTTTCCGGAGCTACATCAAGGTAACCTGCAAGGTTTTTAATTTGATTCTGATTAACAATTTTTCCGATTTTCCCCAAAGATCCATCTGGGTAAGTTGTTTTTAAATAAGCTTTAAATTTTTCAATAAAAGCATCCTTCACAGATTCATGAATGTAAATATAGTCTGGAGCAACGCAAGTTTGCCCGCAATTGATCCATTTTCCGTAAGAAATTCTTGCAACGGCTTTGTCAAGATCTGCATCTTTATGGACAATTGTTGGCGATTTTCCTCCCAATTCAAGAGTTAGCGGGATTAATTGTTCAGCCGCAGCTTTCATGACGATTTTTCCAACATTTGGACTTCCTGTAAAGAAAATATAGTCAAATGGAAGGCTTAATAATAAAGTGTTTTCTTCAATAGCTCCCTGAACTACGGCTACATAAGCTTCGTCGAATGATTCTTTTACAATATCTTCAAGAACTTTCGCTACATGAGGTGTATTTTCAGAAGGCTTTAAGATAGCTGTATTTCCCGCGATCAAAGCTCCGATTAGCGGACTGAAAGTCAACTGAACAGGGTAGTTGAAAGGGCCAATAATATAATTAACACCATAAGGTTCATGAATTATTTTACTCGTCACTTCTGCTCCCGAAGAGTGTGGTTTTGATTCTGCTGGAACGGGTTTTGCCCATTCGTCAACATTTTCTAAAAGATAATCAAGCTCACTGACAACGATCTGGATTTCTACATATTCTGCTTCCTTACGGCTTTTCCCTAAATCTATATCTAAAGCTTCACAAAGAGCATCAGTATGACTTAAAAATACTTCTCTGAATTTTCTCAGTTGAGTTTTTCTGAATTCAATATCTTTAGTTTGATTGGTTTTAAAGAAAGCTTTTTGCTTTTCAAATATTTCTCTTATTTTCTGTTCCAGTTCTGTATTCATTTTTATTTATTTTGATGATTGCAAATTTAAAACGATGCAATTTTTTGATTGAAAATTGTTAAGCAAATTTATTGTTAAAAATTAAATTGCGTGCAATTTAATTTAAATTTTATTCTAATTGAATTATTGATGTAGCCTATAATATAATGTAGATTTTCAATGAAAAATTAATGCCAATAGTTTTTCTGAATATTAAATCGAGTTTAATTTTTAAAAATTGAGCGAAGATTTTTTATCTTTGGAACATGAATTGGGAGAACATCGCCGGACAGGAAAATCTGAAAAAACTTCTTAAAGACAGTATCGCTGAAAATAGAGTGAGCCACGCCCAGCTTTTCATAGGAAAAGAGGGTTACGGAACGCTCCCCATTGTTTTGGCATATGCAAAAGAAATTTTGAAAGGTGAAAACGAGCACGCAGCATCAAAAGTGGAACATTTAAATCACCTTGATCTGCATTTCAGCTTCCCGGTTTTTACGGATAACAGAAACTCTTTAAGCAAAAATAAGTTTGAAGAATTCAGAGAGATGATCATGGCTTCACCGTATGCAAGCTATGATGATTGGACGGCTTTTCTGGAGTCTGAAAATAAGCAACTCTTTATTTCTGCAGATGAAGTTGATGATCAAAATCAAAAATTCTCTCTTAAAAGCTTTGAAGGCGGAACTAAAATTTTGATTGTCTGGAGAGCAGATAAAATGAATATTGCAGCTTCCAACAAGTTCCTGAAATTTTTGGAGGAACCACCTGCAAAGACAATTATTCTCCTTACAGCTGAAGATATTAATGATATTCTTCCGACAATTCTTTCCAGAACGCAGGTTGTGGAGATCCCAAGAATTAATGATAACGACATAGAAAATTATCTTAAAAAGAATTTTTCTGTATCTGATGAAAAGGTTAGAGAAATTGTTCACCAGGCTCAGGGAGATTTGAATGATGCCATCAAGCTTTTAAACTCAGAAAATAAAAGCGATGAGTTTGAAAAATTATTTGTTCAATGGGTTCGTGATGCATTTATGGTGAAAAAGAAACCTGAATTTCTTAAAAGTATTATTCTTTGGGCAAGAGAAATTGCAGGCTGGAACAGAGAAAAACAAAAGAATTTTTTGAATTACTGTTCTGAGATTTTCAGATTGGCCTTACTTCAAAATTATCAGTCGGAAGCTCTTGTTTACAAAAAAATTGACGCCAACGGTTTTAACTGGGCAGGATTTTCAAAATTCATCAGCGGAGCCAATATCGAAAGTATTCTGGAAGAAATTTCAACAGCCGATTTACATTTAACCCGAAACGGAAATCCTAAAATAATCTGGACAGATTTAGGAATAAAATTATCAAGATATATTCATAAAAGCACATAAAAATAAACTCCGGCATTATTGTCGGAGTTTATTTTTTTCATTAAAAGAGAATTATTTATCATTCATTTTTAGCACAATTTTCTTTCTCAGATTAACATTTTGGGGATAGTCTCTATTTAAAATGGATAATTCAATAGATAGAATTAATAATGTTTTATTCATATCAGTTTAAATTTAATTAACGGAAATCTAATACTATTCAGTGAGTTACATTAAGGAATATTAAATTTTTAATTAAATAATCAATCAATCGTTTGATTTATTGAAAATCTTGTGTAAATTTGCACCTTGAAAAATGAGAGTATAATGATTTCAAAAGAAGAAAATATATTGTTCGCTGCCGAGAAGCTCTTTGCTGAGAAGGGTTTTGAGGGAACTTCCACCCGGGAGATCGCAAAAGCCGCGAATGTAAATATTTCTATGATATCTTACTATTTTGGTTCTAAAGAAAAACTGTACGAAAAATTAGTTGAATACAGAATGAGTGAAGGGCAATTCTTTTCCAAGGATATTTTGGAAAGAACCGACATTAATGAATGGGAAAAAATAGAAAAAATAGTAGATCAGTTTGCAGGAAGAATAAGACATCAAAAATGTTTTTACAGAATCATGCAGAGAGAGCAGTTACATGCAGAGAATCCTCAGATCGTTGAGTTTCTTAAACAAACGAAAATGGGTTTTATTGCCATGTATTCAAAGATTTTAGAAAGTGGTTTAGAGAAAGGTGTCTTCACAAAAAATCCTCCTATTTATCTGCTTCATACAACAGTAAGTGGGACATTATTCTATGCATCCAATGCAAAAGAAATGTATAAAGAATTTTTAAATGATACTGAAGATGAAGAGGTTTTTGATGAAAAATATTACACGGAACTCAATAAACATATTAAATATATACTAAAAGACCTTTTAGGTTATGAAGAGAATAAATAATTCAGTTCTTGCACTTTCTCTATTTATAGGAATTGCAAACATAAATGCTCAGGAGAAAAAACAACTCACCCTCGATGAAGCTGTGCAGTTGGGAATCCAAAACAGCAAGAGCCTAAAGATTGATGCAGCTAAAATTGAAGAAGCTACCGCAGATCTTTTGGAAGCAAAGAACAAACAACTTCCTGAATTGAAAGTTTCCGGAAGCTATATGTATCTTCCCATTAAACCAACGATTGATCTGAAACTTTCGACCGGATCAGGTGCTGGTGCAGAAAGCCCGACAGTACATCAGGTTGCTTATGGATCTGTGAATCTTAGTGTTCCGATCTACAATGGTGGAAGAATTAAATATGGTATTCAGTCTGCAAAATATTTGGTGGAAGCATCAAAATTAAGCACAGAAAATGATAAAATAGCAATCGCTTACAATGTTGCTCAGGCTTATAATAATTTATTTAAGGCGAATCAGTCAATTAAAGTTTTAGAAGAAAATCTTACTGCTTCTCAAAAAAGAGACGAGACTTTTCTTAAACTTGAAAATAATGGAGTTATCGCTAGAAACGACCGTTTAAAGGCAAATCTTCAGACTTCAAATATCGAATTGCAATTATTGGAAGCAAAAAACAACTACAATATTGCCAATATCAACATGGATCTTTTATTAGGATTAGCTGATAATACGGAAATTGAAGTTGATCAAAATTATATCGACGAAGGTTCTGATGTAAAAGCAGTTGACTTCTATGTAAACGAAGCCAGAGAAAACCGTAAAGATTTACAGGCTTTGGCTCAACAAAGAAAAGCGGCTGAGTTGGGATCTAAATCGGCAAAAGCTGAAAATCTTCCTTCAATTGCATTCACAGGTGGTTATGTAGCTGCAGATATTCCAAAATTTCTTACCCTTTACAATGCAGTAAATGTTGGAGTTGGGATCTCTTATAATCTATCAAATCTTTGGAAAGAAAATTCTTCATTAAGACAGTCTCAGGCAAGAGAAAAGCAATTAGCTGCCAACGATGAATTATTGAATGACAATATTAAGCTTGACGTAAACAGAGAATATCAAAACACAGATTATTCTAAAAAGAGAATCGCAGTGTATGAAAAAGCTGCTGAACAGGCTAATGAAAACTACAGAATTACAAAAAATAAATATGACAACGGTTTGGCTACCATGACCGAATTGTTGGATGCAGATGCAGCACAGATTTCTTCAAATGTTGGAGTTATTAATGCAAAAGCAGATGCAGCATTGGCTTACAGAAAACTATTACAAACTACAGGAACTTTAACAATTAAATAAGATTAAGACCAAAAATGGAAAATAATAATACACCAGTAACTGAACCTAAAAAGAAAAAAAGTTTAGTTTTCCCAATCATTTTAGCGGTTGTCGTAGTAGTGGGAGGGATCTACGGATACAGAACATATTCTTACGGACAGCTTCATGAAGAAACTGACGATGCTCAGATTGCTTCTAACATGAGTCCTGTGATTTCTAAAGTTTCAGGATATGTAACGCAGGTGAAAGTAAAAGATAATCAGTTCGTTAAAAAAGGAGATACTTTGGTTATCCTTGATAACAGAGATCAAAAAATGGCTTTGGTACAGGCTGAAGCAGCTTTAACGACTGCAAAAAGCAATATTTCAAATGCTCAGGCAAGTACTACAGCAACGTCTAAAAATATAGGAAGCTCACAAGCGGCTGTTACAACGGCAAATGCTCAAATCGAAGCTGCAAAAGTAAACGTTTGGAAAACAAATCAGGATTTGAAAAGATATTCTGTTTTGGTAAAAGACCACTCAATTACAGAACAACAATATGAGCAGGCTTTAGCTGCAAAACAATCTGCAGACAGACAATTACAGGTTTTGGTTGATCAGAGAAATCAAATTGCTCAACAAACAGGCATCGCTTCTTCTCAAACGGCTGCAAGTTCTCAACAAATCAGTGTTGCAGGTTCAGTAGCTAAACAAAGAGAAGTTGACGTAGAAAATGCAAGATTGAATCTTTCTTACACAATCATCCTTGCTCCGGAAGACGGATTTGTTGGAAAAGTTCCAATTCAGGCAGGACAGTATTTACAGGCAGGATCTCAGTTATTCAGCTTAGTTAAAAATGATCAAAAATGGGTTGTTGCTAACTTTAAAGAAACTCAGGTTGACAAAATGGTAGAAGGTCAGAAAGTAAAAATCGAAATCGATGCTTTCCCAGACACAGAATTTGATGGAGTCGTAAGTTCATTCTCTCCGGCTACAGGTTCTACATTCTCTATTCTTCCTCCGGATAACGCGAGTGGTAACTTCGTAAAAGTTGTACAAAGACTTCCTGTGAAAATTGACTTTGTAAAACTGGATCCAAACGTTGCTAAAAGACTAAGAACAGGAATGAACGTGAAAGCCGAAGTTTCTTTGAAATAATATTTAAATAAGTGGATTGTCAATTTTGCTGAAGCAAGTCAATTGTGAAAAGAAAATGAAGCAGTAAAGTTGATGATGAAGTTTGATGCCGATCTTGTGGAAGGATTCAGTGATGAAGAAGGAAATGAGGTCATGAAGATGATGTTGCAGATGGAGTTCAATGGAGAAGTATATGAAGTTGAAAACTGACAAACGAAGTTGATATCGGTTTTGTAGATGAAAATCAATCATGAAGTTGGAAAATGAAGTCGTAAAATTGACCATGGAGTTGATTAATAACTGACAATTCACTTTTAAAAAATAATTAAAAATAATAAGGAATTAAGGGATTTAGAAATTGATGCTTGATTTGAATTATTTAAATATTTAATAATTTGCTGAGCTTAATAAAGAACAAAGTTAGTTCGTAAAAATGCTTGTTCTTATTTCTAAAATTTCTAGATCTCATAATCTCTTAATTTTTTAATACCTATAAAAAACTATGGAAGATTCATTAGTAGAATATGGAGCCCGAAGAGTGATCATTACGATCACGGCTATTCTTTGTGCTTTGCTTGAAATTGTGGATTCCACGATTGTGAACGTTGCCCTGAACGAGATGAAAGGTAACCTGGGATCTACACTTTCTGAAGTGGGTTGGGTAATTACGGCGTATGCCATTGGTAACGTAATTGTGGTGCCGATGACGAGTTGGCTTTCTCAACAGTTCGGACGAAGAAATTACTTTGCCGCTTCTATTATCATATTTACTGTGTTCTCATTTTTATGTGGTAATGCAGATAATATTTGGGAGTTGGTATTCTTTAGATTATGTCAGGGAATTGGAGGTGGAGCCTTATTGGTAACATCACAGACCATTATCACAGAATCTTATCCGATTGAAAAAAGAAGTATGGCTCAGGCTATTTATGGTTTGGGAGTAATTATTGGCCCGACGTTAGGTCCGCCATTAGGAGGTTATATTGTTGATAATTTTAGTTGGCCGTATATTTTCTATATTAATATTCCAATCGGGATTGCAGCGACTTTAATGACATTACAGTTTATAAAAAGTCCGAAATATGCTGAAAAACGTAAAGCTTCAGATGTAGACTGGTTAGGAATTGCTTTATTGGCGATTACCGTAGGTTCATTACAATATATCTTAGAAAGAGGTCATGAAGAAGACTGGTTTGCGAGTGGATGGATTGTATTATTTACCGTATCAGCAGTCTTAGGATTTATATTATTCCTCTGGCGAGAACTTACGTTTAAATATCCGATTGTAGAACTTAGGGTTTTGAAAAACAGTAATTTAAGAATCGGAACGGTGATGTCCTTTGTATTAGGATTTGGGTTGTATGGTTCAACATTTATTGTTCCTTTATATACTCAGAGTATCTTGGGGTGGACGGCTTTAGAATCAGGAGCGTTAATGATTCCGGCGGCATTAACAACCGCTTTCATGATGCCAATTATTGGTAAGTTGCTTTCGAAAGGAGTAAAACAGCAGATTTTAGTATCGTTAGGATTATTTACGTTTTTCGTTTATAGCTTCTGGGGATATAAAATTCTAACTCCGGATACCGGTAAAGATGCATTCTTCTGGATGTTGATGGTAAGAGGAGCAGGATTAGGATTATTGTTTATTCCAATTACCTCTTTATCATTAAGTACTTTGAAAGGTCAGGAAATTGGACAAGGAGCAGCATTTACAGGGATGATGAGACAGTTAGGTGGATCTTTCGGGATCGCGGCTATCACAACATTTATTGCGAATGCCAGCCAGAAATACAGAGTTAACTTGGTTTCCCATTTAGATTCCAATGATTTTGATGTCCAGCAAAGATTGGCAGGTTTAAAAGCAAGTTTCATAGCAAAAGGAATGACTCCCGATGCAGCAATGAATGCAGCCTACAAAATGCTGGATCTTACGGTCACAAAACAGGCAACAGTGTTGTCTTACATGGATGTTTTCCTTTATTTAGGAATTGCTTTCCTGGTTTGTATTCCGTTTATCTTATTAGTAAAAGAGCGAAAAAGCAAAGAAAAAATAGATTTAAGTGGTGTACACTAAATTTTATTGAAATAAATACAAATCCTCCGAAATTTTTCGGAGGATTTTTTGTGGGAAAAGGTTTTATTTAATGGAAATGCTTCGACTCCGCTCAGCATGACATCGCTAAAAATTTACGGTTAGAATAATGCAGTTAGTATTAGCAATGTCATCCTGAGCGAAGTCGAAGGATCTAAACTTAATATTTTTAACATCTTAACAAAACCTTAATGGTTCAAAAAAACTATCATTTAATTCTCGCCGTCCATTCAATTCCACTAATATCAATTAATTTCAACGTATGAATCTCATCTTTTTGAGCAAAAATCTCATCAATTTTAATGGTTAAATCAGCTTTTGCTCCAAGCGGAATAATCAAACTATATTTACCATTTTTCACTTTTGCTACATAATGATTGTTAATATTTTCTTTTGAAAACTTTGAAAGTTCGGTTTGATCTAATGTTTTTAAAATATCTCCTTTTTCATTTAAAATATGAATTCCGATGAGGAAAGAGCCATAAACATCCACACCTTCCGTTCTGTAAACCTCAAACTTTAAATCTGAATTTTTAAGCGAAATATTAGAAATTTCAATCTTTGGTTTTACCGATTTATTATGCAAAGTTCCCCAAACTCCACCATGAAAATGTTGATTGGTATAAAGCGTAAGTCCAAAAATAAGGAGTGATCCGATCAATACAAAAAGCTTAGGATTCAAAATAGGAAATGTCCCTGAACCTAACCATTTGAACCCTATTTTCTGAGTGAAATTAAAGTCTTTTTTCAAGAAATATTGATCCAGTGAATAAGAACCGCTTCCTGTTAAAAATAAGGTAAATCCACCTGCAATTCCCAGAACTCCTATTTGCCATTCATCCAAACAGGTTGTTCCTATCCAGCCTGAACCTAATAAAATTCCCATCGCAAGACCAAAAATCCCGATGCTCATTAATCTGGTGAATAACCCTAAAATAATAAACAATCCGACAACCGCTTCAACAATGGTAAAAGTAACCATCGAAGTGTGCAGAGCTTCAGGATGGGTCACCAAATATTCGATAATAGGTTTGATGCCTAAAGCATTGGGTAAAAAATGATTAAATTTTTCTCCGATATATCCTGCTTCATCTGGATCGAGTTTGTTTTCAAGAACGAGTCTGCGCCAAAAAGCTGAGAAGTAAGTCCACCCGATAACCATACGGATCGACAACGTATATAAACCAGCCATATCAGTAGGCTGATTGGTATTATTTTTCATTGAATTGATATTTTACTAAATAATTGATTGTTAAAAAAATGATCTTAGAACTTAATCTAAACCAAATTCAACCTCAATTGTTTAAATAAAATATATTTTGGCGGACTGTTTCCGCTAGTCGTTCCGGAATATTTGTTTTGAAAAATAATATTCTCAGAAAAATGTAAAACTGAGTTTAATTTAAAAGTAAAAACTTCATTAAACTTAAAATCTGCCTTTGAAACTGAAGTTTTTGAAGAAAAATTATGATGAGCAAAATCACAATTTACCGTTGGGCTAACTGTTGTTTTTACTTTGTTTAAAGTACTGAGATGCTGAATGTCAAAAACACCTAAAATATCTCTTTTTACAGAACATGGCGACAACGAGAAAGCCAAAAGTAGAATGACTACAATTGTTTTATAAAAATTAGTATAGGTTCTGGTGATTGGCATCTTTACAAAACTACGGTTTATTTAGAGAATATTTTAAAGTCTTTTTTTAATAGATCTAATAGTTCTTTAAATGAAATTAATTCATCGACGTTAGGATATGTTTTTAGATAATCTTCAGGATTTGAATAGGAAAATTCATTTTCATTTTCTCCAGTTTTAATTTTTACAGTATATGAAATACCATCCATAATACGAGTAGTTTGTGTTGAAGATGTAACTTCTCCATCAATTACTTCATAGTCATGCATATGCTTTTTTAATTTATATTTAAAAGTTTCCCATTTAGAAAGACAAACAACATCAGTATCTAAAATTTGAGCCCAAATTAATTTTGGATTTTTTAATGAATTTAATATTGTTTTATCTACAATAATCTTGTCCTCTTTATTTCCTGAAATGACAAAAGTTTTATAAAGTTCAGCTTTCCAGTTTTCTTTGTCGTCTTGATAAAATCTGAATAGTTCTAAACCTGTCGAAATAGCATATTTTTTATAAACCCTAATCTCATTGGTATTGAATTTCAGGTTTTCGATTTTCAAAATTTTATCATACTCCTGAATAGTTTGAGCTGATAAAGTGTTTATTGAAATGATTATGAAGAGTAGAAAAAATAATCGAAGCATTTTAAATTTTATTTAAATATGAAAGCCAAATTATCATTGGTGACTTTAATCGCTAAAATACTTATTTTTAGTATAGTTTTCAAAAAAATCCATTTTCGTCAAAACAGCTACAACCAAACTCAATTTGGCTACTTTTAAATCCTGACTTCTGAGCAACTTTGCAGTATAAAATTTACTATAATGCAAAAAACAATTTTTATCACAGGAACCTCATCAGGTTTAGGAAAAGCAACTGCGAAATTATTTCAAAGTAAAGGCTGGAATGTGATTGCAACCATGAGAAATCCCGAAGCCGAAACAGAGCTTACCCAACTGGAAAACGTAACGGTTTTAAAGCTTGATGTTGCCAATCCACAAGAACTTAAAGAAACGATTGATTATGTTCTTGAAAACTATAAGGTGGATGTAGCTTTAAATAACGCCGGATACGGTTTGGTAGGACCTTTGGAAGCTTTTACGGATGATCAGATCAAATTGCAGATTGAAACCAATTTGATGGGAGTTATCAGAATTACAAAAGCTTTTACACCTTATTTCAGAGAAAGAAAAGAGGGTGTTTTGATCAATATTACTTCAAGTTTTGGATTGATTGGTTTTCCAACATGCTCCATTTACAGCGCAACAAAATTTGCGGTTGACGGATTTTCAGAATGTATGGGTTACGAATTAGCCCAATTTGGAATTAAAGTAAAAATAGTAGCTCCCGGAGGAATACAAACCGATTTTGCCGGACGTTCTCTGGATGGAGCTCAACATGACGCTTATCAAAAATTAATGAGTAAAGTTCAGGAAGGATACAGTCCGGAACAGGTTGCAAATTATTCCACACCGGAAGATATTGCCAATGTTGTTTATGAAGCAGCTACAGACGGAAA
This sequence comes from Chryseobacterium sp. SIMBA_038, assembly GCF_046535115.1. Taxonomy (NCBI): domain Bacteria; kingdom Pseudomonadati; phylum Bacteroidota; class Flavobacteriia; order Flavobacteriales; family Weeksellaceae; genus Chryseobacterium; species Chryseobacterium sp. SIMBA_038. Next base: position 458,066 of record NZ_JAWRXH010000003.1, read on the forward strand.
AGATCAGTTAAGATATGTTGCAGGAAAAGACGCCAATGCTTTATATAACGAAAGAGCAGAAATCGGAGCCGAAGCTCAGGTACAGAAAATAAAATCGGATTTTAAGTTTTAAAGGTCAGAAGTCAGAAGACGGAAGCTTGAAGTTAATTTGTGGCCTTTATACTTCTAGCTTCGCGCTTCCAACATCCATCCAAAATTTTTCCCTCCAGACAAACAGTTGTCACAATCTCAACTTATATTTGTAGTATGAAAACCAGCCAATCACCAGTTCATTTTCGATCTTTGTCGGTTTTGCATGAAGCAATGGGCATCTCGGCGCCGTTGCATCCTTTGATCAGTATTATTGATTACGGAGAAACACGTTTTGATCCTAAAAGTTTTAAAAATGGAACGAAATCGGATTTCTATAAAATTTCATTTAAAACAAAATTCAACGGAAAAATCCGGTACGGACAAGGATATTATGATTTCGAAAATGGCGGAATGTCTTTCGTGTCACCCGGTCAGATCCTCAGAATGGATAATGAAGAAGCCGATTACAGTGGAATGTCTTTACATATTCATCCCGATTTCATCAGACCTTATTCTCTATTGAAGAAAATAAAAGACTATACTTTTTTTTCCTATTCTGCTGCGGAAGCTTTGTACCTTTCTGAAAAGGAAAAGAAAACGATTTCTGATGTTTTTGAAAATATTCAGAATGAATTGAATGAAAGGATAGACCAGTTCAGTCAGGATGTTATTATTTCTCAGATAGAATTGTTGCTGACTTACAGCAATCGTTTTTATAACAGACAATTTATCACCAGAAAATCTGTCAATAATGATTTGTTGTCTAAAATGGAAGATCTTCTGAATGATTTTTTCGATAAAGAAAAAGGAATAAAAGGGCTTCCGACAGTTGAATTTGTAGCGTCACAACTCAACCTTACGCCAAGATATTTGAGTGATATGCTTCGCCATCATACAGGACAGAATGCGCAACAGCATATTCATGATAAATTGATCGAAAAGGCTAAAGAATATCTTTCGGAATCTCAATTTTCGGTTTCTGAAACAGCTTATCAGCTCGGTTTTGAGCATCCGCAGTCTTTCAGTAAATTATTTAAAAAGAAAACAGAAATTACGCCCAACGAATATAAACAATCTCTTCAAAAATAGAATAATGGATCAGTAATTTTAATGAATATTAAAAACTGATATCCTATTTTTGATTAAGTAGATAATATTTAAATAAAAAAGCCTGTTCAAAAAAGAACAGACTTACTAATAACCTAACTCTGGGATTGACTAACATTGAAAACATCGAATCCTAATAATTTTATATAGACATTTGTATTTTTAATTATAATGAAAAGTGAGGGGAATTCCATTACAATCTATAAATGAGGGATTTTCTAAAGTTGAACGATAGTAAATAAAGCGCTCGAACCAATTGTAAATCCTACAGTATTACCAAGACATCCTATCGCGCAATGAGTAGAACCGAATTTAACGATTTGGTCTTTCTTTAAATCTAATGTCATCGTTCCTCCACGGAAAGCACCACCACCAACAGACATATCAATTGATCTGAAAACAAAAGACCGTGTTTCTATAGTACCTGTGGAATCATATACGAAAATAGTGTACTCCGAAGTATTGTTTAGTTGAGTAGGCCTTAAAGGCGCGCCAAGGGACATCTGATAAAGACCGTCTTTGGGAACAGTGTAACTGTTTGCAGCTGAATTCCAGTTACCGTCATTAAGGATAATATTCTGAAAAAGCCATACATGAGTGTCTGATGTATTGGTAGAGAATGTTTCATCAGCATTTTTTTTTCCGGCGGCCACAACTTTAGGAAGAGAAGCTGTACCTGATGCGATGAGTTGCTGCCAAACTATGCCGTCACTGTAATAGATTCCGTTATTATTTACGCTGTTATCGTACTTCATTGCTCCGGCTTCTGCTGTAGAAGCGGTCTGATTGGTATCTCCAAAAGCTATGGCTGAATTTCCTGTCGCACCTCTTGCATCCAAATGTACTTTTGGGGCGGCTGTATTTATTCCTACTTGTCCTACCTGTGCAAAAGATATGCAGGAGATAAATGATAGTAATAAAATAAACTTGTTTTTCATTGTCTTCAATTTTATGTTAAACGTGTTTATTTTATGAGTTGCTTAGTTGGGTGATCGTAAATGATGCGTCCGGGCTAACGGTGTAGGTTTTTGCAGCTCCACATCCATCACAATGTGCTGATCCAAGTTTTACGACCTGTCCCGCGGTAAGATATAAAGTTAATGTTCCTCCGGTTGCCATAGAACCACCTGCTGTTGGTATAGCCTGAGTAGATACAATATATCTGCTCTCTGTAACACCATTATACACATTTATCGTCCAGTTCGAAGAATTATTAGTTGCATTTACAGAGATTTTTCCGAATAATGATATTTGATAAAACCCTGTGGTAGGAACTGTATACCCAATTGCAGTTGAATTCCAGTTTCCATCGTCTATTATGGCATTCTGAAAATTCCAGATATACGTTTCGTTGGTATTGGTAGGCCCCATTGTCTGGGTATCGGTTTTTTTCCTGGAAGCCACTACTCTTGGGATAAAAACACCTGCCTGTTTTTCTAATAAAGGAATCCATGATGTTCCGTTGCTGTAGAACAATTGTCCTGTATCATATTTCATGGCTCCGCCTCCGGCCGTGGGTGCGGTTTGATTTGTATTTCCGAAAGCAATAGCTGAATTTCCCGTGGCAGCTCTTGCATCAAGATTTACCTTAGGACTCGTGTTTCCTATTCCCACTTGCGAGTTGATTCCGCCAAAGATAAAAAAGGAAAAAAGTAAAGTAATTTTTTTCATTGTCGTGGTTGTTTAATTATGTGTGACATTACTTTGCAAATGTATTCAGAGACTTATTGCCTGGAAAGAAGTACTGTTTTCGTTTTCGGAAAAGAGAAAGTTTTTAGAGTTTAAAAATTTGATTTCTAGTATGTTGTATATTCGATTTAAAATGAAGTGTAATTCTGTTTATGGTGATAGTTTTTATATTTGAATCATTAAAATAGTAGTTTTTTTTAAAAATATTAATTCAAAAAAGGAAAAAAAAGAATGCCCTTAAAAAAGAGCATTCGAAAATTAGGCAGTTGTAATAACCACATAATTAAACATGACTTTGAACTTTTGTTCTTTTTGAATTTAAATATTTTTCACACTTATTTTGGGAACAGAGTTTGAAAAATATAGGATGCTTGTATTGCATTTGTGTATTAGAATCAATTATTTTTTCATATTATTTAGACGCTATTTTGATGCCTGATTCTGTTTTCTTCATACCCAATATTTTCTGCATGTCTTTTACTTGTTGAATTAAGGCTGTGTAATCTTTTTCTGAGATTTGTGTGCGTTTTACAGCATCTGCAAGCTTTTCGTTTTCAATTTTTAACTGAGTGATTTGTTTTTGCTGTTCCTGTATCGCTTTTGCAAGAACGGGGATAAGTTCTGTATACGAAACAGCGAGTGTTTTATATTCGTCCGAACCACTTGTAACAAGAGATGGTAGCACTTTAGCAATATCCTGAGCAAGGAAACCAATTTCATGCTTGTTATAATTTTTATCCTGAATACTATTTTTCTTCTGATATTCTACCGGACGAAGTGCCATGACGGTATTTAAACCATAAGAAGTATCATGAATGTCTTGTTTCAGACGGGCATCAGAGGTCAAAACAACGCCATTTGCTCTTACATTTCCGGAAGCATTAATAACTCCTTCCACATCTAATCTGTAGAGAGGATTAGAAACTCCGATACCAACATTTCCTGAGCTTGATTTTATTCTTAAACGTTCAAGCAAACCACCTCCTGTAGAGGCTCCTACAAAGAAATCTTCCTGAGCTCCGGTTTGTACTCCGACTCCTGTGCGGAGAGAACCTATCGCCCAGTTGGCTCCTCCATTGGCAGGGCCACTATTGGTAAATCCTAAAAGAGAATAGTTTCCAACTGCCATGGGAGAGGTGTTTCTCAAAGCAAGAATAAAATATTGGTCTGTACTTGCAGTAGCATCTATAAGATTATATCTGCCTGAACTTTCCACATTAGAAACTACATGCAGTTTGGTTTCCGGAGCATTTGTTCCGATGCCGACTTTGTTAGCAGCGCCGTCAACAGAAAATGTTACTCCGTCGACGGAAAAACCATTAACAACGGTAGGATTAAAACGTAATGTATTTGTTCCCTGGGTTACAACACGGTTGCCGGTAAGTGCTCCGTTTGCAACATAAAGATTGACAGGGTTTTCCCAACTTGGTGCTGTTGCAGCTCCTCCGGAAGTAAGGATTTGTCCATTTGTACCTGCGCTTCCAGTTGTTGTTCCGGTGCCTCCTACATTTATCTCATTGGTAACCTGTAAAGTGCCTGTTACATGTAATTTTTTCTGTGGAGTAGTGGTTCCGATGCCGACTCTGTTATTTTCTCCATCTACTGAAAGGGTGGTTCCGTTTACAGAGAAACCATGCGTAATGGTTGGTGTAAAACGTAGAAAGTTTGTTCCCTGTGTTACAATTCTGTTTCCTGTAAGTGTACCATTTGCATTATAAATATTTTCAAAACTGGTGGTTGATGAAGATGGATTTAGTTTTGCCCAGACTGTGCCATTAAAATAGTAATATCCTGTGGCATCAATATTAATGGCAGTTCCGGCCAATGTTCCTGTTGCAGGGTCATTTATGTAAATCAAGGTAGAAGTTGGTACAGAGGCCATGCTTTGGGCTCTTTGCCTGTCAACTCTCGGGATTAAAAGACCATCTACATTATTGGTTGTACCGGTTGCATTTTTTGCAGTAATGTCGAATGTTGAGGTAGGATTTGCAGTGTTAATACCTATTTGAGCCTGAGCCCAAAACACAGAAAGTAAACAAAGGGGAAGTAATGATTTTTTTTTCATGTTTTTTAAAGTTTTTATCATGTTTGAGTTACTCCGCAAAGTTATTCTGAGATATTAGCTTTAAAAAGAAATTACCTTTCTGTTTTCCGAAAAGGATAAGTTTTAAGATTTTAAGGTGTTGATTTTTAGTATTTTAAATTTAATTAAAATAAATTATAACTCTTTGTTTAGTGATTATTTTTTTACTACTTAAAAGACATAAAAAAGTCTGCACCAAAAAATGATGCAGACTTTATCTAAGAGTTATTTAATTTGATAAAAATTATTTCTTATTTGCTTCTTCCTGCTCGATAAAAGAAATAAAAGTAGACGGTGAAATTCCGGTAATCGATTTAAAAATGGTGGCAAATTTACTGTGAGATGAAAAACCACACTCTTCAGCCAAAGCACTTACCTTATATTTTCTGTATTTTGGGGAGGTATTCAGCTTGTGAATAATATAATTGATTCTCAACTTATTAATGTAGCTTTTGAAATCTACATTTTTGTGCTTTTTAACAACATAAGAAATGTACTTGCTGTTTGTACTGAATTCCGTTGCTAAAAAAGAAAGCGAAATATAACTGTTATTGAACATCTCATCTTTTTCAAAATGATCAAGCTGTTCCAGAATTTTTGCCTCAGTTTCTTTGTTGATGGCAATATCAGTCTGTTTATTTTCGGTATCAATTTCTTCTGAAATATTTTCTTCTTCCGTTTCTTTTTCCTCAATTTCTGAGGTTATAATTTTGGATTCCAGAACATATTCTTCTTTCTCTTTGTAATGATCAATAATATTTTTGAATTTTAAATATTCAGCTTTGTGCTTCTTTTTATTGATGAGAAAGATGATGATAAGACTCAAAATTAACAGAGAAGCAATGCCGATAACAATATTTTTTATACTGTTCCAGCTTGCATATTGTTGATTTTCGGTATCAATTTTATTATAATCTTTATCAACTGTATTTTTGTATTTGTCTTGTATTTTATTAAAAACTTCAACGTATTTTTTTCTGTAAACAACAGCTTTTTGATATTGATTTGTTTTTTCGTACAACTCTGCCATACTGCTGTAGACTCTTCTTTTCAACTCCGGATGATCAGAGTGTTCTGCAAATTCTAAAGCTTTTAAAAAATATTTTTCAGATTCATCATATTTTTTTTGGAAATATTTTACTTTGCCAAGTCCATCATAGGAAAGTGCAGTAGAGGGGTTGGACTCAGGTAGAATTTTTATAGCTTTCCAATAATATTCTTCTGCAAGTGGGTAATTATTAAGATACATACAATAAACTTCGGCTAAAAGCTGATAAGATTTGCCGAGAGTTATTTTATCCCCGGGAACTTTTGACAGATAATTCAAAGAAGCTTTCAGGTTATTTTCTGCACTTGTGTATTTTTTTTGGTTAATGTCGTAATAAGCAAGTTCCTGACAGAAAAGGGCTTTTACCTGCATTTTCTTTTGTATATCCTGTATGTTATCAGCAATTTTTAACCCCTCATCAGCATATTTTTTAGATTTATGATTAAGCGCCATAGATCTGTATTCTGTAGCTAAAAGTCCATGAATTTTTGCCTGTAGTTCGTAATTTTCTGTAGTATTGAATATATCTTTTGCTTTTTCAGCGAAAGGCAAGCTTTTTTCATACTTCATTTGTTGAAAATAAAGACTGGCACTCAACATTAATCCTCTGCCTGTATGTTCGGGAGTTGTTGCGGCTTTAGTCATGGAATCCGCAATTTTCAATGCACGAGACATATCTTTTGCAGCTGTTTCGGATATCGTTTTCATATACAACTGTTCAAAAGTATCATCAGTTTTTTGTGCCCATATTGTGGTAGAATACAGAAAGATAAGGAAGAGTAGATTTTTAGCCATAGCTTATTTTAGATTGAAATTTTATATTTTTTTACTTAAATCTATTAATATTGGCAAAGATAAATCAAAAATTATCTCTTATGTTTGAATTTTTTATTAAATATGAATGTTTGTAGAATATGATTTTGCATGATTGATATTGTGGCGATTATTTTATACAATTGAGATTCTTTTTATTAAATTTTAGGCTCAAATTATTTTGGTTTTAATTGATATAAATTTTAAACAAATTAAAATGAAAAACACTGCTGACAAACAGTTGTCAAAATAGAACCTTATCTTTATCCTATTAAAACCTAAAATAATGAGTCAGAATAATTTCGACGAAATCATAAAACGCTCTTTGGAAATCAGAGAAAAATACCATCAATTGGAAATTCAGCAAAATGGCAAAGAATGGACTTTAGAACAGGACGCTTTAGCTTATCTTACAGATGCGGGATTGGTGGGAAGAGACGTAATGTCGCATGAAAAAACATGGGGAAAATCAAATGCTGCAGAAGAACTTGAACATAAATTAGGCGAAAATATCTGGTGGCTGATTATCTTAGCAGACCGAACGGGAATTGATATGAAAGAAGCTTTAGAAAAGTTTTTAACCAAAACAGAAAATTTATTAAAATGAGTTATTGTTCAGCCATAGCAGGAATGCAGCCAGAAAGTAGGAGAGAGCTTCACAAAAATTACCACGATAACCATTACGGATTTCCGATTCATGATGATAATGAATTGTTCGGAAGATTAATTATGGAAATCAATCAGGCAGGATTGAGCTGGGAAACTATTTTAAAGAAAGAAGAAACTTTCAGAAAAGCTTACGATAATTTTGATATTCAAAAAGTGGCGGCTTATACAGAAGAAGACCGTGAAAGACTTTTGGCCGATCCCGGAATTATCAGAAATAAATTAAAAGTAAACGCCGCGATCGAAAATGCCAAAACCATCATCACATTACAAAAAGAATTCGGCTCTTTCGAAAAATGGCTGGAGCATCATCACCCAAAAACATTACAGGAATGGATGAAAATATTCAAAAAAACATTCAAGTTTACTGGCGGTGAAATTGTCAACGAATTCCTGATGAGCATTGGGTTTTTAAAAGGATGCCATGATGAAAGTTGTCCTGTTTTTAAGGATGTTTTGAAGCATAATCCGATGTGGAATAAGGTATAAGTTTTTGAATTTTTACACTAAAAACAAGTTCAGGCCGTCGGAGAATCCGACGGCCTGAACTTGTTTAATTTCTTATGATCGGAATTTCCGAGAATTTAAACTTATTTATATTCTTTTTGTCGGACTTTCCGACGAAGCCAAACTGTTTTGATTTAGATAGTCGGAAAATCCGACAACGTGAAGTTATATTTTTGAGGAAAAAAGAATTGTTTTACTTCAAACTTCTCACAGAAACATCAGGCGCCTGCCCCTGTGGAACAATAAAAATAGCATTATCACTAATCGTATCACCGGCATCAAAATAATAACTTCCCGTCACAGGAATAATCCCGTTGGTGAATTTTCCGGATTTATCATAAGCAGAATAAGTTACATTGATCATCTGCGCTTTCATTTTCAGTTCGATTTTTTTTGAGGTCAGTTTTGCTCCGGTTGCGTTGATGCAGTCTAATTCCACAAGCCCAATATTGGTGACGATTTGCGGATAAGAAGACAATCTGATATTATAGGATTTATCTGACGTATTTTTTACCGTAGCAGAAACTTTGTAGCGGTCATAGGGTTTTCCGCCAGCTTCAATGCTTTCTTTATTCGTAATATTAAAAGTAACACTCATGCCGTTGACATCTATGGTCTGGCCATCTGTTATTTTTTGAGCATTAAGTGAATTTCCAAAGCAGATCACTGCAAAAAACAGGAATAAAAGAATTGAATTTTTCATATCGTAATTAGTTTATTTTGTGTTTAATAATACTTAAAATTACGAAAATTATTAACGATAAGTGAATGTTTAATAATGATTTGTATTAGCTTATTTTAGTTAATTATACTCTTCTGTATTAAGGATTTCTTTATGTTCTTTTCCCCATTTTTCGAGTTCTTCAATGATAGGTTTTAGTTTATAACCAATTTCAGTCAGTTCATATTCAACGCGGGGAGGAACTTCTGCGAAAACGGTTCTTGTAATGATTCTATCTTCTTCCAGTTTTCGAAGCTGAAGAGTGAGCATGCGTTCTGTAATATTTTGAAGACGTTTTCTCAGTTCACCGAATCTTAGTTTTCCGTTGATGAGATAACAGCAGATCGCCAAAGACCATTGTCCGCCAATGACGTTTGAAGCATAAATTTCAAGGCACTCATTTGAAAGTGCTTTTTTGTTGGCAAAATTGGTTGATGTTTCCTTTATTTTAGTCATTACTTACATTTTTTATAGTACCGTACAATGGGATACTACTGTTTATAATGTAAGTTACATATATTATTTTTGTAGTAGAAATTTAAATATAATGAAAACATTAGTTATTGTCATTCATCCAACTATCGAAAAATCTGTAATCAATAAAAGATGGATCGATGAATTAAATAAATATCCCGAAAAATATACAGTTCACCAATTATACCAAGAATATCCAGATGAAAAGCTCGATATTCTAAAAGAACAACAATTGATAGAATCTTATGATAAAATAGTTTTTCAATTTCCGTTTTATTGGTTTAGCAGTCCGCCACTTTTAAAGAAATGGTTTGATGAGGTCTTGTTATACGGTTGGGCGTACGGAAGCAAAAGCGGTTACAAAGTAGGAGGGAAGAAGATCTCTTTGGCAATCACCGCCGGAATTGATGAAGAAGGCTACAGCCCATCCGGGAAATATAAATACACAATGAAAGAATTAACAACTCCTTTTGAACTGACTTTCGATTACATAAAAGCCGATTACAAAGAACCGTTTGTCTTTTACGGAATTGAACAGGATGCTTCCAAAGAGACGATTGAAAAGAGTGTGCCTTTGTATTTGGAGCTTATTGATGGGTTGTAGACCTTGATTTTGTCATGCCGATGCAGGAGGAATCTCATTTTAACAATAAGTTTTTAGAGATTGCTCCTGCATTAATTTATTCATTTATTTCTGTTTCCCAGCCCGGCCCATTTTTGAAATTACATTCCGTTACTCTTCCCCAGTGGGAGTATTCCAGCGGTGGAGCTCCTTCCTCAGAAAGTCTGTACATTTCATAAAAAATTTCAAAATATTCTGGATTTAGATCAGTATAATCTGGTAATTCTGGATCATGTACTTTTGGACGTCCGTTTTCGATAGCTTTCCAGAACAATTTTTGGTTTTCTTCTGTAAGACTTCGTGTGTCCAGATCTCTGTTAATCCATTCGTCTGTTCGTTCACTGTAAAAACCATATCCACTTTCTGCTCTTTCATACTCGTTTTCATCGTCAGGAGGAATCTGTAATTCCAGCCATGCCGCAAGCTCTTTTCCATTTTCAATCAGATATAATTCATGGATGGCAATTTTAATGATACAATCATATCCTGTCCATCTTCTTGAGAAACATCTTCCATCTTTAAATATAATAAAGCAACTTGCCATTATTAGTTTTTTAGAATTTTATTAATCCTTTTCTCCGCTTCCTCTTTTGAAATTCCATTATAAAAATCTTCAACAAAAGCATGTTCAAAACCTTCATGAGGATGAATAAAAGGTCTTCCTATTTTATTATTGACAAGTACATCGGTAGGAATACTTTTTTCAAATTCATAATTAGGAAGATAGTTGGAAAGCCATCCGAAATATCCTCCTTCGAAATCTTTATTGTCATAATTTTCAACATATTCATTAAAGCTTTTCTCACTTAATGAAACCCAAATTCCATATTCAAGATCTTGGCAACTATCATTCACTTCCTGTACAAGAACTGCTCGGATAAAGTAGCACGTTTCATCAGAATATTTTATGATACATAAATCTGAAGTTAATTCAGAATTCTCCAATTCTTCTTCAGACAATTGAAAATACGGATATGGAGCAGAATAAGCTATTGCGGGCCAATCTTCTTTTTCTTCGCCGCAACATTGGCAGATATATTTCGTCATTAGATTTTTTTATTTATAATGGAGATAAAACTTATTCTCAAAGATTTCTTTAGGATCATATTTTTTTTTGAGTTGAAAAAACGAATCAGTTTGAGGATAAACTTTTCTCATCTTTACTCGGTCTATGTGAAGTCGATAAGGTAGATAAAAAGTTCCTTCATTCTTAAGAGCTTCATCAACTAATTTATTGGTAAGAATTTTCATTTTATGTTCTTGCTGATCTGTTTTCTTTTGATTAAACAAAAAAACAAAGCCAAAGACATCTTCCTTTGCATAGTTCATATAGCTATCTTCATCTTTATTTACAGCTCGAATGGTGATGTTGAGTAAGTCAATTTGAGAAAATTTTAAAATAGGTTTTATATCTTCTATAAATTGGTTAAAATTTCGTGCTGGAATAAAATATTCCTGCAACAGATCTGTAGAATTTGGATCTTTATTTTCTATTAGGGAAACATGGTCGTTCAATAATTCATTTCTCGAATAAACAGCATTTTTTGTAACTCTGTTCATTCCTGTTTCCAAATCCCAACGAAGTCTTTTTCCATATTCGCTGTTCACAGTACTTCTAAAAACTAGACGTTTTGTTTCTTCATTTTTTGCATCTTGTGCAGGAAGTGATAACGGTTTTTCATCTGTTTTTTCAAAATAATTAATCGTTGCATTTTCCAGAAAACGTTTATTGGATATTTTTAATCTGCCAAAAACTAAGTTCACATTCGGATTATCTGAAATGAATTTCTTATAATAATCAACATAATTGTCTGAACTTAAACGAATGTATTTATATTGTAAAGCAAGATTATCAACTACTTTTAACTTGACATCGAGAATGATTCCGAAAAGCCCATATCCTCCAATCACTAATTTGAAAAGTTCAGGATTTTCATTTCTACTGCAATTAATCACTTCTCCATTCTCTTTCATTAAAGTAAATGAGAGTACACTTGAAGAAATTGGAGGCGAATCTTTTTGCCAGCCATGTCCATTTACACTCATAGAACCACCTACTGAAAATGAACTAAAAGCCTGCATCACAGCAATTGATTTTCCGTGCTTGTCGAGATATTTGATAGCATCTTCCCAAAGTGCACCCGAACCGATAGTAAGAATATTATTTTTTGTATCCAGCCCCATTTGTTTGTAAGGAAGCATATTGAGAAGAATTCCGTTCGGATAAATAGAATGCCCTCCCATACTGTGTTGTGCACCTGCAATTGAAATTTTTAAATTCTTTTCCTTTGCATATTTTAATATTTGGCGAAGCTGTTTTTCTATTTCAGGTTTAGTTTCCGGAACTTTTATTAAGGTATCTATTTTGGTTAAATTTAACTGGCTAGCATCATTAGTATACCCATTTGGAATAGTAATTTTATTTTCAGATTCTCCCCATTTAGTTTTGAAAACATGAATAATAGGAATTGAAATGAAAATTAGAATCATTAAAACTCCTAGAATAAAAAAATATCTTTTTTTCATTTATTTTAAAAAATAATTAAGAGCTAAAAATACTCAAATTTCCTTATCCCACCGTCTTCGTATCCTCTTCCTTCAAAATCTTTTTCTCCTTCATAGAAAGCATCATTCTTTCGCATTTGTATTTTTCCCAGTCGAATTGATTGAGGAAATCCAGCGCGGCCACAAAACCTCTGTTGAAAAGATCTTCTTTTTCCTCTCTTTTCATGAAGAAATTCAACCAGCTGCTTTCACCGCAATTCACGGTTTGAATGCTGAAAGAATGGTAAAAAGTATGTTTCGTAAGGAAAGATTTATCATTAAAACCTTTTAAAGTACTGAGGATATTTCCTGCAAATGAGAAAGGTGTTTTCAGGATTTGTTCGCTGGTTTTCCCCTTTTCGGACAGAATATCGGAGTCGCTGGTGAGCTGTACCCCAAACAAAGGCATTCTCGGATAAAAAACATCACTCGAATGAAAAAGATCGATCGGGAAATTAGAAATACTTCCGCCGTCAATAAAAACTCCGGAAGGGTAAATGTCTTCCGGCTTGGTGTTCATCCAGAATTTCCATGCGTATTTCACAGAATCATCACTCTTATCGATCATCTTTTGAAAAGGCTGAAAAAAGAAAGGAACCGACATGGAAGCACGCACAAACTCAGCTGGACTGATACGTTTCATTTCCTCCTCAGACCAGTATAAATTGGCCATCGTGGGAAGTTCAACCTTAATTTTAGCATTAATATCGGTGGTAATAACAATGTATTCTGATTTTAATAAATAGAACGGATTGTTTTTATAATAATCATTATTAACGGCACTTTCGTAGAATATTCTGTAACGGGTCTGGTCGATATGTTCTAAATTATTAACCTTAATTTCTTCAATACTGTTCAGAGCGATGGCATAATATTCCTGCTCATTTCCGTAACGGTAGTTGAGGTTAAGCTGACGTTCCTTTTGGACAAATTTATCATTAAGTTCTGCCACGGTTTTTATTCCAAACCCGTTCATCACATCGGTCATTTGATCTAGGAAAACCTTTCCGGGATTAAGTCCGCTGTTTTGTTTCCTGAAATCATTATAAAACTTTTTAACACAAAAAAACACAATGATAATCGGAATGAGCGGAACAAGGAAAAGCAGTTTCGCCTTCAAAGTCGTTTCAGAAGAAAGCGCAAACGGAATAATGACCAGAATGATCATGAGAACAGTTGCAATAATGGTATTTATTTTCAGAAAATTCTTGTTATTCAGCATCGCATGAATGGTAGTTTTTATATACGTTTTCCCATCCATAAAATCGGCGAAGTTCCAATTGAAAAGGATTTCTCTTATCACCTCACTTTTGGCTTCTTCTTTAGTCCTGCACGCTGCAATCAACATCGTATTGATGGCTCCGGCACTCGTTCCCGCAATTTTCAGAAAACGAATGCCGAAGATTTCCAAACCATACAGATAGCCTACCAATGCGCTTCCCCAAACGCCACCGCCTTCCTGCACAAATTCTACATATTGATTTCCGTGAGCATCCAGAAGATCAGAAAATTCCTTGGACGAAATATTTTCATGCAAAGCTGAGAGCTTGTCTTTCGATTCCTGAGAAAGTACATTTTCATCAAGAATTTTGTTAAGAATTTCGGTTTTCATGATGGTTTTGGTGGTTTTTAGTTTTTTTTGGCTGTATTGGATAAACGCTAAGTTTGGTGTCATTGCGAGGAGCGAAGCGACGAAGCAATCTCTTAAAAATTATTACTGAACTTAATATTCTTAAATTCTTAATTAAAAACTTAATGGTTCAAAATTTACAACATTAGGTTTCATTAAAAGATTAAGAACATTAATAGATTACTTCGTCGCTTCGCTCCTCGCAATGACATTAAATTTACTGTATAAAATTAATTAAAATCAATCTTAAAAACATACGTATTTTCACCCTAATCATTAAGTGATTTTACCACTGTTTTCTTCTTGCATATATAAAAGTACAGATTACAATTAAAGCCATTAAGCCTAAAGTGTAAAAATACCCATGTTTCGTATGCAGTTCCGGCATATTATCGAAATTCATCCCGTAAACCCCTGCAATAAAGGTAATTGGTAAAAAATAAACTGAATAAATCGCTAAAACTTTCATCACCTGATTCGCTTTTTGGTCGGAAAGGGCTAAAAACATCCCGATTAAGTTGGTGATCTGTATGTTTAAATGATCAAAATCTGCCACAACATCTTTATGTTTATCCTTTAAATCGACAACTTCAGAATCCTGTAATCCTAAAAGCTTAAATTTATCAATCGCATCTGTAGAAATCGTTAACACTCTGGAATTTAACCCCGATTTTCTTTTCAGCTTGTATAATCTTCGGATCTGATTGGTGTGATTTGTATTTTTAAGAAAGATCTCATTCTCAATATTATCCATTGTTTCCATTAAGCTTACAGACTCGTCATCGAAACTTTTCATCATCAATAAAGCGATCTTTAAAGCAATATTCTGCGTAGTTGTTTCAGTTGTTGAGCAAGAAAGCTGCTTTTTTGTTTCATTGATGCTTTTGGTTTTCATCCTGTGGACGGTAATAATGGTATTACCCAAAAGAAAAACACCAATTTTGGTGCTGATATCGCTGATGGTGTTGAGGTTTTTTCTCTCTAATTCAGTGCTTTCACGGAAGAGGAAGAACTTCACGTTTCCGTCCTCTTCATATTTTGGTAAATGATTAGGGTCTAAGGTATCTTCTAAAAGGAGATTGTTGATCTCATATCTTTCATGAAGAAATTTCATATCTTCCGCTGTGGGAGCTTCTACATCTACCCATTCGCACTGGGAGTCTCTGTATATCGTATCAATTGGCATAAAGTAAAAATACTAATATTTTGAAAAACTATGTGTTAAATAAGTTTTATCTTTGCCAAAATTAAAAAACTATATGATTAAAAGTACAATAAAAGGGATCGGATTTTATGTGCCGGATAATGTTGTAACGAATGATGATCTAGCTAAATTAATGACCACAAATGATGAATGGATCACGGAAAGAACGGGTATTAAAGAAAGAAGACACCGTAAAAACAGAAATGATTCTCAGGAAACTACGGCTTATTTAGGTTTTAAAGCTTCTGAAAAAGCACTTGAAAAAGCAGGTTTAACAGCAAAAGACATTGACTATATCATTTTTGCAACACTTTCTCCGGATTATTATTTTCCGGGATGTGGAGTTTTACTTCAGGATATGTTAGGTTGTGATACAATTGGTGCTTTGGATGTAAGAAACCAATGTTCAGGGTTTGTTTATGCGATGAGTGTTGCGAATGCTTTCATTAAATCGGGAACGTATAAAAATATATTGGTTGTTGGGGCTGAAATTCATTCTTTCGGATTAGATTTTTCTGATGAAGGAAGAGGTGTTTCTGTAATTTTCGGAGATGGAGCTGGTGCGGTTGTACTTTCTGCAAGTGAAGATGCCAATGCAGGTGATATTTTAGCGATGAATATGCATTCTGAAGGAAAATATGCAGACGAATTATGTACTCAGTTCCCAGGTTCTAAATACGGATGGAGCGACAGAATGAGAAAAGAGCCTGAAAATGTGACGAATAAAGAAGTATATCCGATTATGAACGGTAATTTCGTATTCAAGCATGCAGTAACAAGATTTCCTGAAACGATGCAGGAAGCTTTAGATAAAGCAGGAAAAACGATTGAAGATCTTGATATGTTTATTCCGCATCAGGCGAATTTGAGAATTGCTCAGTTTGTTCAGCAGAAATTCGGATTGCCGGATGAAAAAATTCACAATAACATCCAGAAATACGGAAATACGACCGCTGCATCTATTCCAATTGCTTTAAGTGAAGCGATTGAGTTAGGTAAAATCAAAAGAGGAGATTTAGTTCTTCTTTCAGCTTTCGGTAGTGGATTCACTTGGGGAAGTATTTTATTTGAATATTAAAATTTTAATCAAATAATAAATTAAAGTGGGCAGGAATGTCCACTTTTTTGTTTTTATAATAGTAAAATGATTATTAAATAGATTTTATTTTAAATAGGCTGCTTTTCTTTTAAATAAAATAAATATAAAAAGAATTTTGTGATGTTATAAAAATACAAAATCTCAATTTCTAATAGAATATGAAAATTATTTGAGTTTTTATTTTCATTAAATAAATGTTTTTAGTTGATGTATATCCTTTATATAGATTGTAAATAAAATATTATTTCAAATTATATCTTATTTGGTTTATTTTAATAATTATAAGACAGGTTAAGTTTTCATATCTCTATCAAGAGATATAATTTAATGGATTTTTTTTCATGATTTTAACATCAAGACGAATAAAATCATGAAATTAATGACAATATTAGTTTTATTCACATATTTAGGACATGTTTTTCATATACCATTTATATACTACTTTCTATAATTTATCTGTAATTTAAAATTGTAAAATATTGATTTTTAATATATTAAAAAATGGTATATCAATGGTGTACTACTTTTTTGGAGTTAAGTTATCTTTTTCATTCTCTTTGTGGCATAAATAAAACACGCAACAATTTAGAAATGAAAAAAATAGTATTATCTATTGTATTTGCTGCTTCAGCATATTCAATTAACGTAAACGCGCAGGTGGGTATTAATGTGGCTTCTCCTTCATCCACATTAGATATTACGGCAAAGAATGCTACAGGTACATCAAAAAATGTAGATGGACTTTTAGTTCCAAGAGTAGATAGAGAAAGAGCACAAAATATGACCGGAGTTCCTACTTCTACATTAATTTTTGTAAACAGTATTGCTACAGGAACACAAACAGGTACTGCAGTAAATATTGATGCTGTAGGTCATTACTCTTTTAATGGTACTGCTTGGGTAAAGTTGGGAACAGGAACAGGTTCAAGTGTTAATATCTATAATTCTGACGGTTCTCTTACGGGAAATAGAGTTGTAACTCAGGGAGCAAATACTTTAGCATTTAACGGAACTGCAGCTAATGCTTTTTCTGTTGACGGATCTACTTTATCGGTAGATGCTGCTAATGATAAAGTCGGGGTTGGAACTACTTCTCCAGGTGTAAAATTAGATGTTGCACAGGCAATCGGCACATCAGAAGCTACTCAGCTGCGTATACTTAATACATCTCCTGTAGCTGTTAATAATACAGCATATATGGGATTTAACTCTTATAACGGAGGTGGAGCAACTTGGGGAATAGGTTCTATTCAGAATAGTACGAGTGCTACTGACAGTAACTTTCATATATTATACAGTGGTGGTGCTAGTTACAATAAACTATTTACAATAAGACCAAATACAGGGAATGTGGGGATTGGTACTACGACACCAAATAGTAAATTAGATTTAGGAGCTTCCGTAGGAAGTAGTGTAACGGATGTTGCCGGAAAAAAATTGGCGGTTTATAATGATGCGGCGGGTACAGATTTTTATGGCTTAGGGATAAGCGGTGGGCTTCTTCAGTTCCATGCTGCTTCTACCGCAGCAGATGCACCGGGTATGGTGCTTACTGGCAGTGGAAACCTAGGTGTTGGAACTACAGCGCCTACAAGTACACTAGATGTTTCAGGTACGGCGAGAGTAAGGACTATGAATGTGGCTCCGGGATCAACACTTGTTACACCTGTTTTTTCTGATGCTAACGGTAATTTGGTAAAAGCTGCTTCTAATACTTATATGGGTGTAACTTCTACTTCAGCAGTTGTTGTTGGAAGTGGTGCTACTGCTACATTGATTAATGGTTTGACGGATGGTGGTGTATATAGATTTGTAGTAACGGTTGGTGATGGTTGTGCTTATAATACGATTATGGAATTTTTTGTAAGTACATATGTTGCAAACAGTAATTTTGCGATTAGAGGGTTGAATGGGCTTTTAAGTAATGGTACAAGCAAGGTTCCGACAATCAGTGAGCCTACTCGAACTTCTACTGTTGTTACTTGGACAGGGAAGCCTAATTGCCAAGATGGAGCAGATGGTAATTCTTTAAATTATACGGTAACAATGCCTAATTCATCAACTATTAATGTAACAAATAATGGAAATGTTACAAGGCAGTACGTAGCTGTTATTACTAGGTTAAACTAAAAAATAAATCACTTTATTAATAAAGTATTTCTATAACTTGATCTTTTAGATTAATTAACAAATAAACCGAATATTTTTATTCGGTTTATTTGTTTTAAACTATGTTTTCTTTATTTTATGAAAACTAAAATATGTCAGAATTAGTGTAGATTTTTTTATCAATATATTAAAATTAAAAGAGTTAAAAATCTGAACTTAACATTTTTTTTTACCTTAGAGACAGTATTCAGTGAATAAAATTTTCCTGTTTAAATGTTTAATCTGTTTTTTAAATTGAAAAACGCTAAAAAAATATCAATAATAAAGTCTACCATTTTAACATTTTTGTTGATGTTTTAAAAGATAATTTTCTGTGTTGAAAATGTTAAAAAAATTAACATTTTATAGAGGTCTTATATTTTTTTAATTTTCATATTTAAAAACTGTATCAAAATAACCTTTTTCCTAACTGAATATATTAAATATTTATTTTATAATTATTTAATATTAATTGTTAATTTATTTATATTATTCGTAATTAATATTATTTATAAATATAAAATTAATAATTGTAAATATATTTTTATTATTTTTAGATAACAGTAATCGTATTATTAATCTAAAAAAATAAAATGTGATGAGAAAACAAACACTCCCTCTTTTAATTGCTTTATCAGGTTTTTTATCAACCATAAATGCACAGGTAGGAGTTAATACTACTACTCCTGCTTCTACAATGGATATTACTGCCAAAAATGCAACAGGAACTACCCCTAATGTTGATGGACTATTGGTTCCAAGGGTAGATCGACAAAGAGCGCAAAGTATGGCATCGGTTCCTACCTCCACATTAATTTTTGTAAACAGTATTGCAACAGGAACGCAATTGGGTACCGCAGTAAATATTGATGCTACAGGGTATTATTTTTTCAGTGGTGGTGTTTGGGTCAAATTAACGACCCCTGCATCAGCTTCTGTTAATATTTACAATGCAGATGGTACTCTTACGGGAAATAGAACAGTAACTCAGGCGGCTAATACATTAGCATTTAATGGAACTTCGATAAATGCATTTTCTGTGGACGGAACTACTTTATCTGTAGACGCAGCTAATAATAGAGTAGGATTAGGAACCGCAGCCCCGGAAACTAAACTACATGTTGTAAGTGCTACATCAAGTGCAGGAAGGTATAATTTATTTGATGCACCTGCAAGTGTTGGAGAAGTGCCTTTGGTTGTATTAAGAAATACGTCTCCTGTAGCTGCTAATAACACTTCCTATCTTGGTTTTAGTCCTTCTAACGGGAGTGGTGGTGCAAGTTGGGGAATAGGATCTCAGCAAAACAGTGCAACAGCAATTGATAATAATTTCCAGATTGCTTATAGTAATGGAGGTTCTTTTCAGAAGTTTTTCAATATCTTACCTAGTGGTAATGTAGGTATTGGTACTGTAACTCCTCAGAAAAAGCTTCATATTAATGGAGATATGCAATTGACAAATGAATTAAATGTAGGAGGTAATGCAACTACAGCAGGTTCTGCTGGTACAACTGGGCAAATACTTACTTCAGCTGGTCCTGGAGTAGCTCCCAGCTGGCAGACACCTGTGACTCCGACATCTGTAAACATCTACAATGCAGATGGAACACTTACAGGAAATAGAACGGTAACTCAGGGAGCTAATACTTTAGCTTTTACAGGAACAGCAACAAACGCTTTTTCAGTAGACGGAAATACCCTTTCAGTAGACGCTGCTAATGATAGGTTAGGAGTTGGAACTACTGCTCCGGTTGAGAAATTAGATGTAAGAGGAGGGGCTGTAGCTTTTAATGGACAAACAGCTTTAAATAAAACTTCAGCTGGAGGTCTTGATTATGCAACTCTTATAGCACCACAAACAAGGCTTTTATCGTGGGGACCTGACGCTGCTACAAGCGGAGTTATATCTTTCTGGACAGGACTAGGAGGTGCTGCTGTAACTGAAAAAATGCGTGTTCACTCTAATGGAAATGTAGGTATAGGAACTACAACTCCTCAAAAAGCATTACATGTTACAGGAGCTTTACAGGTAACTAATGAATTAAATGTAGGAGGTAATGCGGCTACTGCAGGTTCTGCCGGTACTACTGGACAAATATTGACTTCTGGAGGTGCGGGAGCTGCACCTACTTGGCAAACACCTGCCGCTAATGTCAACATTTACAATGCAGATGGTACGCTTACAGGAAACAGAATTGTTACTCAGGGAGCCAATACTTTAGCTTTTAACGGTACGGCAACAAATGCATTCTCAGTAGATGGGGCTACGTTATCTGTAGATGCGGCAAACGATAGAGTAGGATTAGGAACTGCAAGCCCGGAAACTAAACTACATGTTGTAAGTGCTACATCAAGTGCAGGAAGGTATAATTTATTTGATGCACCTGCAAGTGTTGGAGAAGTGCCTTTGGTTGTATTAAGAAATACGTCTCCTGTAGCTGCTAATAACACTTCCTATCTTGGTTTTAGTCCTTCTAACGGGAGTGGTGGTGCAAGTTGGGGAATAGGATCTCAGCAAAACAGTGCAACAGCAATTGATAATAATTTCCAGATTGCTTATAGTAATGGAGGTTCTTTTCAGAAGTTTTTCAATATCTTACCTAGTGGTAATGTAGGTATTGGTACTGTAACACCTCAGAAAAAGCTTCATATTAATGGAGATATGCAATTGACAAATGAATTAAATGTAGGAGGTAATGCAACTACTGCCGGTTCCGCCGGTACAACTGGGCAAATACTTACTTCGGCCGGTCCTGGAGTAGCTCCTACCTGGCAAACCGCAGCACCTTCTGTTAATATTTATAATGCAGATGGTTCTCTTACAGGAAACAGGATTGTAACTCAGGCTGCCAATACCTTAGCATTCACAGGAACAGCAACAAATGCATTCTCGGTAGACGGTACAACTTTATCAGTAGATGCAGCTAATAACAGATTAGGGCTGGGAACTGCAACTCCTCAGAAAGCCTTACATGTAAATGGAGACCTACAAGTAACCAGTGAATTAAATGTTGGAGGAAATGCTACTTCGGCAGGAAGTGCAGGTACAATAGGTCAGATACTTACTTCCGGTGGATCAGGAGCAGCTCCTACTTGGCAAACAGCAGCGCCTTCTGTTAATATTTACAATGCAAATGGTACTCTTACGGCAAACAGAGTTGTAACCCAGGCAGCTAATACGTTGGCATTTACCGGAACTGCAACAAATGCATTTTCAGTAGATGGAACAACTTTATCAGTAGATGCTGCTAATGATAGAATTGGGGTTGGAACTGCAACTCCAGAAAATAGATTTCATGTAGTAAGTACAGCAGCGGTTTCCAATAGATTTACATTGGTTGATGGGTCTTCAGGTAATAATCAACAGGTAATCATGGCATTAAGAAACTCTTCTCCTGCGGCAACAGGGAATTATGCTCTTTTGGGATTCACCAATGCTGGTCCTACAAGTGGAGGAGCAGCTTGGGGGATAGGTACTATCCGTACTGCTGCGTCTGAGGAAGATTTTTTCTTTGGAAATTCTTTAGGTAGTGCTTACCTAGAGCGTCTGAGAATTACTTCAGCGGGTCTTATAGGTATCGGAACTGCTACACCTCAAAAGAAATTGCATGTTAACGGAGATTTGCAGATTACAAGTGAATTAAATGTTGGAGGAAATGCCACTACAGCAGGAAGTGCGGGTACGTCAGGCCAGATGCTTGTATCTGGTGGGGCAGGAGCTGCACCAAGCTGGCAAAATGTTCCTGCTAATCTTAATATCTATAATGCGGATGGTTCTCTTACAGGAAACAGAGCGGTTACTCAAGGTACTAATACATTATCATTTAATGGAACTGCAACGAATGCATTTTCTGTAGATGGAACTACATTCTCTGTAGATGCATCGAATAATAGAGTAGGGATAGGAAGTGCAGCACCTACAAGTAAACTAACCATAGTAGATGCTACAAATGCCAATCAATTTCAAGGGATCGCTTCGGTTTTGGCTAATAATCTTACTCAGGGAGTGGGAATTGGATGGTCTGGTATTCAGTCTATAGGAACAAATGCTAATGCAGATCTTACTCTTAATGCAAAAAATATTGGTAATATTGTTTTGCAAACACAAAGTACAGGAAATGTGGGTATTGGAATTGCCGCTCCGGAAAATAAATTCCATGTTGTAACTACGGCAGCTGTTAATAATAGATTTACATTAATTGACGGGCCTGCAAGTAATAATTCATTTCCGATCATGGCCGTTAGAAATACTTCTCCTACGGCAACAGGAAATTTTGCTCTTATAGGTTTTTCTAATACAGGTCCTACAGGTGGAGGAGCAAACTGGGGAATAGGTAGTGTACGTACTGCTACTGCAGAAGAATTTTTCCTTGGTAGTAGTATTTCTGGAGGTGCATATACGGAGCGTTTAAGAGTTACTGCCGGAGGATTTGTAGGTGTTGGGACCAATGCTCCTACTTCTCTTTTAAGTGTTAACGGTACAGCAGACAAAATAGGAGGCGGTAGCTGGGGAACTTTTTCCGATAGCAGAATGAAAAAAAATGTGCATCCTTACACAAAAGGACTTCCTGAAATTTTAAAAATAAATACAGTTACCTTTCAGTATAATGGAAAAGGAGGTTATAGTGACGACGGAAAAACATATACAGGGGTAATTGCTCAGGAGATCGAGAAAGTTTTACCGGGAACTGTAACGAAAATAAAATCAAATGATTTTGACGACCAACGTAAATATGATTCTTCAGAAATTACATATACTTTAATTAATGCTATTAAAGAACAGCAAAAGCTCATTGAAGAGCAAAAAAAGCTTAATGAAGAACAAACCAAGCTGATAAAAGAGCTTCAGGCTGATGTGTTGGCTTCAAAGAAAAAAAATAATTAAAATGATAAATTTTCAAATTATGGTAACATGTTGTTATTCAATCTTTAAAGCAGAAAATTAATTATTGATTTATTTTCATTAGGATCCAGATGATTTAATATAAAAATCAGCGAAATATTAATTAACCTAAATTCTATATATCAGATTCTAATTACACAAATGAAACCGGCTATTGCGATAGCTGGTTTTTTATATGGTTTTTAATCAACTTTAAAACTATATTTTTTTTAGCTTAAGTTGTTTTAATTCAGAACGATTTCGGATATTCATAATTAATAAAAAGATATTCATATCGGCTTGTTGTAGTTTTAGCCATTATTTATAGTCTCAAGATCTCTCATAAATAATAAAATTTTAAGTGGATTTATAAGTGTTATTTTATAAAAGTGGCAATTATTTTAATGTTTTGCCTGTTTTAATGATTTTAATAGCAAAATTCAGGCATTTTTTTAAGGTGTCAGCATGTTGTTTTATGATAAAATCATTAATTTTTTTACTAAAAATAAAGAAAAAAATAACAATTTTAAACAAACGAATAGTTCGAATAAATTCCTCTTAAACAGATAATATAAATAACAATATAGAGATTTATTGTTATTGTTTTTTTAGTAAAATATGAAACTAATATCGATAAATTCTTAAAAAAAGGTATTTCAAGTCACATTTTTTTGAATTAAAATAAATAATAATAAATGTGTTAATTATTGATAATAATTAATTTATATCTGATTATTGTGACTTTTTTGTAATTTAAAATTACATAATTGGTATTTTTTTTATTTATTGTGTATTTATATTTTGTACTTTTATAAGGATAAAACTAAAAAAAGATGAAACGAATATCATTACCCCTTATTATTGCTTTTTCACTATTTACTATAAAAAGCAACGCCCAGGTAGGTATTAATACTACTACACCTACCTCAACACTAGATATTATTGCTAAAAATGCAACAGGTGCTACCGCTAATGTAGACGGACTTTTAGTTCCCCGTGTAGATAGGCTGAGGGCTCAAAGTATGGCATCAGTTCCCGTTTCTACAATGATCTATGTAAACAATGCTGTTACTGGGACGCAAGCAGGTGCCACAGTGAATGTTGACGCGGAAGGATATTATTATTTTAATGGAACGGCATGGGTAAAATTGCATAATCCATCGAATTCTACTTTTTCTTCTGTAAATATTTATAATACAGATGGTTCTCTTACCGGAAACAGAATTGTAACACAGGCAGCCAATACGTTAGCATTTACGGGAACTGCAGCGAATGCTTTTTCAGTAGACGGAACCACGCTATCAGTAGATGCAGCAAACGATAGAGTTGGGATTGGAACAACTGCGCCTGGAGTTAAGCTAGATGTAGCACAAGCTATTGGAACATCAGAAGCTACTCAGTTTAGAATCATCAACACCTCTCCGGTGGCAACAAATAATACTGCCTATATGGGATTCAATTCTTATAACGGAGGAGGAGCGACTTGGGCTTTAGGTAGTATTCAGAACAGTGCAACGACAACAGATAATAATTTTAATATATTATATAGTAGTGGAGGGTTGTTTGGTAAGGTATTTACAATAAGACCCAATACGGGAAATACCGGAATTGGAACTGAGACCCCTCAAAAAAAATTACATGTTAATGGTGGTTTACAGATAACTAATGAATTGAATGTAGGAGGTAATGCCTCCACGGCAGGAAGTGCGGGTACGACCGGTCAGGTTCTTACTTCAGCAGGAGCAAGTGCCGCTCCTACCTGGCAGACACCGGCTGCAAATCTTAATATTTATAACTCGGACGGTTCTCTTACCGGAAACAGAATTGTAACACAGGCAGCAAATACCTTAGCATTTACGGGAACTGCAGTTAATGCATTTTCAGTAGATGGAACTACCTTATCAGTAGATGCTGCAAACGACAGAGTTGGGATTGGTACTGCAGCTCCGGAAAATAAGTTCCAGGTAGTAAGTACAACTCCTACTTCCAATAGGTATATGTTATTCGATGCGCCTGTAAGTACTAATTCGCTCCCAATTTTGGCTTTAAGAAATACTTCTCCTGCTGCAACTGGAAATTTTTCGCTTCTAGGATTTTCTAATACGGGACCTACAGGTGGAGGTGCAACCTGGGGTATAGGAAGTATTCGTACTGCAGGAGCTTTAGAAGAATTTTTCATCGGAAATTCTACAGGCTCTAATTATATAGAACGTGTTAGGATTGCTTCAAATGGGTTTGTGGGTATAGGTACTTCCGCTCCCACTAATACATTACATATAAACGGAACAAATCCTTTAAGATTAGAGGGTTTGCAGACTGCATCGGGTAAAACTGGTACTTTAGTTGTAAATAGCACCGGAGTAGTGCAATCTCAAACTTCTAGTAATATAAGTGCGGTGAGAGCTAGCGGCACTATCACAATAACGGTTAATAATACCTTTACAAATATTGGGACAACGGCAGAGACTTTTGATAATTTAAACGAGTTTGCAAGTAATACTTTTACTGCTTCGGCTACGGGTTTGTATAAGGTAGATTTTGTAGGTAATTTCCCTCAAAGAGCCAACACGGAAGATAATGGAGATGGGTATCTGTCGCTTCTAAGAGTAAGTTTAAACGGAGCTCAATTTGGTCTTACATCAAATATGAAAGTTCCATTACCAGAGACAAGTGGTGGGCCGTCATCAATTTCCAATACCCATTCAACAGTGGTGAAAATGAATGCAGGAGATACGTTAACTTTTGATGGTCTTAGTTTTGGGTCTACTCCAGCTTCTACCAATATAGTTGCCTCTTTTGCGCTTAATATTGTAAGGATAGATTAATACTGATTCTAAAAGCACATAAAAATGATAATTTACAAGTTCTATTATTCAACTAAATAACAATAACAAGTTATACAATCTTCAGAATAAAAGACGAGCATCGGTTCGTCTTTTGTTTTTTTTATTTTATTGATTTTCTTTAAATTTCTTGAAGTAAAAAATAAATACTTTTGTTGTTTTAGGTTGAAATTATACAATTTTTAAAACTTGATTTTTATTGAAAAAATAATATAGAATCAAGATTATGACTAATTGAAATTCTTTCTTTTTTGTATTAATACGTATTTTTTTAATAAACTGAAATATTAAAATTTATGTTTTAGTGTATTTTATTTTAAAAATATTAGTAATCAGTTTATATTATAAATCAATTATCAATATTGACGGTATTTAATTTTAAATTTGCGACTTATATATTCATATTAATATATTTTAATTGAATGTTTGTTAAAAATTTGTAAATTTACCATAATAACCTAAAATAAAACTAATATGAAACGGATAACATTACCTTTTATTGTTGCTTTTTCCCTATTCTCTGTACATAGTAACGGACAAGTAGGTATTAATACATCAACACCTGCTTCTACATTAGAAATTACAGCAAAGAATGCAACAGGATCTAATACTAATATCGATGGGCTTTTGATACCACGGGTAGATAGAGAAAGAGCACAGAATATGACTACGGCACCTACTTCAACATTAATCTATGTAAATGCTCTCCCTGCAGGTACACAAACAGGAGTAGCTATTAATATTGATGCTGTGGGATATTATTTCTTTGATGGTACCTCATGGGTTAAGCTGAAAACCAATTTAGTTCCTGATGTTAATATTTACAACGCAGATGGTAGTCTTACAGGGAACAGGCTTGTAACACAGGGCACAAATACCTTGGCTTTTTCATCAAATGCTGTTAATGGTTTTTCTGTAGACGGAAGCACTCTTTCCGTAGATGCCCTGAATAATAGGGTTGGAATTGGAACAACAACTCCCCACGGACCATTACAGTTCGCAAATGCAGTGGTTAACCGTAAAATTGTAATGTATGAAACAGGAGATAATGATCATGAATTTTACGGTTTTGGAGTCAATTCCGGAATTTTACGCTATCAGGCAGACAGAACCACTACAGATCATGTATTCTTTGCAGCAGTTACTGGGGGAGCAAGCTCTAATGAGTTAATGCGTATTAAAGGAACTGGAAATGTCGGAATAGGAACCTCAACACCTGGTGTGAGATTAGATGTTGCACAGCCAATAGGAACATCCGAAGCGACTCAGCTCCGTATTATTAATACCTCACCGGTGGCGTTAAATAATACAGCGTATATTGGTTTTAATTCTTATAATGCGGGAGGTGCCACATGGGGAATAGGTAGTGTTCAGAACAGTACAAACGTAACGGACAGTAATTTTCATATTTTATATAGTAATGGAGGAAATTATTTAAAAAGATTTACGGTAAGACCAAATGGAGATATTGGAATCAATACAACCGCACCTACTTCTATGCTAAGTGTCAACGGTACAGCGGATAAAGTAGGAGGTGGTACCTGGAATACTTTTTCAGATAGCAGAATGAAAAAAAATGTACAGCCCTATACAAAGGGACTTCCTGAGATCTTGAAAATTAATACGGTTACCTTTCAATATAACGGAAAAGGTGGTTATAGTGAAGACGGAAAAACATATACAGGCGTAATTGCACAGGAAATTGAGAAAATTTTACCGACAACGGTTACCAAAATAAAATCAGATGATTTTAGTGATCAACGTCAATATGATTCTTCTGAACTTACTTATACTTTGATTAACGCCATTAAAGAGCAGCAAAAACTTATTGAAGAACAAAACAAGAAGATAAAAGAACTTCAAGCTGATGTTTCGGCCTTAAAAGCTAAATAATAACAAATTTTATATCATTTTAAACAAAAAGACAAATCATTATTTGATTTGTCTTTTTGTTTTTTTTATGTGTTTTTTTTTAGATCAAATAATTTAGCATTAAAAAAATAAATCTAATATTCGAAAATTAGTTAGAATATATAGTATGTATATCATAATTAAAATTAATAATTTTAATTAAAATATCATTTTTTAGTGAAATATATCGCTTAAAATTAATTAATTGTAATTCAGTTGTTTATGGGAAAGTAGTATATAAATGGTATATCGATTTTTTGGAGCTTATTCTAATTTTTCTTCTTTTTGCCTAAAATTTTTAAACACAATTCTTTTAAACAACTAAGTGATGAAAAAACACATTTTAACAATTCTATTGCTAACAACTATGGCTATACTTGCAAACGCTCAAGTTGGAATAAAAACAGAAACTCCACAAAAAACTCTACATGTGAATGGTTCTTTACAGGTTACCAATGAACTAAACGTAGGAGGTAATGGTTCTACAGCTGGGAGCGCCGGTACTGCAGGGCAGATTCTATCTTCTAATGGATCCGGAAGTGCACCAAGCTGGCAAACACTTAATACAGTAAGCGGAACAGTTTCCTCCGCAAATTATGTACAAGGCACTACAGCATTGAATATTCCTCAAGGTACAACAGCTGATGTACCGGGAGTTACAATAACCTTAACAGTACCAACAGGTAGATCTCAAACCTTTTTGTTTAATATTCTAGGATACGCAATTAGGTCAGTTGTACAAGGTGGTGTAGGTACGCAAGGTGTATTTAGTTTGCTGCAAAATGGAACGAAAATATCTTCGGCATATACTTCATCTGGTGAATCCGGTACTCCAGCGTCAGGAACTGGCTTAAGTAATGTTCCTGCTCCTGTAACATTTTTAAAGGCAGTAACACTTTCTGCAGGAACTTATACTTTTAAAGTTCAATATTCGGCTTGGTCTGGTGATCAAAGGGTGAATCATGATCCAAGTAATTATACTGGATATAATGGAGATAATGAAGCTTTGCTTACCAAAATGCAGGTTTTAGTATATAATAATTAATCATTAGAATATCATCTTTATAAAAAAAGACGAGCAATTTAGCTCGTCTTTTTATAATATATAACCGGTCTGTTTACAGACTGTTTAATAATTTCTCGGTGTCAGAAAAATCTTCTCCCTTACTTTTCGCAAGTTCGATCGCTTTTTCTGCCCAAATTTTAGCATTGTTTTTATCTCCAACTTTGTTGTAAAGATTAGCTACTGTATCTGTGTTCGCATAATTTTCGTTTTTCTTTACAGATTCCTGAGCCCAAACAAGCGCTTTTTCCAGAGAAGATTTTGTATTTACATTTTCAAAGAAATTCCAAGCAACTGAGTTTAATTCGTCTGAACTTGCAGTAGAAGTATCTTTGTAAAGAGCTAAACTTAATTTTTCATAATTTGTAAAATCTTTAGCCAATAAAGCTCTGGTAGATTTTGATTTTCCTAAGGCCTTTTCAGCTTCTTCTTTACTTAAAAATTTCTGAGCTTCTGTAAAGAAGTAAGTATCGTTATAAGATTTTGTATCAATATTATAAGCGTTTTTAAGAATGGTACCAGTCTTTATACTCTTATCAAATTTATTATAATCACTTTCAGGAAATACTTTTATGATATCAGCCTTCCTTTCCTGAAATAATTTATAGAAAGAACCATCTGAACTTCTCGTTCCTGAAAGTAACATTTCCATATCCTCCTGATCTAAATTGGGATTTTGCTTGAACTTTCGATCCAAAACTTTTGCTGCAAACTCAGAATCTGTATAAATTGTAAGTTTTGCAAGGTTTTTTAGAAATTCAGGATCTTTTTCTCCTTTTTCGAATTTTTGCTTTAAAGCGCCCAATCTTTTGCTTGGATCTTCTGCATCTTTTGCAAACTGTAGAAAATCTTTTTCTTCTACATATCCTAAAGTTCTGTGTACTTCTTCTCCGTTTCCATCAATAAACAAGTAGGTTGGAAATGCTTTTACACCATATTTTTTTGCAATATCAATACCTTCACCTTTCTCCATATCAATTTTTGCATTGATAAAGTGGGAATTATAATAATCTCCAACCGTTTGAAGTGGAAAAATATTCTTCGCCATTAGCTTACAAGGACCACACCAGGTTGTATAGGCGTCAACAAATACAATTTTTTTTTCTTTCTTAGCTTTTGCTAAAATAGTAGCGAAGTTGGAATCTTCAAATTTAATTCCCTGCGCGAATGCAAGAACCCCGATAAATAGGGAAGAGAGTATTGCTAATTTTTTCATGTATACTTTTTATTGTTACAAATGTAATAATTATGTAAACACATGAGTCGATATAGATAAAAAATAGTTACACTACTTTTCTTCAGAAATAATAATTCTTTTGAAAAGAAGGATTTACTATTCATGTCTTATTACTAAAATTAATTTAAAAATGAATTATAATTAAAAAAATTAAACATTAAGAATGTTTTAATAAAAAATAAAATATCGCTACTTTTGTAAAAACTAAAAATACACACCATGATAATGATGAATTATTATAAAATCCAAATAATAATTTATTAATTTATGCTCAAAATTCTGAAAAGTCTTGTGTTTTTCTTAATCACAACGGCTCCAATATATGCTCAAAGTCATATTGACTGTATCAATGATGAAACGTTAGCAAAAATATCTCAAAAAAATATATCGGGCGCGCTGAAAACCGCAGACTCAATTTACCAGTCTTCCAAAGGTCCTTTGCATAAAGCCCAAAGCCTGATGCTTTCTGCCAATTTATACCAAAAGAATGGAGATTTTAAGAAAGCGATCTGTTATGCAGAAAATGCTGATGTAATGGTTGCTAAAGTAAACAATCCGGATCTTGCTTCCCGTATCACTGAATTTCTTGCCCTTCAATACAGATTGGTTGGTCTTCATGAAAGATCAAAAAAATATATCATAAAAGGTTTTGAAATAGCGAAAAAAATACAGGATCCGAAGAGATACAACGAAACTCAGGGAGTTCTTAACCAAGAATTGGCTCATTATGAAATGGAACTTGGAAATTATTCAAATGCTGTAAAATATCTTGAAACCTCATTAAGTTTTTTTGAAAAAGTCGGAATAATAGGAGAGGAGGTTGTTACCGCAGCTTCCTACCGTTTGCTGGGAGATGTTTATTTTAAACAGAATAAATATGATCTTGCCGAAAATTATTATAAAAAAGCCGAAGTTTTGCTTAAAGAACCATCATGTCTTTTAGGATGGATCTATAATGGATTGGGCGGAATACGTTTAAAGCAAAAACAATGGAAAGAAGCTGAAATTTATCTTACTAAAGCTGAAAAAATTGCTGAAAACAATCATCAGTTAGACCTCAGAAAAGGTGTTTATGCTAATATTAATGATTATTATGAGGGAATAGAAGATGCCGAAAATGCTTCATTATACGCTGTAAAATATGTGAAGATCTATGAGCAGATTAATGCTAAAAACAATGCGTTTGCCAATGAAAAACTAAATACGGAAGTATCTAGTAAGAGAAATGTTCAGATCAGTATTGCGAAAAACATTGCGATTGTCATTTTGTGTATTGCGTTGGGCGGATTGTTCATATTTTTTAGATCAAAACAGAAAAAACAGCGTTCAAAACTTAGAAGTATCATTAGAAGTCAGCAAAAATTCACTGAAAAAGATAAAGAAGAATCTCAGAATGTCGATTTTTCCAATATTTCTGTTGAAGAACTTGATGATAAAGAAAATGAAACCGGTAAAAAACGCACTGAATCTTTGATGACGGCGGAAACAGAAACCAAGCTTCTGGAACTTCTTAATGATTTTGAAAAAGGAAATTTATACAACAACAAAAACATGTCTCTTCCCTTCCTTTCGGGAGAGCTCAATACGAATACGAAATATCTTTCTTATGTTATCAACCAGCATAAAAGCGCTGACTTTAAATCATATATCAATAGATTGAGAATTAATTATATCATTGATAAGCTCATTAATGACGAAAAATACAGGCAATATAAGATCAGTATTCTGGCAGAAGAGTGCGGTTTTTCTTCTCACAGTAAATTTGCTTCGATCTTTAAGGCAGTTACCGATTTTTCTCCTTCTGCTTATATTAAATTGCTTGATGCTGAAAATCAATTAGATAATAGTGTTCATTTTCAGGAAAATAATTAAACATATGAATTGAATATGAACGGGTTCTTTCTATTTTCCTGAAAACAGACAGCCATTTGTTTTACGTAAGATGGTCACTTTCATATATTTGCCTCAGTTTTACGGGACGAATATTTATACTGCAGTTTGTCACAATTTTTCTAGAAATTTTAAAGGACGTCTTGTAACACCACACCTAAACACTAAAACCAAAAACTACTAGCTGGTGTAAAATATTGAGGAGTATTTTGCGCCAATCAATAACCATTAAACTAGTAACAAATTAAACGGATGAAGACAACTTTAACAGTCGTTATGGCATCTGTATTATCAAATCTTGCCTTTGCGCAGATAGGAATTAATACGGCTGAACCAATAGCGAGCTTGGATGTAGCCGCAAAAAAGCGCGACGGATCAACAGCGGAAGGTATTTTGCCCCCGAGACTTACGGGAGATCAAATGAGAGCAGGAGATGCTAAATACTCAGATTTACATGCAGGAACTATTGTTTATGCAACCGCTCCGGTAAATTCAGTAACTTTAAAAACAACGAATGTAACTTCTCCCGGACTTTATTTTTTCGACGGAAAAATCTGGCAGAAAATGATGCAGGGAGATGAAAAGACGCTGAATGCTAAAAGTTCAGGTGATATCAAAAATTCAGTAAAATCATTTGACCATAATGGATGGTATTTATTGAATGGAAGAAATATTTCCACACTTCCAGCAGAAGCACAGTCGGCTGCGGTAAGTTTGGGTTTTACAGAAAGCTTACCGGATGCTACAGATAGAGTGCTGAAAAGTAGAAGTGGTACCGAAATGCTAGGAAGTGAAGGCGGAGAAAATTTATTAACGCTTAAGCGATCAAATCTACCTAATATTAATTTTGTAGGTGTTGTAAGCGGTATCGCCGAGAGTGGTGGAGCACACAGCCACGCTGCAGGACAAGGTGGTTTTCTTTTAGGAGGAACAACGGTAGGAAATAACGGATCCGGAAACTATCAGGGTAACAGTACGCCTACCTCTTGGGGTGGAGTTGGTATCATGGGTAATACAGCAACCGGAGGAGCACATACACACTCGTTGGCGGGGATTGCAACTGTTCCTACAGGTGGAAGCGGAGATTCTCTGGATAACAGGTCTGCGTATTTGGTTGTAAATACGTTTATTTATTTAGGCGGAGAATAGAACAATAAAGTTCGTATACAATACAATCGGGATGATTGCCCGGTTTTTTCAGTCAAGTTTTTTTAAGTGCAAAACCGCAGAATTTCTGCGGTTTTGTTTTATTTATTTAGTTTTTACAGTGTCTGTTTTTACTTTCATTGTGTCGGCAGGGGCATGTTCAGAATTAGCAACGGCAGAATCTCCCATATCGTTTCTCATCGCACTTTTATCATGCTCATCTTTAAATTCTTCTCTGTTTGCTTTTTTATCGGCACAGCTTCCTAAAAAAAATAAGCCTAAAACGGCTCCGATCCATAGTTTTTTCATAATAATTTCTTTAATTGTTTAGTAGTAATCAAATATAATGATTAAAAGATAAAAGATAAAAGATAAAAGATAAAAGATAAAAGATAAAAGATAAAAGATAAAAGATAAAAGATAAAAGATGTTTAAATAAATCTCCAATCAAACAGGGAGCCCCAAAGGGGCGACTTAACCAAGAATAGGATAAAATCCTATTAAAAAATTAAGATATTCAAAAACGGGCATAAAAAAATCCACAGAGCTTTCATCTGTGGATTTTCCGTGTTAAAGTTAGACTTAATGTTTTACTTTATTTGGTTGCAGGAGCAGTAACACTGTCCATCTTAATCTTGATACTATCAGGATTTGTCGTGGTAACTGTCGAGTCTGTAGTAGATTTTGAAGATTGCATTGTATTAGCATCTACTGCAGCTGAATCGGAGCTACTTGACGACATTGATGATTCTTTAGTTCCGCAGCTCACTGCAATTATTCCTAAACCTAAACTTAATAACAAAAACTTTTTCATAATATTTATCCTTTGGTGTATAAGTAAGTATTCAATAACTATTCCGAAATAGGTTTGTTAATTATTAAAATATCAATAAAATAGTTTAAAATTTGTTAAAAATTGATTGTAATATAGAAGAATAATTAGTTTTCAAAATAATATTTAATTTTTAAAGCCATTTATCAATTATAAATAAAAAAATAAAAAAGCCCCGAAATCGAAATTCCGAGGCTGTATATCATTTATCAATGATCAATTATCTTTTATTATCCTAGGTATGGATATTTGTAATCTTTAGGAGAAACAAAAGTTTCTTTAATAGATCTTACAGACGTCCATCTTAGTAAGTTCATTTTAGAACCTGCTTTATCATTAGTTCCTGAAGCTCTACCACCTCCGAAAGGCTGCTGACCAACAACTGCACCAGTTGGTTTGTCATTGATGTAGAAGTTTCCGGATGCATTTTCCAATGCTTTGAAAGCTTCATTTACTGCATAACGATCTTGTGCGAACACAGAACCTGTTAATGAATAAGGAGAAGAAGAATCAACAATTTTCAATGTTTCTGACCAGTCTGCATCTTCGTAAACAAAAACAGATAAGATAGGTCCAAAGATTTCTTCAACCATACTTTCGTACTGAGGATTTGTTGTTTCGATTACTGTAGGATTTACAAACCATCCTTTAGAATCATCTACTTTTCCACCAATCACAACGTTTGCTTCGCTTGATGCATTCGCTCTGTCGATATATCCTTTACATTTTTCGAAAGAATTTTTATCGATAACTGCGTTTACAAAGTTTGAAGGATCTTCAGGAGAACCAATTTTAATTGAAGCGATCTGAGTTTCCATTACTTTTTTCACATCAGCCCAAAGAGATTTAGGAATATAAGCTCTAGAAGCAGCAGAACATTTCTGACCTTGGTATTCGAAAGAACCTCTTACCAAACCAGTTGCAACAGCTTCTACATTAGCAGAAGGGTGAGCGATAACGAAATCTTTTCCACCAGTTTCTCCAACAATTCTTGGGTATGTTCTGTAGTTATGAATATTATCACCAATCATTTTCCACATTCCTTGGAACACTTTTGTAGAACCTGTAAAGTGAAGTCCGGCAAAATCTCTGTGTGCCAACACTTTCTCAGCAGTTTCTTTTCCGTCTGTAAAGATCATGTTAATAACTCCTTTTGGAAGACCAGCTTCGATAAGAACGTCCATGATTACTTTTGCAGAATAGATTTGCTTATCAGAAGGCTTCCAAACCACTACGTTTCCAAGCATTGCCATACAAGTTGGCAAGTTTCCTGAAATAGCCGTAAAGTTGAACGGAGTTACCGCAAAAACAAATCCTTCTAATGGTCTGTATTCTACACGATTCCAGATTCCTGCATCAGAAACCGGCTGCTCAGAATACATTTCTGTCATAAATTCTACGTTGAATCTCAAGAAATCGATGAACTCACAAGCTGCATCAATTTCAGCCTGATGAACGTTCTTAGACTGTCCGATCATTGTAGCCGCGTTGATTACATCTCTGTAAGGTCCTGCCAATAGATCAGCAGCTTTTAAAAAGATTGCAGCACGGTGTTCCCAACCTAACTCATTCCATTCTTTTTTAGCAGCTAATGCAGAATTGATGGCATCATCTACATGTTGCATTGTACCTCTGTGGTAAAAACCGAAATCATGAGCATGATCCTGAGGCGACTGAAGCTGAACTGTATCACCAGTTTTTACTTCTTTACCATCGATAACCATTGGGATTTCTATCTTCTCTGCCCACATTTTTTTGTATTGAGCGATAAGGCTTTTAACTTCTGGAGTTCCCGGTGCGTAAGAATTTACCGGTTCATTTACTGCAAATGGTACTTGCGAAATTGCTTTTGACATATTACGTTGTATTATTTTTTAATTTGCTAATGATACAAATTTACAACATTTAATTTGGACAAAAAATCGATAGAAACTATTTCAATTTTATTGTTTATAATAATGATATATTTGATTTATCCTTACAATATTATAAAATGAAAAAAATAATTCTTATTCTTTTATGCTTTTCACAAACTGCTTTTGCACAGCGTAAGAAAAAAACTATGGAAGAAATTCCTTTAAAGCCACAAATAGAAGAATATAAGACTCCCGAAGATCGATTGTTGAATGGCACTTTAAAAGGCTCAAAGTGGTATTTTGATATGAAAAATTATAAAGAAGGCAAGCTTTTTTTAAATAAAGACAATACGAAACCTGATGTATTACATTTCGTTGATAAAAATAAATTCCAGATTAATATTAATCAGAAAAACTGTAAAAGTTTAATAAAAGGGACTTATGAGATCATGAAAGATGATGGAACCACAACGATGCCTATGGGATATCATCCTTTTAAACTTACATCACTTGCACAAAAATGTGCTGAAAATTTAGCTGAATTTTTATCAGGAGCTGTTGATGTTTCTTTTGATGAAAACGCACAGGTAATAGAGATGACGGAAGGTGAAAATTTTCCGCCAATTGTTCCTGGGAATTAATATCTATTTTAACTTAGCTGAAAAATTGACAGCGAAGCAAATTGACCATTAACAATTCACTTTTAACCTTACATTTTTTCAGTTTCAAGGATTTTTAAAACAAGCTTTTCTTCCTGAGTAAGATCTGCTTTACCATCATTTTCTTCAATCTTTTCTAATTCATCAAGATATTTTTTGATGGAATTATTCTCGTAAAGATTAATAACTAAAGGATGAACATAATATTTTCTGCAAACCGTGCTCGTATTTCCAAGATGAGAAGCAACCATTTCTAACGCTTCTTTTACTTTCTTTTTGTATTCAGAATTGCTTTCTGCATAACCGATTTCTTTAAAAGCAATTAAAGCATTCACCGTTCCAGACCATGTTCTGAAATCTTTTGCCGTAAAATCTTCACCACTGATTTCTTTAATGTAATTATTCACCATCCCCGAATCAATAGAATGGCGATTATCATCCTCATCTAAAAACTGAAAAAGTTCTTTCCCCGGAATATCCTTACATTTTTGAACCAATCTCGAAAGTCTTCTGCTTTTAAGATCAATATTGTGCATAATTCCTTTTTTGCCCTTGAACGAAAAAGTCATCTTTTGTCCTTTAATTTTAACATGTTTATCTTTTAAAGTAGTTAAACCAAAAGAACCATACAGTTTTTCGTAAGCATTATTTCCAATTCGAATGTTGGTGCGTTGCATCAAACTTACAATCAAGGCTAAAATTTTTCTTTTTTCGAAATTTCTTAACGCTAAATCCTGTTCAATATGCAGACGAATTTCAGGTAAGGCATATCCGAACTGCAACATTCTGTAAAATTTAGTATGATTTCTCAACGCGCTCCAAAGAGGGTGGTAGCGGTATTGTTTTCTTTTTTTAGCATCAAAACCTGTCGCCTGAAGATGTCCGTTATCCAAAGCGCAGATCCATACATTTTCCCATGCCGGAGGAATGACCAATCCATTGATTCGTTTAATTTCTTCCTTATCCTTAATTCGTTCTCCGTCTTTAAAATAAGAGTATTTTTTACCCTTTTTTTTACGAATAATACCCGCAGATTCTGCGTCGGACGTGTAAATTAGATTTACCGCCCTTGCAGAAGCCTCCGGATCTTTCATAATTTTAACAATCTTAGAAGGTTTGAGGTGAGAAATGATGTCTAAGTCTGAATTGTCCATATAAAATCTGGTTAAGAGTTCTTACCCCTAGAAAATAGCCACAAAATAATAGCTATTACGCCTACCACTACTATTATTCCCCACCACATTCCAGCTTTAAAGATTGTTTCTACTGCTTCACAGCTCGTTAATAATAACAAACTGAATATCGTCATACTGTATAATGATAATTTTTTCATGATAATTTATTTTTTGATGTTTATTATTCTAAATTCTGTGCTGGTCTGGTCGCCAGTTTTTAATGGATCTTTTAATTTCGTCTCCTGAAATTTTTTCATGTAAAGCCTTATATAAAAGGTCTTTAAATTCATCATCGTAAGCAAATCTGAGTGCTGCGATCTGACTAAAACTTAATTTTTCCTCCACTTCATCTGATCTCTGACTGAAGATCTCAAAATATCTTTGTTTAAATTCAAGCCTTACCAAACGGTTTTGCAATCCAATGGCATAATGTTGCCTAAGCATAAAAGCCAGATAAAAAATCAGAAAAATAACAATCGAAAACAGTATCCAAGTCAACTTGTGTTCCTCGTCATTAAAAATTTTATAGATTCCAAAAACTTCCAACAGAATTAATAATGGAAGATAAATGAAATGATGAGGTGGATAAAATTTCCTGTGATTTTTGTAATTCTGACTCTCCATAATGTAAAATGTAGCAAGAATCTTTCCAAAAAGTTAAATTTTTAATAATAATTGATATTTGTGGTACCTAAATGTTGTTTGATTGTCTTAAATGATTGAAAATTCTTAATAATGTTATAAGCTGTTTTTGAGTATGATAACGCACAAAAACTGTCATTGCGAACCGAAAGTGAAGCAATCTCCAATTATTTTATTTTTTAGAAGCTAAATCCAGCTATCCACTCATACTCCTCACGCCAACGCCTTTTCCAATGCTTGTTGCGGGGTAACCGTTTCTATCTGGGCTAGGGTGGTAGTCACAATTATAAATACCAGTCATCCTATGTTTTACTAATGCAAATATAGATGACAAAAAACTTTCAATCTTCGCTGAGTGAAACGCCTTTGCGATCGAAAAACATTTTCAATAATTGAAAAAAAACTTGCGAACCTTGCGTTTAAAAAACTCATATAATCATCCTCCAAAACTCAAAAATTTTGTAACTTTCGGTGTTTTAAAAATAAAAAAATGACTTCAAAGGAAAAAGTAGCTGCGCTTCGTGAAGAAATGCAGAAAAATAATGTTGATGCATTTATAGTATATTCTGCAGATCCGCATATGAGTGAATATCTGCCTGAAGAATGGCAGGAAAGGTCTTGGTTATCGGGATTTTTAGGTTCAGCAGGTTTTGTGGTTGTTACTCAAAATAAAGCCGGACTTTGGACGGACGGAAGATATTTCACACAAGCTGCTCTGGAATTGGACGGTTCAGGAATCGATCTTTTCAAAGACGGTATGGAAGGAACTCCCAACTATATTGACTGGATCATTTCAGAAATTCCAACTAGCGGAAAAGTAGCGGTAAATGCTGTAGCAACTTCTCACGCAAACTGGGAATTGCTTTCTCAAAAATTAAATTCAAAAAACATAACGATTGTTGATCTTCCTCTTTTAAAAACCATTTGGACAGACAGAGGAACACCTTCAAAAAATCCAATATTCGTGCATCCTGTAAAATGGGCTGGAAAGTCGGTTACAGATAAAATTTCTGCAATCCGACAGAAAATGGAAGATCAGGAAGTGACGGTTCATATCATTTCAAGCTTGGATGATGTAGCTTGGACTTTAAATTTAAGAGGTAGTGATGTTGAAAGTAATCCTGTATTTTTAGGTTATATTATTATCACTAAAAATGATGCAATCTTATTCACAGATCTTGAAAAATTAGAAGTTGAAGCGAGAAAGCAAATGGATGAGTCTTTCGTAAAAATGATGCCTTACGAAGAATTCTACAATCATTTGAATACGGTTAAAAACGAAACGGTTTTAGTTTCTCCAAACAGTAATCAATCGATTTATGATGCTTTAAAATCTTACAATCAATTCATCAAAGCTGCCGTTCCCGGAAACTTAATGAAAGCTCAGAAAAACGAAACTGAGTTGGAAGGTTTCAGAAAAGTAATGGTGAGAGATGGTGTTGCAATGGTGAAATTCCTATATTGGCTAAGACACACTGCCGGAAAAGAAGCAATGACCGAGTTTTCTATCGGCGAAAAACTGAGAGGTTTCCGTGCAGAAGGTGAAAATTTTGTTGGCGAAAGCTTCGGAAGCATTGTTGGATATAAAGATAACGGTGCGATCATGCATTATTCTGCGAAAAGTGAAGGCAGCAAAGAGGTTACGAACGACGCAAGTATTTTGGTAGATTCAGGAGGTCAGTATCTTGAAGGAACAACGGATATTACAAGAACGTTTTCTTTAGGAGCTGTTTCTGATGATTTTAAACGAAATTCGACTTTAGTTTTACAAGGATTGATCCGTTTATCGATGGTGAAATTCCCGAAAGGAACAAAAGGAGTTCATCTTGACGCAATCGCAAGGCTTCCATTGTGGATGGAAGGAAAAGACTTCAACCACGGAACTGGTCACGGTGTGGGAAGTTTCATGAACGTTCATGAAGGTCCTCAAAATATCAGAAAAGATTTGAATCCTCAGGATCTTTTGGTAGGAATGGTTTGTTCAAACGAGCCGGGTTATTATTTAGAAGGAGATTACGGAATCCGTCATGAGAACTTGATCGCTGTAAAAGAAGCAGAAACAACAATTCACGGAACTTTCTATGAATTTGAAACATTGACTTTCTGTCCATTCTTTAAAGATACGATCGTGAAAGAAATTCTTTCAGAAAATGAAATAGCTTGGTTAAATCAATATCACCAAACATGTGAAGAAAAAATTTCTCCATATTTGGAAGGTGAGGTTAAAGAATGGTTCTTAGAATTGGTAAGTCCACTTTAATTAATAGATATTAGATAAATTTTAAAAGCCTTGTGACTCTTGTTACAAGGCTTTTTTATATAAACAACCGTATTTTCACGGATAAATTTCTAGGGATTCCCCTGAGTGGTTAAAATATGACGTGATCTATCTTTGTATCAACAAAAAGACATCATTTTCATATCTTCATATATACTTAGTAAATTCAAAAGCGGTAATCACTTCAGTTCATGAAGTGATTTTTGTTTTTTAATGACTAAACCTTTGAGTTTTGCTTATTTTTGATAAAAAGTTACACACAGTCTAAAATGATACAGGATTTCTTTCGCAGTTTTAATATATTTTCAGAACATGAAATTGAAGAT
This sequence comes from Chryseobacterium sp. SIMBA_038, assembly GCF_046535115.1. Classification (NCBI taxonomy): domain Bacteria; kingdom Pseudomonadati; phylum Bacteroidota; class Flavobacteriia; order Flavobacteriales; family Weeksellaceae; genus Chryseobacterium; species Chryseobacterium sp. SIMBA_038. Next base: position 499,233 of record NZ_JAWRXH010000003.1, read on the forward strand.
TTTTCCCAACTTTTTGAAGTCAGAAAAGTGAATAAAAACGAGATTTTTATACAGGAAGGTGAAAAATGTAAAGAAATTGCATTAATCAGATCTGGAATTTTCCGTTCTTATTATATTTCTGAGGAAGGAAAGGATAGTACGTATTGTTTCAGATTTCCTAACGATTTGTTGGCTTCCTATTCATCATTTATTTCCGGTGCTCCAAGTGTGGAAACGATGCAGGCTATTTCTGATGCTGATCTGTTGATTTTAAAGAAAGATAAAATTGATGAATTGGTTCAAAAACATCCGAATTGGATGAAGTTTTTAAAAATAATTGCCGAGCAGGAATATCTTGAATTGGAAAAACGTTTTTTTCAGTTGCAAAGAGACAATGCAAAACAGCGGTATGTTACTTTGTTAGAAAATCAACCTAATTATATTCAGGAAATTCCGCTACAATATTTGGCTTCTTATTTGGGAATTACACAGCGACATTTAAGCCGAATCCGAAAAGAGATTTCTTTTTAGACATTTGTCCTATACATTGAAGTTTTGGCTTTATAGTTTTGTGAAAAAAATATATGAAGTCAAATATTTTAATTATCGGCGGAAATGGGATGGTAGGAAAAACCATTGCTCGCATATTTGCATCGAGAAATCCAAATAGTAATATTTTCATCGGAGGTAGAAAGCAAGGAAAAACGGAAAATGATTTAATCATTGATGTTACAAAACCTCAAACATTTCAAATAATTCTCGATAAAAAAATCGATGTGGTCATCCTTTCTGTGAATGATAAAGACGATCATGTTCTTCGTTTCGCGATTGAAAATCAAATAGATTACCTAGATATTACAAAACCGACTCCGGCTCTTACAAAAGCTTATGATTTTGCTAAAAAGCAACCAATCAACAGCAGAATCGTTTTCAGTTCAGGTTGGATGGGCGGAATTGTAAGCGGATTGATCAATTCATTTTCTATAGAAATGAAAGATATTCAAAGTGTTGAACTTTTCGTTTATTATTCTGTGAAAGATCTGGCGGGAGAAAGTTCGGCTCATTTTATGGCAGAAAATGTGGCTAAACCTTTTGTCAATTATCAAAATAACCAACCTGTTTCTATCAAACATTTTCTAGATTCTGAACCATTTGAATTTTCTTTTGGAATTAGTAAACGACAGGCGTATAATTTTGATGTTCCTGATCTGTATATTTTAAATCAAATTGAAAAAATACCGAATGTCAGGGTAAAAATGACTTATAATTCAAAATTTATTACTTGGTTGTTGGGTGCATTTCAGAAAATTAAACTGTTTAATATCTTATCTTTAAAGGAAAGAAAAATGATTTTCGGATCAAGTGGAAATGGAGATCAGTCAGTTTTTGAAATTGTAGTAAAAACTAAAAATGGGAATAAGAAAATAAGCTTACAAAGTACAAAAGGACAAGCTGAATTAACCGCATTATCGGCTGTTTTGCATGTAGAAGAATTGTTGAAAAATAATCATGAGACTCAAATTTATTTCAGTCATCAACTTTATCGAGATTCTTCATTATTTGAATCATTAAATGCTTATGAAACCATCAATATACAAGTAACGGAATGAAAAAAATACTAATCATTAATGGTCATCCCAACAAAGATTCTTTCAACTTTGGAATTGCAAAAGCGTATAAAGACGGAGCGTTGCAGTCGGGAGCTGAAGTTCAGGAAATTGTAATTGCAGATTTAGACTTCAATCCGAATCTGCAATTTGGATATCAAAAAAGAATAGAATTGGAGCCTGATTTAATTAACGCTTGGGAAAAGATTCAATGGGCTGATCATTTAGTTTGGATTCATCCTGTTTGGTGGGGTGGTTTACCTGCCATCACAAAAGGTTTTATTGACCGACTTTTTCTGCCAGGTTTTGCATTCAGATACAGAGAAAACTCAGTTTGGTGGGATAAATTGTTGAAGGGAAAATCGGCTCATATCATCACAACATTAGATCAACCAAGTTTTTACTATAGGATTTTCTTTGGAAGACCGAGTGTGAACCAACTTAAAAAATCTGTATTAGAATTTTGTGGAATAAAACCTGTTAAAGTTACTTATGTAGGAATTATAAGAACTTCGGATGATAAACAACGCCAAAAATGGCTTGAGAAAATTAAATTATTGGGAGTAAAACAGATGTAATTTCACTGAAAATCGTCATTGCGAGGAGCGAAGCGACGAAGCAATCTCAACTTTTAACTTTCTTAAAGTCTTAAAAGAACCTTAATGGTTAAAAAATTAAACATTAAGATTTATTTAAGTTGTTAAGATTATTAAGAGATTGCTTCGCTCCTTGCAATGACAAAAAGTAATGCTGTGACGAATGCCCTAGCCCCGATTGTAGAGAAAATCCTTTTTTGAAAAAAAAGATTGTAACGGAAAGCGGGAAATAGCTCCTAAAAATAAGCACAATAGATAAACGATATAGTTCTGTGCCATTAAAAATCGTAAATTTGCACCATGAATAACGATACCATTTGTGCACTGGCTACGGCCAATGGAGTAGGTGCTTTAGGCATTATCAGAGTTTCGGGGAACGATGCTTTATCTGTCGTTCAGAAGTCTTTTCCTAAGAAAAATTTGGCGAAACAAAAGTCTCATACGATTCATTACGGCTATTTTATGGATGGTGATGAAGCGATTGATGAGGTGATGCTGTCTATTTTCCTGGCACCGAAAAGTTTTACGACTGAAAATTCTGTGGAAATTGCTTTTCACGGTTCTCCGCACATTGGAAAACGTATTCTTGAAACCTTGACCAAAAATGGAGCAAGAATGGCGAAAGCAGGAGAATTTACGCTTCGTGCTTTCATTAATGGTAGAATTGATCTTTCTCAGGCTGAAGCGATTGCAGATGTGATTGCTTCGGAAAATGAGGCTTCCAGAAAAGTAGCAATCAATCAGTTGAAAGGTGGAATTACGAATGAAATATCGTTTTTAAGAACCGACTTACTTAATTTTGTTTCTTTAATTGAACTGGAACTTGATTTTGCGGAAGAAGACGTAGAATTTGCCGACCGATCTGCTTTGAATCAGTTGCTTGATAAAATTGAATTAAAATTAAATTCTCTGATCGAAAGTTTCCAATACGGAAATGCTATCAAAAACGGAACAGCCGTTGCCATTATCGGAAAACCCAATGCCGGAAAATCGACTTTACTGAATGCTTTATTAAAAGAAGAAAGAGCAATCGTCAGTAGCATTGCCGGAACAACGAGAGATACAATTGAAGAAATTCTGCATATTAAAGGTCATGCTTTCCGCCTAATAGACACGGCTGGATTACGTGAGACAGAAGATGAAATTGAAGCAATCGGGGTTAAAAAAGCCAAAGAAAAAGTTGAAAATGCCAATATTTTGGTCTACTTAGCCGATGCTGCTACGGAAGATTTTTCTGACGATATTGAAATGATTAAATCATTGCAACGCGACGATTTAAAACTGATTATTTGTGCTACAAAAATTGATGAAGTTTCTCCGACAACCTACGAAAAAGTCGAAACTATTTTCAGAAACGAAATTTCTCAGGAATTTGATTTTATTAAAATTTCAGCCGTTGAAAATCAAAATATTCAAGACCTTAAAAACGAGTTATCTTCTTATGTTGAACAGTTAAAATCTGCAGAAAATAACGTTGTGATTACCAATCAGCGTCACTTTGAAGCTTTAGGAAAGTCTTTGGATGCTGTGAATAAAGTGAAGGAAGCGATTACTTTTCAGATTTCTACAGAATTACTGGCTTATGAATTGAGAAATGCTTTGGAATATCTTGGTGAAATTTCTGGTGAAGTGACCAATGATGAGGTGTTGGGGAATATTTTTTCTAAGTTTTGTATCGGCAAATAAATATGTTTTCTTATAGTTTCTTTTTCTTCCTTTTCTTTGATTAACAGTTGGTTATGTGAATTTTGTTTTCTGTTATTAACCTTTATTTTATATATTTGTACAACGTTTGTACAACTTTTTAGATCTTGTGAATGAGGAGTTGTACAAAGTTGTACAAATTTAATAAATTGGTTATGTTAATTACTTTAAAGCATAGAAAATTAAATGATGGACGATTAAGTCTGTATGTTGAGTTCTATAAAGGCTCAAGCGTTGATGAAAATGGAAAGCGTATTCATATCAGAGATTTTGAATTTTTGAAGCTTTACCTTCATAATAACCCGAAGACACCTGCTGAGAAAAAGGAAAATAAAGAAATTCAAAAACTTGGTGAAAATATTTTAGCAATCAGAAAAGCTGAATATGTTCAAGGTAAATTTAAAATTAGAAATACAGCAAAAGATAAAAAAAGATTTCTTGACTACTTTTCCGAAATAACAGAAGAAAAAATCAATTCGGTAAATAATTATGGAAACTGGACTTCCACATTAGTGCATCTTAAAAAGGTGATTCCGCAAAATTTTCTTTTTGAAGAGATAGACGAGAATTTTATTAAAAAAGTAAAGAACTACATTGACAACGAAGCTAAGACCAAAAGTGATCTTCCGCTATCTCTTAATTCTAAATATTCATATTTTAATAAATTCAAGGCGTGCTTAAGAAATGCATTTGATGAGGGTTATTTATCGATAAATTATGCCACAAGAGTGAAATCCTTTGAGCAGTCAGAAAGTCAACGTGAATATTTAACATATCAGGAACTTCAGAGGCTTGCTAAAGCTTCCTGCAAATATGAAGTTTTGAAGAAAGCATTTATATTCTCATGCTTAACAGGATTAAGATGGTCTGATATTAATGCTCTGATCTGGTCTGAAGTCAGAGAGGAAGGCGAAATTAGCAGGGTCAATTTTAGACAGGAAAAGACTGACGGAGTAGAATATCTTTATATTTCAAAGCAAGCAAGGGAAATTTTAGGAGATAGAAAGTCCGGGCAGGATCGCGTTTTTAAAGGATTAAAATATGGTGTAAGCTTCAATAATGAAATTGTACGTTGGTGCAATAGGGCAGAGGTAAATAAGCATATTACTTTTCACAGCGCAAGACATACTAATGCCGTGCTCCTGCTTGAAAATGGGGCTGATATTTATACTGTCTCAAAGAGGTTAGGACATAGAGAAATTAGAACAACCGCAATTTATGCCAAAATTGTTGATCAGAAAATGAAAGAGGCATCTGAATTGATTCCTCAATTAGACCTAAAAATATAATTTAGAAAATTGCCAGGATGTAGCACTTTTACATAAAGCAAGCAATATTATATACTTAATATAATATTTGAGATGTGGATTATATGTATTTTTCTAGTCGTATTATCTTTAATTTTGGAGAGGATCGCAGGATTTTTTGACCAATAATGGATTTATGTTTTGTATTTGTTTTATTCCCCATTCATAATACTTTTGCTCATCATCGGTATATAAATTGTTCCTTTCCATATAAACCTTCCGCTCTAATAAGTAATTTTCAACTTTCTGTGCTTTATCAAAAGCTTCAGCATCAATGATCAATTGTTTTATTTTTTCTTGTTCTCTTTCAGCCTCTCTCTTTTTCTCAAGCTCCTGCTCTCTTATAATCGCATCCTTGCGCCATCTTTCCTCCAACTGCAAGTGATATTCTCGAGAATACTCTGCGAACAACTCTGTATAAGCGACCACTCTGATCAACTTATCTTCCAGTGTAGAATAGGGTGTGTCTTTCCATTCTTTTCGATGCCAGGTGTCTTCATAGATCTGAACACACAAAACATCTGTCATTACAAAATCTCTTGATCTGTATGATCCGTCATCATTATCCTGATATTTACCTACATTCCTCATACTTATGTTAATTTCCCGTCCGGACATAAGAATGACATTATTGCTGTTAGCATCTTTTTTAAATATATGACCTCTGTATTCAAAAAGTTTCACCAATGAATCAACAATATTTAAAGCTCTTGACAAAGATTTTTTGTCAATTGATAAAGGAAATACAAATTTGTCTTTTGATTTCCTTTCCCAATAGTTGTTGGATGATTCAAACCAATTCTTTGTATCGGTCGTGATTTCATGAGGTGATGTCAGTCTTTTGGAAATTGATAAAGGAGCTTTCTTATCGAATTCAATTGCTTTTATTCGATCTTCAATTTCCTGCTTGGGTATGGTTGTTAACATTGTGAAAATTATGGTAATTAAAGATAATTATTTTTATAAGATGTACTGCAAGGTTTGCATTTCGGTATGCAGTTCAATTGCTCCCAAAATTTGTATATATAAATCAATGAAATAAAAGAGTTGTTGATAGAATCTTCTCGATTATTATCCCATAAGATTGACTGGGCTTATTAAACATGAATCATACACTAAAATTTTACATACATTTTACATTGCTGTTTAATAAATGGTGATTTCAAATAACAAATTCAATTAAAAACATTTGAAATGTAGTACCAGTGAATTCTTATACTTGTTATCAATCTTATTTATAACTATTTAGACTGTAGTGATTTGCTTGTATTGTATATGTTGTTTTTCATGTTGACTTTTGTTCTATCAAATCAATAATGAATTTATGGAAAACGACATTATTATCCAGAAACTAAATCGTATTGAGAAGTTTATTTTCGGTTTAAAAGAAATTTTAAATGTAGAGGAGCTATCGGATTACACCGGATTTACCAGGTCTTACATTTACAAGTTGGTACATACAGCGCAAATTCCCTATTCGAAACCCGGGGGAAAAGTATTGTTCTTCGAAAGAAAAAAGATTGATTTGTGGTTGTTGCAAAACAGTAGCAAATCAAATTCGGAAATAGCAGCCGAAGCCTTCTTGCATGTACGGTCAAAAAAGTTATAGAAACAGGTAACAATATCTGCTTCATATCGAAGATTAGAGAAGTCTCTTTGTAAATACAACTACAGTTATCTTTAAAAATATAAATACGATTTCATGAAAAAGATTGATCCTCAAACTCCAATCTGGAAACTCACCGTTGAAGAATTTCTTTTACTCACAAAAGAAATCAGTTCAGAAAAGAAGTACGAATACGGACTTAAAGGCTTGGCGAAGATTCTTGGTTGTTCGGTTTCGAAAGCTTCAGAGGTAAAGTCGTCAGGTATACTTGATAAAGCAATTATTCAAAACGGAAATATCATCATTATCGATAAGGAGTTGGCTTTGCAGTTATTTGGAAAAAAGAAGTGATGTATTATCTTGAACTTTTGGATAAGTTTTGGGAATTTAACAAGAAGTCAAAACTCGGAGCCAACGTTGTAGCGGTGTACGTTTATCTGTTAAAGACAGGATATGAAAACGGTAGATATGATTTTAAAGTTTCGGATTTAATTCTGAGCAGGGACTTGAGTCTGACAAGAAAAACAGTAAAATCAATTAAACAAAAACTTTGTGACCATGGTTTAATTATGTTTGAAACCAGAAACGGACATCCAAGTTTTTACCGTTTGCTGTTGAATTATTCGATTGATGAGTTTGAAAGAAAAGGCATAACGGAAGATCGTATCGCTGAATATTCCTTTTTTACAGACGAAACAGATAATCTCTTGTCACATGATCCGTCAATGCAATATGAAAAAGATTTTCTATCTGCTCCTAATGATAATACGGTCGAAACTTTGACAGCAAATCAAAATATTAACGAATTCAAACGACCTACATTGGAAGAATTTATAGGCCATGCAAAAACATTCGATATCTATACATCTCATTTGGACGAAGCCATTATTCTTAAGTACAAAGACTGGCTTGAAAATGAATGGAGAAATGGCGCAGACCGACCGATCGCAGACTGGAAGCTTTCGTTAAAAAGCATACTTCCATTTCTCGCAATTAAAATCAATAACAATGAGCTTTCGTCGAAAATTATGGCTTTCACTGAAGTCAAGAAAAAAGATTAAAGCAGTGATATACATGGTAATAATTTCCAACGAGATAAATAGGATAACTCAAATATCAAAATTTAAAGTTGGTATACAAGCAGAAATCAAATGATAAAAATCAAATTTGTACACTATGTCTTTTTATGATAAAGATCTGAGACTCATCAGGAAAAAGTTTGAAAGCAGGAATGATCGTATTCCCGAACAAATAAGGTTGGGCAATCATTTTGTGGATGATTTTATTTTTGGAGATTCTGAAGCTGCAGATATTCCAATTAATGCCCTCAGAGTAATCTTCAATATTATCATCATCATAGCAAACGAACAGTTTCGTCCCGAAGACAGACCCAAGCAACTATCTCTTTTTGATGAAGAATTTGAAACGGACAACAATGTTTTTGCATGCATAAAAATAAGGAATAATAAAATTTCCCCAAGTGGTTCTACCAAACAGGTTATTGATGCCTATGAATTTTTGACCAAATTCAAAATGGGATGGTATAAATCTACGAATTCAAAAGGCAAGGAAATCAAGACCTTCGGAGGTCTTATATCTTCTCCGAGTTATGACGAGAGAGGGTACACCACATTTCTGATAAGCAGTTATTGGCTGAAAAAATTAATGGTGATACCCGAATACAATTATATACTCTACAACCTGGTGTATAATATTCGAAATAACAAACACGTGATTTTCGCAATCTGGCTTGCAAAAATACCCGATCACGGAACTACAGTCAGACTTTCTACACTGAATAAAAAATTTGGACTCAATTACAAATCTGCAAATGATTTTTGTTTTAAATTTTTGAAACCTGCCAAGGCAAGTCTTCACAATTTTAACAATCTGTCATTCAATTTCAAATATTCAAATGATTTGATTTCTATCATTCCTTATCAGATCAGATTACCCGCAGATCAGACTCGGATAGTGGAGGATTCGGCAAAGCAGTCTGATATTACCAACAGATTGCGTTATCTACGAAAGAGATATAATCTTCTTGAACAGGAAATACAGCAATTCGAATATCAATACAAAATGATACCTCAAACAAGAGAAATGATAGAGAAAGCTTTTTCGGAGTTTAAAAGAACGTCACGAGCAGGGAAGGAGAAAACGACAGATTATGAGGGGATCAAATTCTTATACAAAATTCAGGAACTAATTATTATGTTGTATCGAGAAACAAAAATGGGGAAGCTGCTGCCTAATGGTTATCCGGTAATTGTGTAGTCGGATTTGCGCTCATTCGCACTTCGGAATTGCACTCATCTCAATTTCGGAATTGCACTCGTTTAACTAAAAAATATGAAAGAGATATACCCTCAAAGAATCTTTTTTCGGAATTGCGCTCATCTTTCAGTGATAATAATATAAGTTGTGGATAAGTATTGCCTTTATTACATCATAATTCGGAATTGCTGTCATGTGAAAGAGACTGTTTTTTCGGAAAGGCACTCATGTTTTGTTCGGATTTTCGCTCATGTCTATTTCGGAATTACACTCGATCAAAAATGGTAACTAAGCCCTCTTTAACTTAGGTTTGGGTAATTTGTAAAACATAACTAAAAAAAAGAATAAAGTCTTTTCTATTTTAAAGAAACAGCAGATTGAGTAATTGCTTAAAAAGAAAAAAAATGAATTGTGAAGAAGCCAAACAAAGAATTTCCATTAGAATGCTTTTAGAGTCGTTTAGTCTTTCTCCGGCCAAGGAAAACGGCAGATCTGCATTTTATTTTGCTCTGGACAGAGAAGAAAGAACACCGAGCTTTTTCGTAGATTATGTGAAAAATACTGCATTTGATTTTGGAACAGGGGTAAGCTACGACATTATTTCTATAGTGAGACAAATCAACAAATGCTCTGTGTCCGATGCTTTGAATTTTCTGGAAAATATAAATAGAATTGTGATAAGTGAAAAGCATTCAGGTTCGGAAAAACAGGTAGCACATCGTTACAATATTACTAAAGTTTCTGAGATTCAGCATCCCGCATTGATCAGGTATTTAAAATCCAGGAAGGTGTCGGAGCAGAGGCATTGGGTCAGAGAAGTGCATTATCAAATAAAAAGTAGAGCATATTTCGGTGTAGGTTTTCAAAACAATTCCGGAGGTTTCGAAATCCGAAATCAATATGCAAAAATATGTCTTGGAAAAAAAGATATAACGCTGCATAAAAATATTCTGAACAGTGAAAATGAAATTGTAGTCTTCGAAGGCTTTTTTGATTTTCTGACCTACAAAAAAATGATGACAGATAAGCTGGATTATTCCGATTGTCTCATTTTGAATTCAGTAACCATGCTTTTTAAAGCCCAAAATTTATTATCGGATTACAGTAAAATTTCACTTTTTCTGGATAATGATACCGCAGGTGAAAGATCCAAGAATATCATTAAAAACACTTATGAAAATGTTGAAGACTGCTCTTTTATTTACAGAAATGTTAATGATCTTAATGAGTGGATCTGCAGTGAATAAACTATTAGAATTTATATTGCTTACTTATTGATGAACATTAAAACGTCTGTAACTTGTTGATTTATGTAGTAAGAAGATCAAGGTTGTAACATTTCAATTACATACTGATTAGTATGATAAGTATCATAAAAGAAAATAAATAAAACCAACCAGTACGTATGTAAATTGTTATAATTTTGTATCAATAATTTGGGCATATGATTGAAAACTGTTTTCACTGCGGGCTGGATATTCAAAAGATACGCATACCTTTTGATGAAAAGATTTTTTGCTGCAACGGCTGCAGATCGGTCTACGAAATATTGAACACCAATAATCTCACAAATTTTTACGAGCTAAACAAAAAAGCGGGAATTCGTCCGAGTGATGAAAATACTTCTCAATTTAATTATCTTGATACTCCCGAAATATTTGACAGGATTACCGACTTCTCGGAAGGAAGTACAAGTCTTGTTACTTTTAAGATTCCTGTCATCCACTGTTCTTCCTGTATATGGTTATTGGAAAGCCTTCATATTTTGAATAAGGATGTAAAGTATTCTCAGGTAAACTTTACCCGTAAAACCGTAAAGGTTTCATTCAATCATAATAATTTGAAATTAAGTGAATTAGCCAAATTTTTAACCAATTTGGGCTATAGGCCGGCAATAACCCTGGAAACCGCCGACAAAAATGAAGATCATTTGGACAAATCACTGCTCGTAAAGTTGGCCATTGCGGGATTCGGTTTTGGAAACGGAATGTTTCTCGCATTTCCCGAATATATCGGGGGAGAAGATTTTTGGATGGAGCATTACAAAGGCTTATTTAGATTCCTGATGTTTTTGTTAGCGCTTCCGGTAGTATTTTATTCGGCTTCAGATTATTATAAATCCGCGTGGTATGGATTGAAAAATAAGATCGTCAATATTGACGTTCCCATTGTTCTCGGGATTTTTGTGTTATTTGGACGAAGTGTCTATGAGGTTTTGACAGATTATGGTGCAGGATACTTTGATACTTTATGCGGACTTCTCTTCTTCATGCTTATGGGGAAAATGTTTCAGAAAAGAACATATAGTTCTCTGTCTTATGATCGAGACTATAAATCATTTTATCCGATTGCTGTCACTAAGGTTGATTTTGGAGGAAAGCAGGAAAATATTTTGTTATCTGAGGTTAAAATAGGAGACAGAATTCTGGTCAGAAACCAAGAGATCATACCGGTTGATGCCGTATTGATCAATGGAGACGGTAATATTGACAACAGTTTTATTACCGGAGAAAGTGAAAGCGTCAGCAAGCAACCCGGTGATAAAATTTATGCGGGTGGAAAGCAGATCGGATCGTCTTTGGAATTGGAGGTGATTAAAAATGTAGACCAGAGTTATCTGACTCAGCTCTGGAACAAAGAAGCTTTTAAGAAGCATGAGACAGGACTTGATACTCTGATCAATGAGATTAGTAAATATTTTACGTTCATCATTGTAGGGATCGCAATTATTGCCGGAACCTACTGGTATTTTATTGATCTGGAGAAAATGTATCAGGTAGTATCTGCAATTTTGATTATCGCATGTCCATGTGCATTGGCTCTTTCCTCGCCTTTTACGTTCGGACATGTTATGAGAATCCTGGGCAGAAATAAATTTTACGTAAAAGATACGTTGACGATTGAGAAGATTTCAAAATTGGACGTTATTGTTTTTGATAAAACAGGAACTATCACCGAAAGGAAAAAAACCAATATCAAATTTGAAGGTATTGAAATGCAGGAATTTGATATGTTGAATGTAAAGACTTTACTGAAAAACTCTAATCACCCTTTGTCAAAGTCTCTCTATGAATTTATTGATTGTAATGATGATTATTTTCCTGTTGAAAATTTTTCTGAAATCTCAGGAAAGGGATATCAGGCTTATGTTCGTGGAAATTTATACAAGATAGGATCAGCTAAATATATTGGACGGGAATCGAAAAATCTTGAAACTGCTGTCTATATTAGTAAAAACGGGCTCTTTTTTGGGAAGTTTGTATTTAAAAATGAATACCGTGAAAATCTTAAAGAGTTGTTCGCCAAATTAAACCTGTACAAGATATTTATCCTGAGCGGAGACAATTCTTCCGAAGAAAGTCAGCTGAAAACAATCATCCCGAATGTTGCTTCCATGGCTTTTAATCAAACTCCCGAGGATAAGCTCAATTATATTCAGAAACTTCAGGACGGCGGAATGAAAGTGGCCATGCTCGGAGACGGACTGAACGATGCAGGAGCATTGAAGCAAAGTAATGTCGGGATTGCCGTTTCCGACGATACCAACAGCTTCACACCGTCTTCTGATGTGATTATGAACGGTGACAGGGTTTCAAGGCTTGATGATTATCTTAATGTCTGCAAAGGTTCGATCACCGTTGTAAAAATGACATTCGGTATCAGTATTCTTTATAATATTGTGGGTCTTAGTTTTGCGGTCACCGGAAATATTTCACCCTTGTTTGCCGCTATCCTGATGCCAATGAGTTCCATCACAGTCATTTCTTTTACAACAGTGTCCACCTGGATTCTGGGACGCAGATATTTTAATAAAAAGCGAATAAAAAAGTATGAGGATGATGACTTCATCGAACCTGAAGTTGTTCAAAAAACTTCCGAACCGGTGATGTTATAATCAAAATGATCAGTATAATTAACCGGAAGATTTCCTAAAAAAATAAATTTGTCGCAATATGGATATTTTATATTTAATGATCTTGTGCAGCGTTTCGTTAGCGGTTGTTTTTCTCGTTATCTTTATTATTAACGCCCGCAGAGGCCAGTTTGAAGATGATGAATCTCCGGCAGTGCGTATACTTTTTGATGACGAAATGAAAGAGTAGATCTTTTAGTGAGGATATATTGAATTTGTCTAAACAAAATGTTACCATTGGAGTTTACAACATGAAGGAAAATTGGTCGACTCTTATCAAACATATTTTGAAGGTTTTTTTGAATTACAGTTTTAAATTTTAAATTATGAAAAATTTCACTTGGGGACACGGTATTGTTTTAGCCCTTGCCTCTTTTATTATATTTATTTTATCAATGTTATTCTTGTTTCCGAACGGGCAAAAAAACTCCGAACTGGTAACTGAATATTATTACGAAGAAGAACTTCAGTATCAGAATGTGATTGATGCTAAAAAACGAGCAGACAATCTAGCAGAAAAACCGGTTTATACTCAGTCAGCAGACGGAATTACTCTGAAATTTTCTCAGGATATTAACAATACAAATTCTACGTTCAGTTTTGTTTTAAACAGATCAGACGACCAGAATTTAGACATCAAAAAAGTGATAAAATTAGATGGTAATCAGTCATTCACTATTCCTAAAGCACTATTAAAAGCCGGAGGTTATACTTTAAGACTGAGCTGGACAAAAAATAAAATTGACTATCGACTCGACTATGATGTGATATGGAAATAGCATTGATCATATCTGCAATTGGTTTAGGCTTTGCATCCGGTTTTCACAATATCGGAATGTTAGGTTCTTATTCATTATAAAAATTTTATTCAATAAGCAGTTTTGCAATAGACTATGTTATTTTTTACCAATTGTTAATTGCTGAGCATTAATTGATTTGGAACTTTGTAAAAAGTTTTAGGATATGAGTAATAAAAAAGTATTATTAACAGGTGTTACAGGATTCTTAGGTTCTCACACAACTATTCGACTTTTAAATAAAGATTTCGATGTAATTGGAACATTGAGAAGCAAGGATCGAATTAGTTCTATTAGAGAAACAATAGGAAAGTACTCACCCAACATTAACAATCTAACTTTTGCAGAAGCGGATTTAAGCGATGAAGAAATCTGGCTTGATCTCACAAAAGATGTAGATTATGTACTGCACATTGCTTCACCTTTTCCTCGCGAGCTCCCTAAACACGAAAACGATCTGATCGAACCAGCTAAAAGGGGTACGTTAAATATTTTGAAAGCCGCTACTGCAAACAGTGTAAAGCGAGTAGTTATGGTTTCTGCTTTGGGCACCATAACCTACGGTAAAACAAAAGAGGAATTGAGTAGTGTCTTTGATGAAGATGATTGGACAGATGAATCTAATCTTAAAGATACAACAGCTTATTATAGAAGCAAAACTATTGCTGAAAAAGCTGCATGGGATTTTTTTGAAGAAGAATCAAAGTTGGAATTCACTACTATTTGTCCTGCTGCTATTTTAGGACCCGTAATAGATAATGATTACGGAACATCTGCAAATATTATCATAGGTCTTCTTAATGGAAGCCTTCCTGCGTTACCTAAAATTGAGTTTGATATTGTAGATGTTCGATCTGTGGCTGATTTATTAATAAAAGCTATGGAAATGCCGCAAGCTGCAAATAATAGATATATTGCTTCTGCCGGACATTACAATTATAAAGAAATCGCACAAATCCTGAAACAGCAATATCCTGAAAGAACAATACCCACCTTTTTACTTCCTGATTTCATTACAAAAATATTTTCTATTTTTCAACCATTATTGAAACCTGTATTGCTTGAAAATGTAACACGAAAGATTAATTCGGGCAAAGCCGCAAAAGACTTAAATTGGCAACCGCTATCAGCGAAAGAAGCCATTCTTTCATGTGCTGAAAGCGTATTGGAAAGTAAAATTGTTATTTAAATGGAAAAATTAGTACAAGCATTATCTTTCGGCGGTGTTCTTTCTGAAAGAGATATTGAAATTGTCGCAAATTCCTTCCGGATAAAAGAACTAAAATCAGGAGAATATTTTCAAGAATCCGGAAATCCGGCCGATAAAATCGTATTTGTAGAGAAGGGAATCCTGAGAGTTTACCACAGGGATGAAAAAGGTAATGACGTGACAAAATATTTCATTAGAGAAAACCGGTTCTTTGCAGATATGATAAGTTATTATTCTGCACAACCTGCTGCAGATTCAATTGACTCTGTAATCTCTTCAAAAATATGTTGGATCTGCTTTACAGTTTTTGAAAAACTAATGCATGAAATTCCCAATCTGCTTATTTTTTTCAAGAGTGTTTCAGAATCTACATTACTAAATAAATTGAAGGATAATGATTTTTTAAATTTTGGAAGCGCAAAGACCAAATATCTTGAATTTGTTAAACGCTATCCCGAACTAAGTTTGCAAGTTCCGCAACAACATATCGCATCGTATCTTAAAATAACGCCACAATCCTTGAGCAGAATCAGAAGTGAAATTTTGAAGTAACAAAGCTACTTATTTATTTATCTATCATTCTTAATAAATCCAATACAATCATTTTTTCCGTAGGGTGAGTTTATCTCAAAGGCTTTGTCAAATAGGAAATAAGTAAAATACGATTTGTTTCCGGATTTTTCATCGGTGTAAATTTCACTGTCCCATTTGATAACTATTTCCCAGCTGTTCCTCTTTCTCATTGTATGTACAAAAGGATTGAATGAACATTTAACCTTATAATGCTTTTTATTTTTGCCATCTTCAAAACATACGATTACGGAATTGTGATCGGGACTTGTTTCATCAACGATGATCGCTTTGAGTTTCGTGTAAGAGATTGTTGCTTTTTATTGAGCTTTATATTCTAGATCATTTTCTTCGTGGAAGTCCAATTTCATATTCTTGCGGATAAGGTTTTCTGGAAGTCATAATTACATCTTCACGAAGACTGTTTTCCACTTTCTTTGCTTTATCTTCATCCATAGAATATCTAGGATCGGCAATGAGTGGCATTTTAGACATTTTTGTGATTGTAATGGTTGGGAAATGATAGTCTACCTCCACAGTTCCCAGCAGAAGGTAAATACCTCCTTCTTTAAAGGGGAATTGTCGAAGACTGTCCGGAAAATGAGCGGTATCAAAATATTGTCCTTCAGCATCAATCCAGGTTCCGAAATACATATCGTCTTTTTGTCCAAGATGACCTCTCTTTTTAATAGGGACATGTTTTCTTGAAATCAAATAAGCCAGCATTTTTACTTGTTTTTTGTGGTAATTAAAAAGGTCTTTAACCAATACGTGACCTCTGTACTTGGTTTTTAGTAAATCAAAAATGGAATAAGAAACCGGAAAACCCAATATTTCAATTTCATCAAAAGCATCTTCAAAAGGATTTCTTTCAATAACTGGTAATTGGTAATCTTTCTGAGGTTCATCAAACAACGATATGATTTTCGTTTTGTACTGATTCTTTGATAAAAGAAATCTCGCTTCAATTAATAACTCACGCTTTTGTTTTCCTGTAAATCTGAAAGCACCTACAAAAATCAATATCTGTAAAGTCTCGATGCCAATGCTTACTCTTTTGACAAAATCTTCCAAGGATTTGTAATCACCATGTTCTTTCCTTTCTTCAGGAATAAAAAGTTTAACCGAAGCTTCAAGTTTTTCAACATGCATAAGCCCTAAGTAAACATCTGTTCCATATACTGTCGTGTGGAATTCGCTGAGGTTGACACATGGATTGTGAATAGTTGCACCCGACATTTTGGTTTCATGAACATAGACTTCAGTTCTGTAAAACCCTCCGCCATTGTTAATTGCTGAGACCATAAATTCAATAGGGTAGTATGCTTTTAGGTACAAACTCTGATAACTTTCAACAGCATAAGAAGCGGAGTGGGCTTTACAAAAAGAATAACCTGCAAAAGATTCAATCTGCCGATAGACTTCCTGAGACAATTGTTCAGGATGCCCTTTTGTCTTACAGGATTCAAAGAATTCATCTTTTAATTTCTGTAAAGCAGAGAGAGAACGTCCCTTTCCACTCATGGCTCTGCGTAGAACATCACCATTGGCAGCAGAAACACCACCAAAATGCATGGCGATTTTTATAACGTCTTCCTGATACACCATAATGCCGTAAGTTTCACCCAATTCTTTTTCAAACACTTCATGGAAATATTCAAATTGACCTGGATGGTTATGACGAAAGATGTATTCTTTCATCATACCGCTCTGAGCGACCCCTGGACGAATTATGGAAGAGGCAGCAACCAAAACTTTATAATTATCACATTTGAGTCTTCTTAATAATCCACGCATAGCAGGAGATTCAATATAGAAACAACCGATTGTTTTTCCAATGCTTAGAAATTCATTACATAGGGTTTCATTCTTCGAAATTCTTGTATCTTCTATATCTACCATTATTCCTCTTTTTTCTTCAATCAACTGAACCGTATCTTTGATGGTTCCCAATCCTCTTTGTGAAAGAATATCAAATTTTTCCAATCCAATATCTTCTGCGGTATACATATCGAATTGTACGATAGGAAATTCTTTGGGAGGAAATTCTAAAGCAGAATAATTGATGATGGGTTCCTCAGAAATCAGGATTCCGCAGGAATGCATACTTCTCTGGTTGGGAAATCCTACCAATAACTGCTCATATTTATAAATCTCCTGAACAACTGAATTTTGGTCATGCTGTTCTTTTGATTTTTTCGAAAGCTGATCCAGTTCGTCTTTTGGAAGTCCAAATACTTTTCCAAGCTCTCGGAATCTCGATTTTCTCTTGAATTCTACATTGGTTCCACAAAAAGCAACGTGGTCTTTACCATACTTGCCAAAAATATATTCCAAAATGGTATCGCGGTTCTTCCAACTCCAGTCAATATCAAAATCCGGAGGAGATTTACGATTAAGGTTGAGAAATCGTTCAAAATATAAGTCCAGTTCTAAAGGACATATATCAGAAATTCCCAGACAATAAGCAATAATACTGTTGGCACCACTTCCTCTCCCGACATGCATAAAACCCATTCGATTGCTGTACTGAATAATATCCCACGTAATCAAAAAATAGCCACAGAAATTAAGCTGATTAATCACTGTCAGTTCTTTTTCAACTCTGTCTTTTGCTTGCTGATTATGATCAGGGTATCTTCTGGCTAAGCCTTCATAAGCCAGCTTTACCAACAATTTAAAATCATTCTCTTTACTATCAGTAAAATGCTTTTTGTTTTTTGGTGTCTTGAAATCAAAATCAAAACTGCATTCATTGACTATATGCTTCGTATTTTCAATGATCTCAGGATAATGTTCGAATTGATTTAAAAGTAGTTTTTTAGGAATAAAAGTTTCATTTTTCTTACAGTAATCTTTTTCCGTAAGTCTGCTCAGTAAAATATTAGCATCTATTGCTCTTAGTATCTTGTGAAGCTCAAATTCTTCCTCGATTTTAAAGGTTACCGGATGCAGAATGACCATTTTATGAATTAAAGATTTCAGTTTAGGATTGATTAGAAGATTTAACTCATCCTGTTTGATTCCTATAAATTCGTGCTCCAACAATTTTTCAGGAATGTTTTGTAATGGATAGATCACAAAACAATTTTCCAGCGGAGGATTTGCTTTTGGAATTTCAATTCCTTCACAATTATGATGAGTCAACAGTCTGTTCACTTCAGCAATACCTTTGGGATTTTTAGCTAAGCACATGTAATATTGCTCATTTTCAACCCGCACATCAACTCCAACAATAGGTTTAATACCATTATCCTGACAAAGCTTGTAAAACTGATAAATTCCAGTCACCGTATTAATATCGGTCAATGCCAGAACTTTTAATTGATGGTCAACAGCCAGCTGAACCAGATCTTCAACAGAGATAGTTCCATAACGTAAGCTGTGGTAAGTGTGGCAATTGAGAAACATAATAAAAATTAATATAATAGACTTGATGCTCTGCCAATACTGGAAGGACCGAACCTATCCTTTAGATAATCCATGGTCTGATATAATGACATCCATTCTTCCGTATCTTCATAAAGATCCAACTGATAGCATCCCGGCACAAGTCCTGTAAATTTGACTCCTACGAGACGAATCCTCATTCTTCTGGTATACACTTTCTTAAATAGTTCCAAAACATACTTGAGCAAGGTGTGATCTGCTGAAGTGTAAGGAACTTTGCATTGTTTTAATTCTGTATCGAAATTAGCATACCTGATTCTTACAGATACCGTTGAGGTTAGCCATTTCTCGTGTCTCAGCTGATAACAGAGCTGTTCTACCATTCCTGAAAGAGTGCTTTCGAGTTTCTGCATATCAATCGTATCTTTAGAAAAAGTATTTTCCGTAGATATTGATTTTTGTTCTGAATAAGAAACCACTGGAGTTTCATCAATACCATTCGCTTTTTTCCAAAGGGTAAGTCCATTTTTTCCAATAAGCTGCTGCAATACATCAACTGGCATCTTAGACAGGGTTTCTATTTTTCTAACCCCTAATCTGGAAAGTAACTCGAAGGTCACGTCACCCACCATTGGGATTTTTTTGATAGAAAGAGGATTTAAAAATGGTTGGATATTCTGTGTTATTAATTCTAATTTTCCAGTTGGCTTCGCTTCTCCTGTTCCTATTTTTGAAACTGTTTTATTGGAAGAGAGTGCAAAACTTATCGGCAAACCTGTATTTTTCATGACTGACTTTGCAACCTCAGTTGTCCACTGATAGCATCCGAAAAATTGATCCATTCCAGAAAGATCAAGATAAAATTCATCTACACTGGCTTTCTCTAAAACAGGCACTTTTTCCTGAATGATTTCAGTAACTAGATGCGACATATTGGAATAATATTCCATATCTCCTTTGATCACTTGAGCTTCAGGACATAAACGAATAGCCATTTTTAAAGGCATGGCAGAACGAACGCCAAATTTTCTTGCCTCATAGGAGCAAGAGGCAACTACACCACGATCTCCACCTCCAATGATTACGGGCTTTTTCTCTAATACAGAGTCTCTCAGCCGCTCACAGGAAACAAAGAAAGTATCCAAATCCATATGTGCAATTGCTCTTTCCATGCTGTAAAATTATTACGTTTTATTACAAATTATTGTATATTTGTTGCTATAATTTATAGCAATGTCAATTTTTTCAGAAAACATCAGGTTTTTAAGAGACAAAATGAAAGCATCCCAACAAAAGGTGGGTGATGAAATTTCAATCACCCGTGGTAGGTATGCCACCTATGAAGACGGAAGGTCGGAGCCGCCTATTGAACTGTTGGTTAAGCTTTCCAAATACTATAAAGTAAGTATTGATTTGCTGCTAACCGTTGATTTGCGAAAGTACCCGCTGGATGATGTCGTCAACCTTCCCAACAACAGAATTTTGTTGCCAATGAAAGTTGATCATACAGGAGAAAACAGAATTGAAATCGTTCCCCAAAAAGCAAGTATGGGATACCTCAGCGGGTATAATGATCCTGAATTTGTGGAGGGACTACAACACCTTTCACTTCCTTTTTTAAGAAACGGAAAGTTCCGTGCGTTTCCTGCAGATGGCGATTCCATGCCTCCTTATAATGACGGAACTTATATTGTAGGAAAATATCTTGAGGATAAAAAGGATCTGAAAAAAGGAAAAACCTACATCTTTATCACGAAAGACGGTATTGTTTACAAAAGATATTCCAAGCAGAATGATTCGGGAAGTTTTGTTAGTTCTGACAATTCTTTCTATGAACCGTATGAAATCAAATGGTCAGAAGTGTACGAGATCTGGGAGTTTGCATGCAGCATCAACACCCAGGAACTGAGAATTGAAAACTTGGAATACCAAGAGATAAGAAGCATGTTCGAGGAAATAAGATCTGAGATCAGAAGTTCTAATAAAAATATTTAGTAGAGAATATATTTTTGATTAAATATGAAAAAAGCCTTCCTGCTGGGAAAGCTTAAAAACACAAATGATGAAAAAATCCCATTGTGGGATACTCAAAAATAATAAAAAAAGTTAATAAAACAATGGGTCAACTCAGTTTATTTAGCGCAGAAGAATTTTATGATTTTCCAAAAGACTTGTTGGAGTTCAGGGAACATTTTTTGACATTAGACGAATCAGATCAGCTTTTTTCTCAACTTCTTGACAATACTCCATGGAAGCAACGGACTCAAACCATCTATGACAAAAAAGTTTTGACTCCACGTCTGACAGCATGGTATGGTGACAGTGAAAAGTCCTACAAATTAGGAGGAAGTGAATTCGAGGTAAATGCCTGGACGCCTGAATTGCTTTCTTTAAAGAAAAAAATTGAAGAAGTTTTTGGTCACGAATTTAATTCAGTATTGCTGAATCTATACCGGGACAATAATGATTCTGTGGCATGGCACAGGGACAAGGAAAGCAGATACGGTGACAGACCGGTCATTGCATCACTCAGCCTGGGACAGACTCGAAAGTTTGACTTTAGAAAACTGAATCATCATCAAAGCAGATACAGCATTCCACTTCCACATGGTTCTTTGCTTTTGATGAAAGGTGATTTGCAGGAAAACTGGGAGCATCGTATCGCTAAATCTGCTTTGTATATGAAAGAGCGAATTAATTTGACTTTTCGTTTAGTGAGTGAACTGTAATATCATAAAAAATAAAATTAAATAATAGTTTAATGTCTATTTCGTACTACGATTTTAAAAATCTACCCACGCAATCTCAATGCGAATTGGCTTTGGCCAAAGGAAAGGTCATCAGTGAAACTTCTAAGGATGGACTAAAGTTTGTACTGTATGAACTGTCAAGTTTTTCGGTTGAGATTGTATATAAGACTATCAATAACAAGATAGAAAGTCTAAGCGTATTTCAAAATAAAGGAACTCTATGACAAATAAAGTAATTTTAATTTGTCTGCATATCAGAAAAAGTGTGATCCGGATCACATGAAAATAGTGATTTAGATCCTGCGCTTAAAACATAGAAAAATTCCAACTTTGTAATACTAAATTAAAGAGATATAAAAATGAGCAAAAAAGTTTTATTCGTACTTACGAGTCACGATGAATTAGGAAATACAGGTTTAAAGACAGGATTCTGGACAGAAGAATTAGCAGCTCCTTATTATGCATTGTCCGATAAAGGGGTAGAAATTACACTAGCATCTCCAAAGGGCGGTCAACCACCAATTGATCCGAAAAGTGAAGATCCTTCATCTCAGACTGATGCTACACGCAGAATGGATGGTGACCATGCATTAAAGGACAAATTAAAAAATACACATCAGTTATCGGAAGTTAAAAGTGAAGACTTTGATGCGGTATTTTATCCGGGCGGACATGGCCCTTTGTGGGATTTGGCGGAAGATAAAGTTTCGCAGCAGCTTATCGTTGATTTCTACAGTAGTGATAAGCCTGTAGCATTTGTGTGCCACGCTCCCGGGGTTTTGAAAGATGTGAAAATAGACGGCGAGTATCTGGTAAAGGATAAAAATGTGACTGGATTCACCAATACTGAGGAAGAGGCGGTACAGTTAACTGATGTTGTTCCTTTTCTGGTAGAAGATATGCTGAAGAAGAATGGTGGAGTGTACAGTAAGATCGAAGATTGGAGTCCCTATGCTATAGTTGACGGAAGATTGATTATGGGACAAAATCCTGCTTCTTCTGAAAAGGTGGCTGAGGAATTATTAAAACTTATTTAGAAAATTTCATTTCATTTTTTATTAAAGAAATAGAAAGCGGCTTAGTCCGCTTTTTCTGTTATTAATAATTCCGGAATTTTGTCCAATTTAATTTAAAAAAAATTCCAATCTTGGATGATTGATATATTCAGGTTTCAATGGTCTTTGCAATCTATTCTTACTTAACTTCATGTCTATACTATTCTTTTTGCCTTAGGTGTTGGTTTTAATTCCCCGGCAAAATCAAACATATAAACTTGACTACCTTCAAATGGATTGTACGAAGGCTGGTAATCAAAATACCCTAAAGAATGTAGATCTTTGATACATTTATGATACGTGGCCTTTGATTGTATTTTGCTAATTCGCATAAGTTCATCTCTGGAGATATTGATTGGATTCTTAAAACGATTGAAATTCCAGAATTGAAATAGAGCCATATACAGGCTGACATGTGTGGGATTTATCGTATTCTCCTGAGCCACTTTCACAAAGAAAGCTGTTAGATGTTTGATATAGTTCATTTGCTTAATAATAATTATTGATATCCATTTAGATTATCGCAGTTAAAAGTTCAAGAATGAAATAATTAACTAGGTTTACTATTTAGTAACTGCTCGATGTCCTTGTAATTATAATACAACGTACCTCCGATACGAGTGTAGGACAAAGTTCCACTAACACGAAGGTTCTGTAATGTTCCGGTAGAAATTTTCAGAAGTTCTTTGACCTCCGTTGAGCGCAGCCATAATTTCTTTTCGGTGTTTTTGATTTGAAACAGGTTTTTAATTTCTTCCAGCAATTCTGTTTTGAATTCTTGCAGGTCTTCTTTCGTTATAATATCTATTTTCATAACTATAAATTGTTAATTTTAGCTGAGCTTTATTGGTAGGCCAAGTTATTTATCGATACTGATTTTGTTTTATCTTTAATATAAAATTTCTCTTAAATTCGAAATTGTTTGCCGAGGTTTTAAGCTTATCAGAAAAAGGTCTCCATGCTTCATATTGGGCTAACGGGATGCTTGTGAGTTTCTGAATCTGTCTACTAACCGATTAATTTTCTACCAGAAAAAATTAAAAAACCACAAACGGAAGATTTTTGAATATCCAAAGTCTTGATTATTGCTTATCACAAAAAAACCTGACGTTTCTAGGGTATTGTTATAATAAAATAATTGTAATCAATGTATTTACGGAATTACTTATTCTCGCAGATCGTCAAACCTTGCGTTATAAAATCCCCATAGGATATCTTAAGACCTGCCCATTTAGGATCATCCAGCCAGATCTCCTCAACCTTGCTGATGGACGGATCATTATGAGATGCTCCTTTCGCTGATCCATTGAGAGCATAGATCTTTCCGTTGTTAGTTCTTCCATAGATCTCTTTGTATCCCGAACAGTATACCTCGATCTCATTGACAGAGAAAGGCCATTCCCCTATATAGTCATGTTTATTGAACTTGAGGGTATTTCTTTGGGTAGGTGCGCTGCAGGATAAAATTAAAAATAGGACTGAGAATAGAGTAAAGTTTTTCATGATTAAAAAATGTATGCAAGCAAAAGTACTAAACCTGATAGTTCATTTTTTACGGATTTCCGTAAAACGATCCAACTCATATCTATTTATTTCTTTTATTGCAATTCCGTTTCATTTGCAAAGTTTTTTGCTCCCATTACATCAGTCTCATTTTTTAATTTGTATTTATCGCTGCTATTTACCTCAACCTTTGCAAGCAATGCCCATAAGCAATATCTTTGTATCCGATCTTGATCTAAATGATCATCTTATCAATGGAGGACAACGAAGTAACTTATCCGGTCTATTCACCGGCATCAGTAATAGGTATCTTCAGTAATGCACTGAAGCTGAATGCAACGGTCAATCTGATCTATCTGAAGGGTAGATATGCCTATGGTGGTGGCAAATCCTACGGGAATTATTATTATGACCTTTTGTTCTCAGAAGGTGATAACACTTCGATAGGGATTCGTATTTCTTCTTTGCTCAGGAGTAAGATCACCAATAATGAAGTGTATACGCTCAGAGGTTTTATTGAGAAGAGCATTAAGAATTCTTCGATTGAACTGCGTTTTGTCGTTGATGAAATCGTTCAGCAGGAAGAAAGATCGATATCTGAGGAGGAGTTGCAGAAATATGAACTCATCCAGAAAAAACTTAAAGTTGGATCGAAGGACCTTGAGACGCTTATCAGAGATAAAATGCTTAAAGATGAAAAGGTCAAAGTCGCCAATATCTATGGTAATAATGCGATCGTGCAAAAGGACTTTTCAGAAGGGCTGGATGTTTCATCACAATATTTTGATGTTGATAACCACAGCTGCAATATCACTTCTTCAACAGCAATCATTTCTATACTGAAAGAAATTTCAGCATTGGATTACGATATTGTTGCATTGGTGAGGGGAGGAGGTGACAGGCAGAGTATGGAAACTTTTAATGACCTGAGCTTATCCGAATTATTCATAACAATGAAATCGGTAACTGTTACGGCTATCGGTCATACGGTAGATGAAACATTATTGGATAAGCTGGCCGACAAGCGTTTTCATTTACCACATGATTATGGTGCAGGATTGCATACCATTGCTGAAAAATTATCCCACGAACGATCCAATTCAAGGGCCCTCCTCATTGATGAGGTCAAAAAGGATGTCACCAAGCAGTTTTCGGAACAGGTAGAGACTTTAGAAAAACAGTTGAAGAAGAAAAATGAAGAATTCGCTGAAGCTCAGAAAACTTATAAAGAGCAGGTAGACAACCATAACAAAACCTTTACAGACCAACTGAAAGTTAGAAACGAGGAATTCCAAAAGCTTCAGGTGACTTCAGGCAAACAACTGGAAGATCTTCAGAAGAATTTTCAGGAGCAGCAGAAACAACGCCAGGCAGAAATGGAAAGCTACAAAAAAGAGATTGCTGCCTTGCACGAAAAAAATGTCCAGTCGGCCATCAATGAAAGGACTGCTTCTTTAAAGGTTGATCTGGAAACCTTAAAAAAGGAAAATATAAGGCTGAATCAGGAAATCCTAAGCAGCAAAACCGATTATGTCAAGATTATTATTGTATTTGTTCTTGCATTGATTATCGGATTTATATTAGCAAAAGTTTTTTAATAGCTCACCGTATCTTGGATACGGTTTTCCGTGGAACGAAAAATCCCAAAGTCTGATGGTATTAATTATTCCGGCTGAATAATGACAAAATGAACCAATGGAAATTCATTTTTGATATGTTCACGGATGCGATGTATGGCTTCGGTGATATCTTCAGTATCAAGATGGTCTTCAAAATCAATGATGAGCATCAGTACAACTTCCTCCGGTGACTGATAAGTAGATAGGATACTTTTTGTTTTGACCACAGCGATATCTTTCTCAGCCAGTTTCGCGATCTTTTCTCTCGTTTCGGGGGCTATCCCTTCACCCATCAATAAGCTTCTGCTTTCTCTGGCAAGAATAAAAGAGACAAATACCAGGATCAATCCTACAATGACTGATGCAAGCCCATCCAATTCCGGAATCTGAAATGAGTGGCTAATCCCCATCAATATCATCACCACGATCAAACCTGCCACTGCCGCACCATCTTCGAAAACGACGAGAAAGCTTGCAGGATCTTTACTTTTGATGATGGCATCCCACCATTTCATACCGTTACGGGTCTTATTAAATTCTTTGACGGCGATAAATAGGGAAGTTCCTTCAAAAATAAGTGAGAGCACTAAAACGATGTAGTTCCAGAACGGATCTTTCATCACTTCAGGTTCTATGATGTGCGAAATTCCCTGATAGATAGACAGAGCCCCACCAAGACCAAATATCAATATAGAAACAACAAACGACCAGAAATAGAGCTCCTTGCCATAGCCGAAAGGATGGGATTCATCTGCCGGTTTCCTGCTCCTTTTCAATCCATACAATAATAACAGCTGATTGGTTGTATCAACTGTTGAATGAATACCTTCAGAGATCATGGAGGAGCTGTTTGTAAATGCTCCTGCGATGAATTTAGTGAGTGCTATTAAGAGATTGGCTGCAAGTGCACTGTAAATTGACTTATGATTGTTGGCCATTTATTATAGAAGTACGTAGAAGATTATTTTAATAGTTCGGCTTGTGTACAAATCATTTTATAATTTGCTTTTAAGTTTTTAACTTCATTCCGGAAATAATACGCTTTCTATGGATAAATCCCCAATCTGCAATCGTATTGGTCAGTTGTTTCAGTGATTTTCCGTAGTCTGTTATCTGGTATTCCACTGCAACTGGTGCCGTGTTCAGGACATGACGATTGATCAATTCATTTATTTCAAGATCCTTTAATTCACGACTGAGCATCTTTCCGGAAATACCTTTCACCTCTTTCAGCAATTCAGAATAGCGCATTGGCTTATAGCACAGACACGCAATGATGGACATTTTCCATTTTCCGTTTAAAATTTCCATTGTATCACTAATTGCCAATATTTTTTGGCTGCAATCCTTAACTAAATCAAATTCTTGTTCCATACCATTCACTTGGTTACCGGTTTGTCACTATAACTTTTTGTCACTTAGTTACAAAGATACACATTGAAGATATAACTTTGCCCATTCAATTTATAAATAACAAAATGGAATTAATCAAAAACCTGAAATGGCGTTATGCTGTCAAAAAATACTCAGATGAGAAGGTCAGCGAAGATAAGGTCGATCAAATTGTTGAAGCAATCAATCTCACCGCCTCGTCCTGCGGATTACAACCTTACCGATTGTTTGTCATTACTAACCCGGAGGTAAGGCAAAGGTTGGGCGAGGGTTCATTCAATGCACAGATCCATGCTTCTTCCCACTTATTGGTCTTTGCAGGATTCAATGAAATAACCGCGGATTACATCACAGAATATGTTGAGATGATGGAACGACAACGAGATTTAGAAAAAGGAGCGTTGAAAATGCTGGAGGATACGTTAATCGATTATTTTTCTACCCAGACGCCAGAACAAAATACGATCTGGTCGGATAAACAAGCCTATATCGGTTTGGGAACAGGCTTAATTGCTGCTGCGGAGCTTAAAGTGGATGCAACACCAATGGAAGGGTTTGATCCGAAATTGTTCGATGAAGTTTTAGGCTTGTCAGAAAAGGGTCTTCATGCCTCGGTTATCATGTCATTGGGCTACAGAGATCAAGCTAATGATTTTCTAGCTTCAGTGCCGAAAGCCCGATTACTTGTCAATGAATTTTCGACCAAAATAAATTGAGATAAATGTTAGAAATTGGAAAGAATTTTAGTATTCCAACCCCTAAAAATTATTGACTAAAAATAGGAGCCCTGACATTTGTTGGGGTTTATTTGTACTGTTGATGATTGAATGTAACAAGGTTGTTTTCCATCAATATTCAAATTAAAAGAGTTATCTAACGTATACATATCAAATATAAATCGTTTTTGGAGATTTAGTTTAATCTATAAATAACGTTTCATGGATTGATGATAGTGAGCAAATTGAAGCCGAAACCTACAACTAAAATACAAATTTCTAGTGAACCTCTTGTTACAGGATGTCATTCTATTGTCTGAATATTTTTGCCTATATAGAATTTTTAAAATTGTGTTTATCTTTATTTTGTCGTTCAATATTTTCTAATTTCTTGAGCAAATCTATATTTGTTGTGACAAGTCAATTGTCCATTTGAGAATAATATTCGTCTATGTGTTCTTTAAGTTCAGAAGCTAATACAAAAATTGATTTTCCGTTTTCTACAATAATTTCAAATGTTTGCGGATATATTGTATAAATTTTATTTGAACCGTCAAGGTTTGAAGTCCGCGTTTCTTTCCACAATATTTTAAAGTCGGTGATTTTTTGTCCTATAAATCCATGCCATTTTGTATCGTTTGAAACATCCCATTTTTGTTCATAGTCATTAGTTGTTTCTGTTAGGTCAAGTTGTTTCGACTGCAGCCCGTAGCAAATAAATGTATTATCCCAAAAGACGTAAATAGTTTTGTCTTCTGTTTTGAAATAAATAGAATGGTCAAGAGTGTCAATTTCTTCATACTTTGTTTTGTAAGATGGCTCTGGATTTATATTATTTCCGTCTTCATCAGCATAGTGCTTTAGTTCTCCATAAATGACAGCACAAATTATCTGTCCAACGAACATTTTTCGGCAGTTATTTTCGTAAATTATATGTTCGTCTGTTAATTTATGGTTGTCCATAATTATTGTTTTTTGAGAGTTAGTTTTTTTCCATATGTACCGTTTCAGGGATTTAAGAAGTTTAGGACGTTGTGAGAGAAAAGAGTGGGTTAAGGCAATTAAAAATTTGAGACTTACCTGATGTAGATTGTCTATTTATTATCTCAAAATCTTTGGCAGACAAATTGTTAGTTGTAGCACAAAGCAGATAATAAAAATGCTTTTAATTTTAACCAACCAAATAATTATTATGAAAAATTCAATTCTTACATTGTTGGCAGTTGCTGCCATGGTATCTTGCAACAAAAAGGATTCTGTTTCTACAAACAGTTCCGCAGATTCAACGGATATGTCTTCAACAGCTCCAATGGATTCCCCACAGACTCTTAATGATTCTGCTACAGTTTCAAGTACAGTTCCTGATGCAAAAGCATTAAGTACTCAAGACAAAACTTTTGTTGATGCTGCTGCTAAAGGGGGAATGATGGAAGTTATGATGGGAGAACTTGCTGCTGCAAATGCTACCAATGCTTCTGTGAAATCTTTAGGGCAAATGATTGCAAAAGATCATAAAGCTGCCAACGAAGAACTAAAAAAATGGGCGGGAAGTGTAAATTATTCCTTACCCGCATCCTTAGATGCTTCACAACAAAAGATGCATGATGATCTAAAAGCAAAGAAAGGAGCCGATTTTGACAAGGCTTATGTCGACATGATGGTTAACGATCATAAAAAAGATATTGCAGCATTTAAAAAGGAGTCTACAGATGGTACAGATGCTAACGTAAAAGCATTTGCAACTAAAACACTTCCGACTTTGGAAAACCATTTGAAGGAGTCTGAGAAAGTGAAGTCTGCTCTGAAATGATTAAAATTTATTTAACAATAAAAGTAAGCTGTCATTTTTGACAGTTTACTTTTTTATGGTTGTAAACATTATGATAATTTAAATGGCAGAACTTGTCATTAATCTTAATAATAGTTAATTGAAAGAGTTCTCTTTGCATATTGCACCAAGAAATAAAAATAAAAAGAATGTCAATAAATCAATCGCCGCCGGACGGAGGGATATTCTATAAGGAAACAGATATGAGTCAGCTTTTTCCTGAGCCTTTAAATGCAGTTACTGCGATGTTTTTTCTCATCACAGCTATTTTTTGGACTATTAGAATCAAAGATCATTTTAAAGAGTATCCATTTTTAGTTTATTGCTTGATATTATTATACATTGGTGCTATTGGTGGAACGTTTTATCACTCATTCCGACAATGGTCGGTATTTATTGTGATGGATTGGCTACCTATTATGTTGCTATGCTTGTCTGCAGGATTTTACTTTATAGCGAAGAGCACCAAATTGTTTTATGCTGTCTTTGTAGTTCTTGTATATATAATTCTCATGTTTGCTTTAAGAAACTGGATTTTGCTTGATAATACATCTCTTTTTATCAATTTAAATTATGGAATGATGGCATCATTTGTTCTCTTCTCGGTTTTACGATATTTAATTTATACGCAATGGAAAGCCGGGAAATGGGTGGGATTTGCATTACTGTCATTTGCTTTTGCACTTACTTTTCGTATCGCTGATAAGTGGGAGTAGCT
Organism: Chryseobacterium sp. SIMBA_038; assembly: GCF_046535115.1. NCBI lineage: Bacteria > Pseudomonadati > Bacteroidota > Flavobacteriia > Flavobacteriales > Weeksellaceae > Chryseobacterium > Chryseobacterium sp. SIMBA_038. The sequence continues at coordinate 529,770 of NZ_JAWRXH010000003.1, forward strand.
CAATATCGGAACACATTTTTTATGGCATACTTTCGGGGTAATAGCGACATTTTGTATGTTTAATTATATCTATCTTACGCAGAAAATTGCAAATAGAGCTTAAGTCCTTAACTTTTAGCTTCTGGTAATTTAAATCTTTTTTAGTGCGGAAGCTTTATGGGCTGCTTTCTTTCCCGTTTTTTCGCTGATGACTTCATACTGTGGCTCAGCCTCAGATGCCCGTCTTTGTCTATTCATGAAAACAAAATCTTTGGTATGAACTGTAGTTATAATACCGTGTGTTTCACCATTCTGAAACCTCCACTTTACATGGTCTCCTTTTTTTAACATAATTGCTGTATTTTCTTAATATGGTTTAGATATATCAAAAGACATACTAAAATAATTACTTCATCATCGACTTCCCGCAAAAGGATCAAGAGAGCTGATTATTATTCTAATCTCTTTAAATGAACTTAGATTTTAAAATTTACCCTAGATTTTTCTTTTCGTTTTCCCAATATTTATCCATAATTCTTTTTGTCTCTGAATGACTTTTCAGCATTACGATCTCACCAGTTTCATCAACGGTATAATGGTCTTTAAACGCATCAGGCATTGCATCGTATTGAATGTTTACCTGCTCCAAAGTTTCTTTTTCTTCAATAAATTGTGAAAGTCCCCGCAAAGCATAAATTTTCATATCCAGATAGCGCTCTTTTTTGTAGGAGCTGAGAAAGAATTCCTTTAAGGCAGAAAAGTTAAAATCATACAACAATTTTAATATTTTATTTCGGATGTCGAGATGTTTTGTGGACTGGTAAATGGTTGTAAGGAATTCTGCATTGTTATCGGTGATTATGTTCTTGTCCAAATTGAATAACGCATTTCAAAATTCGATGTCCTTCTCATTATATTTTTCTTTTGTTAAAATCTCCGGTAATTTATTAATCATCATGTATGAATAAGTTTGAAATTTTTGATAGCATTATACACTTTGAATGTGAAACAATTAGTTTATTAAGTTTCGTATAGGAGTAGTAAGATGAAATTAAAGATTTTAAAAACAAAAAAAAATAAAGTATGTAAAGGCAATGACCTATAAACTGCTGATGCTCAAGTAATTACTATCTTTATTTTTGTTAAATCTTGTTCGGCCATCTATTGCAAAACCTGTGTTTTTAACTGTGTCAGCATCAGCTTTTCTATCGAAATCACTTTTCCAGATTTTAAAAAGACTATCAAAAGTTCAACTGACTCTGACTATATCAAACCCATCAGCTCTTCGTTCAAATCTGATTGTAAACAGATCTTTTTCATTTTTAGGATTAACAAATTGGTAATTGTTGTAACCCCAGTCAAAACTATTTTTATCTGCCACATAGTTAACTTCGGTTAACCAGATGAAGCTTTCCACATGTTTGATCAATTTAGCTGAATCTAATTTGATAAATCGGCTTTGAGCATTTGATATAAAAGATGCGAATGCAAAAAATATAATTAGCTTTTTCATAGACCTCTGTTTTTAATGATGCCTGATTATATTTAGGATCATAGTATTAGATAATGTTTTCGTTTTTTAGAATGACTGCTAATTGGAAAAGTGTTTTTGCCTGAAACTTTGTTCTTAATGTTTTTAGTCTTTTTTCAATGAGAATCTTGCTGACCTTAATTGAATGCTCTGTCATTAACTTTTGACTTATTTCGGTGGTTTTAAATCCTTTTGAAAGGTATTCAATAATTAAAAGATCTCGTTTTTCCATATTTTAAAAATAATGTTTTTAAATTATGTAACGGCATTTTTTAAGATTTAAAAAATAGAAGATAGGAATTTTTATTTTGAGAATATTTGAATGAACATCCATATCACATAAATAAAAAATAGTAGGATGATACACAGAACAATATTAAATACATTTTTAAAGATCTTATCACTCTTTTTTTGCTTTTCAGTCAGTGCGCCTGGTGATATTATTTTGAAGTGTATTGCCGTATGATAATGTATTTTAATATCAGGACGAAATATTTGTACTCCTCTCAGGAAATGTTGATAAAGCTCGTAATTATTATTTAGTGCATAAAAGTCCTTCTGAAACCTGAGATTGTATTTTGTGACTTCATTTGACTCTGTTTTTTTATAAATGATAAACCATTGTTTGTTTAATTTCCTGTTGAATTCTAAACTAATATCTGAATCATATTTTTCTGTTGTGGCGTGTAAATCAGTATAAAGAACCTGTTCTGAAATTTTACCATAGCGATCAAATATAAAAGCTCCCTGGTCATTTACCGATACAGTATATTTATTGTACTTTCTGGTTAAAAGATAACGTGCAAGAAAGAAACTCGTTGCTGCTGATAAAAATATGATTATAATTGATGCTGAAAAATCTAGAATGTTGTTACTGTAATATTCAAGAAAATCGGGGCGTATTAATTGGTCTACCCAGATCATGGCAAGACCAGCAAATAATGCAACAATAATCCATACCAAAACAGCTGCAAAATTAGTAGCTCTGAGATTGATCTCCGATTCCAATGCTGAAAATTTTTCTTTAGCTATTGTCATAAATTAAGATGATGAGATATTACATCTATAAGTTGCAAATGGAACTACAAGTAATAAAAGTAAGATTTTAATTTCAATTGATTTTTTGTAAGAATTTTTTGTTGATTTCTTCTTTTATGTATTTTTCATCATCTTCGCTTAAAAATCCTAAAGGAGCGTAATCTGTATACTTTCTTTTAAAATCGTCAACCATTTTATAGTATATATTATCCTTCTGGACGTATGGGGAATTATATCGATTTATTTCTTCAAATTCCCGTGCAATATCGTTGAAGAATATTTTAAAATAGACTCTGTCGTTGATTTCCCTTTTCCACATTAGGAGCCAATTAATTTGGCTGGCGATGGTGTTTGTATTTTCAGGATATCTTAATTCCTGTTTTAGAAAAAAACGGGTATTCTCATTCGTAAATTTGCATATGAGATCATAGTTTTTACCCATTCTTTCATTAAAATCTGAGAGATTAAGCTGAGCAATATTCAGGTTTTCTGCATTTTTGTTGATGGTTTCCTGAGAAACATCTTTGTCAAATAAAATAATATTCACATTTCTGTATTTTAAATATTCCATTTAAGATTCCTGATTTTCAGTCATCTTTATTATATGTTTTTTTCGGCATTGAGATTATTGATCTTGTAATTCTTTTACTATAAGTTTAGGTGAACTGGTTACCAACAGCGTACCAATTTGAAAGACAATTGAAAAAGTCATTATTACATTTAGATATTTGAAATAGCTATCTTCCAACTCTATTACTACTCGGACTAACGTATAGTTTGCATCATCTTTGTACTAACACTAATAATTAATGAGTTAATATGAAAAATGAAATTTTAGAAAAAAAACATCAGATTGGATTGGGAGGGGTCGCTATAGGAACAGCTTTTAATGATATTTCGGATAATGAAGCGCGGGATATCTTATCATCTGCCTGGGATGAAGGTATCAGATATTTTGATACATCACCATGGTATGGATTGACCAAAAGTGAAAAGAGGTTTGGGGAATATCTCCGGTCTCAAAAAAGGGAAGATTTTGTATTCTCCACAAAAGTTGGTCGCCTGTTCAAGGAGGTTCCAAAGGATCAGGTACCGCCTACCATGTGGAAAAATCCGTTTCATTATGATTTTAAACACGATTATACGGCTGATGGTATCAAAAGGTCTATTGAGGACAGTCTGGAAAGAACAGGCTTACCATATTTTGATATCATTTATGTTCATGACCTTTCGGAAGATCAAGTGGGAGACCGTTATCCATATTTTTTAAAACAAGCTCAAAACGGTGCATTCAAAGTTCTGTCCGCTTTGCGGGATGAAGGTGTCATCAAAGCATGGGGAATGGGGGTCAATAAAATTGAACCAATTTTAGACTGCCTTGATTCTGCAGATCCTGATATATGTCTCTCTGCAACACAATATTCCATATTGGAGCACGAAGATGCTGTCGACAGGCTTCTTCCCGCAGTAAAAAAAGCGAGTGTCCAATTGGTATCAGGTGCCGGTTTTAATTCAGGATATATAGCCGGAAGAAAACGATATAATTATAAGGATCAGATACCGAAAGATATTGCTGAGAAATATAAAAAGTTACAAATTATTGCTGAAAGGCATCAGGTCGATCTTGTAGATGCTTCAATTCAATTTGTTTTGGCTGCAGAAGAGTTTGTATCGATCATTCCCGGAGCTGGAAAATCAGAGCAAGCTATTGCTAATGCCAAAGCTTTAGAGGTTGATATACCTTCGGAGTTCTGGAATGAATTAAAGAACGAATCAATAATCTATGATAAGGCAGCCACCCCAAAATAACAAATTAGTGATTGAAATAAAGGAGAGCTCTAAATGTAGCTCTCTTTTTATTTCATCATGTATTAATTTAATCAATGTAAAAGTAGATTGGAAATAAATATATTTTGAATGGCGTAGTTATTGAACCAACGACATAAATCATTGATCAATGGAAAATAAAATTGGTATTATAGTAGGCAGTCTTCGTAAAGAATCTTTTTCTAAAAAAATTGCGAATGCTGTGGCAGATATCCAGCTCGGAGGATTTGAATTTGAAATCGTGTCCATCGATAACCTTCCTGTTTATAATCAGGATTTTGACGACTTTAACAATGTTCCTGAAGAATACACCGTTTTCAGAAATAAAATTAAAGGATTAAACGCATTTATTTTTATTACCCCGGAATATAACCGATCGATACCGGGATGTTTAAAAAATGCAGTAGATATTGGCTCAAGACCATCTGATCAAAATGTATGGGATAATAAGCCGGCTGCAGTATTTAGCAGTTCACCCGGAAATATTGCTGCATTTGGAGCTAATCATCATCTCCGCCAGTGTTTTGTTTTTCTAAATTTATTAGTAATGCAGCAACCTGAAGTTTATATTGCAAATATATCTGAATGGTTTGACGATGAAGGTAAAATCAAAAAAGAAGAAAACAAAAAGTTTATACGATCAGCCGTTGAAGCTTTCACTCAATGGATTGCAAGGATTAATAAAGATTAAATTGACTTGTTTGAAATGACCGTAATGGCGCAAACTATATCATGAAAAAATATAAAAAAGTAAATTATCCTATCGAAGATGTTCGTCATTATCTGGAACCAAGTCCTACGGTTCTTTTAACATCTGCATTCAAAGAGGAAAGAAATGTAATGACTTTAGGATGGTACACTATTATGGAATTTGTTCCCTCATTAATTGGATGCATGATCTCTGGTGGAAATCATAGTTTCGAATTAATAAGAAAAAGTAAAGAATGCGTAATCAACCTACCAACATTGGAGTTGTCCAAGACAGTGGTTTCAATAGGAAATTGCAGTGGTACGGAAATCGATAAATTTGAAGAGTTTAACTTGAATACTGCAGAAGGAGAAATGGTAAATGCACCATTGTTGGTTAACTGTTATGCCAATTTCGAATGTCGTTTATATGACAGTAAGCTGGTCAATGATTATAATTTTTTTATTTTTGAGATTGTAAAAGCTCATGTGGCAAAAGTTCCAAAATATCCTAAAACAATCCACTACCGAGGAAACGGTCACTTTGTACAATCCGGGAAAAATATTATCATTCTATCAGCCAAATAATTCATTATATAACTCTGGTTAGGAAATATCTTACTGTGATCTTATCAGATGATGAGTGGAACTGACGAAAGAATAGTCTTAAGATTTATCCTTAAAAATAATTGTACCTTTTTATTATCGCCTATTGTTTTTTATCTAATTTTAAAGAAGTTAGGAGATAATATTTAGTTTTAAGATCGATACCAATTCAATACTATGCAACAACGTCTGAATCCAATAGTTTCTTTCCCATTTATTTTATGTTTAGGATTATTGATTCTGAATGATTTTTATCTTAAAACAACTTATCATAATCACGTTACCGGAAAACTGTCAGATTTGTGCGGGCTTTTTATATTTCCTATTTTTTGGTCTGTTTTGCTTCCGAGATACAGATCTGCAATTTTCATTGCCACGGCATTATTTTTTGTTTATTGGAAAAGTACTTATTCCCAGCCGTTTATCGATTTTTTTAGTGAAACATTTTTTGTTATTGAAAGAACGGTTGATCTGACGGATCTTTTTGTTCTACCCGTTTTATTTGCAGCATGGATTAGTCTGAACAAAAATCAGCAGAGATCTGAACATTCATTATGGCAGAAGAGAACTAATCCTTACATCATCGGAGCAATTGCGATTTTCTCATTTTATTCTACAAGCAAACCTAGATATACACAAAGATTTGATCAGCCGCAATATGTACTTTTGAAGTCTAACAAACTTATTGACATCATTGATTACGAGCATTTGCAGTACTACAGATTTGATTCATTACTGGTCGTCAAAATCGAAGAGCTTGATTTGTCAAAACAGCCAATAAAATATGATGACTACAATAAGAACGATGCCATTAAAAATTTGGATTATTCCGTCTCGCTGATGATTGGCAATGGAGTACAATTAGTTAAGCCTGGAACAATCACTTATTTAAACATAAGAACACCTGAAGGAGTGGATTCTGTACGATTCAATGGTGGGCGTTTGGATGGAAAATTTATTAGGAAAAAGGATGGGAGAGTAGTTATTACAGGATTATATAAAAAGGGTATTGAAGATTCTGTCTGGACTTTTCAAAATAACAATGGTAAGTTTTCAAGTAAAGTAACGTTTGTTAACGGTGAGCGTACAAAAAAACAGCTGTTTGAAAATGAAAGCGTTATAAAAACGGATTATGTTAATACGAGGGAAGATGTTGCTCGATACAAATTGATCCAGATTGCAATACTTATTCTGTTATGTATTGTGATTGCATTTCTGCTTATCAAAAATTATCGTCAGGTAGCAGAAAAACTGCAGATGAAAAAACTTTGGAAGTGGATTTTATGCATCGTATTGCCGTTGGTTGTTTGGTGTATACACTTTGCAATTACACTATTGTTGGGCGATTATTACTATGATATTTTTGTTGTCTTTGGTACAGCTATTCTAACTTATCTCATAACCTGCCCTCTTTTCTTTGTTGCCGTTTTTGGAATACAGCTGAGGAAACAGATTGATTTGCTATGGTACACTTTATTGTTTGCATTAGCATTCAGTATCTGGATTGAAATTGATATCTACCTTGAGCTTGCCGTCTGAATTCTAATTGGTAATAACTTTGAGGAGAAAGTAACGAACGCTCATTAATTAACCGGATGGAGATTTTAATTGGAGAATAAATATTTTTTTATACACTCCGTCAACTCATATCTTACTGTGTAAAAAAGATTGTGCAATTTCTTTATTTAAGAAAACTTTAGCATTTGAGGTGGTACCACATGGTACAGTCATTGTAAATACATGAGTACACTAACAAAAAATATTATTATGGACAACAGTAAAACAGTATCGACACTGAATGATTTATTAAACATTACAAATGACAGAATCCAAGGATTTGCTAAGGTAGAAGAAAAAGTATGGGATTCATACAGCGGACTAAAAAATGATTATGACCAGATGGTACGTGAATCTCAAACGATGAAATCGGATCTGATGGGATTAATTACCGAAAGAGGAGGTAATCCGGATGACAGCTCAACAACTGCAGGAGCATTGCACAGAACATGGATCGATATCAAAAATTCTTTTGGAGGTGATCATGCAGAATCCACTTTGGAGAATGTTGTTTTTGGTGAAAAAGCTGCAATTGATGCTTATCAGGAAGCTTTGCAAAGTGGAAATTTATGTCCGCAAAGTACAGTAGTTGTAGCAGATCAATTGGTTAAATTGAGAGCTTCTTATGGTAAATTCGAAACTCTGGAAAGAATTACGGAATAATTTACTTTATTGATACATTAAAGAACTCCTAAAATTACTTTTTAGGAGTTTTTTTAATTTTAATGATCGTATTTTGAATTGATAGTGACTCAGCTCTATGTATCCTGAAGTGCATAATTTTTGAAAACCTTGCAAATCAAATTATTTTCTCCTGCCAAATATAATTTGTCGTAGATTAATTAAATGAGGTGCGAAATTCCAAAGGAGTAAGACCGGTTGCTGTTTTGAACATTTTGCTGAAAGACTGTGGATGTTCAAAACCCAATTCATACGCTATTTGGGATACAGTAAAATTGGTATTGGTAAGTCTCTCTTTTCCTTTTTCAGTAAGTTTCTCCCGTATGTATTGCTGTGTGTTTTTTCCTATGAGTGAACGTAAGACGTCGCTGAGGTATCCGGGTGAAATATTCAGCTTATCCGAAATATATTGGACAGTTGGTAATCCTTGATTTAAAGTTTCCTGACTGTTCAAGTAATCATCAAGAATTGTCTCGGTCTTCTGAAGAATGTCATTGTTGGGTATTTTTCTGGTAATAAACTGACGTTTGTAAAATCTATTAACATAGCTCAGCAACAATTCAATTTGAGCAATTACCACCTCTTCGCTAAATTCATCAATACGTTGGCTGAGTTCCTGTTCCATTATTTTGTAAATGGATAGTATAATCTCTTTTTCAGAGTCCGAAAGATGCAATGCTTCGTTGGATGAGTATAAAAAGTAGCTATAATCTTTTATTTTCCTTGCTATGGGATGACCAAGCAGAAAATCCGGGTGAATCAGCAAAATATAACAGTGAGTTTCACTGTTGTAATCAGTGCTTCCGACCAATTGGTTGGGTGCCAAAAACAGCATACTACCTTCATCGTAATCGTAGTAATCACGGCCATATTTCAGCCTTCCTCTATTCCTGGTAATGAAGGTGATTTTATAGAAACTCAGAACATTATATATAGGCGCCATTGCCATATTGAAAGGATTGTCTTGATTGAAATGAACAAGACTTATCATTGGATGTTGCGGGGTAGGCAATCCAAAGGCTTGATGACTTTCCGATATTGATATGAAGCGTATCAAATTATCTTCTTTGCTTTTCATAATAATAAATGTAAAAAAAACCTACGATATTTGATCATAGGTTTTTGTTTTAAAAATTACCACGCAAGATTATTATCATTTCCGCTGAAATTTTCAGGGCCTGTAAAACTACCTGTCGGAAGATCTTCAGCTAAAGCCACCCTGATTGGCTCTATGGAGCCTACCTCAACGGAGTCTGTTCCCTGAAAGTTATTGAGTGCCGTCGCGGTAAATCCTGGACTTACCAAGTGAACCTTGATATCGGTTTTTTCCAGATCGATTGCCAATGAAAGAAAAATACCGTTAAGTGCAGTTTTTGAAGCACCGTAGACTGCGTCAAAACTGGAACGATATGGGTTTTCCGGATTTGAATTAATTGTCAATGACCCTAAAGCACTTGAGATGGTCACAATCCGGGCTTTTTTTGCTCTATGCAATAATGGAATAAAAGCCTGAGTTAAAGCAAGCGTTCCAAACACATTCGTCTCCCAGACTGTTTTCAATTCAGTAATAGGTACAATTGAAGCGCGTTGAGAGTCCAGAATCTCTTCCATGGTACGACCTTGTTCACCGGCGTGAGAAACCGCAGCATTATTTACGAGCAGTGTCAAATATCCATATTCACGCTCAACTGTTTCTACTGCTGCTTTAATTGATTCAGGGTCGGTAATATCAAGCTGGATTGCGCGTGCATATTCCCCAAGTTGATCAGTTGCAGCTTCGCCCTTTTTTTTGTCACGGGAGCCTACATACACAATATATCCATTCTCAATGAGTGCTTTAGCAATCTGAAATCCTACACCTGTATTTGCCCCCGATATCAGAGCTACCTTGTTTTCATATGTCTGCATAATTTTAATTGTTTGAAAGTTGATGCAGCAAAGATGACTATTTAAGAATCGATAGTTGTATCCAGATTCAGACTGTTTGTATCCCAATTGAGGATAAAATTATTTTACAGATGGTTGATTTATTAAGAAAAAATTGATCAGGAATTATTTATCGCATTTAGATTTTTACCCGAGATTACTCGTAAATCATACGCTTAACCAAGCAGTATTTCACTACTATGGGCGATTGATTAGTTGATAATTGATATTTTAAAAATTGTTTTTTGTTCAGCGATATTTTTTTAACATATGGTAAATTGGTTTTCAATGATAAACCTGAAATTTGTAAAATGGAAGAATTTGTGAATTATATATTACAGTTCGGTAATTTAAACAGTCAGCAGATTGAATTGATATTAAGCAAGGCGGAAACAATGGAACTTCGCAAAGATGAATATTTTTCAGAAGCAGGTAAAATTCCGCGGTACGTTGGATTTCTTCTTAAAGGAGTTACCCGATTCTGTTATTATAATAATAAGAGCGAAGAGATTACACACTCTTTTGTTGAAGAGAATAATTTTGTTTCTGATCAACAAAGATTTGAGGCACAAATGGTCGCTTCGGAGTATATCCAAGCTATAACAGATTGTGAATTGCTTGTTTTTTCGAAAAAGAACTGGGACGAAATTGGAAATACTATTGTCGGCTGGAAAGATATGGAGAATCTTATTGTCAAAAACTGTCTGATGAAAGCTCTCGAACGCAGAAGTCCTTTGGTATCTGAGGATGCAACAACCCGTTATTTGTCGTTCATCAGTCAATTTCCGGGACTTGTGAATCGTGTTCCTCTTTCACAGGTGGCTTCTTATTTGGGGATTACCCAGCAATCTCTTAGCAGAATTAGGAAAAATATCGTTAAATGATGCTTTTTACCAAATGGTAAATGTTTTCCGACTCAGTTCACCAACCTTTGCATCAGTCATTTAAAAAATAAAAAGATGAGCAAAAAAGTAGTATTGATTACAGGTACAAATAGTGGTTTTGGTTGGCTTACTGCACACAGTGTTGCAGCATTAGGACATCAAGTTTATGCAACAATGAGAGATACCGTTGGTAAAAATGCAGAAAAAGCACAAGAGCTCTCAGCAATTGAAAATGTAAATGTTCTGGATGTTACAATTACGGACGATGAAAGCGTAAATCAAGCTATAGAAACTATTATTGCAAAAGAAGGTGCTATTGATATATTGGTCAATAACGCAGGGTTTTCAATGAATGGTGTAGCCGAAAGCTTTACAACTGCCGACGTACAGGCAATGTTTGATGTGAATGTATTTGCACCATGGAGATTCATTAAACAGGTTTTACCGGTAATGCGTAAACAGGAAGACGGGCTGATCATTAATGTGACCAGCGGATTTGGAAGGGTTTCGTTTCCTTTTGCAACGGTTTATGCCGCTTCGAAGTTTGGATTGGAAGGACTGAGCGAAGGACTCCACTACGAAGTTAAGCGCCTCGGAATAGATGTTGCCATTGTAGAACCTGGCGCTTTTCCAACTGAAATGTCGCTAAAGACTGGTTATGCTTCAGATCAATCCGTATTTGAAGGGTATGGTGCTATTGCAGAAATTCCCGAGAAGATGATGACAGCTCTTGGCGGGCTTATTCAAGCTCATCAAACCAATCCACAGGATGTTGCAGATGCCATCGTAAAGCTTATTGGTACTGAAAAGGGCAAAAGACCTTTGAGAACGGTTGTTGATCCGATAACAGGAGAATATATTAATGCAGCAAATAAAGCTGTTGAAGAACAGTATGGTAAAGGTTTAGCCTTATTCGGGATGGGTGAATTACTTGAATAAATAAACACACAAATTATTGTAGGGTCAATTATTGACGGTGGGAAAATAAAAATCTTCGCCGTTTCTGTTATTTATCCGATGATATGAGTTTTTATTTGTAAATTAAGAGAAAATGAATCGTTTATCCCTAATTTTTAATTCTTTATTTTTAAATCTAACCATCACAAATTAATTTAAGGACTATACTCAAATTAAAATGATTTATTAATTACATAGTAGTAAACAATTTTTGTCAGTTTAATTTTGGTATAAATTTTACATACAGAAGAGTTTAATATTTATGAATTATCTTTGTTAAATAATTACAGTTATTTTGAACAAACCAGAATATTTTAATTTTCCGGTGACTCTACTAGATGGTTTTTTGACTGATTCTACTAAAGTACTGAAGAATATACTTTACTATGCTCTTTACCACCATTCTTTAAAATTAGAATTTGGTGATGATCTCGAACTTATTACATCAAGTGCAGAATTTTTTAGTGTAAAACTAGGCAATGAACATGAGTGTTTAAAGATCGGGGAAAAACTCTACCATGATTATAAAGACTCACCCAAATGTGGTCTGAATATAGCAACCTTTTGGGACTTCTACAAAAATCAAAAGTCAGAATTTGAAAAAGTTAGTCTATTGGGATTTCTAGCAATTAAAAGTATCCTCGGCAGAAAAACCTATTGTAAGATTGATAACAAATTTTGGTTGTCGAGAATGAGCGGCAAAGCTAAATCTATGGATATTTCTGAACTCGATCCAAATATTCAAAAATATAACAGCGAATACCAAACAAAAAAGATTAAGAATGAATTAAAGCAAAATTGGGGACTTAAGACTTATAGCAGGTATACTAGAGGTTTTTATGTAAGTTTCCAAATGTCGTTAGAAGATTTAATTTATCAGGCTGAGAAACGTAGAAAAAGTACCAAAGAAAAGCAAAGTAAGCTAGAAGAGAAAGTCATCCTAAATAAAGTTTTAGCGAAGTTAAATAATCCCGAAAGAGGTATTTAACAAAATAAAAAAACAAACCCCAGTTATATCAATAACTGGGGTTTGTTTTTTTATTTAGAGTTTTTTTTGGTTTCATAAAAATACATCGGAAATAGTGGAGTGATAATCACTTTACCCATATATACATTACTAACAATTGGGTGTGGTTTTTTACATGCATAGAGAGTATATATGTGTGTGTTTATTTTTTATGCAATTTATAATCAAATATTTTTTTACTAATTATAACGACCTATATAAATATATTGTAATTAGATATTTTAATAATATTTTAAAATTAAGTTAATAAATACTGGTGGATGAAAAAAAAATTATATATTTGCTTTATATTAAAGCCGACTGAAATTTCAGACTATAAACTTGATTGTTTGATAAAGGTTTTAAAAAAGACAAAAGTCCCAACCTCTGACCGATAGGACTTTTGTTCTCTGAAGCAAAGTGGTTTGTTTAGAATGGAAACCACTTTTTTGTGTTACAAAAATACTATAATATTTCTCTTTCACAAATTTCAACATCCATTCTCGGTAAACTTAGCTCCGTAAGCTATTAAAATTTAAATTTCATTATTATGGAAAATTTTCATTTGACCCAAGAAGATGGGAAGTACAAGTTAAAAAAGGAAGGAGCAGAAAGGTCTTCCAAAGTTTTTGATACAAATAAGATCGAGGCTATAAAATCAGCTAAGGATTTTATTGTAAGTCATAACGGTGGTTCGCTCAGGATTCATAAAAATTCTGGCGAATTTCAGGAAGAAAGAACTTATCCAAGATCGAAAGATCCAAAAAAAAGTAAAGGATAAAAAATTTAAAATATTATAGTATGAGAAAAAATTACTCAAATTTAATTCAAAATGTGAAGCAAAGAAGCAATCCTGATTCTATCAATGAGTCATTATTGTTTGAGAAGTCTTTTAGCGATGAGCTTGGACAACTGAAGTCATCAGGAACAGAAGTTCTTGAATATATTAAAAGATCAATGAACGGTGTTGAGGCTAGATATACCGAGAGGACTATTGAAGCTGGAGATAAAGTTAAAGGTCATCTTAAGAAAAATAATTCCTCAGTGGATTATAGATATCAAGGTTCTGTAATGAGCAATACTCATATAAAAGGGCATAGTGATATTGATCTGATTCAGCTTACAAGTTCTTTCTATAGCCATGAGATTGCTCAAAATTTCAGCAACAGATATTTCTCTGAGCCAAATATGTCATTCAGTCAAAAGCAAAAACTTTTAAATGTTATTAATGGAACGCCTTACTCCGGCAATTCAAATACTGACTTAAGACTATTGCGTTTGAATGCAGAAGTTGTTTTGTTTAGCACCTACAAAAATGTGGACATTGATAAGCCAAAATCCATTGAAGTAAATCCAACTGAGCCGAATAGAATTGTAGATGTAGTCACTGCTTCTTGGTATAGAACTGTTGATTCTGAATTTAATGAAGATGAAATTTTAAGAGGAATACAAATTTACGACAAGAAAAAAAATGAAAGTCTGGCAGTGGATTTTCCATTTCTTAAAATAAGTTTAATCAATAAAAAAAGTAAAGAGACAGGTGGTAGGTTAAAAAAAATGATACGTTTTACTAAAACACTAAAAGCAGATTCTCAACAAAATTTAAAAGGATTCTCAAGTTTTGATATTTGTTCGATATGTTATAACATCCCAATTCATCAATATTTTAATTTATCTTATTATCAGTTAGTGTATGTTCTTCACCAGGAGTTTAAAAAAATATCTGAAAACGAAGTTTATAGAAATTCTATAAAATCCATCGATGGTACTGAATATATATTTTATAACAAACCTGAGAAAATTAGACTTTTAAGGCTCTTATATCAAGAAATAGTGGACGTCTACCAAGATTTATTACCTAACACAACTGCTTTAAGATTTTTGTAGTATGAAAAAGAGAATTTTTATTGGAAGTTCATCTGAAGAAAAAGAAACAGCTGAACAAGTTAAGCGTTTGCTTAAAAAAGATTTCGATGTTGTAATTTGGGATGATAATTTGTGGGATAGATCTGTTTTTGAATTAAATCATAATTTTTTACATGATTTAATGAAAGCACCATTAAAATTTGATTTTGGAATTTTAATTGGCACCCCTGATGATAAGGTTGTTGTTAGGAAAAAGACCTACTTACAGGCAAGAGATAATATTTTGTTTGAACTCGGACTGTTTATAGGCAGGCTTGGATTACAGCGGACATGCTTTTTGGTTCATAAAGATGTGAAAAAGGTCAGTGATTTAGATGGGATTTTTTTCTCGAGATATAGTGATGAAGATCTTGAAGAAAAAGTGGATGAAATTAAAGATTTCTTTTTACAAACCGATCCAAATGATTTTAATTTTTTTCCTTCAAATACATTAGCTTACGGTTATTTTGAAAACTTTGTGAAAGCGATTTGCTCTAAAATAATAACAGACGGCGATTTAGAAATCGAAGGTACGAACTTCACAACATGTAGTTTTGATATAATAATACCAAATAGGATTGATGATGATATTAATATGCAATTTGAAATGATCAAAAAAAAGATTGGTGTTAAAGAGGCTGTCATCAAATGTTCGGGCAGGGATCGAAAATTCCACGTAAATGTTGAAAAACTTAGTTCCGGTGAAATTAAAATTCATGATTTTCCGACAACTCTGACGGGAATTAATTATGCTATCAAAGAACTACTTCCTGAAGAATATAAAAAGAATGGAAAAGAGTATCAGAATATTTTAAATAGAGAACTTAATAAATTTGTTCATACTTTGCAAAATTTAATCGACAGAAATTCATTAAGTGAATTTGTAAAAATAATAAGACAATAAAACGAAACCGCTGTAAAGCGGTTTTTTTTATGTACTTAATTCTTTGATGGAGTTGGGATATATTTATTGATTTAAAAAATTGATGAAGCATATATGAATTTAGAAGAAATATCTGTTCTTAGATTCAAGTGAATTAGTGCGCATATTTTCTAAATACCAAAATTATTCAGTAGTAAATTGAAAGAAAACGTTTGCCATTGAGGTAACCCGATTTTCTATAGCAAATATATTCCGTTGTCTCTGCGTAAAAAAATCTTTTTGGGTATCCGCAAAGCAGAGCTTTCCAAGCCCTCCACAAAAATATTTCAAGCTTTATCAATGTTCTTTCTTATTGTTTTCAAGGAATTGATTGCAGTTTTCCTTGTGCCTGCCTGAATGGTAATCTGCATAGAAAAGTCAGAAACCTCACAAGATGCAAATGCAGTTCATTGAAATTTAGATCATCCTTATTCTTTTGGTATAAATCAGTTTAAAATGATAGGACCCTAAGTAAAAAGAATAGAAAAGATCAAAATTTCCTTCAATCTGCAATTTACAGAATCAACAGATTTTTAATGTAAGTGCGGGAAAAATAGGTCTCCGCCGTACTCGGAGCAAAAAAGATGAATTATAATATCGTCAACGAAATTAAATTAAGCTATTCAAGAAAAGGGAACGCAGATAAAACAGTGATGAGTTCCTATGATGTTTCGGAAGTGTTCAGAGCCCATTTTGATGCGGAACAGATCGACTACAAAGAAAGTTTTTACGCATTGTATCTAGACCAGAAAAATAAAGTGTTAGGCATCAAAAAAATATCAGAATGCGGAATCAGTTCCACGTTAGTGGATGTCAGAATTGTGATGCAAGGCGCTTTGTTATGCAATGCAAGTGCAATTATTGTTTGTCATAATCATCCTTCCGGAAATCTAAAGCCTTCAAGAGAAGACATTAAAATAACGGAGAAAATTAAAGAAGCGGCAAAGTTTTTAGATTTCTCTGTACTCGATCACATTATTCTGACTTCTGAGCACTATTACTCTTTTCTCGATGAGGGTCATTTGTAACAAAGACTCATCAAATCACATTATTTCAAAGCAATTTAATATTAATTTAAAAAGTAACATCATGCAAAATATTACAGAAAACAAAAAAGTTTCAACCGGCAAAAAGGAAAGTAAACCTGATTTATTCATTGGGAGAATTTTGGAGAACCTTGATAAAGTCAATGCAAAAGATTGGGAAATGTACAGCGACCTGAGCGCTGTATATCCATCAAATTTGTTTACAGGGACACGTTATCAGGGCTACAATATTTTAGCGCTTTATTTGGATACGATCGTGAAGAAATTTTCATCGGCAAGATATGCAACTTTTAACAGTATTACGAAAGCAGGAGGACGATTAAAGAAAGGTTCCAAGGGATGCTTAATCGAATTTTTCACCTATGTTTTTAAAGATAAGGAAAGCGGTAAAATTATCAGTGCAGAAATTGTGGCAATGATGAACGATGATGAAAAAAGAAATGTTATCAAAATTCCATGTGCCAGAAATTATGTTGTTTTTAATTCTGAACAGATCGAAAATTTAGAAGAAATTAATATCAGTTTTGAAATTGACGATCAAGAAAAGCCGGAAATTTTAGAAATTGAAAATTGCGAAAAGTTCGTTTATCGTATCATTAAAAACGGAAATCTCAATTTGCGTTATTCTATTCATGAAATTGCTTTTTATTCTCCTGGATCTGATTTCGTGATGCTTCCGAAAAAGCAATATTTTATTTCAGCTTCAAAATATTACAGCACCTTGTTTCATGAAATTTTACATTGGACCGGGCACGAAACAAGACTCAACAGAAATCTGCAAGGGCATGATGATAAAGCAAGTTATTCTTTTGAGGAATTAATCGCCGAAATGGGTTCAATGCTTCTTTGCCTTCAGTTTGGAATTTCTGAGGAATTTCTCAATAGTGTACGATATCTGAAAAGTTGGTCGGGATCAAATCGTGAAGATCGAGCTGCAAAAATACGCTGCGCATTTGTAGAGTCCAAAAGAGGAAAGAAATTTCTGGAAAACCTGCAGTAATTTTTGCGGTTACTAATAAAATTCAAATCCTGAAAGAAAGAGAAAAGTTAAAGAGGGAGAAGTTTCAGAATACTATCTCTAATCCTCAAAAGTTAAATACCATAAAGTTCCCCAGTGTAGGGTTATCGGCACCGTGTTTAATCTTACAAGATGGGAACTGACTAAAAAAAAATTAAAGCAATGCGTAAAAATATGAAGACCAAAGTGAAATTTTCAGTTGAATCTTTGCTGTTTGGGATTGAGAATCCCAAAGGGAATATTGAGCAGATTATGTTTGCCAGAAAAATGGCGGAGTATGAAGGAATAGAGAAGTGTAACCGTCTGGCAAAATTGAGTTTTGAAGATGATACTGTAAACAAAGCTTTTTCGGGAGCTGTCGCCATGGATGAAACTTTGATTCTCGGTCATGAGGGATGGGACGACAGCACGTTGCATCTGTGTACCGGGAGCGGAAGAAGTGTAGTGAGAATAGCAACAGGAAGTTTTCCAAGTCGAGAAATAATAATGTACGATGATTATAGGAATGCCATCCTTTTAAACAAACTTTCAGAAAAGCAGATTGAAGAGATTTTTAGTGAGTTGTGGAATCATATGGATTTGATACAGCCAAAGAGTGGGTTTTTGTGGAGGGAAGATGTTGAGTAGAATAATAAACAAATAAAAATAGTCATCATGAACAAAATAGGAAACAATACAGCAAATTCAGAAGTGAGTACTTTGTTGGTACTGCGTCACCGTAACAATTCGGTCGGCATCGTGCAGGAAGTCAATCAATACGGAAATCTTGTTGATGTGCTTCCTGACAGAAATAAATCGGATACCGTAATCCGTGTCGAATCTTCGGAAGATTCTTTTTTGAATTTCTATGCGGACTTTTATCATCAGCTGAAAAATCCTGCCGAGTATTCATTTTTCAAAGTGCGGGAATATTGGGCGAGAGAAACTGCAATAAGTTTGCAGAACTATGTTGAGTCTTCTTCGGATGAGGAAAGAAAGGATTTGGAAAAGTATGCCGTTGCAATCGAAACGGTAGAAACTTTCAGAAATAAAAAATATGCCGACAGGGAAGCTTCTGTTGTGAACAATGATTTTAAAGACGATTCTTCCGTACTACGGAGTAATTTTAACTACCGATATCAGATTGAAAATGTTCCCTGGGAAAGATTGGCTGAGATCGGTCTTGATCGGAAAAAGTTGGAAAGTATAGGTGCGTTGGAATCTTTGTTGACAGGATACAAGACACCGATGTTGATTCCGATACTTTTGAGGAATGAGAATTCTATAAATACGATTGATGCTCGCTTGCAGTTAAGACTGGATAATAGGGGTGAGGTGTTGGTGTGTATTCATCGGGTACAGGACAGACCTGATTTTGAAAAGATGTTTGGTGGTCACCGATTTTCGAAGGAAGACAAGATGAACCTTTTGAAATTTGGAAACATGGGAAGGGTGGTGGAGTTGGTTGATGAAGCGACAGGGGAGTTGGTTTCGTCGTTGGTAAGTATGGACAGGCTGACCAATGAGTTGATTTCGTTAAGAATGGATTTTGTCAGGATTCCGCAGGTGATTTGCGGGGTGACGTTGAGCTCGGAACAACGGAAGATTCTTCGTGAAGGAAAACGCCTGTTTGTTGAAAATATGTTGTCGAAGAAGGGCAGACTGTTTTCAGCGACGTTGCAGTTCAGTACGGACAAACAAGCAGTTGAGTTTTTGTTTGATCGAATTTTGAAAGATTTTCGGAAAAGTTCTCAAGAGGAATGGGTTTACGAAGTTCCCACGATGTTCAGAGGGAAGTATCTTCGGAAATGGCAGATAGAGAAATTGATAGTAGGGGAGACGGCATATATAAGTGGATTAATTAGTGAGTTGGGGAAGAAGTATCAGGGTTATATGCGTTTTGATAAGGAGACAGGGAGAATTTTGTTTTCGTTTAAGAATCCGAAGAAGAAATAGGAGTGCTTTAGAAGTTTTGGGGAATTCTGGAGAAAGGGGTAAGTAAATTGGATGTAATTTTTTTAGCAACCTGTAAGGTCAGTTGACTTTGCAGGTTTCTTTGTTTAAGTTTAAAAAAAATAGGGCGGCAAAAATGCAATTCCTCCCTGTGGTCGGAAATGCATTTTTGCGGAGTTTGGAGCAACCACATTTCTAAAACATTGCTGGGCTTGGCTTACTATGTATTAGAAAAAAGGTTGCAAAGTATATATTTTACTAGTAAAAGAAATTAAATGAACGTATCACCAAATATTAGAATTAATGTAAAAAAATGCTTTGTAAAATAGTAATAGTTATTGATTTTACTAAAATGAGTAAGATTAAGAAATAATCTTTAAATTTTTTTCGAAAAAAGAATAAGATTACTGGTTCACGTAATTGTGAAACATATTTTTCAATATATTTGAAAAATTGTTTTTGTTAAAGAGCATATTTAATTATGCAACAATGCAGCATATTTGAAAAATTGCAGAAAAAGAAGAATCTTGGAGAAAAAATCTCACAGACGTTATAGACTTTGAGGTAGAATATTTGGAAGTATATTCGTTATAAACTCGGGTGAAAATATATAATGCAAAGACTTCAAAATGTCGTTAAAGTATCGTACATATTAAAATTGCTCCAATAACTTTTCAGGTACTCAACAAAGCTATCAAAATGCTTTACAATTAGACAAACAAAACTAAATGTGAATAAAAATACTATTTTACTTTTGCCTATCAGTCAGCTAAGCGGTAAAACCTTTGAGATCGGCAATTATCAGAGAGGGTACAAATGGGGGAAGAAAGAAATATTAGAGCTCCTAAATGATATCAATGATTATAAGACAGAATCAGGATTGTATTGTCTTCAACCTCTAATTCTAAAACCAACCAGTACTGAAACCAAAGAGTTACAAGTAGATGGAGAAATTGTTGAAGTGGTTATAAGTAATGAAGTGATAGATGGGCAACAAAGAACTACTACATTATTTTTACTCTTGTCTTACTTAGATTCTATTGGTGCGGTAGATTCTACTTGGAAGTATGAAATTGATTTCTCAACCAGAACCCGCAGTGGCGCTTTTCTCAAAACAAAACTCCCAGAACTTTTCAATTTTAATATAGAGGCACTTCAGGATTTAGATGTTACTGAACGAGATTACAGTGATATGAATAGAGTCAATGAACTTTGGTCGGTTTTTATAGAAGAACACAAAGATCACGATACCGTAGATGTTTATCATTTTTTTGTAGTTAGCCTCTTTATTCGTAAATGGTGTGAAATAATATTGACAGATAAAAAATCTGTTAATAATTTTGTAAATAAACTATTAAACCATGTTAAAGTGATTTGGTATTCACTAGATTCAGCAATGAATAATGATAAGGTAATTGAAGTTTTCCTCAATAATAATAAGGGTAAAATAAAGCTTACAAGCTCTGAATTGATTAAGGCACTTTTTATTTTAGATATCAAAAGAAAAGAAGTTCAGGAATTGGCAGATCTCAAAGTTAATCAGTTTGCTCTGGAATGGGATGCTATTGAAAAATCTTTGCAGGATGATCGTTTTTGGTATTTCATACAACCTAATGAAAGCTTATACATAGAAGGAACAAGAATAGATTATCTGTTTGATCTGCATCTTAATAAAGAGAAAATGCAGGATGATCTTTATGCTTATAGATACTACGAGAAAAATTACAACCAGAATACAGAACAGTCTTCTTCATTTGCTGATGAATGGGAAAGAGTAACACAGCTTTATAACAAAATTGTTGACTGGTTTAAAAATCCTGAACTTTACCACTATATTGGTTATTTGACAAATTCGCATATCAAAAATCTTGACGAAATAATTCGAGAGGTCAAGGGTAAAAATAAAAATGATACCAAGTCTATACTCAAATCGTGGATTATTAAGACTTTTGAAAAAGAAGCGAAAGATGACAATAAAAATAGTTACAAGATTTATAAACTTGAAAATCTACATTTTGAAAAACATAAGGTTGAGACACAAAGGGTTTTGTTACTTCATAATGTATTATACTATATAAATAATATTTCTGAAAACAAATTTCCTTTTGAACTATATGTAAGAATGAAATGGAGCATAGAACATATTATCCCTCAAAGTCCTAAAGAAATTACAGATTTCGGACTTTATAAAAATTGGTTTGAAGAGCAAGTTAATTTTCAGTATGAAGGCAGAGAGCGTCAGGAAGTGAATGTTGTAAATGATTTAAAAAATAAAAAATCGTTTGAAGACTTGAAAGAGGATGAGACTTTAAATGAAAAAATAAATATGCTGATCGAGCTATTTTCAAAAAGGACACACCAACTAAACAATCTGCTACTACTAGACATACATACCAACAGTGCCTTGCAAAATGATCTATTTGAAGAAAAAAGGAAAAAAATCTTGAGATTTGATAGAAATGGACAAACTGATTCAGAAATACCTGTTTTTATACCAATCGAAACTCTGAATGCTTTTAATAAAACATTCAATGATCATCTTTCTTTCACCCACTGGACAAATAAGGATGGAGAAACTTATAAAAAAAGGATTGAAGAAAGACTAAAAGAATTCTTACCGAACTAAAAACTAAATAATGTCAATATCAAATTATACATTTTGGAAACTTCTCAATGATCAGGGAGTTGAAATACCATCTATCCAAAGAGATTACGCACAAGGCAGAAATTACGGTAAGATTCCTATCATTAGGAAAAAGTTCATTGAAGCAATTATCAATGCTCTTGATTTCAAAGAAAGATTAGGCCTTGACTTTATTTACGGAAAAATTTTTGGTCTAAGGAATGAAGAAGAGTTTAAGAGAAATAAAAAAGCCATAGAAGCCTTATTGCAAAGTATAAAAACTTATGCTAATTCTATTGATCTAACTGTTGGGGAAACTTTTGTTGACGAAAAAAAAATTGAAGATCAAAAGTTAGTTTATCTGATTCCTTTAGATGGACAGCAAAGATTGACAACCTTGTTTCTCATACACTTGTACTTTATAAAGAGACTAGGAAAGGTAGAGGATTTATCCATCTTAAAAAATTTCAAATACAAAACTAGGAAAAGTTCGGAAGGTTTTATTCAGTTATTATGCAATGCCGACAAACTAGAGTTTAATACAGATTTAAAAGAGGAGATTATCAATCAGGAAAGTTTTTCTAATACATGGCTGAATGACCCTACGGTGAATTCTATGCTCAATGTTATTGAAGAATTTCATCAATTGATTGTTGAACGTAACTATTCAGCAGAAGATTTATCAAGATTGTATGAGGGTCTCACGATTGAAAATTTGATTTACTTTGATTTTTTAGATTTGAAAGATTTTAATCTTTCAGATGATCTTTATGTGAAAATGAATGCGAGAGGAAAGCAATTGTCTGATTTTGAGAATTTTAAAGCTTGGTTGTTTAGTAAAATTGAACTGGAAGATTTAATAGAAGATGATTTGTGGATCGAATACAGCAAGAATTTTGACATCTCCTGGAATGATATTTTTTGGAATGCCAAAAGCAAAAATAGTTATGAAATTGATGCCAGTTACTTTGAATATTTCAAGCTGAGTTTTCTAAGTCATTTTATCAAAGATTATGTAGCAAAAGAAAATTCTATCATCAAAAAAAAACCTACGGAGTTGTATCTTAATTCAGAAGTAGTAGATTTACTTGTTAACAGGTCTGTTGACTTTGATTTTGAAAAATTCTTTGATAATGACATTTTCAAAAATAATCTTGAAAGCTATTTTAGATTTTTAGAACTATGCAAAGTGGAAACTACCGGCGTGTCTAATATGCAAATTTTAGATTTAGTATTGGATGAATATTTCACTTTCTATCATCAAAATGACTTTTGTGAATCTTTTAGCGAGTTTTATTTTTCTGACGGTATAATTTCAAAAAGTTGGTGGAATAGACTGTATTTCTTTGCAATACAACGCTATGTATTACGAATTAACAAGTATCTAGTACAATATTCTGAAGAGGAATTGGGTTGTTTTGGTGATTATAACCGAATAATTTCAAATTTAATTTTTAATTCTTACGTAGACTCTCCTGATGATTTTAAAAATAATTTACTTTCAATCGAAATATTGCTTGATTCACTAGACCTTTCAAGGTCATTAATTTTTCAAACCAATTTAATAGCTGAAACATCTTTTCGTAAAACCCAGAAAGACGAAGAGATTGTAAAATGTCAACTGTTACAAAAAAAAGATACAGCCTGGGTAGAAGCTATTTTAATTGCTGAAAAGCATCCTTACTTCTATGGACAAATAAATTTTATTCTAAATTTTTCAGGTAAAGATTTAATTAACTTTAAAGTTTTTTTTGATAAGTTAGATTTTTTATTTAGGAAAGAAATTTTAAGTCACGAAGCCTTTTTATTGCAAAGAAGTCTTCTTACCAAAGGAGATTATTTTATTTCAAAATCTGATAATAAGAAATCATTTTTAAAAAATACTTTCGGAACTGTTCGAGAAAGAGATGAAAACTGGAGACAGATTTTTAATGATAATAACAAAAGTCAAATTCTTAAAAATTTGATTTTGGATACTGATTATGATAATAATAATCTGGAAACATCATTAAATAATATTATTCAGAAGTATATCACAAGCAATGTAATAGAAAACATAAATTTTGATTCATTGCACTACAAAGAGTTATATATCAGGTCTCCTGAAATCTTTAATTTTGGCAGGGAAAATTTAATACAGTTATTTAATGATCATTACGCATATCAGCTCAATTCTTCATCAACAATTGGATATTTTAATGAACTAATTACTTTTTATATTAAAAAGTTTTATTTTAAAAATTTGGAAAAGGTTAATTATCACTTCGAGATCGGTTGGGATAACAATCCATCTTTGATGGTTAATAGCTATATGATTAAACTAAAACCCTCGGAACACCTAATTTCAGTAGAGGAACAATCTGCAAATATTTACGAGGAATATAAAAATATAGAAGATGTAGTACTAAAAATAGAGAATCTTATTGGTGATAGTGTATAAATAGTTTATTATCAGGTAAAAAATATTTTGGAAATACAGTCTGTTGTTGGATCAAAATCGTTTACAAGATAATTGAGAATTGTCTTACTGCTTAAAGTAAAGGACAGCATTTTAAGATAAAAATAAAAAATTAAATAACTGGAAAAAGTAAAAGTATGGAACTTGTTTTTCTCTTTATAAAGGAGCATAATAAAATAGTAAATCAAAATCTAAATTTTGGGAGTGAATATATATTTAGATATCATGCAGATTGGCAAACTTTGGAAGTTGAAGAAAATGCCAGATTTATAAAAAACCATTATTCAAACGGAGAGGATTCTACAAAGTTTGTTAACGTCACATCCATAATCGGTCAAAACGGATCAGGAAAGACTTCCATCTTAAAATTTATAATGAATTGCTTTGCAGATGGTATGCCTCTGAATTCGCCCATTATTTTTGTAACCAAATACAATGACGAATTTACAATTCACATCACGGAAGGATTAAGTATAAAAAGTGATTTATCAAAGTTTAATTTTAAAATCAACACTATTTCCATTAGAACTCAAATTCTTACGGGACAAGGGGTTAGGGAGCCTTATACTGTAAATCTAGGTTATGATTTTAGAGGACTTGACAATACTGATCTAGTCTTTTTCTCAAACATCTTTGATTCTCCTGGTGGATATTTTGATTTGAGTGGGATTTACGATATTTCTACAAACAACTTACTATTGGCAGATTATGATAGAGAAATTAAAACAAAGGGTTTGACTGTTTTAAGTAGTAATAATAATTCATTATCAAGTTTCTTAATTAATGAAATTCATCGTCAAGTCAGATTTATTTATAAATTTTTCAATTCACATAAGCTTCCATTTACAATTCCAACAAAACTATATATAGGAATAAAAAATAATTATTTTAGTACTCCTTTTAATTACAATTTGCCTGACGGTCAATTAAAAGATTACATAAATAATGTCGTGAGTAGAGAAAAAAAAATGTACAGAGGCAAGTCTTATGCACTTTATAGGTCAAAGCATTTTTTGATTTTAAATATTTATTTAAGCTTTGTTACGGATTTTTATTTATCTCATCAATTTCTAAAAGAAATAGAACTAGTTGATATTTTATCAAAAGATACTGAAAAATTTACGGTTAATGAAGTTTTAAAAAAGATACAAGTTATAAAAACATTTTTTTCTGAATATGGTTTTACTGAAGACGACAAGAGTCACTTTGAAAGTATTAGTAAATTGATACAAATGATCAGTTCGGTTGAAATAATAAGTCAAGTTGAAAATTTATCATTTGAGGGTGAAGAGTTAGTTATGATTATAAATAACAATAACTTTAAAACTTTTGAAGACTTTATGTCACTTTATCAAGATTCAGTAATTATAAGACCATTTTTTAATTTTAGATGGCGAAATATGAGTAGTGGTGAAAGGGCTTTTTTCAACATATTTTCAAGATTTTACTCCATAGTGGATGGTGAGGAACTTTTAGATAATTTAAAGGAGAACCTTTTGATAATTATTGATGAAGGTGACTTGTATTTGCATCCAGAGTGGCAAAAAAGATTTTTAAAAGAATTATTAGATTTTTTACCAATAATATTTATTAATAAGATTGGAAGGCAAAGAAATTTACAATTAATCTTTACAACAAACTCTCCAATACCAGCTTCCGATTTGCTAAGTTACAATACTATTTTTTTAGAAAAGGGGGTTGATAGCAAAGGTGAAGAAATTACTGTAGTGAAGGATAGTCTCAATGAGCAAAAGGATACATTTGGAGCAAATATTCATACTCTATTGTCTGATTCATTTTTTGTCCATGACGGATTAATAGGAGATTTTGCAAGTTATAAGATTAATACTATTATTGATAAACTAACAAAAAGACAAGATTTGCCATTTGAAGATAGGAGCGAAATAAGAAAACTAATTCATCAAATCGGTGAACCTATTCTAAAAATTAAACTGATGCAAATCTATAATGATAGATATAATCTAGATATTCACGAAAGATTAGACGCAATAGAAAAAAAATTAAATGATCAAGATTGAATTAAAGAACGTAAATAAAATTTTATCTCATCACTATGAAATTTTGACCATAAAAAGGGGGAAGGAAGATACTTTAATTGATTTATTGGATAATGAAATTAATTTATCCGCTACAAATCCAGATTTGTGTAATATGTATAAGGATCTCAAAGTAAGTGTAATGAAGGATAGTAATCAATTTTCCATTTTAACTGCTACACCTAATGAGCTTCAGAAGTTTAGAGATAGATTTGAAAAAGATCATCACAATATTTTAAACACTGTTCATACTTTTGTGAAAGGAGGCAAAGACAAAACATACAGAGATGATATTTTAAAAGCTTTTTATTATAAAAATTATGATAAATGGAAGGCTTACGATTTAGCTCGAAAAATTTCGATAAATGTTTGTCCTTACTGTAATAGAAATTATACCTTCATATTAGGTACAGATACTAAGAAGGGAACGAGATTTGAATTTGATCACTTTTTTGACAAAGCTCGTTATCCATATTTAGCTTTGAGTTTTTATAATCTTGTGCCTAGTTGCCACATATGCAATTCTAATTTAAAAGGTTCTAAAAAATTTAATCTTGATGATAACATACATCCATATATTGAAGGTTTTTCAAACAATATTGTTTTTTCATTGACACCAAAGAATATAAATTTTATAAATGGTAAAAGTAGTGCTTACCGGATAAATTTTAGAAAGCATGAGTTGAGTAATATTAATAACCAAAAGACAAAGGCGGCATTTAAAAATATAAAAACATTTAGACTGACTGAACTTTACAACTTGCATAAAGATTATGTAAACGAAATTATTATAAAATCTGTAATATATAATGACGATTACATAAAGGAGCTTTACGATAAGTATAATGGAACCCTATTCAGTAGTGAAGATGACGTCAGGCGGATGGTTTTTGGAAATTATATTCAGGAAAATGATTTTTCAAAAAGACCTCTATCAAAATTAACCAGAGATATTGCAAGTGAACTTAAACTATTATCATAAAATTTTACGCTTTGTATCAATAAGTTTTAGCTACTGCAAATAATACGTCACGTTTTGTCGTATTAGCCGATTATATTTGTTTAGCTGAAAAATTTGACTGACCTTTTCGGTGCACAAATGATAAAGTAGCGGTATCGCAGATATTTTAGTTTGGCCAATTGTTTTTTAATAGGTAATTTTGTAAACAAATTTAGGGAGTATAATTATGAAAGTAGTGTCTTTTTTTGCAGGTGCAGGAGGCTTGGATTTAGGTTTTGAGCAGGCAGGTTTTGATGTTGTTTGGGCAAATGAATATGATAAAGATATTTGGGCAACATATGAGAAGAACCATACTCATACAATTTTAGATAAACGAAGTATTGTTAATATACCTTCAGCAGAAGTTCCTGATTGTGATGGAATTATTGGAGGTCCTCCTTGTCAGAGTTGGTCTGAAGCTGGTTCGAAAAAGGGCATTGCCGATAAGAGAGGTCAGCTTTTTTATGAATTTATGCGAATCTTAGCAGATAAAAAGCCTAAGTTTTTTTTAGCAGAAAATGTGTCAGGTATGTTATTACCTGCACATAAAGAAGCTTTGGAAAATATTAAACAAATGTTTACGGAAATCGGATATGATTTATCTTTCCAACTTTTGAACGTATCTGATTATGGTGTTCCACAAGATAGGAAAAGAGTTTTCTTTATCGGTTACCGCAAAGATTTAAAACGCAAATTCGAGTTCCCTAAAGGAACGACCATCGAAGATAAAGTTACTTTAGATAAGGCAATTGGTGATCTGAAAAATACAGTATTGCCTGCTAAAGAGGGGAATTTCACAAATGGGACGAAATGTAAAGTCCTTAATCATGAATATATGATTGGTGGTTTTTCATCTATTTATATGTCTAGGAATAGGGTGAGGTCATGGGATGAAGTTTCATTCACGATCCAAGCCGGAGGGAGGCATGCACCATTGCATCCACAAGCACCTAAAATGACTCTTGTCGCACAAGATGTACGTGAATTTAAGAAAGGTAAAGAGAAACTATACCGTAGGCTCAGTGTTCGTGAATGTGCACGCATCCAAACATTCCCGGATAATTTCATTTTTGAATACAAAAGTGTAGTTGCCGGGTATAAAATGATTGGGAACGCTGTACCTGTGGAAATGGGTAAAATATTAGCGCATAAAATTTACAAAGACCTTAGTAGCTTAAAAACGAAGGACGGTATAAAAAAAATATCGAAAGTTGATGGCAATAATGTGATCCAAAAATTACAGGAAATAGTAAATAAAGTTACTGCATAATGGCAAAAATAGCAACTCAGACCATCAATGGAAAAGCATTCGAATATGCGCTATTACTGGAATTTTATGAAAAATTAAAGTTGGTAACTAAAGTTTCAATCGTTGATAATGTTTCTTATAAAACAGCTATAAGTTGTTTTGAAAGTTTCGGTGAAAAAGAAAGAAGCCAATATATGTTAAATGCAAGTTTCTCAGTTAACTTTTTATTAGATTTAGAGCCACGCCTTTCAAACGGTATCAATGAGGAAGATATTTTGGAACTTGAAATTGTTGCTGATAAAGCAGGGCAGTCGGGGGATGTTCGTGATGTCTTAGCAATAAGATCATTACAAAAATGGGAAATTGGAATTTCTGCTAAAAATAACCATCGTGCGGTTAAGCATTCGAGACTATCAAATGATATTGATTTTGGCGAAAAGTGGCTGGGAACTCCTTGTTCAGAAAACTATTTTACAGTGATTAAGCCTATTTTTAATGGGCTAACACAATTACGGAAAGAGAGTAAGGCTACTAAAACTTGGGCTAGTCTTGGAGATTATCATTCATCCGTCTATTTACCCGTATTAGACGCATTCAAAGATGAATTGATTGCTTTAGACCGTGATAATCCGGGAATTGTTGCCCAAAGATTAGTTCAATATCTGATCGGGAACCAGGATTTCTATAAAGTTATAAAAGGCAAAGGAAAGGTAGAGATTCAGGCGTATAATTTGCAAGGCACTTTAAATTTGCCGTTTGCCAATGTAAAACCTAAAGCAAAAGTCCCAAAATTAAAATTACCCACAAGGCTTATTGAAGTAGTCTATCAAAATAATTCTACAACAACGTTACTTGTAACATTGAATGAAGGTTGGCAGATTTCATTTCGAATACATAATGCCAGTTCTAGGATAGAACCTTCATTAAAATTTGATATTAATTTGGTTTCTTCGCCACATACGCTATTCGTGAATACGTTATTTTTAGGATAGTGGGAATTTTTTTCACTTGTAAAAGGTTCTTTATTTTTAAAGAAGGCAATAATAAGATGCTTTAAATAAATATAATCTGTTTTTAATCCTAAAATTACATAATAAAAAGACTGTTCTGGAAATTTTAGTCCGTTTTCTTTTGCAGGTTTAAAAAAAAACGTTATTTTGTATAATTAATTTGTAAAAATCAATATGCTATTAGAGGATAAGAGTATTAATATAGAAGACTTTTCTGTAGTTGATCTTTTTTGCGGAGTAGGAGGATTAACTCATGGCTTTGTCAAAGAGAATTTTAAAGTTGAGGCTGGAATAGACTTCGACAATTCATGCAAGTATGCATTTGAAAAAAATAATAATGCGAAATTTTATCACGAAGATATTACTGATGTTACAAGTGAACAACTAAATGCTAAATTTGATCAAACGAAACGCAAAATATTAGTAGGATGCGCTCCTTGCCAACCTTTCTCTATTTATAATAGTAGAAGTTCAAATAAAAATAAAATTAAGACTCAAGATGAAAAATGGAAACTTCTTTATTCTTTTGCAAGATTAATTGAGGAGACCCTCCCTGATATAGTATCTATGGAGAATGTTCCACTATTAGTTACATTTGATAAAGGGAAGGTTTTTAATGATTTTGTTGAAAAGCTAAAGGAAAATAATTATCATGTTTCATGGTCTGTTGTTAATGCGCAAGATTTTGGTGTTGCGCAAAGGCGAAAAAGGCTCTTGCTGTTAGCATCTAGATTAGGTGATATAAAATTAATTGATAAAACGGTTCAAAATAATAAATATACTACTGTAAAAGATGCTATCGGGCATCTTCCTATTATCGAAGATGGAATTTCCCATCCAAATGATATGCTTCATCGTGCAAGAAAGTTAAATGACTTAAATAAAAAAAGAATTCAGGCAACAAAAGAAGGTGGTTCTTGGAAAGATTGGGACGAAAGTCTTTGGCTTGAATGTCATAAAAAAGAATCAGGAAAATCTTTTAGAAGCGTATACGGTAGAATGAAATGGGACGATGTTGCCCCAACAATGACTACCTATTGTACTGGTTTAGGAAATGGAAGATTTGGGCATCCGCAGCAGGATAGAGCAATCTCTTTAAGAGAAGCTGCAATATTTCAAAGTTTTCCTGAGAATTATGACTTCATAGATCCGTCAAAACCAATGTCATCACCTGCTATAGCAAGACAAATTGGTAACGCTGTTCCTGTAGAGCTAGGTGTAGCAATAGCTAAAAGTATTAAACAGCATCTGCAAGAAATTAATAATAGACAATAGGTTATGCCTACAACTGATCAAATATTAAAATGGCGCTTTGATGTCAATACATTTAGGCTTTTGGGTCGTGATTTAATTACAGACCGAATTACTGCCGTATATGAACTTGTAAAAAATTGCTATGATGCGAATTCATCAACAGTCTATATTGATTTTGAAAATGTATCAGAAGCTTCGGTCGGAAGTAAAATAATAATTGCGGATAATGGCACAGGTATGTCCTTTAAAGACATCCGTGATAAGTGGATGGTAGTTGGAACTAATAGCAAACGTACAAAATTATACTCAGATGCTCCATTTAATAGAAAATATGTCGGCGAAAAGGGTATAGGTAGATTTGCTGTTGATAAGCTAGGTGAACGAGTTGAAATTAAAACTAAAGAGAAAGATGTTGGAGAGTGGTTGAAAGTTAAAATTAATTGGGATGAGTATGAAAATTTAGCTAAGAGCTCAGAAAAAGCACTACAACTATCATTATTTACAGAGATTGAAAACAAATATTCTTTCGAAGAGGGTTTAAAGGAAGAACATGGTACATCAATTATCATAACTAAAATAAATGAAATTTGGACAGAAAATGATATTGAAAGATTATCTAAAGAATTATCAAAGTTAGTTTCCCCTTTTTATCCGCTTAATCCCCCTTTTGATATTTGGATTAGATCAAATGACTTTGTTAAGTTCACAGATCATCAGATAAAAGCTGAACCGATAAAATATTATTCCCATCACGCAGAGATATCATTCGATGAATCAAATAAAGTTCAAGAAACACTTTATTTTAATAATTCTTCTGGTCAGATAGAGAAAAAACAAATACCTATAAAGAAATTTGGTCCTGTAAAAATCAAGATTTTTTACTTTAACGAATCTGCAAAAAGAAGGTATAATGCAGCATATAAAAATGATGACACTCGAATAGATGGAATTAAAATTTATAGAGATGGTGTAATAGCAACGCCTTTTGCAGAATATGAATCAGACACTGATAAACGTAGAGACATTTTAGGAATAGATAAACGCCGTTGGAGGGGAACTTTTGATACTATTGGAACTCGCGAAGTAATCGGAGTGGTTGATATTACTAAAGAAAACAATCCCAAGATTATTGACGCAACGAACCGACAGGATTTCACGGCTAACGAAGAGTATACTGAGCTTAAAGAATTTATTCTTGCTCAACTTAAAGCATTTGAAGAACTTAAAATATATGAACGTACATTTCAACGAACCAAAGTTGAAAAAGAGTTGATTGATACAGGTAGAGGTATCCGAGATTTTGAAAAGGAACTGGAGCATTTAGTAAAGGAGACCAAGGAATTAGAGAATCCATCTATTAATCGCATTGTTAGCGAATTAAAAAGTAAGGTGATGAATATTCATGGTCTTATAAACAGAAGTGTTTCAGAACAAAAGAAATTTCAAAAAGAGGTTGAACGTAAAGAAAAAGTGCTATACAGTCTTATTTCTATGCAAGAGTACGCATCAATGATAACACATGCAGTCCGAACATCAATCGCTAAAGTAAAACACCTTGCCGAGTTTATAAAGGACACCTATCCAAATGCAGCATTTGATAAGTATTATATACAATATGCGACTTTAATTTATAACGAAATGAATACATTAATATCTGTTACTGATTTTATGTTAAGTTTTGCTAATATAGATGAGTCAATCGAGGAGTTTAATATATCTCACTTGATAACAGATTTATTACAGAATCAATATGATTCTTTATTCCGTAAAGAAAACATTATATTGGAAATTGATATTAAAGATAATTTTGTAATAGAGACTAATAAAAAAGCTTTTCAAGATATTTTTCAAAATTTGGTTTCAAATTCTATTAAAGCCTTGAAGAATAATAATACTAAGATAATTAAATGTACAGGTTTTCTTGATCTTAATAATTTTGTAATCTATTTCTCTGATAATGGTTATGGGATAAAAGAAGATGATAAAGAATGGGTTTTTGGTTTGTTTAATACAAGAACTGCGGAGCAAGGTGGAGCAGGTGTAGGATTATATATAGTAAGTACAATATTAAAATCTTTAAATGGAAAAATCGAAGTGATTGAAAACGAATTTAAGCCTACTGGAGCAACTTTTAAGATAACCATACCATTTAGTAAATTATGAATACTTCAATAACAAATCCAACAAAAA
The DNA here is from genome assembly GCF_046535115.1 of Chryseobacterium sp. SIMBA_038. NCBI lineage: Bacteria > Pseudomonadati > Bacteroidota > Flavobacteriia > Flavobacteriales > Weeksellaceae > Chryseobacterium > Chryseobacterium sp. SIMBA_038. The sequence goes on from NZ_JAWRXH010000003.1 coordinate 563,113, forward strand.
TTATAATCGTTCACGACGATATGGATGAAGATTATCCCCTAATTATTATGCTTAAGGCAAAATATTTAGAAGAAAATGTACTTCTATTTAAACACTCACAAGAAGGATTAGCTTACATATTAGATAATTTGGGACAAAAAATGGTTGTGCTTCTAGATAAAAACTTTAAAGATGTTAATGATATCTCTGGTTTGGAAGTTTTTGAAAAAATAAGAGAAAAAACATCTCTAATATATGTAGTCCTTATTTCCGCAAATAGTATCTCAGAATTTTCTGAAGATGAACTGAAAATGTTGATCAATAGAGATTTATTTAAACTAGAAACATTCACTTCTGATTCATCTAGGATTATAAGTTTAGTTGATGATGCCGTTTTAAATACTAGTCTCAGAGTTGATGCAGTAATTGAAGAGTGGATAATGCGACATCCAATAGAGAAAAGAACGCAGATAATGTTAAAAACTAAAGAAGGTCAGAATTATACTATGAACGATATTTTAGAAAGTATAAGAAAGCAGACAGAAATCGGTTTAGATTTCGAAAAAAGCTTACTAAAATTAGCCATTGAATTATTTAGCCGCCAAAAATTATTATTAAATGACTAATGTTATTATAGCGTACGATGACAATGATGATGATTTAGGCGAATATTTTCAAGAAAGCTTTGAGACAGTTAATGAGATACTTTCTAATCTAAAGGGAGTAATTGTTTTGCCAGTAAGAGGACTTGATTGTTCCGAAGAAAATATAATTTTTCACCTAGATGGTAAGCATTTTGTCTTTGTTGGACTTTCTCATGGAAATGAAGAACAATTGTTAACAAAAAATTCCATTTATGTAAGTTGTGAAAACATTTCGCATTTTAATAAATCACTTTTTTATACACCTGCCTGCAGTACAGCTATTACTTTAGGTGGTAAGCTTATTGCTGAAGGTTGTTCTGCATATGTTGGCTGTAATAAAGATACTTTTGCTACGTACGAAGATAAGAACTCAGTCTATATTGAATGCGAAAATTATTGCTTAATTAATTTTTTTAATTCAGATATTACAATACAAGACGCATTTAATAATATGATGATAAATTTTGATAAACAAATTGATAGCCACTTTGATAAACACGATGATGATATCTTATTAGCAATGGAGTTGCAACACAATAAAGATAGTTTTGTTTTATATGGAAATAAAGATTTGAAGAGATCGGATTTAGCATTAGCTGTCTGAAAGTAAATGCCGATTGCAAATTTGTATTGTTTTTTATAAATCAGACATCTGAAAATTTTTTGACAATTAATAATGTACTATTTTTATTTTAGAATTTTTTCAGAAGGTAATTAGTGAATTTTCATAAGTATTAAATTTAAATCGAAAATAATTACTCCGAGATAAATTTATTGATGCGGTAGCGTGGTGAAAAATAGTTGGTGTTTTTTAAGAAGTAATTTGTAAAATTTGGTGTTTGATTGGAAGTTGAATGGATGACTTTTGAGGATCAACTAATTAGCGATACTATTAGCACTATAAACAATAGTTTAAATGCAGTATGATATCATTTTTCATAATTTACTTGAATGACTTAATTGCTGAGTAGAAATTTTACCGTTTTGTTTTTTGTAGAAAATATACCATTGTATAAACTTTTTTATTCTACTTGCAATAACTCCCTATAAATACTGAGATCTCCGTTTAATATGAATAAATTGATATTTTTTTAGTTTAAACTAAGCTAAGCAATAATGACCATGTATTTTATTGTTTTAGTAGAAATAGTTGTTCCTAGATATATATGTAAATTAAAATTATTACTTATAAATCTCAAGAACATAACCACTTTTAAATTGTTTCCATTTTTGATGTAGTGCTTCTACAGATATTAAGCTAATTGTTTCTTTTGTCAATTTTTTGTTATTGAAAATAAAATATTCAGAAGTCAGAAGGTTAGAGGATAATTCAACCTCAAAACTTTTAGGATTAATAGCTATTAAATTAAGATCAAAAAGTGTATGAATATCTGCCCGTAAAAGAAGACCGTTTGATTGATGATTATCTTTCACTCCCCGGTACGGACTAATATGTGCAGCCTCTAGAATCTCTATGACTTTACAATCTGTAATTGCACACTTATTTTGGTATAGATCTAGTAGTTTTTTTCTAAACTCTTCTTGACCTCGCCTAGCTTTAATTTCTCTCAAAACATCTTCTCTTTCATCATTTGAATCAGGAAAATAGTTATACATATCTTGAATATTTTCATTCTCGTCTAAAAAAGTTCTGGAATTATCAGAACGAAGATTCTCTTTAATATTATCAAATAGATCTAAAGTTTTGTAATCCAATCGCTGCATTGACAGGTTTTGATTATAACCTTGTATGTAATATGGACGCAGCTGTTTTAAATTTTGCGATTCATGGCTAATAGAAATAAAATTTATTAACATAGCTTTATATTTAGTCACATCGCGTATTTCATCAATAGTTGAATCAAACTCATGTTTTTTATTACATCTATATACTGGTGTTTTTTTGTTTCTAATTGTAATGTTTGTGCTTAGACATATAGGACACCTTCGAAATGTTTTAATGCCTTTTTTTGAGTGAATTTCACCTATTTGCGCAAATCCAAGAATTTTTTCTTTGTCAATAATTATGACAGTATCATTTCCTTTGATCTGCCTTGAATTTTGAACAAAATTATCATAATTGTAATATTCCGTAATGCTATCCTCATAGCTTTCAATTGTTTGTGAAGATTTATCTTTCTCCAAAACACTCTTTAATACCCATAGATTTTCTGCCATTTAATTACGATTTACTTGGGTTCAATTTTTAAAACTTTCACTTCGACAACCTTCGTCTCGCTTTGATTATAGGTTTGCTTTAACGAAACTCTTATTTTATCGAACTCTGGAGTAGGGAAATTCATCAATTCAGAAAGATTGTGAAATCCAAAAGCTTTAGCCAACAATGCAATGTGGCGTGTAGAATATTTGTGACGTTGCGTGTACGATTCTACGTTTCCAACAAATGATTTTGCCAACCCCATCTTAAGACTCAGCTCTTCTTTTGAGTAGCCTGCACTTTCTCTCAGATTTTTGATATGATTTATTAAATCAAAATCAAATTGAGTTATTTCAATAGTAAAATTTTTCTCCATCAATTATTAATTATTTTATCCAACTAGTTGGATATTTTAATTTTATTCTTATATTTGTGAAAGCGAATTGATTATTAACCTAAAAGGTTTAATAAAACGATGTCTTCTCGAGTCAAAACGACCAATTTTCCATCGAGAAACTCGTGAAATCGCTCCATGTCTAAAAGTTTCTTACTTTTGTATACGGCATGTGGGCGGTTCTCACGTACTTTAGATGGAAACTTTAAACTTTGGTTTATAGTGGGTTTGGTCGCCCTTGACTCTTTAGTATGAGACCGTCCCATGCTTTTTTGCATGTCATAATCTTATTCTGTAAAGCATCGTTCCAAATATTAAACAATATTTTATGAGGACGACATTTTCAACCATGCTGCTTATTTGCCCACCGGAGTAGTCCGTAAGCATTGCAGATAAAAAACTTACAGCTCTATACCATAACTCCCCGCAATAATGCAGGAAGATGAGGTAGAGCCTCACTAATAACCGCCACACTCCGAAATTCCTTTAATAGTAAAAGGAAAGTCAGACTACGTTTTAAACTCACACCTTAAAAGTACAGGCTTTCTTTTAATTTTCCAAATAATTTTTCAGCACGAAGGGAATTTAATACAAAAAATAAAAAATGTGAACGGTCTGCATTGGTCAGATGGTTAGAGCTGTTTTAATTTTCAGTAAATGTTTCTCATTTAGAAATGCATGATACAGTAGGGTGTACAACCTATTGCGGCTTTTTTTAAGCTTTCACGGGACACAATTTTCATTCATATTAATTAATGCTTTCCGGTGTCTTTTGGTCATTGGTTTAGACCTTACCATGTCTTTTTTTTTGTACTGAAAGGCACTTAGGAAAGTTTTGTTTTCAAATACATGAATTCGGTAGTGATAATATAGAAAAATGAAATAGTACTTCGACAGGCTCAGCCTGTGGAGAAAAGTATTCAATAAAAAAAAGCCCCTTCCCATAAGTCGACTAAAACAATTTGGAAGGAGCAATGATTATTGAATCGTTTAATTAAAAACTTTACAAAACTATGAAAAAATCCTATAATACTATAGGAAGTATGGGCTTTGCCTTGATATTAACCGCTGTTTGCGGTTTAGTTCAGGCTCAGACCAAGACCGTTACGGGAAAGGTTACGGTTGTTAAAGGAGATCAGATTTTACCTCTTTCGGGAGTCAGTGTTTCTCAAATAGGAAGTGACCAGACTTCGGTTACTAATTCTCAAGGTGTTTATCGGTTAGAGATTTCCGGAGATGATGGGGGTGGGAATGTGATTGAGAATAGGGATGGGAATGGGAACGGGAATGGAGGTGGGAGTGCTGTTCTGGTCTTTAGGCATCCTGATTATTCTGAACGGAGGGTTTCTTTGGGGAATCGGTCTGTTGTTGATGTTGGGATGGTTGTTGGAAGTGGAAGTGGAGGTGATGAGGTTGGTTCTGGTTCTGGTTCTGATTCTGGTTCCGGGAAGGTGCAGGGGATTGAGGAGGTGGTACTGAATGCGGGATATTATAAGGTTAAGGATAAGGAGAGGACGGGAAGTATTTCTCGGATTGGAGTGAAGGATATTGAGAATCAGCCTGTGACTAATGTTCTGGCTTCTGCGCAAGGTCGAATGGCGGGGGTTTCGATTACTCAGAACTCGGGGACTCCGGGAGGTGGGTTCGATATTCAGATAAGGGGAAAGAACAGTATCCGAAGGGATGGGAATGAACCGTTGTATATAATTGACGGGATTCCAGTGATTTCTGAAACTCCGTCTATTTACAGTGCTGCGATTCTTCCGTATGCTTCGGTGAGTCCGCTGAATGCGATCAATCCGAATGACATCGAGAGTTTTGAGGTGCTGAAGGATGCCGATGCTACTGCGATCTATGGAAGTCGTGGAGCGAACGGGGTGATTATCGTGACGACCAAGAAAGGGAAGAAGGGGAGAACTGATCTTAAATTGAATACTTCGTATTCATTGAGTACGGTGACGAACCGTCTTCAGATGATGGGGACTTCCGATTATCTGAGAATGCGTCGTACTGCTTTTCAGAATGACGGGATTTCTGCAATTCCTGCAAATGCGTATGATCTGAATACCTGGAGTCAGGAGAGGGAAACGGACTGGCAGAAGGAACTGATCGGTAAGACTGCCGAATCTTCTGTGGTGCAGCTTTCGCTGAGTGGCGGATCTGAAACCACATCTTATCTTATCAGCTATGGGCATACGGAGCAGTCTACGGTTCTGCCGGCGGTTTTTCAGTATAAGTCGAATAATCTGACGGGGAATTTCAGTTACAGGACACCTGATCGCAGACTGGAAGTAAATCTGACGAATACGCTGTCTTTTCAGGACAACAATGTCCTGAACAGTGATGTGACGGGCAGAAGTATCACGCTGAGTCCGAATGCGCCGTCGTTATATAAGCCTGACGGTTCCCTGAACTGGGAGAACAGCACGTTTACGAATCCTCTCGGGGCTTTTAAAAGTGAGTATCTGAATTCTACAAGTTTTATTAATTCGGGAACTCAGATTTCGTACAAACTTTTTCCGTTTATTTCTTTAAAGTTCAACGGGGGTATTACCCATCAGAATTTTGAAGAGTTTTCCTTGCGTCCGCATACGATGTCGAATCCTGCAGCAAATCTGACGAGTGCCAATTCTACTTCGTCCAAAAACAACAGTTCGATTCTGTCTTATATCCTTGAACCTCAGATAACGGGTGCCTATACTTTTGGGAATCACAGTTTTGATGTACTGATCGGTGCCACTTTGCAGAAATCTGAAACCAATCAGTCTTCGATGCAGGGACTTGGTTTTGAAAGCAATGCACTGATTCAGAATATCGGTGCCGCCAAGACCAAGATTATCAGTGATCAGGTTAGGAATCAGTACAATTATACCGCAGTCTTTGCAAGGCTGAACTACAAGTTCCTGAAAAGATATATCATCAATGTGACCGGCAGAAGGGACGGTTCCAGCAGGTTTGGTCCTGAAAATCGTTTTGGAAACTTTGGAGCTGTCGGTGCGGCATGGGTGATGTCGGACGAAAAGTGGATGAAAAATATCTCATGGCTGAGTTTTGCCAAACTGAGAGGAAGTATCGGGACTTCGGGAAATGACAGGATAGGTGATTACCAGTATCTGGATACGTATACGGTGTCTTCCAATATCTATAATACTATTACGGCATTGAATCCTTCACGGTTGTACAATCCTGATTTCAGTTGGGAGAAGACGTTGAAGAAAGAGGTTGCCGCAGAGGTTTCGTTTTTTAAGAGCCGCTGGAATCTTTCGGCTGCTTATTATGAAAATACTTCTTCCAACCAGCTGGTGGGAATACCGCTTCCTGCCACGACAGGTTTTTCATCGATACAGTCGAATCTTCCTGCTAAGGTACAGAATACGGGCTGGGAGTTTGAAACTTCCGTACAGGTTTTCAAGGGTGGAAAATTCAAATATGATACTTCATTGAATCTTTCGGTACCTGACAGCAAATTGCTGGAGTTTCCGAATCTTGAAGGATCTACGTATACCAATCAATATGTGATCGGTTATCCGACAACGTTGGTAAAGGTCTATCAGTATGCAGGTATTAATCCTGATACGGGATTGTATCAGTTTACGGATTACAACAACGATGGAAAGATTACGTCTCCTGATGACAATAAGGTGATCGAGAGACTTGGGGTCAGGTTTTTCGGGGGATGGTCGAATAATTTCAGGTATGGGCAGTGGTCTGCTTCTTTTCTGTGGCAGTTTGTAAAGCAGAGAAACTGGAACTACAACCGACAGATGCTTATTCCGGGTTCAATGAACAATCAGCCTGTTGAAGTGCTTGACGTATGGTCGGCATCCAATCCGACAGGAACGTATATGCCGTACAGTTCGGGAACTGTTGCGGCGAAAAGCTCACTGCATTCTTTCTTTCAGAACTCGACGGCTGCCGTGGGTGATGCTTCTTTTGTCCGTCTTAAAAATGTTCAGCTGAATTACAGTATTCCGGTGAGCCGTTTTGGAATCAAAGAAGCGATGATCTATGTGCAGGGTCAGAATCTGCTGACGATTACAAAGTATTTCGGGCTTGATCCGGAGTTTCTGCTGACAGGCTATCTGCCTCCGCTTAAAACCTATGCTGTGGGATTTCAGCTGACATTTTAAGTAAGGCGTTGTAAAGCGGAAAAAATGAAATTAAAATTAAAGAAAAAGATTATGAACTTAAAAATAAAATATGGGATCACCGTATCCATTGTGATGATGGTGTTGTCCATTACGATTTCGTGTGAGAAAATGATTGAGACCGATTATCCGAACAACCAGATTCCGTCCGAACTGGTATTCGAGGATGAGCAGACTGCCGAAGCTGCTTTGGCGGGATTGTATTCCAGCTTGTGGGAAACTTCCATGTATTCGGGAGGGATTAACGGAATGGGTGCTTTGCTCGGAACCTATACCGATGATCTGACTTGTGTTTACACCAGTGCCTCCAACGGTGTGCTGGATCTTTACATCAATCAGCAATTACCCACCAATACGGCGGTTACTGCTTTATGGACGAGTACGTATCAGCAGGTTTATCATGCCAACAGTATTATGGAAGGCGTTGCCAACTCCAAATCGTTGTCGGTTGCCGTAAAAGACAGGATAAGAGGCGAGGCGTTGTTGGTAAGATCGATGTTGTATATGGATCTGTACCAGATTTTCGGTGAAATTCCATATACGGCTACAACGGATTATGTGATCAACAGCAAGCTTTCGAGAATGCCCAAAGATGAATTTTTGACGAGGGTGGAAACCGATCTTTCCGAAGCGGTCAATTTGCTTCCTTCTGCTTACAGAAACAGTGAAAGGATTTATCCGAACAAATATGCGGGTTATGTTGCGTTGGCCAGGATGAAGATGCTTCTCAAAAAATGGAATGAAACGGATGTGATCTGTACTACAATTGTTCAGGCTCCGGGTTTGTCTTATCAGAATGATATCAGCAAAGTTTTTCAGAAGACGGGCGGTCACATCATCTGGCAGCTTAAACCTAAAAACAGCAATGATGCAACGAAGGAAGCTTCATTGTATAATTTTACGTCGGCACCGACTTCTTTTGCGATGAATCCTGATCTTGTCAATTCTTTTTCAACAGGTGATCTTCGACGTGTTCATTATTTTACTGCGGTTCCTTTCGGTCAGCAGATCAATTACAAGCCTGCGAAATATAAAAATCTTGCCGTAAACAATGCTACTGAGTATTCAATTGTTTACCGTCTGGACGAAGTGTATTTTATGCAGGCAGAAAGCTTATTGCAGCAGAACAAAGTGAGTGAAGCGGTTATTTTGATCAATCGTTCAAGACAACGGGCGGGTTTGCCTGCATTGAGTATGGGACTTACTGTTTCGGCGGCAATGATCCAGTTGAAAGAAGAGAAGAGGAGGGAATTTTTTACGGAACACGGCATTCGGTTTTTCGACCTCAAACGTTGGGGTATGCTTGACGGGCTCACTTCCGTGAAGCCAAACTGGAAAAGCTTTCATTCGCAGTGGCCGCTTCCGCAGAAGGAACTTTTGGTGAATCCTAATCTTAATCCGCAGAATACAGGTTATTAAATTGAGGGATATGAAACTAGTACAACAATTGGTCTGCGTGATACTCTTTGTATTGCTGACTTCTACACTGCCACGACTGCAGGCACAACACAATATGGATCATCTTAAACAGCTGACGGAATCCGCTGAGGAAGTAATGTCTGTTTACCCTTCTCCTGACGGAAGGTATGCAGCTTTTAACACAGCTTATGAAAGCAAGCCCAAAACGCTGACCATTATTGAAACGAAGGCTCCTTTCAGGAAGATTGTCAGAGAGAAAGTGAACGGTTATTATTTTATCAGTCCGGATAGGGCGGCTGTGCTTACTGCCGGTGTTTTGCAGATCATTGATTTGAAATCGGGTTCGGTAACCGAAAAAAAAGACGTTTCGAGGATAGAGTATATGAAAAAGGACGGTTTGCTGCTTGTCCATTCTAATTCCGGTCAGAGTAACAAAATGGAGATTTACGATTCAAATTTTAAACCTGTTCAGCAGATTGAATCTGTTATCCGATGGGCGACAGGGAACAATTCGGTTTTGGTTTTGACAAAAGATATTCTGAATGGTGAAAATCATGTATATGAATTGACGGATCAGGGAAAAAGCAGAGTAAAGCTATGGTCATCGAAACAGGAATTTTACGACGCAGTTGAATCCGACTCTGATCTTGGAGGATTTGTGGTGACAACGAAAACAAGTACGGGACTTCGTGTTTATTGGGTGAGGAGAGATGCTCAGGCTATTGAGCTTAAAGATGATGGTTTGCAGGGTTTTTCAAATTTGAAAATTAATCCGTCGTCTGATGGAGCTGCTGTTTATCTGAGATTTCAGAAAGTTAAGCCCAAAGAGAATTCTGTTGTAGATATCTGGTATGGAAAGGAACAGAATTTAAGGAATTATACGACGGAGCAAAATACAATCAGGGAAGTTTTATGGTATCCTGAGTCGGGTAAAATTTTGGATTTTGATCAGAATTTTACAGGGTACACGGCAATAGGAAAAAACAATTTGTTCCTGAAAATGAGAATTGACAAAAGCATGGTCGATGTCCATGACGATCAGTTCGGTTTCCACAAAAAAGAAATTTATCTGTGGAACTCTAAGACCGGCAAGGATGTTCTTTTGCCTTTTGATGACGGTCATATGAATTTCGATCCTTTGGGGAAATCTCTTTTGATCAAAACCGGGGAAGGATGGGTGAAATTTGATACAGGGAATTTGACTTCCACGAATATGGGCTGGGGTGACGGTTCGTCGCCTTATTACACTTCAAATAACAGGATTATCTGGACTTTTAAAAATGAAATCTGGGAGCAGGATTTAAAGAGTTTGAAAAAAAAGAAACTGATGACGGTGGAAGCCGAAGAGATTGAAATGTACAAACCTCAGGTGATACATAGTGGGGTGGGTGTGTACCGATTGTCAGAGTATTTGGAGCAGGACAAAAATTTGATTCTCGTTGGGAAGAATAGTAAAGCTCTTACTTCAAGCTATGTATTTCTGAACAAAAATCAATTAAAAACGGTTATTCCCGAAACATCGGATCGTATTCAGGTTTTTGGTGCTGATACGGATTACAGGTCTTTTTTCTGGATTGAAGACAACTACAACAAGGCTTTTACAATCAGATACAAGAATGACTCAAAGAATGCTGTTGCTATATATAAATCCAATAGTGCAGATTCACAATTGGGATTGATTAAAAAAGTTGCCTTGAAGTATCGGGGAGCGAATAATGAGGAGATTGAAGCGAGTTTGTATCTGCCTGCAAATTTTGATCCTGCGAAAAAGTATCCTGTAGTGTTGTCAGTATATGAAAAGCAGCAAAGGTTCATGAACAAGTTTTTGATACCCACTTTTAAAAACAACAGAGGCATTAATCCCAGACTTCTTTTGGAATCGGGATATCTGGTAATGTTTCCTGATATAACCTACGGCGATCGTGGTCCCGGATTGTCAGCTCTTCTATGCATTGATAATGTTTTGGATGAATTGCAGAAGTTTTCTTACGCCGATATGAGCAAAGTGGGAATGATAGGACAGTCGTTCGGAGGTTATGAAACCAACTTCATTGCAAGTCACAGCAATCGGTTTTCTGCTTTTGTTTCCGGTAATTCCGTATCGGATATTGTTCATACTTCTTATGCCCTGAATTATAATTTTAATTCACCTGATTACTGGCGTTATGAAGAGGGACAGTTTAGAATGAAAGGGAGTTTTGTCAATCAGAGGCAAAAGTATCTGGACAACAATCCGATTTATGCCGCTTCAAATATCAATGCGCCAATGCTTTTGTGGGCGGGTACCGCCGACACAAATGTCGATCCTCAGGAAAGTATATCGATATTTAATGTTTTACGTAAATATCGAAAGCCTGTTGTTTTGCTGAACTACAGGAATGAGAATCATTCTTTGGGGAAAGTACCGGCTCAAAAGGATTTGTCGATCAGAATTTTGGAATGGTTTGATTATCATCTTTACGAAAAAAAAGATGTTGACTGGATTAATAAACAAATGAAGGATGCTTTTTAGCATCCTTTTTATTTCAAAAAATTTTTGGAAGTTTAAATCAGGTAATGTTTTAAATGTAACAACGTTGATTATTCTTGTTTTCTTATCTGGGAACCAGCCATTAACTTACTCTTTTGACATGAGGTGATAAATACATAGATTTTTATTCACTGTTATATATTTAATTGAATGAAGTCCGAAACTCCAAAGGTGTTTGATTAGTCTTATTTTTAAATAATTTACTGAAAGACTGAGAGTATTCAAAGCCGAGTTCAAACGCAATTTCGCTAACGGTGAGATTTGTTGTAGTGAGAATGTACTTTGCCCTTTCAATTATTATGTCTTGTATATGTTGTTGGGTACTTTGCCCTGTAAGATTTCTCAACATATCACTCAGATAATTTGCAGACATATTTAATTTGTTAGAAAAAAACTGAACGGACGGAATGCCTTTTTGCTGTAGGTGTCCATTGTTGATATAGTCTGCCAATAATTTTTCAAACCTAACCAGCAAATCATTATTAACCGCTTTCCTTGTGATAAATTGACGATTGTAAAATCGGTTGCAATAATTCAAAAGTAATTCTATTTGAGAAATCAAGATATCCTGACTGTAAACATCAATGCCCGAAATGTACTCTTTACGGATAGTATCCATTACGCTTTCAATTATTTTTGATTCTTCATCAGACAAATGCAACGCTTCATTTACAGCATAGGAAAAGAAACCAAATTGTTGAATATTTTTATCCAAAGGGTAGGTTCTTAAAAAATCGGGGTGTATTAACATTGTCCAGCCTCTCAACTGTACATTATCCGCTAATTCAGATACAATAACTTGTTTGGGTGCGTGAAATACCATTGCACCTTCCTGAAAATCGTAATATTGCTGACCGTACTTCATTGTTCCGTCATAGTTGATTTTTCGGCTAATCGTAAAAAAGTTATAGGTTTTATTTTTTAATCTTTCATCGTTGTAGTTTCTTATATTCTCGTGATTTATTAAGCCAATCAAAGGGTGTTTCGGTTTTTCAACACCTAACAAACTATGATACTCCGAAATCGATTTTATGTTATATGGTTTTTCCATTTAGTAAAGTTATTCTAAATTAGTGGATGTAGAAATGTGCTTAAATGCTTCAAATTCTACTAAGTTTTTAGCCATCTTATCATTTATCATTTTAAAACTATCCGCCCCTAAAATTAAATGTACAGGTGGGTTTTCCATATTAGCTAAATTAAACAATTCAGTTACTAATTTTCTAGGGTCTCCCGGCTGTGTTCCCGCTCTTTCTGAATAGCTTTGAAACGTTTGATCACTACCGTATGCTTCTATTCTGTGCCTTGTGTAAGTTATTGAGCCTTTATCAAGAAAATTAGTTCTGAAAGAACCCGGCAGCACAACCGTAGCTTTCACATTAAGCGGTGCAGTTTCTAATGCCAATGATTCAGTAAGACCTACCATTGCAAATTTTGATGTAACATAACTTCCGATATGTGCACCTGCAATATAGCCTGCCGCAGAAGCTATATTGATAATATGCCCAGAACGCTGTTTTCTAAATTGTGCCATTGAAGCCCTGATCACATTCACCGTTCCGAATAAATTTACGTCCAATGCTTTTCTAAATTCATCATCGGTTAATTCTTCCAAACTACCGATATATGAAAATCCTGCATTATTAACGGCTACATCTAATCCTCCAAAATGTTCAACTGTTTTGTTTATTGCCTGTTTAACATCTTCGCTGTTAGTAATATCTAATTGAATCGGCAGAAAATTATCGCTTTCAATGCCAACACTTTGTTCTAATTGATTTGTATTTCTAGAAGCAGCAGCAACTTTTTCGCCTTTATCCAATAATAATTTTGTCAGTAACAGCCCCATTCCTTTTGATGCTCCTGTTACAAACCATATTTTTTGTTTTCCCATTTTTTATTTTTAAGCCATTTTTATTTAAAAACACCTAATCTTTTGTAGTATCCATATTGGTTGAAAATGTCAGTTCTTTCCAAACTTCAAATTCTTCGTTTTCTGCATTTCGTTTTTCTGCGATGATTTGATAAGCATCTTGTCCCATTAAAAGATGAATTGGAGGATTTTCCAGATTGGTAATTTCAATCAAATGATTAGCTAATTTTTTCGGGTCGCCTGTCTGCTTGCCATTGTTTTCATTTAGCCAATTCAACAAAGTTTCAATACGATATTCGGATATTGGATTTTTACAAATTAAATCAGTGCCTTTGTTTAGAAAGTCGGTTCTGAAAAATCCCGGGGCAACAACGGTGACTTTTACATTGAACGCTTTTACTTCTTCCGCCAATGCTTCGGAAAGTCCTATAACAGCAAATTTGGTTGAAGCATACGCAGGCGAATTGCCGTAACCTTTGTAACCTGCAACGGATGAAATATTGATGATATGCCCCGATTTTTGATTTCTTAAAAATGGCATTACATTTCGGATTACATTTACAGTTCCGAAAAAATTGATATCCATAATTTGACGAAACTCATCATCAGACAAAGATTCCACACTACCATAAAGAGAATATCCTGCATTATTCACTGCAACGTCAATCTTTCCAAACTTGTTTATCGTTTGTGAGATTGCTTCATGAACACTTTTATCATCAGCAAGATTTGTGGTCAATGCCAATAGGTTTTCGTGTTTAATTTGTTTCTCAATGTCACCTGCATTACGAGATGTAGCGGCAACTTTGTTTCCTTTACTCAACAACAATTTTATTAACGTCAAGCCCAAGCCTTTTGATGCGCCTGTAATGAACCATATTTTTTGATTTTTCATATTAACGAATTGGTTTTTGTTGTTTGAAATAATAAACTGTAGGATTTTTACATAAAATCCTACAGTTTATGCACTTAATATTTTTTTAAAAATTCATCAACTTTGTCTATTGCCGGGTCAAGATATTTATCTACATCGTACAAGTCCATATGTGATGCGCCCTCTATAACAAACCATTCTTTTGGCCCTGTTGCCATTTCATAAACTTGTTTGTCCATATCGTGCGTAAACGCTTCACTACCCGCAATTACTAAAAACGGTGTTGTGAAATACTTCGCCTGATTTACAAATACTCTTGCAGGGTCGACAGGCATACCAATTGTAGGATAGTTAGGCGAATAATTTGGAATTTTGTCGTGTCCTGCTCTGTTGAAATAATATTCATAAGCATCTTTCAATGCTTTGGAAGCATTTTCCGGTGGTGGTATTGGCATTCCACCAAATGTTGGCGCGGTATCGTATTCGCCTGTTTCGTAATAGCGTTGTTTGCCCTCTGCGGCTACTTCCAACATTTTGTCAAGTACTTCTTTGGGATAAGCACCAAATAAACTTGCGGCTGCATCAAAATTACCTACAAGCGTGGCAACGGCCTTAATCCGAACATCGCCAATTGCTACATTGCAGATATAGGGTGCACCCGCACAAGCTCCAAGTCCATAAAATTTCTCTCTGTCAACAAATTTTAAAGTCCTCAAAAAACTAATCGCATCTGTTGTATTGGGAATCATATTGTGCATTGATTCGTAGTTTCTTACTTCGCCTTCGCTATCACCAAAATTTATAGGGTCAAAAACCAAAAAGGCGTAACCCTTGGCAGCAAGTTTCTTACCATACGTTGCTCCGGTTTGCTCTTTAACCTGTGTACCAACACGTGTATATATGATCGTTGGATATTTCTTTCCACTATCAAACCCTTTGGGTAAATATAAATCTCCCGCCAATTTGTAACCTTGGCTCATAAAATAAACCCTGTTCTTTCCTTCCTTTAACTGCGAATAGTCTAAAGTCAAAACTTCTTGATTTTTCATTTTATTACTATTTAAATTGTTTTGTAATTCTATTTGAGAGAAACCCGTTGTGTAAACGCACATCATAATGGTTGTTGTGAAAGCGATATGTTTCGCCTTCTTGGACAACCATAAATCACGGTTTTTTGTACGTTTGTTCATATAAGTTTTACTTTTAAGTTTCTAAAACAAAATTAGTGAGTATCAAGATGTTGACTGTATCCAAATCTCTTAGGGTTGTGTTCTAATACAGGATTTTTTATTCAAAGTCTGTCGATGAACTCAAATCTTTCATTGCTTCCAATTTTTCGAGTTGAGATTGATAATACGTAACAGCTCTTTGGTAGGCATCTTTCCCCATTAGCAAATGCAAAGGAGCATTTTCCTTTCCTGCTGTATCAATTAAAATCTTAACCAGTTTATCAGGATTACCTGGTTGCTGTCCGTTATATTGATTCATAGCATCAACCAGATGTTGTGTGCCGTATGCTTCAATTTTATTTCGGGCTACCGGAAATGCGCCTAAAAAATTCGTTCTGAAAAGTCCTGGAGAAACAATGGTCACTTTCACATTGAAGGGTTTTACTTCAAGCGCCAATGCTTCGGAGAATCCTATTACAGCTGATTTAACAGCGTTGTAGCTCCCCGCGCCTGCATCGGCGGAATAACCCGCGGACGAAGCAAAATTGAAAATATGTCCGCTTTTTTGTTGTCTGAAATAAGGCATTACATTCCTGATTACATTTTGGAATGCAAACACATTAACACCCACTGACTGTTGAAATTCTTTGGCAGAAACTTCCTCCAATGCTCCCAAAAGCATATAACCTGCATTGTTTACGGCAACATCAATTTTTCCAAAAGTCTTTACCGTTTCATCAATCGCTGCTTTTACTTCCTTATCGTCGGTAATATCAACTGTAAGTGCTAATAGATTGGAATTCTTATCGATTTTTTCTTCAATGCTTGTTTTATCTCTTGATGTTGCTGCAACTTTATACCCATTGTCTAATAATTGCGTTGTCAGAGCTAAGCCAAAACCATTTGAAGCTCCTGTTATAAACCAAACCTGCTCTTTTTGATTATTCATCTTAATATAATTTTTATTGTTAATATAATTTATTGAAAATTGTTTATTTAAGCCCTCCCGAGACTTTGATGCTGCTGTAGGCTAAAAATGCTGAATCGTCGCTTGCTGAAAATACCGCCACTTTAGCTACGTCCTTAGGGAAATCTAAACAATGTTGTGGAATTACCATCAAAGACACTTATGTTCATTTGTTTACAACAAAATTATTCACAAAAAGATATACTTTTGTTACTTGTATACAAAAGGATACTTAAAATGAATAAGCTTAGAAAAGAAGAAGAGTGGAATTTTCATGATAAAATAAAATTTGTGCAGGACACCCATTACGTAATTGGCGGTAAATGGAAACTGCCTGTTATCATTTCCATTTATAACGGGCACAATCGCTTCAACGAAATTTTGCAATCAATTCCGAAAATTACAAACCGTGTTTTATCGAAAGAATTAAGGCATTTAGAAGAAAACCTGTTAATTTCCCGAAAAGTCTATGACGATTATCCTGCAAGAATAGAATATACGCTTACTGAGTATAGTAATAGTGTTAGTGAAGTTCTGATAGCTATGGAAAAATGGGGGGAACAACATCGGGAAAGGATTAAGCATAACATATAGTAGTGCTTGTTAGCAACGGGTTTAATTGTTTTGCTTATTACTAATTTTTTTTATTTAAAATGGTCAGAATTAGTAAAT
This sequence comes from Chryseobacterium sp. SIMBA_038, assembly GCF_046535115.1. Classification (NCBI taxonomy): domain Bacteria; kingdom Pseudomonadati; phylum Bacteroidota; class Flavobacteriia; order Flavobacteriales; family Weeksellaceae; genus Chryseobacterium; species Chryseobacterium sp. SIMBA_038. The sequence goes on from NZ_JAWRXH010000003.1 coordinate 579,940, forward strand.
AGATCATCATGTTCAGTTTTAAATCTTTTCCTTATCTCTGTATGATGAGAAGATTTTAGAGTAATTGGCATTCAGGATTTTTAGTTAAGATGATATACATAAATCTACTAATTGTTGATTTAATTATAATTTTTTGTCATTGTAATTATTTATTGGGTATAAAGAAAGAAGGATGCTAAAAAGCATCCTTCACATGTGATAAATGAATTTGATTTACTGAATTTCAAACAGTTGACCTACGCAAGAAGTACCATTGTCAATTTGGAATAATTCATGATTGTCAGAACCGTCATTCCAGGTACATACCGGGCCGATTTCTGTGGTGCAGCGCTTCTCTACGAGGGTACATTTTTCGGACGGTGCCGATTCGTTGTAAAAGTATCCCTGCATTTCCGCAGTCTTAGTTTCAAATGCTGTTCCAGCATACGCACTTCCGGCACCCAATAAAAGGACTGCTACAGGCAATGCGATTTTTCTCATTTTTTTCATGATGTTGAAATTTGATATTGTTGCCTACTCTTTTTGAAGGTTTTCGGCATTTCCCTTAATGAAATGTTGAGACAGGTTCTGCGCAAAACGGTATCTCACGATTTCATTTCCTATCAATACAATAAAGTATTGATCAGTTACCTGAAACTGAATTTTTTTTATTTCTTTGGGTTTTGGAATGTAAAAGCTTCCGATGTATTTCTGCTCAAGAGTAGAGTATACATCGATAACTGAGGAAGTATTCCAAATTTCCCTGCTTTCATCCCGCCCGATTAAATTTGATTCGTTGAACAAAAGACCGTACTGTACAACAGATTTTTTATTGACAGCCAGTGGCGGATGATTCATTTTTCTTCTGCCGTCAGACATTTCCGAGATGTCAATCTGCGGCCGGCTGATTGTATCAATGGTTTTGTATGTTGCCTTCAGGTTCATAGCCTTGTCCATCACTATGACCTCATTTTTGTAATAATGAACGTACACCAGTTGCTGGTTGTTACAGTCGTAGTGCAACTGTCCGTCGGTTTCAAAAACAGGATCTTTGTGATTTTTTAGAAGATCGGGCTTTATCAACAAACTTTCATGCGACTCAGGAAACAGCAATCCTAAAGACTGGGTTTTTCTCGGTGCGTAAAAAGTACTGAGAGAAAAGGAATTTTCATCCATATTCACCAACTGGCTGAAATATGCCTGACCGTAACTCAATGTCTGCGCATTTTTTTGACCGATGATTCCCCTGTAAATTACAGGTACTGATCCGTCATACAGATAGTAGTATTTTCCGTTGACCTGAAATTGTGCACGTTTGAACTGGTAGCTACGTACATCAGGAATGACTTTTAATTCTTTTACATCTTTAAAATCAATATCCATTGATGTCAATGTAAACGGAGTAGTGTAATTTCCCAAATAGATCGAATCTTTGGTCGTCCCTGCAAAATAATAAGAATTGAATCCAAGATTTAACCTTTTTTCCTGTTTCAGAGGGTGCTGCAAAAATCGTCTCGTAAAATTGTTTTCCTTTTTGATGATATATTCAGATCTCTGATATAAAACTATTATTGATGAACCACTTACAACCGCCAGTACCAATAACCAAAGCGAAGTTTTTTGCGCGGATTTCTTACTTTCGGCACTTTGAAGAAATATGGCCACCGCTGCCAATAGTACTGTTGCAATATTGAAGATCAAATGGGTTTTCCAATCCATATCCTCCAAAATACCTCCACACGAGCAGGGAATAAAATCACTGTAGTTCAAGATCAAATATATGTAAACCGTGAACTCTATCATCAAAACAAAAGAACAGTACAAACCGAGTCTTCTTGTTTTTTCAAAAACCAGCACACTGCTCACCAATAGTTCTATGGTTAGTACACTGTAAGAAACAATATCTGCAAATGCACTCAATAAAGGTGATTGAGCGATCTGAATCCGGAAATTTTCGAAGTCCAATATTTTACTGATGCTTGCATAGCAAAACAGCAGTATGAAAAAATAGCTTGTAAATTCTACAATTCTTGTTTTGATGGTATTCATGGTTGATTATTTATCCGTTATCAATTAAAATCCACTTGACTTTACTGCCGCAGTAATCCGGCATTGGCTGTCCTTTTGAAACATACACTATTGTTGAAACCGGACCTATTAATTCCCATTCTCCACTGACTGTACATTTTTTGCCGGTTTCAAGTATGATTTGTTTACCTTTCACTGTTATCATATTGCTTATTGCTGGTTTGCAAAGAATCCCGAACGGTTCTCCAATGCTGCTTGTCTTTTCGTGGCTCATCGTCATCACCTGTATCCAAATTGTCCTCGTTGGCTTCTCTCGAAAAAACTGTCGAAGCATCGTCGTCTGAAGATTGTTTTTCGGTAGGTCTTAAAAAATCTTTCATAAGCGGTTTTTCCGGATTTTCTGTATCTGCACCGGCATCAATTCTTTCACATGATTGAAGCGCCAATACAGTTAATAAACTTAAAATTGAGATATACTTTTTCATAATGTTCTGATGATTTTTAAAATGTTATCCCGGCCGGTTGATTTAGAATTCTGGTTCGAAATTATAATGATATCGACTGCAATAAAAGCATCGGATGGATCAATGGATCATTTTGTAGGGAATAATTGGTACATTATTCCTCCAAAATGTGAGTTTTAAGTGTTGCTTTTCAGGGTGTTGCGTAAACTAATCGTTTTTAGACTTTATCGTCCTTCTACGACATTGTATTTTACTTAAATTTGGATTAACCATACTCACATGCAAAATCAAAAAAGGCTAATAACGCTTATATTACTTTTGGCAGTCAATATTTTTTATTGCCAGAAAAAAGAGTATACCTACAAAGAATTATCGACCCTTTTCAATTCCTATTCTGAAAATGACGAGAGGGCGATGGTTTTCGTGAATTTGTATATTGATAAAGCCGGAAAAGAACAAAATTTAAAAAAGCTGATTGCCGGATATGAGGAGGCTATTTATTTCACCGGACAGCCCGAGAAAAAGTTGCAGTTGGGTGACAGTATAATCATCATTGCGAAGAAATCGGGTAATTCAGATCAGATTTCACGTGCTTACCTTGGAAAGGGAATAATTTATTACTATAATATCAGAAATTTCAGGAAGGCTCTTGAAGAATATTTGAAAGCATTTCAGTATTCAAAAAATTCTAATGATGCCTATTTGAAAAATAAAATTGTATATCATCTTGGAATCGTCAAATCATATCTCGGATATTATGAGGAAGCTGCAGCTCATTTTAAACAGACTGCTTTCTATTTCGAAGAAATAATGAATCAAAAGGATATTCACGAGATTATCAGACAAAACAATGAATCCGGCTATCTGAACAGTATTTACAGGCTGAGCAAATGTTATTATGATTTGGAAATGCATTCTAAAGAAGATTCCTTGATTAATATAGGACTTCAAAAGATTGGAGAAAATAATCTTCAAACAATTGAGTATGCTTATTTTCTAAAGGCTAAGGGACGCCAGATGATTCGAAAGGGCGATATTGAAAATGCCTTCAAAAGTTTAAGATCAGCAGAGGATATTTTAAAGCACAATCAGGATTATGCATCTTTGGCAACCGTCAATTATTATCTGGGAAAATTATATTGGAATACAGGAAACAAAGACCGTTCAGTGTTTTATTTTAAGAAAATAGATTCTCTTGTCAGGAAGTTTAATTTCATAACTCCTGAAACAAGATCGAGCTACGAGTATCTTATAAATTACGCAAAAAATCAAAATAATAATATGCTGTTGTATTACTCCCATCAATTGGTGAAAGCCGATTCTGTAATGATCAGTGACTTTCCAAAGCTATCCTCTAAAATCAGGAAAGAATATGATTCAGAACATTTTGCGGGAGAAAAGAAGTTATTGGTGAAGGATAAGAAAATTATCAGTATTGTTTACTTTTTATCCATTGCGGTCGGCGGCCTGCTTTTGATTTATCTTTACTTTGATCATCGCAGGAAAGAGAAGGAACTGACTGTGCAATACAATCTTTTGTTGGAACGGTTTGAATTGGGAAATCAGGATTCGAAATTCAAAGATGTAGTAACTTATGATCAAAAGACACCTCAGATCGTAGTAAGAGAGCCGAACGAAACATATGTTGTGAAGGAACAATATTCTGCCGAAATCATTGAAGAGATCAAAATCAAACTGAAAATTTTTGTAGAGAAAAAACAATTTTTAAATAAAAATCTAAAACTTCCTGATGTTGCAGTAATATTGGGCACCAACCGTACGACACTATCTTATATTTTAAATGATCATATGAATGTTTCATTTCCTGATTATATAAAATTGTTGAGAATTAACTATATCACCAATCTGATGCTTACAGACAAAAAGTATCTCAATTATAAAATTGAAAGCCTTGCAGAAATGTGCGGTATGTCGAACAGGCAGGTTTTCAGAGTGCATTTTCAACAGATCAACGGAATGAGCCCGACAGATTTTATACGGAAACGTTTTGAGGAGTTGAATCAGCCAAAGGTTTAAATTTTTACACGAATTTTATGGTCATAAAAAATTATAATTATGACCGGAATTAATTTTAAGAGAAAGATTGATGAACTATGGAAAAACCTCAGCAACGATATTGATACAGTACTCCGAAACAAAAGTGAAGTTCTTTCCTATGCTGAAGAAATTTTGATGCTTACTGATACTGCGATCAGAACATTGAAATCCTATGTTCAGGAATATGAGTTTAAAGACTGGAGTGAAGAAATTGAGTTTTTTAAGGTTACAAAGCCCAAGTTTGTTTCTGTTTATATTTATTATTCAAAGCTGCTTGCGATCGAGAGCTCAAAACCGTATGCAGATCCTTTAGTTTTAAAAAACTACTATGAAACAGAAAGAGCAAATCTTATTTACTTTTATCAGGAGCACAAAGAATTTATCAGTTACTACAAACGAAAAGCAACTTATCTTGACAAGAAATATTTCGTGAAGTTCAAATTTGATTTTAAATTAAAATTAAGTCCCGAACTTTACAGCTACGACGAGTCATTTTCAACTTCCCATGATCATACCGTCTCGCAAATACTGGCGAATGACCGTTTGGATTTATATCTTACCACCAAAATAAATTCCGATTATGTAGTCGATCATTTGGTATTTCAACACAGCCCGTTGGAGTGGACAGCTCCTAAAGTGGCACTGATTGAACTACTGTACGCTCTCTATTTGACAAAATGCTTCGATGCGGGCAAAGCAGAGCCTTCGGATATATTTCGATGGGCTGAGACTGCTTTAAATATCAATTTAGGCAATTATCACAAGACATTAAACGAAATTAAGTTGAGAAAAATAGATCGAACCAAATTTTTGAAGCTAATTCAACAGAATTTGGAGCAATATCTTGATAATTCTGACGAATAACGTATCAATTTACTGAATATTGAAATTTTTTGTAATTATCTCTTTATCATTAAATTTAAAAAAGTGATGAAAACTGCGTGAATTGAAGTTTTTTTTAGAATCTTTCGGTAGTTACGAAATACTACCGAAAGGTTAATTGAAATTTTTCTCAGCTTTGATCTGTTCAAAAAGATGGCTCAGTGCAGTTGCATGAGTGAAAACTTGGAGAATTTTTTAAGTGAAGAAAATCTAAACGGCTAGTTATGAAAAAAATAGATTTAAAAACTCCGATTTGGCAATTGACTATTGAGGAATTTTTGGAAGTTTCGAAGAACTTCAGTGCTGAAAAAAAATATGAATATGGTCTGAAAGGTCTGGCTAAAATTTTAGGATGTTCGGTTTCAAAAGCATCGGAAGTGAAATCATCGGGTATTCTGGATAAGGCAATAATTCAAAATGGAAATATCATTATCATCGACAAGGAAATGGCATTACAGCTTTTCGGTAAAAACAAATAATATCGAGGCAAATGAACTCAATTAATCTTTTGAAGATAGCCATCTTCGTGCACCTGAGTAAAATGTGCCTACCTAAACTTTCTCAGCGTATAAAATGATACAGGGTGATTTTTAAAACGTTGACGTTATTTATCCTTAGTTGCAAAGTAGACGAGTTATTAGTATACTTTAAAAAATGCTTGATATGATTTATATACTGAATTAATATTGCATGATCTTTCGTTATGTTTTTACCAGTATATGTTTTTGTAAGAAATTTATAGCAAGATGTGTCTTTGTATATACAAACTTACAAGTTTGATATCAAGAGACGATCTTGCCTTTTTTGCAAAAAGGGGAAAAACTGCGGAACTTGTTTTTCTGTTTGTTCCCAAGATTTAAATCTAATGGTTCATCTTTATATTTAAAAATTTTAAAAATAGTCTAGCTAATTTGGAGGGACTAGTTTAAATTTCTGATAATCAATTTTATATTTTTTATTTAAAATATTTGTAACCACTTTTGTTATCATTAGTATATGATACTTTTATAAAATAAACACTATATATTGATAGTTTCAGGGCATAATTTCAGCTCTGAATATCATAAAGTTTATTTCTAGGATGGCATATTAACTAAAAAATACAATATTTGATAATAGGATTTTATTTGTATATTTGAATTAACCATGATAAAATTAAATGTCAGATTCCGCAGTAGGTTCTATAGCAGGCTATTTATTTCAATTTGAAAGAGCAGTTTTTCTTCTTTGTAATTTAGAGGAAAAATCACAATCCATCTCAATAGAAAAAATAGATGATATTGCTGCACATTCTGAAGAAGGTTCTATACTACTTTTAGAACAGGATAAACATTCAATATTAGAAAGTGGATCAAATTTTAAAGATACAGAATATGCCTTATGGAGGACAATTCAACTATGGATTCAAAAACTTCAAACAGGGCTAATAACTTCTAATACACAATTATATTGCTCAACTAATAAAAAAATCTCTGATAGTTCATTATTAAAGTTTATTGTACAGAATAATTTTGAAGATGTAAAAAAGAAAATTCACGATTTAAGAAACTTTCAACAAAAAAAATTGGATGGGTACAAAGCAAAAAGTGGTAAGAAGGGTAATACTATATCTCAAATCTTGACCTTGATAGATTTTGCTCTAGCAAATGAAAAAGAATTGGAAAGTATTTGCAAGAATATTGAAATCAAGGAGAGTACTGATGTAAAAAAGTCAATAATTACTAAATTACATATTGATTCATATACTGAGCAACAGCAAGATAAAATATATGAAGAGTTGTTTGGCTGGTTAACAACTACATGTTTTTATAATTGGAAAAGTAGCCAACATGCAGAATTTACAAAACTTCAATTTAGTGAAAGATTAAAGCTGTGCTTAGGATCATCTTCCATTGTAAATGCAATTTTTAGAGCAAAAAAGGATATCAATATATTACCTATAGATGTTGAATCCAAGAAAGATGAGATTTTTGTACAGCAAATTAATTTGTTGAATATAAATAGTAAATCAAAAGAACATTTTATCACAAAATCTATAGAAGACTTTATTAGATATGAAATTGAACATACTCACATTATAAATACAGGAAATCTAACAAGAGAGGATTTTATTGATTTTTTACAGAATTGTAAAAATGAATGGGAAAATCATTTCTTTTCTACAATAACCAAAGAAATACATAATTATAGTGATGATGAACTAAATCAATTAGGATTCCAAATATATACTTACATAATTAAGGACTTAGAGATAAAATTTAAGTTTGATATAGGGTTCAATATTGAAAATATGTATGTAAAAAATGGTAGTTTTTTAAAATTGTCAAATATCCCTGAAATTGGATGGCATCCAAATTGGGAAAAATTATTAGAAGATGATAAAAAATCTTAAACAAGAATTTAACCTTTATGACATTATTCAAAACGTTGGAATAGGAGCTTTAGCATGTTATAGTTTCGTGCAAGGTTATTGTGTTTTGGCTGTAAATAAAAAGAATAAGAATAATTTTCCCAAGCTTGAATATTTATTCTATGTTTTACCAATAGTTTATCATAAAGATACTATGAGAACATTTAAGTCATCAACAGAATTATATACTGCTCTGGTAAAAAATAAATCTATTCTTTTAGGATTACAAGAAAGAGCAAATAAAATGTCTCCTCAAACATTTGATGCACTAAACCTTGCATTCAATAGAGAATTATTATCAATTAATGAAAATAATGAAATCACTATTAAACCTGAAGACTTAAAAAATAAAATTTTTATCCCTTCATTTTCTGGTAGAGAAAATACAATCAAAAATATACAAGATACAGCAAGGAGGCTGGGTAATATGTTTGCAAAAACTGATGATAAAAATATACAAATAGAATTAAATATAAGATTTTAATGAATTTTCAAATACTTAATGTCATTCTATATCCCAAAAATAAAGATTTAAAACCTAGATTTTTAACTTTTAAAGAGGGAAAAATTAATATTATAACTGGCACTAGTCAAAAAGGAAAATCAGCTATAATAAGTATAATTGATTACTGCTTGGGTAGTGGCGAATGTAACATACCTATTGGACTTATTAGAGAAACTACAGAAGTTTTTGCAATCTACGTAAAAATCAATAATGAGTTTTTTTTCTTTGGAAGAGAAAATTTTGATGACCATAAATCCAAAATGTATTTCTATAAAGAAGAATCGAATAGTGATAAGAAAATTGAACTTAGAAGTAATAAATGGTTAAGAAATAAAGAGGATTACGCAATTAATACTTTATATTTTAAATCTTTTATGAATGATATCGCTGGGTTTAAAAATATTGAGACAGGAGACAATCAAAGTTCTTTTGACTATGCTGCAAGCTTTAGAGATACAGCAGCTTTTCAGTTTCAAACCCAAAATATTATTGCAAATCCAACAACAATGTTCTATAAAACTGATTCTTGGGAACATTTGCAAAAGTTGAAAACAATTTTTCCCTTAATATTAGGATATAAGTCTTATGAAATAATTGACTTAGAAAGAGAAATAAGTGAATTGGAAAGAGTGAAAAATAGAAAAGTAATAACTTTCGAACAAATCAAAGCTCAGTGTATGTCTTCAAACCAATTTAGACATTTTGGTTTAAATCTTTAAGGAGGATTTTCGGTTTATAAACTTACTAATTT
>NZ_JAWRXH010000020.1:0-521 GCF_046535115.1 Chryseobacterium sp. SIMBA_038
TTTACATTTAGACATTATGATGCCGTAAAAGATAACTGGCAGGTATTATATACTCAGATATTTTACTACGCCAGCCTTTTAACACCTTTGTTTCTAGGATTAATAGCAGCGGCGACCGTTTCGCAATCCATTAATCCTGATGCGACCACTTTTCTGGATCTGTATATTTATAGTTGGCTAAACTGGTTCGGAGTTTCTGTAGGTTTATTTACGGTAGCACTTTGCGCTTATCTTGCTTCCATTTTTTCATTAAGAGAAACTCGTGATAAAGCCGATTTGCTTTTAATGATCAGAAAATCTAAGCAAACCATGATCTTCGTAGTTATTACCGGACTTCTTGTATTTTTAACAGCATATATTTCAGACATCCCTCTTTTAAAGTGGATATTCTCAAAACCTCTGGGCATTATGTCTATTGCTTTTGCTACTATTGCTTTACTGCTTATTCTTAGGGCTATGAACGTACAGAAACTACTTCCTGTACGTGCGCTTGCCGGTTTTCAAATTGTAATGATCCTTGT
>NZ_JAWRXH010000071.1:0-329 GCF_046535115.1 Chryseobacterium sp. SIMBA_038
GACGGACGTCGGGCGTACGTACCACGTGGGTAACACGCTATCGGGAACCTGGCCAGTGTAGGACGGGTTTGCGGTCGAGTATTGCTGCACGTACGTCCGATACACGCGCATGCTGTCGCCGACTACGTTGGCTTCTTGTGAAACACGCGCGTTCTGCGCGCGAGTCCAGACCGATTCCTCGTATTCGGTTGCGAAAGCCAGAAACATTAGCAGCACGATGAGGAGCGGCATTGCGTCCTCCGCTCAGTGCTTTGCGTCGACGACGCGGAGGGTGTGCCGCGACTGCGACACCTGAAAGTCAAGACCTGGAACAAGCTTCGAAAGCTGCT
>NZ_JAWRXH010000072.1:0-329 GCF_046535115.1 Chryseobacterium sp. SIMBA_038
CGATGCCAGCCGCCTTCTTCGGCGAGAACGTCAGAACGTTCAGCGCCTTGTCGACCGGCAAACCGCGGATCTGGTCAGCCACAAGGCGCGTTTTTTGCGCCGAGATGCGGGCACCGCGATGAATTGCTTTCACTTCCATCTTGATTGCCCCTTATTTCTTGGCCTTCTTGTCGGCTGCGTGAACCTTGAACGTACGGGTCAGTGCGAACTCGCCAAGCTTGTGGCCGACCATGTTTTCCGAGATGTACACCGGAACGTGTTGACGGCCGTTGTGAACAGCGATCGTCAGGCCGATGAAATCCGGCAGAATCGTCGAGCGACGCGACCAG
>NZ_JAWRXH010000073.1:0-329 GCF_046535115.1 Chryseobacterium sp. SIMBA_038
TTACGATGCAGTAGGATTCAACAAAAAAGTAGGAGAAGACGGTGGTAAGGAAGATGATTCCGATATCAAGTCTGTATACATGAATAATGGGTACCTTTTCTCTAACGTAACACCGGTTGAAAAATCAGTTTCAGGAGATGCTGTGAATCTTGAAGTTAGAATTAACGAAGGAGAGCAAGCTACCTGGAATAAAGTAACATGGCAAGGGAACACAACTACCCATGACCACGTAGTTCTTAGAGCCTTAAGAACAAAACCACGTGAACTTTTCAAAACAACAGAGACCAAAAGAACTTATTCTGATTTGGCAGGTACGTCATTCTTCGATC
>NZ_JAWRXH010000074.1:0-327 GCF_046535115.1 Chryseobacterium sp. SIMBA_038
CTGGTGCGACGCGTGGAGATCGAAACGGACAGGCCACATCGCGCCTGGTGGATGGAACTGCTGACTGCCCGCCGCGACGATGCCGCCGACTATGTGAAAACGCATGCGCATCTCGTCAAGGATGTCATGACGAAGCACGTCGTCACTGTTCAGGAGATGACGCCGATCGACGAGGTGGCCCGTATTCTCGAAAAGCTGCACATCAGACGCGTTCCTGTCGTGCGCGGCAATGAGGTCGTGGGGATCGTGAGCCGCGCCAATCTGGTCCAGGCACTCGCTATTTCGGCGTCTACGCCGAACCTGCAGCAGGTTCTGAGTGATCGCGAG
>NZ_JAWRXH010000075.1:0-327 GCF_046535115.1 Chryseobacterium sp. SIMBA_038
GTGATGGCCGCGGAGGCGGCCAGCGATTGATTGATCAAAGTCTTCATTGCCAAAGCAAAGTCGCTCAGCTTCTCTGGCTCTGTAAGCTTCTCGAGTTCGGACTTCGCGTGCTCATGTAGTTTTGCAGCCACCTCCCATCGATCACGATCGCAGAAAAGGTCGCCAAGATGTTTGAGCGTCGCAATCCGGAGCTGGGAACTGACGTCGGTCAGAACCACATCTATATCTTTGAGTAAATGGTCAGACTCTGACGCACTCGATACGTCCGAACGGGAAGCGCACACTGAAATTGCATCGTATACTGCTCTCAACTCAGCCTGAACATAC
>NZ_JAWRXH010000076.1:0-325 GCF_046535115.1 Chryseobacterium sp. SIMBA_038
ATAAAATACAGGGATATGGCAGTGCCAATTACTCAGACGGGAAAATGTTGGGAATATCTCCTGACAAAAGATTTATGGTATCGGATCATATTTCAAAAGGCTACGTTGAGGATGGTCTCAATAAGCGGCTGTATGAAAATTATGTATGTGTAATTGTTGATGTTTTCAAGAAGAGCGTAGTTAAGTATATGCAGGGAGATTGTAGTGGAAGTTGGAGTAAGGATAATACGTGGGTTAATGGTGGCAAGGTTATTTTTTAAATAAACGAAAATAATTAATCATATTTCATAATATAGTGAAAATATGTTTAGTAAGGCTCAATCAG
>NZ_JAWRXH010000077.1:0-325 GCF_046535115.1 Chryseobacterium sp. SIMBA_038
CGAGGCTTGACGAGACGGTACCGATGCCCGGCGAGGACGTCGACCTGGCGCGCGTAGTACACGCCTGCGTGATGGATTTTCAGGCGCGAGCCGACCTCAAGCAGATGTTGCTGACATCACGCTCCGACGAGCACACGATCGTGCACGCTCCACCGACATTGATCCGCGTGCTGCTCGACAACCTCGTCGATAACGCTATCAAATACGGTCGTGAACGCGGAAGTGTGGAAATCGCAACCTGGCAGGACGCCGGCGCGGTTTGCCTTCAGGTACGGGACGACGGTCCAGGGGTTTCGGACGAAAACCTGTCTCGATTGCAGGATCG
>NZ_JAWRXH010000021.1:0-507 GCF_046535115.1 Chryseobacterium sp. SIMBA_038
TCATTATCTGAAAAAAATGAAAGAGCTTAAACAATATGCTGCATTTGCAGTCGCAAAAGATGGAACACGCCATAGAATTGATGCCACGTCCATCATCATTCAGCTTGAGGAAGAGGAAATTGAATACCGCCACATCCTGTTTTTCAGGGGAAGTTAACACTAGCAACAGGGTCCGCCATAGAAGGTCGGGAACAGGAAAGAGGATTAGGAACCAGGCTTATTATAGAACCGGGAGCCTCCAATGTAGTCCATATCACTCCGAAAAAGAATATAGATGTTTAAAATATCCAGTCACCATCAGGAAAATACAGCTTATAGCTTTTTACCATCCAACAAATCATTTATATATTTGTGAAAAATAGAAGTATGAAGTATTTGTTTATTATGGTATGCTTTGTCTGCTCAATTTTTGGACAGGCGCAGCAAACACAGAATCCGTGGAAAGAAAGTCAGTTGATGGATCCTGCATTATTGGCTTCCAGAATTGTAAAACACAAAACAAAGGAT
>NZ_JAWRXH010000078.1:0-321 GCF_046535115.1 Chryseobacterium sp. SIMBA_038
CCTTGGAATTGGACATGAGTTACCTTCCCCACGACACCGTCCATGCCTTGGTGCCAAGCCTTTAGCTTTAGCTGATCGGGCCGCACCGGCAGTACGCGGTGAGCGTGAAACGAACCATAGTCGCGCGATACCGGAATCGGCTGTGTCTGCCCCCCTGCCTTCTCCAGCAAAAAGGTGTGTGGATTCGACCAGCTGCCTTTTAAAAAGTTGGACCGTCCCACAAATTTGGCGACAAACAAAGACTCGGGAGCATAGTAAATCTCAAGAGTGATTTTAGAACAACAGATCGAGGAAGGCATCTATGACGAAAAGGTGTTTCTC
>NZ_JAWRXH010000022.1:0-506 GCF_046535115.1 Chryseobacterium sp. SIMBA_038
TTCGTCGTGACTGGTCTGAAATCGCGAAAGAAACCCAGGCGCGTGTTCTGGAAGCGATCCTGAAACACGGTAACGTTGAAGAAGCGGTTCGTATCGTTAAAGAAGTTACCCAGAAACTGTCTAAATACGAAATCCCGCCGGAAAAACTGGCGATCTACGAACAGATCACCCGTCCGCTGCACGAATACAAAGCGATCGGCCCGCACGTTGCGGTTGCGAAACGTCTGGCGGCGAAAGGTGTTAAAATCAAACCGGGTATGGTTATCGGTTACATCGTTCTGCGTGGTGACGGTCCGATCTCTAACCGTGCGATCCTGGCGGAAGAATACGACCCGCGTAAACACAAATACGACGCGGAATACTACATCGAAAACCAGGTTCTGCCGGCGGTTCTGCGTATCCTGGAAGGTTTCGGTTACCGTAAAGAAGACCTGCGTTGGCAGAAAACCAAACAGACCGGTCTGACCTCTTGGCTGAACATCAAAAAATCTGGTACCGGTGGTGGT
>NZ_JAWRXH010000079.1:0-319 GCF_046535115.1 Chryseobacterium sp. SIMBA_038
GGAGCTGCTGCTCATCCTATTAGTTTTTTATCGACATCAAATATACAGTATAGTAATACTTTAATGAGAGGACATGAAGATACAAGTTTTAAGAGAAAGGTAAAGTATGAATATGATAGAGATACAATTATTGGTCATGATGTTTGGATAGGTGCTAAAAGTGTAATAAAATCAGGAATAACAATAGGGCATGGCTCCATCGTAGCCGCCTTAAGTTTTGTAAACAAAGATGTACCACCATATGCAATAGTAGGAGGTATACCTGCTAAGATTCTAAAATTTAGGTTTCCTGAAGAAATTATAACTGATTTACTTGAGT
>NZ_JAWRXH010000080.1:0-318 GCF_046535115.1 Chryseobacterium sp. SIMBA_038
GGGTTGATATCCCGGAAGCGGCGCTGCTGGCCCCGCATGAAACCGCGAGTTATCCGATCGCCGCAACAGAGCCACGCAAGGTGGCCTGGGTCGCCGTGGACGACTTCGGCGTCATGACCGAGGAAGCGAGTTTTTCCTTCTGACGATCCTGGCCTCATCAGCTTTCGGTGGGTGCCGGGCGTCATCCTGTGGACTTTCCGTAGACCGGGAAAGCGCCTGAATAGCGCCATTTTTCCGCAAGGTTGAAATTCTAATGAGCAAGTTAGTAGTCACTGTTCTGCTTTTGTTTTCCGGATGGCAGACGGCTTGAAGTGCATG
>NZ_JAWRXH010000081.1:0-318 GCF_046535115.1 Chryseobacterium sp. SIMBA_038
TTTATAGAAAACCCTCGAATCGCGTCGTGCGGTCCGTCGTGGGGAAGATGCGTCGTTTGGGCTCTCGTCGGGAGGCCTGTGGCGGGTGGTAGTCAGGGCGCGGGGGCGGCTACCGTCCTGCGGCGGGTGACTGTCGCAGATCGACCCACGAGAAACGTTCAATCTCAGCGGAATCGGATGCTCGATGGCATCTGGCGTCGCTATCACGCCCAGCCGGAGCCTGAGTCTTGGCGGACCACAGCACGGCAGAGAGGGGCTCCGGGTCGAACCACCTGCGCCGCTCGTACTTGCTCTTTGCGATCGCCGTCTCTCACTGAG
>NZ_JAWRXH010000082.1:0-317 GCF_046535115.1 Chryseobacterium sp. SIMBA_038
AGTTCCGTGGAAGCTTAGTTCAGCTCCTGATTCTTTTGGCTCATCTTCGGATATAGAAACTGAACTATTTTCGTTTTCAATAATAGCTTCAGGTTCTACCGATTCTACCTCTTTATTTTCTGCCGGCAATAAGCTTTCTGTTTCTTCAAAGCTTAGATTTTCCTCTTCTTCAACTTTTTCTTCTTCAGTTTCTGAGGTGATCACATCTTCATCAATAACTGCTGTTGGAGTGAAATTTTCACCTGCATTTTCTTCAATTTCAGCCTGTACTTCCTCTTCTTTATTGTGAGCCGTTTCTTCTGATATGGCTTCTAGCT
>NZ_JAWRXH010000083.1:0-316 GCF_046535115.1 Chryseobacterium sp. SIMBA_038
GTATGGATTATTTTTGTATAAATCCATCGGAAATCTTACGAATTGCTTGAGTTGACCAGCTGTTTTTACTTCAATAATTGAAATTGTAGACATGTTTTTTGAGGTAATTTGAGGACAAATATAAATAATAATATCGTATACTTTGGCACAGTTTTTATATCATTATGGTTAAAAATTGAACACAAAATCTATATAAAATGGCGGGTTATTATATCATTATTGGTATTTCAATGCTGGTGAGCTGGTGGGTTTCATCCAGGTTGAAATCAAAATTTGAATATTATTCCAATGTACATCTGCGAAACGGCCTTTCGGG
>NZ_JAWRXH010000023.1:0-499 GCF_046535115.1 Chryseobacterium sp. SIMBA_038
GCAGCAGCAGTCGCTTCACGTTCGCTCGCGTATCGGTGATTCATTCTGCTAACCAGTAAGGCAACCCCGCCAGCCTAGCCGGGTCCTCAACGACAGGAGCACGATCATGCGCACCCGTGGGGCCGCCATGCCGGCGATAATGGCCTGCTTCTCGCCGAAACGTTTGGTGGCGGGACCAGTGACGAAGGCTTGAGCGAGGGCGTGCAAGATTCCGAATACCGCAAGCGACAGGCCGATCATCGTCGCGCTCCAGCGAAAGCGGTCCTCGCCGAAAATGACCCAGAGCGCTGCCGGCACCTGTCCTACGAGTTGCATGATAAAGAAGACAGTCATAAGTGCGGCGACGATAGTCATGCCCCGCGCCCACCGGAAGGAGCTGACTGGGTTGAAGGCTCTCAAGGGCATCGGTCGAGATCCCGGTGCCTAATGAGTGAGCTAACTTACATTAATTGCGTTGCGCTCACTGCCCGCTTTCCAGTCGGGAAACCTGTCGTGCCAG
>NZ_JAWRXH010000004.1:0-295664 GCF_046535115.1 Chryseobacterium sp. SIMBA_038
CTGCGAAAGCGGGAGAGTAGGTCGCCGCCAGTTTTTATTTAAAAGTCTCATACATTCATTTGTATGAGACTTTTTTTTGATATATACCTCAAGAACTCAGCACAGGAGCAATAAGTAATGGGTAATAAGAAATCATTGATTATTGATAAATTATCATTGATCAGTATTTTTGATAGAAGCTAGAAGCAGTCTCTTTGTCATCCTGGAAGGATCTAAACTAATCTTGTTAAATAAATGGTAGGTAATTGAAACCTATATAGAAGATTTTCCAGGAAGTATTATCTTGAAATTTTAAATTTTGGCTAAAGCCGATTATATATATAATCAAAGCGGGTTAAAACCCGCTCCTATTGATGAAATCAGAAATGGCTAATTTATTATGTTGTATTATTTATGATAGTATATTCTTGAAGTAATACTCAAAACCTACCTAAAATAAGACTTTATTGATTGCTATTATTTAGATATACAAAAGAAAATAATTGAATTCATATAATTTAAGCCGTTTGCAATTTATATTCCAGATCAAAATAAGTTCTAATATTAGCTATATTTTTCCAAGCTGCATATTTGAATATAAAGTAACCCAGTAGCATTCCTAGAGTATTTAAAAATACATCATCAATATCAGCAACACCTCTGCCTGTAATAGACTGAATTAATTCAATTAAACTTATTGAAATGATAAAAGATAGAGTGGTAGGAATAATTTTATTTAGTTTTTTAATACTTAATCCTAAAAATCCAAACGGACTGAAAACAAAGATATTTCCAATTATATTAATTAAAAATGTTTGTCTGTGAATATGATCATCACAGAAAAAATGATGAATCGTTTTAAATGGAATTAGCTGAAAGTAGCTTGTAGATGACGTTTCTCTGTCACATCCGATAAACATCATGTATAAAAGCAAAATAGTGTAAATAGTAATAAGTACTGCAAAAAATCTTTTCATAGGTTTCCTTTTGGGATTAGTAATAAAAAAGGTTATAATGCTATTAGCTTTTAAGCTTAATTTAGTAACAAAAATTCTGCCTTACTGAAGAAAGTTTTGAAACTTTATGCTTCTTTAATATTTTTTAACTCAATAAAAAAGCCTTACTTTTAAAGTAAGACTTGATATTTTAATTAAAATCGATTTATCAGACTTGTATAACTCCCAAATTAAATTTCTCTGTAATAGGAGCATTATTTGCGGCTTCGATACCCATAGAGATCCATTTTCTGGTATCTGTAGGGTTGATGATAGCATCTGTCCAAAGTCTTGCTGCTGCATAAGTAGACTCCGTTTGTTTCTGATATCTTTTAGAAATAGTATCTAAAATTTCATTATGTTCTTCTTCGGTAATTTCTTTACCTTGTTTTTTCAATGTAGATTCTTGGATTTGAGCTAAAACTTTAGCAGCCTGAGATCCACCCATTACAGCTAGATCTGCCCAAGGCCATGCAACGATTAATCTTGGATCGTAAGCTTTTCCACACATTGCATAATTTCCTGCTCCGTAAGAATTTCCTGTAATAATGGTGAATTTAGGAACAACAGAGTTTGCAACAGCATTTACCATTTTTGCACCGTCTTTTATGATTCCTCCATGCTCAGATTTTGAACCGACCATAAAACCGGTAACATCCTGTAAGAATATTAAAGGAATTTTTCTTTGATTACAGTTTGCAATAAATCTTGTTGCTTTATCAGCCGAATCGGAGTAAATAACTCCACCAAACTGCATTTCTCCTTTACCGCTTTTTACTAATTTTCTCTGATTAGCCACAATTCCTACGGACCAACCATCAACTCTGGCAGTTGCACAGATAATCGTTTTACCGTAATCGGGTTTATATTCATCGTATTCAGAATTATCGACCATACATTTGATAATTTCCAATGTATCATATTGATCAGCTCTGGAAACAGGTACAATTCCGAAAATATTGTCTGGACTTTCTTTTGGTGGGAAACTTTCAATTCTATCAAAGCCCGCTTTTTCAGTGCTTCCGATAGATTTCATGATCGTTTTAATTCTGTTTAAAGCGTCCTTATCATCTTTAGCTTTATAATCTGTAACTCCTGAAATTGAGCAGTGTGTAGTTGCTCCTCCAAGCGTTTCATTATCAATAGTTTCGCCGATTGCAGCTTTTACCAAATAACTTCCTGCTAAGAAAATTGAGCCTGTTTTATCAACAATCATCGCTTCGTCACTCATGATAGGTAAATAAGCTCCACCAGCAACGCAGCTTCCCATTACTGCTGAAATCTGGATAATTCCCATCGAGCTCATTTTAGCATTATTTCTAAAAATTCTACCGAAATGCTCTTTATCAGGGAAAATTTCGTCCTGCATTGGAAGATAAACGCCTGCAGAATCTACCAGATAAATGATTGGAAGCTTATTTTCCATGGCGATTTCCTGAGCTCTTAAATTTTTCTTTCCGGTAATTGGAAACCAAGCTCCAGCCTTTACTGAGGCATCGTTGGCAACAATCAAACATTGTCTTCCGGAAACATATCCCATCATCACAATAACACCACCAGCCGGACATCCTCCATGTTCCGGGTACATTTCGTAACCTGCAAATGCACCGATTTCTATAGAATCTGAATCTTTATCAAGAAGATATTCCACCCTTTCTCTTGCCGTCATTTTTCCTTCATCGCGAAGTTTTTGAAGTCGTTTTTCGCCTCCTCCTTTTTTTATTTCAGCAAGTAGTCTATTTATTTCGGATAGTTTTAATCTGTTCTGATCTTCTCTTTTGTTGAATTCAATGTCCATAAAATTTCAAATTTTTCCGTCTAAAGATACTCTTTTTATAAGAATTCTGAATTTAAATAAAACAAGTGTTTAATAGATTGGTTTTCAGATTTTTGTGAAATATTTAACAAAAAAATGTTTTAAATGTTTGATATTTTTTCTAACTTTACATAAGAGTTATAGGGATAATATTCTCTATGAAATACTCTAAGTTCCTAGTTTATTTTTTTAATAGTTTATTATTTGAAGGCCCTGAAAGTTTAACAGACTTTCAGGGTTTTTTGTTTGGATGAATGTCTTTTCTAAAGAAAATTGAAGCCAATATTAATATTTAATATAATTTCTTAAATTTAATTGAAGTAAATACGTATTTTTTATAAGATTTGTAAAAGCTATTTGTAAATTTGCATGTTAAAAAATAAAAGGAGATAGGATATGCATAAATTAGCGCTTTTCAGATTACACTTAATTGTCTTTTTGTGGGGGTTCACCGCAATTCTGGGAAAGCTGATTCAAGCTAATGCACAAATCCTGGTATTTTACAGAATGCTGTTTGCCGCAATCTTCTTATACGCTTTTATCAGAGTCTATAAAAAAGAGAGTATAAAAGTTTCTAAGAAAATATTCTTTCAGTTGGCTGCGATCGGAGTAGCTATGGCTTTACATTGGTATTGCTTCTTTTATTCGATCAAAGTTTCAAACGTCTCAATAGCATTAAGCTGTTTATCATTATCAACATTATTTGCTTCCATTTTAGAACCCATTATTTTTAAAAGGAAGATCGATGCATCGGAGGTTATCATGGGAGTGGTGATTGTTTCCTGTATTTTATTGATTTTTAAAACAGAGTTTCAATATAAAGAAGGAATAATTTACGGAGTCTTTTGTGCTATTTTTGGGACTATATTTTCTGTTTTTAATGGAAAAATGTTTGGGAAAACAAGCTCCGGGAACATTATTTTTTATGAAATCTTCTCTGGATGGTTCGTTTTATTGATATTTTATTTATTTAGTGGTCAAATTTTTCACATGAATGAAATAAGTTATAGCGATATTGCGTTAATATGCTTATTGGCAAGTGTTTTTACAGCTTTCCCGATGTTGGAATCGGTGAACCTAATGAAGTATATTTCGCCTTTTACACTAATTTTAACAGTTAATTTAGAACCAGTCTACGGAATTATACTAGCTTTTTTTATCTTTGGAGAATCGGAACATATGAGCCCAATATTTTATATTGCATCTGGTGTTATGATACTGGCAATCATTGCAAATGGATTAATAAAAGCCAGAAAAACAAAAAAACTTTAACTAAGCATCAAACTTATATGATGAAAAAATATTTTTTACTTGCTTCTTTCGTATTATTTGGGACTTCTCAGGCTCAAATTATAAGGAAATATTCTAATGAATTCCTGAATATCGGAGCAGGAGCCAGAGGCCTTGCTATGGGAGGAGCTGTGATTTCCAATCAGGACGATGTATATTCTCCTATGTGGAACCCGGCAGGTTTGATGTCGATAGAACGAGATTGGCAGGGAGCAGCAATGCACGCCGAATATTTCGAATCGATTGCAAAATATGATTACTTGGCTTATGCAAAAGTTCTGGAAACAGGAGTTTTCGGAGTTTCTGTTGTGAGATTGGGTATTGATAATATTTTGAATACTACTCAATTAATTGACCCAGAAGGAAATATTGACTACGATAAAATCACTAAATTTTCACAATCCGATTATGCAGCAATTATTTCTTATGCATTTAATCCAGCTGGAAACACAAAATTGGATGTCGGAGTAAACGCTAAAATTGTTTACAGAAATGTAGGGAAATTCGCAAGCGGTTATGGTTTTGGTTTTGACGTAGGTGCAATCTATAAGGCAGATAACGGATGGAAATTTGGAGGGATGCTTCGAGATGCAACAACAACCGTCAATTTTTGGAGTGTAAACCAAAAAGAACTTTCCACAATTGTAGATGGAGAAGAATTTAACCCTGCACCAAAGGATAAAATGGAACTTACAATGCCTAAATTAAATGTAGGTGCAAGTAAGGTTTTCAATATTAACAGCAGTATTTACGTTTTGCCTGAAGCTGGTATTAATGTAGATTTTGCTAAAACGGCAGCTCTTGTTTCTACAGATTTCGCAAGTATTACGCCTTATGCTGGAGCTGAAGTAGGTTATCAAAAAATGATTTTTGTAAGATTAGGGGTCAACAGATTCCAAAATATTACAGATATTGAAGATCTTAAAAGAAAAGTTTCTTTCCAACCGAGTGCGGGTATTGGGATTAAATATAGAGGTCTTACTTTAGATTATGCAATTACAAACTCAGGAATTGGAGGTTCTAATTTCTATTCTAATTTCTTCTCTCTTAAATTGGATATGGGAACATTTAGAAATGATTAAAATTTTAAAAATGAAAAAACTATCAATACTTATACTTACAATTTGTTCAGTAATGGCTTTTGGGCAAAAGGTTTCTGATTATAAATATGTTTCTATTCCTGAAAAATTTCAAACTTTTAAAAATAGCTTTGATTTAGAAACAGTTTTAGCAAATGCTTTAAAAGGAAAAAAATATGTAATTCTTCCAAGCGATAAACTGAAGTGGCCGTCGGAAGCGATGGGGAATTCTTGTAGTATTATTAATGCAGATGTTATTAATGATAAGACGATGTTGAGAAACAGAGTGATTTTAGAGTTTAAAGACTGTAATGGTAAAACTATACTTGAATCGAAAGGAAATTCGACAATCAAAGAATTTGAAGAAGGTTTTCAAGATGCTTTAAAACAGGCATTGATTGTAGTTCCGGTTTCTAATCCAGTTGCAATTGTAGCTCAAAGGGAAGTTGAAGCGCCTGTGAATAATACTATTTCCAGCACTGTTGCTGTATCTACAGAAAGTACAGCGAGTAAATACAGTAATGGAAAGTTAGATCTACAGAAAGTACAAATTGATAATAACCAGTTTATTTTGGTTAAACCAAATAGTTCTTTACCATTTGCGACTTTTAAAGCAACTACAAAAAGAGATGTTTTCAGAGTGAAAT
This sequence comes from Chryseobacterium sp. SIMBA_038, assembly GCF_046535115.1. NCBI lineage: Bacteria > Pseudomonadati > Bacteroidota > Flavobacteriia > Flavobacteriales > Weeksellaceae > Chryseobacterium > Chryseobacterium sp. SIMBA_038. Next base: position 5,807 of record NZ_JAWRXH010000004.1, read on the forward strand.
TAGAAAATGGAGATTCTACAATCGGTTATTTTGAAAATGGAAATATTGTAATAGAAATTCCTCAGGCGAATGGAGAATATTCTAAGGAGGTTTTTGCCGGAAAATAAAGTTTACAACATCAAAAAATAAAAAATAGCCCTTACCTGAAATTCAGGTAGGGGCTTTTAATAACAGCTAACCATAAAAACAAAAATTATTAAGGCATTAGAACAGTGTCAATTACATGAATTACACCATTAGACTGATTTACATCAGATATCGTGATTTTTGCACTATTTCCTTTAGCATCTGTAACATACAGATCTTTTCCTTTTGTCCAGAAAGTAACATCTTCACCTTCAACGGTTTTCATCATACTTTTTCCGTTTCCGGCTTTTACCGCAGCCCAAATTTCTTTAGCACTATATTTTCCTGCTAGAACGTGGTATGTTAAAATTTTAGTAAGCATTTCTTTATTTTCAGGCTTTACCAAAGTTTCTACTGTTCCTTTTGGAAGTTTTGCGAAGGCAGCATCTGTAGGAGCTAATACTGTGAAAGGTCCTTTTCCCTGTAAAGTTTCAACTAAACCTGCTGCTTTTACTGCTGCAACTAGTGTTTTGTGATCTTTAGAGTTTACAGCATTTTCAATGATATTTTTAGAAGGATACATTGCTGCTCCACCTACCATTACTGTTTTTTCTTTCATTTGTGCAGTTAGATTTCCACTGAAAGCAAATGATAAAGCTACCATTCCTAAAACTGCGATTTTTGATCTTGTATTCATTTTTTTGATTTTTTAAATTAAATATTGTTTGATTTCTTATTCTTACCTACCATTTACGATGTAGATTCTGTTTTAGATTTAAAAATTATTTTTTTTATTTAAATTATTTTCCTGAGTTAATAAAAGGTTGAATTCATTTCAAAATCATTTACGATATAAATTATTTTTTGGTTTTTCTTTATAATACAGTTTATTTCATTACATTTGGATTGAAAAATATTCGTTATTAAAACAAACTATTCGGAAGAGGAACTTATCGTTTTATTGAAAGAAAAAAACGAAGCTGGTTTTCATTATTTGTATGACCATTACTCTGGCGCGCTTTATGGTGTGATATTCCGAATTGTACAATCAAAAGAATATACAGAAGAAGTAATTCAGGATGTTTTCGTGAAAATCTGGAACTCCATTCTTCAATATGACTCTACCAAAGGCCGATTTTACACTTGGATGATCAATATTGCCAGGAATACGGCGATTGATTATTTAAAATCAAAAGGCTTTCAAAACGAGCTTAAAAACCAACCACTCCCTGATTTCGTATATAACAGTGCAGAACTTTCAACAACTAATAAATCATCCGACTTTATCGGGTTTAAAGATGTTCTTGGAGGTTTGGAGACTGATAAGCTGGAGCTTATAGATCTGGCGTATTATCAGGGATATACACAAAATGAAATATCCGAAAAACTGAAGATACCGCTGGGTACTGTTAAAACGAAAATGCGGAATGCATTGATAAAATTAAAGGATTTGTTAAAAGATTATCAATAAATTGAACACTAAGGAATACATATCATCCGGAATTATAGAATCTTATATTCTAGGTTTTGCTTCTCAAGAGGAAGCAGGCATTTTGGAGTGTGTGATGAAGAACAATGCTGAAGTTAAAGCAGCTTTTGAAGAAGCTCAAAAAACTTTGGAAGATTTGGCAACGGCTCAGGCCGTGACTCCTCCAAATGATTTAAAATCTAAGATTTGGAATAAAATTCAACAGGAACAGATTGTTGAAGAAGCGAGACCTGTAATTTCAGAAATAAAACCAGATCTGAAAGTTCAGGGAGAAATAAGAGAGATTAATACTCAGAAAAATAACAACTGGAAAACCTACGCTGTTGCAGCATCGGTGCTGTTTTTAGTAAGTGTTGCCGGAAATTTATTCTGGATGAATACGCAGTCTAAAAACAAAGAAGTCATTGCAAAACTTGAAACTGAAAAGCAGTCTAAAGATTTAGCATATCAAAAAATGCAGCAGAAATGGCAAATGTTGTCAGGTGCAGATATGCAGATGGTTGTTTTGAAAGGAGTGGAAAAACATTCTGATTCTAAAGCAATGGTTTTCTGGGATAAAAAATCTAAAGAAGTTTACTTAAATGCCGACAGCTTACCAAAAGCTCCGGAAGGAATGCAATATCAGCTTTGGGCGATTGCAGACGGTAAACCTGTAAGTGCAGGAATGTACACAGAAGATAAAGACAGTAAAATAGCTCTTGCCAACATAAAAAATGCTCAGGCATTTGCGATAACTCTTGAGAAAAAGGGTGGAAGTGCAACGCCGACCATGGAAAATATGTATGTAATGGGTGAAGTCTAAAAATTAATATTTAATATAATGTAAAATAAAATAAGCTCTTGAAATTCAAGAGCTTATTTCTTAGCAAATGGTTGATAAATAATTATTTTTTGATAAACTTTATACTCTGATTTCCCTTTTCACTTATAATTTTTGCAGTATAAGTTCCGGGAACCAAATCAGATAATTTTACAGATGTATTTTTATTGTTTTTAAAAGATTCGTTTCTTATTAATTTACCATTGAAATCATATATTTCCACAGATTTTATACCTTTGGTATCTTCAATTGTCAGAATATCAGAAACTGGATTTGGATAAATTTTAGCAGAAGATAAAGAAACTTCTGAGGTAGATAACGGACCTAAAACATTCACAGTATAGTCCGTCCAAGTTCCATAGGCATAAGTTGCACAGGCAGAATCGGCGGTAGGCGTTCCTGCTCCGGCGTTGGCCAGACGGTTCCAGATTCTCATTCTATAATTTCCGGCCGTTACAGATGATGGAACCATAAAAGTTCCGGTATATGTCTGATTCTGATTGGCGATATAAGCTGGTAAGAACAGGTTTTCTCCTGCATCGTCAAAATCTCCGTCTTTATTGAAATCTATTGCCATTCCACAGGCTGTCCAGTTGGTTGTAGACACATTGAGTGTATAATTTGTACCTGTATTTAAATTCATAATAACAGAAGTACGGTCTCTTCCGGAAGTACAGGTTCCGGATGCAAATGAATTATTGAATCCTGCTTCAGGAACGGTTACTTGGGTAATTCTCCAAGAGCTGCATCCACTGGGATAACTTGGGCTACAGTATGTTTGAGAATAAAATGGAGCAGTAGTTGCTAACACTGAAAATAACGCAAAAACTTTTGCCAAAATGTAGTTTTTTTTCATAATATCTGATGTTTTTTGTTGTAAAACTAAATTATGAAAAAATATGAAAACATCTAATTTTTATGCTTAATTGCTAATAAAAGTTAAATTTTTAGATTAATTTTATTTTAATATTGATTTTTAAATACAATTTTAATTAACTATTAAAAAAATCATGAATAACTTTCGCCTTACTTTTTCCAAGAATCTCTTCCAACGTCTCCAAATTGGATTCTTTTATACGTTTTACAGACTTTAATTTAGATAAAAGCAACTCAATTGTCTTTTCTCCGACTCCTGGAATTTCTTCCAACTCAGATTTTATGGTAGAATTTGTTCTTCTGGTTCTATGATGTTTTACCCCAAAACGGTGGGCTTCATCTCGAACTCTTTGAAGAATTTTAAGGGTTTCAGATTTTTTATCAAGATATAAAGGAATAGGATCTTCGGGGAAGAAGATTTCTTCTAATCTTTTGGCGATCCCGACGATGGTAATTTTTCCGTAAAGTCCTAATAATCTTAAACTTTTTACAGCAGAGGAAAGCTGTCCTTTTCCACCATCAATCAAAATTAATTGTGGCAAGGCATCACCTTCATCCAACAGTCTTTTGTAGCGGCGGTAGATTACTTCTTCCATCGTTGCAAAGTCATTGGCGCCTTCCACGGTTTTAGGGTGAAAAATTCTGTAATCGGCTTTGCTGGGTTTTCCATCTTTAAAAACAACACAAGCAGAAACCGGATTTGTCCCCTGAATATTCGAGTTATCAAAACCTTCGATATGTCTTGGCTCAACAGGCATTCTCAGCAACTTTTGCATTTCTGCCATGATTCGGTTAGTATGCCTTTCCGGATCTATAATTTGAACCTGTTTTAATTTTTCTAAACGATATTCCTTGGCATTTTTCTCGGAAAGTTCAACGATTCGTTTTTTATCGCCCATTTTGGGAACGATCAATTTTACATTCGGAATTTCAACGGATAAATGGAAAGGAAGCAGCACTTCTTTAGAATCTGAATCGAATTTCTGACGAATTTCAATCAAAGCTTCTTCCATAATATCTTCGTCCGATTCTTCAAGAATTTTCTTAATTTCTGTCGTAAAACTCTGAATAATATTTCCATTTCTGATTTTAAAGAAATTTACATAAGCAGCAGTTTCATCACTGGTCATTCCAAACACATCTACATCGTCGATATTTGGGTTGACAACGGTATTTCTGGACTGATAATCTTCCAAAATATCTAGTCTTTCTTTAATAATTTGGGCTTGTTCAAATTGCAGATTTTCAGCATGTTTCATCATTTGATTAACCAAATATTCCTTTGCTTTTCGGAAATCTCCTTTTACAATTCCGCGGATGGCGTCTATTTTTTCATCATAATCTTCCTTGCTTTCCAGGTCTTCACAAGGTCCTTCGCAATTTTTGATGTGATATTCAAGACAAACTTTATATTTTCCTTCTGCAATTTTGGTTGGAGCTAAATTTAAATTACAGGTTCTGAGCTTGTAAATATGTTTAATAGTTTCCAATAAAATCTTTGCAGGACGTACTTTTGCGTAAGGCCCATAATATTCTGAACCGTCTTTAATTTTCGTTCTCGTTAAAAATATTCTTGGAAAATTTTCATTTTTAATACAGATCCAAGGATAGGTTTTGTCATCCTTCAACATGACGTTGTAAAATGGCTGATGTTCTTTTATCAGATTGTTTTCCAATAAAAGAGCGTCGTATTCGCTGTTTACAATAGTTGTTTCTAATCGTTGGATCTTGCCAACCATTATTCTTGTTCTGTAACCCGGAAGATTTTTGTTGAAATAGGAGAGAACCCTTTTCTTTAAATTTTTCGCCTTTCCGACATACAATAAATGCTCATTTTTATCATAATAACGATAAACACCGGGTTCGGAAGGTAAAGTTTTGAGTTGTAATTCTAAAGAAGGATTCATAGAACAAAATTACGGAATTTTGCTTTTATCTGTTGATACTAATATTTTTTAACCTATTTTAAATTTTAGATAACAAATCTTTTCGGCCGTCGATATAAGATAAATGGTCGTCAAAGCTTATTTCTACGAATAAAATTTTATTTCCTTGTTTTAAAATCTTTAAAGAACCATAAATTTTTTCACCCTCAAAAAAGACTGAATGATTGATAAGTCTTTCATCGCTTTCAAATAACTGTAAAATTTTACGGTTTTCGCCTTTGAAATTTTTCCATTGTTCTAATGATTTTTTATCATTTTTTTCAAAAGAGTAAACGGTGATCATTGCATTGTCACTCATCCAAATTTTATCAATAATAGGATTTTGAAGCGAAGTTATTTCATAAAAACCTTTCGGAACATGAACATTAAAACCATTTTTAGAATAAGTATAATTTTCGGACACTTCTTTATTATCATCTTTTACATTACCGTCCAAAATGTAGAATTTTTTCATTTTAGAAGCAAGCTTTACAACTTTAAACAGCTTTTTATAATCATGAAAATTAATGTTTTTAGCATGTTTTTCAATAATTTTTTGATACTCGGCTATTCTTTCGGAAGGAAGAAATTTTTCATCAATATTGTCAACCTGACTTTTTATAGACGGATCTTTCATTTTTAAATCATTAATGACTTTGGTATCAACAATTTCAGTAGCTTCCAGATTTCTTTTCAGCAGAAGCGGTTCTTTAATCACAGCTTCAGAAGTAAGATATCTCCCCATCGTTTTATAATTGGTCTGATAGGGAATATGATCAAGGCTTTTCACATAACTGCCAGCATGAGCTACATCATCCGCTTTCGAACAGCCTTTGAAAACTCGTCCCAAAGTTCCCCAGAATAATAGACTGAAAATCAGTATTGTGTTGATGTAAAGTTTCATGATGATAATTTTACTGCAAAAATACAATTTCTATTTTTTCATAAAAACAACAAAAAAAGCTGCAGAAAATTTCTACAGCTTTGTACATGATATGATTGAATATTTTATCCGTTTGTCATTTGAGTATACTCGCTCACCAAGAAGCTGAAATAATCCCATTCAACAGATTTTTTAGGATATTTTTTCATGAATTCTGCATTATCTCCAAAAAGGAAATCATAGTTGTCTTCAAAATCATCTTTGTGAAGCCACATTACTTTATCACCTTTTTTAACGTAATAAGATTTAATAACACCACCACCTAATTGAGGAGAACCCATCACAGAAAATCCGGTTGTTTCTTTCGCTCTGGGATCGTAATAAACAGAAATAATATCATCAAATCCAGGATTGATAACCTGCATTAAGAATTCTTTATCGTCTTTCTTATTTTTAAGAGAAACAGTTTGGTTTACAAAATGAATACGCTCGTTTGTTGTATTCTTATTTAAACTTTTTGTTCCAAAATTTCTGATATTTCCCATGTACTTGGCCACTTTTGCATACTTTTCAGCATTGCTTGGGTAAACGTACATTTCGTCAATTTGATCAGCATTGAAAGTCGTACTCTTTTTTGAAATACTGTCTTTGATAGCAACTTCGAAGATCTGTCCTTTTTTAGTATCGATTTTACCACAAAATCCTTTGTAAGTCGTTCCGTCCTTTAAAATTACGGTAGATGTTTTCTTTGGAGATGGAGTATTGAATCCTTCATTAAAAAGATACATTTCCATTTTTTTGATGTCTTCTTTTGAGTATTTTACCTTGTCCTGGGCAAAAGTTGCAACACTTACAAAGCAGAATGCAAGCAGTAAAGCTTTAAATTTCATAGTTTATTGTTTTTTATTTTCGGACGTAAAAGTAATGAAATAAATCACTTGTTTTGAAAAATAAATACTGCCCGAAATTTTACTTTTACAGTTGTCGTTAAAAGTGTAATTTTAAGCAAAATTAAGACAATGATATACGGGATAGATGTTTTCAGTTTCCATGACGTATTGGAAATCTACTAAAACAAATCAAATCATGAATTGTGAATATTGCCAAGAGTGCAGATTTTCCATAAATTTTTGATCATCAGAAGTCCTGTACTTTTCAAACAACATTTAAAAATGACTTTTAATAACTATAACCTGAAAATTGAAATTTTATGAAAAAAAAAATAATTTTAGGAGTTCTGTTTTTTTGCCTTTCCTTCAAAGCCCAGGTCTTTGATTTTCAAAAGACTTTTGGAGGTACAAGTGATGACTATTTTATTAAGCATATAGAAAGTGTAGATCACAATTATGTTTTTACAGGAAGTACGCTTAGTAATAACGGAGATATTACTGTAAATTATGGTACAAAAGATGTTTTTCTAACAAAAATTGATGCAGATGGAAACTATTTATGGAAAAAAAATTTTGGAGGAAATAATGATGATGTCCCATTAGACATCATCAATTCAAATGATGGAGGAATGATCTTACTATCCCAGTCAAAATCCAATACAAATTTTTTCACTACAAACCGGGGCAATAATGATTTGTGGGTGACAAAATTAGACATTAATGGAAATATGATCTGGAACAAATCTATCGCCGGATCAGGAGATGAATCGAATGTCCAGATAATACCGGTAACAAATGGCTATGTAATGGCTGTAAATACCAATTCTAATGATTTTGATTTTGCTCATGCAGGAAGTACAGGTAAAGATGTATGGGTAATAAGAATTGATGAGGCTGGAAATATCGTATGGAAAAAACTCTTGCAGGGATCATTAGATGAGACATCAGCGAAATTAAAAAAAATAAATGATAATAATTTTGTCGTACTTGTGAATTCCAGCTCAGCTGATGGAGATTACTCAGGCAATACGGTGGCGGGTAAAAATAAAGGATTCTTGTTTAAACTTGATATTAATGAGAATATACTCATGAATTCTGCAATAGAATCTTCCGATATTCAGCAGTTAAATGTTGCTAATGATGTAAAAATAGTTAATGATGGATATATTATAACGGGGACAGAAAATTTTCCTTATACAGCATCTAGTGGAATTATTTATGAAAATTACAATGCCTATTTTGCTAAAGTATCAGTTGCCGGATCATTGACGTGGAAGAAATATTATATGTCAGGCTCAAGTAGTGACGGTATCAAAGATGAGGGATTATTTGCAGAGGAAACAAGTGATAATAATTATGTCTTTTTCGGAAATACCGGCAATCCGGTAGGCTTTTCTTCTGGCTGGATGATTAAAACAGATGGAGCAGGAAATACAGTGAAATATACCCCAATTCCGGCATATGTTAAGGCAATGAATAAAGTACAAGATGGTAATTTTGTGATTAATGGTTATCATTATGCAGGTATACCTACACATTTAGGGCAATTTAGTCTTTATATAGTTTTCATTAATTCTATAGGGATGAATCTTTTCAATCCTACCTATGTTTTAAGATCTAATCAACTTTATTCTGATGCTAGAAATACGTCTTTATCTGTTACAAATGATAATAAAATTATTAGTTTCTGGACAGATACTTATGCTTTAGTTGCTTCACCATATAATACAAATGTCTGGTTTTCTAAATTTCCAATTACAGTAAACTTTTTATCTGTAAATGAAGAGGTATCAAATAAAGAAAAGAATAATATTTTAGTGTATCCAAATCCTTCGAGTGATTATATAAAAGTCTCCGAAAAAATGGAAATTCTGATTGTCTATGATACAAGCGGAAGAGAAGTATTACGTGTTAGTAATACAGATGTTGTTGATTTAAGGAGTTTAAATTCAGGAAATTATATTCTGAAAATTTATAATAAAGAGATAAGTAATTCATATAAAATTATAAAAAAGTAAGAAAGATATTGAGTGAAAATACGGATAGTTGATCATTCAGTTTCAGGAATAATAATTTCAGTAAAATTTAGCTTTTACAGTTATCGTTAAATGTGTAATTTTAAGCAAAATTAAGACAATGATATACGGGATAGATGTTTTCAGTTTCCATGACGTATTGGAAATCTGCAAAAATCCAAAAAAAGCGAAACTTAATAAAGCTTCAAAAGATCAAATTTTAAAATCACAGAAAAACGTTCAGAAAATTGTAGAGTCCGACAGATGCGTGTACGGAATCAATACAGGTTTTGGACCTCTTTGCGATACCAAAATTTCTGCTGACGAAACAGCACAATTACAATATAACTTAATTATTTCTCACGCGGTAGGCGTAGGAAAACCGATTGACAAAGAGTTTTCAAAGATCATGATCATTGCTAAAGTTCATGCATTGTCAAAAGGTTTTTCGGGAGTTTCTTTGGAGGTAATCGAGAGATTGATCACGATGTTGGAAAAAGATATCATCCCTGTAGTTCCTGAGCAGGGTTCTGTTGGGGCTTCGGGAGATTTGGCTCCTTTATCACACTTGGTTTTACCACTTTTAGGTTTAGGACAGGTTTGGGAAGGAGATCAGATTTTCGAAACTGCTGAAATATTAGAAAAACATAATCTTGAACCGTTGACTTTAGGCCCAAAAGAAGGTTTGGGATTAATTAATGGAACTCAGTTTATCTTAGCGCATGCAATCAAAGGTTTAGAGAAATTCGAATATCTGTTGGATCTTGCTGATCTGACGGCTGCAATGAGTTTGGAAGCTTACAGAGGTTCTGAAAGCCCATTCAAAAAGGAACTTCATGACATCAGACCATTTGAAGGAAGCAAAAAAGTAGCGGCAAGAATGGTTAAATTTCTGAAAGGTTCTGAAAATATGAAAGCTCACGAAGAATGTGAACGTGTACAGGATCCTTATTCAATGAGATGCGTTCCTCAGGTTCATGGAGCAAGTAGAAATGCTTTTGAACACCTTAAATTAATGGCGAATACAGAATTAAATTCTGTTACAGATAACCCAATTGTTTTAAGTGCTGAAGAATCAATTTCAGGAGGAAATTTCCACGGACAGTTAATGGCGATGCCTTTAGATTATGCAACATTAGCTGCGGCTGAATTAGGAAATATTTCTGACAGAAGAAGCTACTTATTATTGGAAGGAAAATACGGTTTACCAAGATTGTTAACAGAAAGCTCAGGATTAAATTCAGGTTTTATGATTCCTCAATATACTTCTGCGGCGTTGGTTACAGAAAATAAAACATTGTGTTTCCCTGCTTCTGCAGATTCAATTCCTACAAGTTTGGGTCAGGAAGATCACGTTTCGATGGGAAGTATTTCAGGAAGAAAATTCAATCAGGTTCTTGGAAATTTGGTGAATATTTTATCTGTTGAATTAATGTTTGCTGCGCAAGGATTAGAATTCAGAAGACCTGCAAAATGTTCTAAAATCATTGAAGAAAACTTTGCCATCATCCGTTCTAAAGTTGCTAAACTAGAAGAGGACAGATTGATCGGAAAAGATATGTTAGCAATTGCTGAATTGATTAATGATAGAAAATTTGTTGTGAATTAATTTTTCAAACATAAAATATATGAAGGCTTCCTTGAAAAAGGGAGCTTTTTTGTTTCCCACAGATTTCACAGATTTACACAGATGTTTACGCATATTTTTATTGATAATTGATAACATGAAAGAAATCTGTATAATATTTTAAGACAAATATTATTAATATTCTCATAAATAATTCCGAGAAATTTAAAACACAAACATCTGTGTAAATCTGTGAAATCTGTGGGAGTATAAAAAAACATTATTTTTGTAAAAGTAAAAACAACACGATGACAATAACAAAAACAGATTCCTCGAACATAGATTTTCAAAATCTTGTAAAGCTTCTTGATGCCGATTTGGCTATTCGTAACGGTGAAGATCATGCATTCTACGATCAATTCAACAAAATTGATATGATCAAAAACTGTATCGTTATTTATATAGATGATAATCCTGCAGCTTGCGGCGCTTTCAAAAAATTTGAAGACGATACAGTTGAGATCAAAAGAATGTACACCCATCCTGATTTTAGAAAAAGAGGATTAGCAGGAACAATCGTAAAAGAATTAGAAAACTGGGCAAAGGAAATTGGCTATAAAAAAGCTGTTCTGGAAAGCTCTTTAGAACAAAATGAAGCACTTTCTGTATACGAAAAAAGCGGTTATCAAAGAATTCCGAATTATGGACAATACATCGGAATTGATAAAAGCGTTTGCTACGAAAAAACATTGTAAATCATAGCCCTATATTATTTTTAGCATAGTAAAATTAATGTAAAAATCATGGGAAATTAATTTTTAACGAACTGTAATTCAAGAGAAAGTGATATCTTGTATTACCAAATAAAAATTAATTTATATGAAAAAAAACGTATTTTATGTGATGTTTCTGCTTTTTGTGGCGGTTTCATGTAACAGGGACGAACTTCAGAATCAGGTAACCGAAATTGAGGTTGCTCAAAAAGATCCTCTCGATGTAAAACAAATTAACGGTAAAATTAATGAGTCTATTAAGAGTACCGGATCTTTCTCATGGGCGAAATCTTCCGACCATTTTGTCTGGAGTGCTATTTTTCAAGGAAATAAAGTAGCTTCAATTGGCTTTGGTTCTTCAAAAGACGACTTTGACCGAAGCCTGTCTTCTGATAATGAACAAATTCAAAACGAAATTCTAGCGCTTGTCGAGAAATATGAGGGAAAGGAAAAGAGCAGAGTTTTACTTAATGCTGATAAATATTTGAATCAGATTGATGTTGCGATTGAAAAGCAGGAAACTGTGATCGCTCTTCGTAAAATGAAAAACATTCGTTATCTGGAGCCTGCCGATTATCATTATTTCGAAAACGAAAATAAATTAAACGGAACCGCAAAATCTAGTGGAAGTTCTTCAGGATGCGGATTTGAATCAACGGCCTTAAATGCTGCTGACTATACAACCGTAACTCCCAACGCAAAAGCACCGTGGTCTTTCTACAAACATAATATTACAAACGCCTGGAGCTACAGTACAGGAGCTGGTGTGACGATTGGTTTGATCGATTCCGGAGTTTCTCCTGAACAAAGTCTGTTGGGAAGCAGTTTTAATAATGGATTATCATCGGGCAGAACAATCAGTAAAGTTGGTGTGCATGTAGATTCTGTCTGGCCATGGGCTACAGGCTACGATGGGCCAAACGATCAGTGCGGACACGGAACAAGCATGGCTTCTGCAATGGCAGCTCCAAGAAATAACCAAGGACAACCTGTTGGAGTAGCTTACAACGCAAATCTAATCGCTTACCGTGCAGCAACCAACGTTGTTTTGGATGGTTATCACGAGCAAAACGGAGTGAAAATAGCTTTCACAGAATTAGCGAATAATAACAGTGTGAAGATTATTTCCATGTCAATGGGACATATTTTTTCAGTGGGTAAAATTGAAGATGGAGTGAAATATGCTTACTCAAAAGGAAAACTAATTTTCTGTGCAGGCGGAACTTCTACAAGCTTCACTACTTTTGTCGGGGTTATTTTCCCAGCCTGGATGCCTGAAACACAAGCAATAACCGGAGTGAAGGAAAATACATCTAATCAGAAATGTGATGTTTGCCATTCAGGAGCTGAAATTGATTTTACGTACCAAATGGAAAGAGCTTCTGGAAACAATATTCCGGTTCTAAGTTATTACAATGCACAAACCGATTATGTTGGAGGTTCTTCTGTCGCAACTGCTTCTACAGCTGGAATTGCAGCATTAGTTTGGTCTAAAAATCCATCATGGACGAGAGATCAGGTTTTGAATAAAATGAGACAGTCGGCAACCTATTACCCAAGTCCGAATTCAGATTACGGTTATGGAAATATTAATGTTTTACAGGCTGTTCAATAAGATTTAACTGAAAATTTAATTTTAACCACAAAAGAGACAAAAGATATAATACTTAAATATTTTTAAGTTGATTATTTACTGTAAATTAAGAGCACATAAGTTTGAAAAATCTTTGACTTTTATGAACTTTGATCAACTTAAATTTACACGAATAAGATCTTTTGCAACTTTTGTGGTTAAATTTTTTACTGATTTAAATTAATCCCCCAACTGATAATCTAAAGGAAGCATATTTTCAATTTTATTTTTTGAAAAATCTCCTTCAGTAATGAGTAGATCGGGTGTGGTGATGTTTCCGTCTTTTGAAACTTCAAATGTTTCACCTTCGGGATGTAAAAAAGAAGATAAAATTACAGGAGTGGTATTTTTAACAAAATCTTTTCCTTTTCTTTCAAAAAAATATTTGGGATAATTAACCTGAAGCATGTCTGCAAAGCTAAAAAGGATTTCTTCACCCGATCTTTTTACATAATCAGCATCAGGGATTTTTGTTTTTGTAATCGCCAGTGCGTAAGGCTTTTCATTATTTTTTCGTCTCAGAATATCACTCATATCTTCGGGAATATTCATATTTTTTGAATTTTTCATCATTTCTGAAAAGTTTTTCAATGTTTTTAATTCTTCTTCGGTTGGATATTTCGGATTGGGGAATTTTACGACTTTATTCACAATAAATCCGTCTTCTGAAACCTTATTGTTATAAATACTTCTGAAAAAATGCAGTAAACTTCCGTCAAAAGCATTCATCCTGTTAAGTTTTACTTTGTCTGAAGTTTTTGTTTCTTTAAAAAAACTTGTCCCTGAATAATTGACCATTTTAGATTCAAAATCCGCAGAGTAACTGATGAGATTGTATTGTATTTCGTAGCCTAAATTTTTATTTTCGATAACTAAAGTCTGTGGAGCTTTTACTTTCAGGATCTTATTAGCTTTATCGTAGGCAAATTTTAAAGATCGCTGATTTTTAATTCTCACATTTTCTCTATCCGAACCAATGAATGTGTCAAGAAAATAATAGATATAATTTTTGTAGGCTTCTTCGGTATAAGGAATTATTCTGACCTCTTCAATCGTATTGGTCTTAATTAAAACAACCTTCAATGTTTTATTGATAACTTCAGAAAGCTTAGTTGTAAAAGTTTCATAATTTTCCTTTTGAAAAACCAGACTTCCTATGTTTTGTGAAGCTAAATTTAAAGTAAAACTACCATCTTCTTTTGAAGTAGTGCTGATTTTTGTTCCGTCCAGATAAATATTGACATTGGCAATTTTCTGTTCGGCATCATTCACGACCGTACCTTTAATGATCTGAGCAAATACACTATAAAAAGGTAGTAAAAATAGAAATAGTAATATCGTTTTTTTCATGGTAAAACAATATTACTATATTTATAGTGATAAAAAAAGTTTTTATTAAATATTCGATGGATGAAAATAATTTAACCGATTCTTACACTTGTCATACTCAACGAACCGCCAATTAATTCATCATTAAATAAAACTAAATTTTCTGCTTTATCTTTCAACCCTAATGTATAGATCAACGGTAAATAATGATCCGGAGTTGGAACAGCATACTGTAAAAACGTTCCCTGTTTTTGATAATCAATAATAGGTTGGAAATTGCCATCCAGAAGCCAATTGTTGGTTTTCTCTCTGGCTTCGATTGCCCAATCCCAGCCGGCTCCAACGGTATCGATATTTTTCCAGTCGATTAATCTTAAATTATGAACAATATTTCCGCTTCCGATAATAAGAATACCTTTTTCGCGGAGTTTATTTAATTTTTGAGCTAACTCAAAATGATATTGCGGAGGTTTTGTATAATCAATGCTTAATTGAATTACAGGAATATCTGCATTAGGATACATATGTTTGATAACAGACCAAGCGCCATGATCCAATCCCCAATTATGATCTTCTTCAACCAAGATAGGAGATAAAAGTTCAGCTGTTTCCTTGGCTAATTCAGGACTTCCGGGAGCGGGATATTCTACATCAAACAACGCTTTCGGAAAACCTCCGAAATCATGAATCGTCCTCGGCATATCCATTGCCGTCACAAAAGTTCCCTGTGTATACCAATGGGCGGAAATACACAAAATAGCATTCGGTTTCGGGATTTCCGTCGCGGCTTTTCTGAAACCCTGTACAAACTGATTTTCTTCAATAGCATTCATCGGCGAACCGTGCCCAAGAAATAAAACAGGCATTCTTTGTGTACTTTGAAAATTGTCACTGATGTTTTGTAGATCGTTGAGGTTCATACTATAATATTAAAAAAGAAAAAAGGTTCAAGGTTTTTAGAAAATCCCTGAACCTTTTATGATTAAATTTTTTGGATGTTTGAGGTGTTTTTATTTTAATAGGATTGCATCCTATTCTTGAATATGTCGCCCCTTCGGGGCTCCCCAAAATCCGTTTTATTATGCTTGTTTTACAAACTGTAAATCTCCTGCTAATTTTACATCTTCGCTTACCATTACACCTCCAGCTTCAAGAGCAGCATTCCAGTTTAATCCGAAGTCTTTTCTGTTGATTTTCCCTTCAAAAGAGAAACCAGCTTTAGTATTTCCCCATGGATCAACATTGATTCCGTTAAAATCTACCTCAAGAGTGATTGGTTTTGTAATTCCGTTGATTGTTAAATTTCCGGTTACAGCACCATTCAACGCTTGAGAATCGAAAGTGATTGTAGGATTAGCTTCTGCATTGAAAAACTCAGCAGATTTAAGGTGATTGTCTCTATCTGCATTATGAGTTGAAACAGAATCAGTCTGAATCGTTGCAGTCGTTTTAGCATTAGCGAAAGTATCATCATCAGCATCAATTTCTGCAGTGAAGTTGGTGAAGTTACCTTTAATGTTAGAAATCATCATGTGTTTTACTTTGAAAGTAATTTCACTATGTGTTGGGTCTAGGTTCCATTTTGTTGCCATTGTAATATATTTTTTATTGTTATTTATAGTGCAAATTTAGGATAAGGGACAGGTACAAATCATTGACGTAGGATAAGAAATAAATATGACAACAATTTTAACTTCAAATTAATATTACAACCTGTCATTCGACGAAGGAGAAATCTATTACTCATTACCAATTACTCATTACTTATTCTTTAGGAGCTATTTCCCGCTTTCCACTACAATCTTTTTTTTCAAAAAAGGATTTTCATTGCAATCGGGGCTAGGGTATTGGTCGCCATCATTACGATTTGTCTTTACGGGGAGCGAAGCAAGCCTGTGCTGAGCCTGTCGAAGTAAAGCAATCTCAAAACATCAAAATATTTATAACCAATCACCATACAGTTTGTCATTCCGCCATGAATCTCAACAATTATAAATACAATGTAAATTTAGATTCCACGCTCCACTACGTTCCGCTCTGAATGACAAAGAGACCGAATAACCATTGCTGACAAAGTTCCCAAAAACCAAAAACTAACAACAATCAACCAAAAACTATTAAATCTAATTTAACATTTCTTAACGGTTAACTTTTATTTCTTATTTTTGATGGATTCAATTTTATACAATGAAATTACATAGATTTTCTTTATTGATGGTAGTTTTGGGCGGATCAGTTTTTGCCCAGACTCAGAAATTCACGATGGCGGAGGCTGTAAACGGCTTGAGAACGAACTTAGCGGTGAAAAACATCTCGCAGTTTTCATGGTCTGGAGATGGTAAATCTTACATTCAGGCAGTGAAAGGCGGATATTTGATCACAGATTTAAAGACGGCAAAGCAAGATACTTTGGTTTCTTTGACGCAGTTGAACAGAAGTTTTTCAGACAAAAAATTAAAAGCAGTTCCGCAAATCAAATTTATCAGTAAATCTCAAGGATACTTTAACGCGAATGATCAAATGATTTGGGTTGATAAATCCGGAAGCGACTGGAAAGTGAAAAGCTCAACATCTTTGGATGGAGATGCTGCCAACGTAAAAATGTTTAGCAATAATCAGACTTTTGCGTACACAGTAAAAAATAATCTATTTGTTAATAAAAATGGAAAAGTCATTGCCGTAACGAATGACTCTAACGAAAATATTCTTAACGGTGCTGCCAATGTTCACAGAAATGAATTCGGGATTGACACGGGAATTTTCCCTTCTCCCAATTCAGAAAGTGTAGCGTTCTACAGAATGAATCAGACGATGGTTGCAGATTATCCTGTGATCGATTGGTCGGTAACTCCTGCGGTAAATCACAACATCAAGTATCCAATGGCGGGACAAAAGTCTCACGAAGTTACGTTGGGTGTTTATAATATTAAAAACCAATCAACGACTTTCCTGAAAGTGGAAGGTGAGAAAGATCAATATTTAACTGCAATTACCTGGAGTCCGGATTCAAAATACATCTTTGTTGGAGTATTAAATAGAGGCCAGAATCATATGAAAATGAATCAGTATGATGCTGCTACAGGAGATTTAGTGAAAACTTTATTTGAAGAATCAGACAGTAAATATGTTGAACCACAACATCCGCTAACTTTCTTCCCTAATTCTAATACGGACTTCATCTGGCAGAGTCAGAGAACGGGATACAATCATTTATTCCACTATAGCTTAGAAAAAGGATTGGTTGCTCAGATTACTAAAGGAGATTGGTTGGTGACGGATATTTTAGGTTTTAATGAAAAGAAAAAGGAAATTTATTTCACTTCCACGAAAGAAACTCCTCTGGAAAAACATTTATACAGAATCAACTGGACGAACTTTAAATTACAGAGATTAGACAACGCAGAAGGTGTTCACACAGGAGTTTTAAGCAGTGATGGGAATTATCTGTATGATGTTTACAGCAATGCCAACACCCCAAAAGTTGCGAACATCATTAATACAAATACATTAAAATCCGACAATATTCTTACAGCTGAAAATACATTAAAAAATTATCAAAGACCTGAAATTAAAAATGTAAACCTAAAAGCTGATGACGGTACACCTTTATACGGTAAAATCATCCTTCCAACGAATTTTGATCCGAACAAAAAATATCCTGTAATTGTTTATCTGTACAACGGTCCACATTTACAATTGATAACAAATACTTTCCCTGCCTCAGGAAATCTTTGGTACGAATATATGGCGCAAAACGGATACATCATTTTCACAATGGACGGAAGAGGTTCTGCCAACCGTGGAATGAAATTCGAGCAGGCAGTTTTCAGAAACTTGGGAACAACCGAAATGAATGACCAGATGAAAGGGGTAGATTATCTAAAATCTCTTCCTTACGTTGATTCAGAAAAATTGGGTATTCACGGATGGAGCTTCGGTGGATTTATGACGACAAGTTTCATGACTCGTCATCCTGAAGTTTTCAAAGTAGGTGTTGCAGGAGGTCCGGTGATCGATTGGAGCATGTACGAGATCATGTACGGCGAAAGATATATGGATACGCCACAGGAAAATCCGCAAGGATATGCAGCAGCTAATTTATTGGATAAAGTTCAGAACTTAAAAGGTAAATTATTGATGATTCATGGTGCGCAGGATGATGTGGTGGTTTGGCAGCATTCGATCAAATTCATTAAATCTGCAGTTGATAACGGAGTACAATTAGACTATTTTGTTTATCCTGGACATCCACACAACGTAATCGGAAAAGACAGAGTGCATTTGATGCAGAAAGTAACCGATTATTTTGATCAGAATTTAAAGAAATAAATATTGAAATCCAGTCTTATCGGCTGGATTTTTTATTTGAATATATTTAGAAATAGTTTTGAATTAAGATAAAAGAACAACAACCGTTCTTACCATCGATCAATGTTTTTGAATATTGATATCCGTAATTTTGTTCTATCTAAAAATCAAAAAATATGGAATTAGGAATAGGAATGTTTGGCGACTTATCTTTTGACCAGACAACCGGAAAATATAGAGATGCAGGTGTAAAGATCCGTGAAATTCTTGAGCAGGTAAAATTAATGGATGAGGTTGGAATTGATGTTTTTGCCATGGGAGAACATCACCGTCCCGATTATGCGGTTTCATCACCTGAGATTGTTTTGGCTGCGGCTGCAAGTATCACAAAAAATATAAAATTGGCGAGTGGGGTAACGGTTTTAAGTTCATCCGAGCCTGTAAAAGTATATGAAGATTTTTCAACGTTAGATTTAATATCAGACGGAAGAGCAGAAATATTCGTAGGAAGAGGAAGTTTCATAGAATCTTTTCCTTTGTACGGATATTCTTTGAATGATTACGAACAGCTTTTCGATGAAAAATTAGAATTATTATTAAAAATAAATTCAGAAGAAAATGTTTCGTGGTCCGGAAAGCTTCGTGCGCCGATGCAAAATCAAACCGTTTATCCAAGAGCAAAAAATGATGGCAAATTGTCGATCTGGAGAGCTGTTGGAGGAACACCACAATCGGTTTTAAGTGCTGCACAATTAGGAATGCCGTTAGTAGTTGCGATCATTGGTGGAATGCCGATTCAGTTTAAAAATTTAATTGAATTTTATAAGCAGGAATATCAAAAAGCAGGGCATGACGTATCTAAAATGCAGATCGCGATTCACTCACACACTTTTGTAAGTGATGATCAAAATGTTGTAGATGGATATTTTAATAATTATAAATCTCAGATGGACAGAATCGGAGCTTCCAGAGGTTGGGCACCTTATACAAAAGCGCAGTATGACGGAGGAAGAAACAGAGATGGCGCTTTATTCATCGGAAGTCCGGCTGAAGTTGCAGATAAAATTGCATACATGAAAGAAATTTTCGGAATTACAAGATTTATCGGTCATATGGATGTCGGCGATCCGACTCATGATGTCATGATGAAATCTATTGAACTGTTTGGTGAAAAGGTAAAACCTGCTGTTCAAAATTAAAAGAGCCCCAAAGGGGCGACTTAACCCAGGGCAGGATATAATCCTGTCATACATATTGTTTAATTACGTATTCAACAATATTTATCCACAATTAATAAAAAACAAAACCTCCGTTGAAATTTTCAACGGAGGTTTTTCTTAAAATCATCTTATAAAAATGCCAAAAATATGGCGAGTTTATTAATCGAGATCCGCATTGTAGTAAGCGATTGATACCTGCGGATGAAAAGAGAACATGAAAGTCTCAAAGCCATTTTCGGGCTTACTATTTTTACTTAAAAGATATTTATTGTCGATAATATCAATTAATGCCAGTTCTGGGGTGTAAAATGTAAGTCCGATCTTATGTTTTGACGGATCTTCTGTATTTGAACTGATGAGGTCTAATTTGAAACTTTCAACAGGGAAAAAAGTATTTCCCAAAACATCAGGAAGACTTTTGATTTCGCCATTAAGCTGAGAAATATAATTAACCACCGATGAACTCAACAAAAAAGGTATTCTTTCTGCGTGTGAGTTTTTAGCCAAAAGTTCCCAATAATTTTTAACGGAATCTTCTTTGTCATCAAAAACCTGATGCTGAATTTTATACTCAAAATAAGTATCTTCAAAAACATATTTATCCCAGGGCATCGTAGAATTCTGATCGATTACAATTCGGAATGCCAGTTTTATTTTTGCTTTCATGAGAGTAAATTTTTAATAAAATCAGGGCAGTTTTCCATGCCTGCCCTGGTACAAAACACAAATGATATGAAAAAATATCTAACACTTAAAGTATACTAATGAATGGCAACTTTAGTATTTTCTATAGATGTTCCTTTAGAATTTTCTATTATAATTTTCACGGAATAGATACCGGATTTTAATTGATTTTTAGTGACCTTAATTTCCTGTTTTCCCTTTAAAAGTTCCTGCTCATTAAGTATTTTAACAACTTGTCCTTCTTCATCAATTAATTCTATACTTACAACCGCTCTTTCATTTAAAACAAGAGGAAAAATAATTTCACTAAGAAAGGGATTTGGGTAATTTTTTTTCACATTGAGCTTTTATCAGACTTCGAATAATATAATAAGTGCATTTTCACTTAAAGCTTCAAATTCCAATATTTCAATTTCGTTGAGAATGATCGCATCTCTGGTTTCCATTAATCTGTTTTGAAACTCAAAAGCACCATTAATTACCATTCCGAAAATTGATTTTCCTTTCTCATATAAAGAATATTCCTGCTCTTTTCTGCCTTCATATAATCCGATGAAATTCGGACATTCTAAGTTTTTCGAGATTTGAATTAATGTATTTTTTTCGTTCAAATTCAAGTTTTCAATCGAGAAAGAGTTTTCTGATGTTTTACTTTTTAATTCCAAGATCAAAACATCTGCTTTTTCGCTCGGAAGATTATTTTTTAAGGTTAAAAAATTACTTTCACTTGATTTTAAAGTGAAAATTTGTTCTGCTGAAATAGGTTTTTCAAAATCATTAATTACAATTTCGCCGTACAGAACGATCATCAGAATAGTACAGTTCTCTTTATATTCAAAATTATAGCTTCCGTTTTTATCTAAAACGATTTCAGAAACTTTTCTCAGCTTATAATTTTCTTCACTGAAACTTATTTCATTAAAAGCAGATGAATTTTCTTTCTTCCAAACAGAAAGATCTGATTTAAATATTCTTGACGGGCTTTGAACTAACATAATTTCCTGATTTTAAATATCTCCACATTGCACAGATCAACATCTGCTTTTGATTTTCAACACTTCACATATATAGTTTCTATCGATGAAAACCTGTGCTTTTGTGGAAACTAATTAAACAACCTCTAAACTTAAGCCGAAACTTTTATGGTATGGGTCAGAGCGAAACCTCCGCTTACGCTTCCTGAAATACTGGACATTTCATTGGAGGTTCCATCACTGAACACGTTATCATTCGAATTATAAGTATATCCGCTCATGCCCTTGTAGCCGGTACTTGCGCCTACTTGCACAACCGCACTGTCACTTGCTTCCGGAAACGCAATTTGCGTCACCAAAAGCGATTGTCCCGCCGCATTATAAACATGAACATGAATATGAGTCGCTCTTCCATTATACCAACCCGGAAAAATAGAGGTAAAATTCACTTTACCATTAGCATCCGTAGTCTGTCTTCCTCTTAAAAAATGAAATGATGTGTAGTTGGTCGACTGCATTCCTGTTCCGCCATATTCGGAATAATTTCCGTCTTTATCGCAATGCCAGATATCCACAAGAGCACCTTGTAAATTGGCACAGCTCGCATTAACATTCTGAATTGTAATGGCAATCGTAAAAGGAACTCCGGTTCTGTCGCTTATAATATTGCTCTGAACCAAACTTGATGGCGTTTTTGTAGGAAACGGACCTTCTGTTTCAGAATTGGTTACCGAACATCCTGTAGATGATCCGGATGAGGTACCGGAAGAATCTACAACGTCATCATCGCTTCCACAATGGATCAAAAGAGGAGCTGCAACTGCTGTTACGCCCGCTAAACCCAGACTTCTTAAAAAGGACTTTCTATTCATTGTTCTCATAATACGGGTTTTTAAGGTTAAAAATTAAAGGGATAAAGTCTGTCTCTGTTATCTTTTCAATTTTGATACCCCAAATGTATTTTCAAAATACCCTTCCCGAAAATTTATGAGGTAAACGGATGAAATGTGTCGGTAAATACTGATTTTTTAAGAAACGTTAAGAATTAGTATATGCTTTGTGCATCGTATTAGCAATGTGATTGTCATTCTGACGAAGGAAGAATCTCAACGGGGTTTTATTACTCATTACCCATTATTTATTACCCATTTTTCAGGAGCTATTTCCTGCTTTTCGTTACAATCTTTTTTTGCAAAAAAGGATTTTCTCTACAATCAGGGCTAGAGTTTTTGTCGCCCATTCAATCTATTTCTATTATTAGATCTTTTCCAGATGAGAATTATTTATTCACAATCCTCATCACTTCTTCTTTATAAGTTTCCCCAATCGGAATAATAAAATCCCCAATATGAATATTACGATTAACAATAGTTTTAATATTATTTACAGGAACGATATAAGAACGGTGAACCCGTACAAAATCCTTTTCAGAAAGCTTTTCCATAATATTTTTCATGGAAGAACGTGCCGTAATTTTAGAATTATCTTTTAAATGAATCTGAATATAATCATCCAACCCTTCAATCAACAGAATATCATTAAAATTGATCTTATGAAGCTTATAATCTGCGCGGATAGAAAGATATTTTACCTCATCATTTTCTGTATTAATCTTTACTTTTTCTACAGCTGACCTGAATCTTTCAAAAGAAAACGGTTTCAATAAATAATCTACAGCATTAATATTAAAAGCATCAACCGCATATTCAGAATAGGCAGTCGTAAAGATCACTTTTGTGTTTTGGGAAATGTTTTTATAGAAATCCAACCCGTTTTTGGATGGCATTTCAATATCTAAAAAAATGAGGTCAACAGGAAATTTATTGAGATATTTCTGAGCATCACTTTGTATATTGAAAACCTTTTCCAGCGAAAGATTTTCAATTTTTCCGGCATAATTCTCAATGATTTTCAGGGCAAGAATTTCGTCGTCCAAAGCGATGGCTTTTATCATATTTTTTAGGTTAAATTAATTTTTAAATCAACTTCATAAGTCAAGACATTGTTCGTAATTGTCAGCGTATGTTTGTCAGCATAAACCTGATTAAGATGCTCAATTGTATTTTTTAAACCAACTTTTAAACTGTTTTCATCTGTAATGTGATGATTGACAACATTATTGAAAACCGTAAAACTTAATATATCTTCCTGAACAATCACTTTCACGGATATTTTCGAATTTTCGGCAGCATTAAAGCCATATTTAAAAGCATTTTCGATAAAATTAACCAAGATAAAAGGTGCAATTTTAAGATCTTTTGTTTCACCGATTTCAGTATAGGTAAAATCTAAACTGCTGTCTGTTCTCACTAATTGAAGTGCGATATAATCTTTTAAATACTCAATTTCTTTGCTTAGTTCAACAAAATCTTTACTGCTTTCCTGAACAACATATCGCATCACATTCGAAAGCTTCAAAATTCCGTTGGGAGCATCGTCAGATTTTAATAAAGCTAATGAGTAGATAGAGTTTAAAATATTAAACAAAAAATGAGGCTGCAGTTGATATTTTAAATTTAATAATTCGGCTTTGGCTTTTGATCTTTCCAGTTCTTTTTTCTCATTGTTTCGATAAATAAAAAGTGATGATAAGAAAGAAAATAAAAAGGGTAGGAGAGAAGAAAAGATCATCTGATAATAAGAACCGTCATTTCTGTGTCCAAAATTTTGAAATGGCTGTTGTCCATCCATTGGCGGTGGTGGCATACTTCCATTTGGTGGAAACATTTCATGTTGAGGCATCGGCATCGGTGAAGTCTGTTGTGAATTCAACAAATTTTCGGAAGTAAGATAATAAGGTAAAAATACCATGATGATAAAACTTATCACCACACAGACAACAAAAGCTGAATATTTTTTCTTACTATAAAATTTAGGAAGAAAAATAAGTAAGTTTAAATAGAAAAATATAATAATTAAAACAAAACGAATAAACTCTCTCTGAAAAGGAGAAACCCTAAAAACAGACAATGTACCGTCAAAATCCGGGGAAGAAACTATAGGTATAGTTAACAGCAATGGAATCAGTATAATATGCGGCCATAGTTTTTTCATTAAACTAAAATATAAAAAGTTTAAAGAATATTGAGAATATTAATGCTACTTTTGATTGAAACAAACTTGATATGAAAAATTTATGGGTCGTTTTCTTTGCTTTAATCGGAACATTAATAAATGCTCAGGATTTAAAAACAACAGCAAAGGAAATACAGGAAGAGGGTATTGAATTGTATCGAAGTGAAATGGCGAGTTGGTACGGAACCGATGTTTTGAAGGCGAATTATGATAAGATGGAAAATGTAAAAGGATACTTTTCTTACATTGATGGCGGAGTTCCAAAATGTATTTTCTTTTCTGAAAAGAGTAAAGTTTTAGCTACAGTTGCGTTTCCTGCGAATTATAATCCGAGAGATGCAAAGATAGATATGAACGAAAGAGATTTTACAACGAAAGAATTAGACTACTTCACGATCAGACAAAATGCGAACGAAAAAGTAAAAACTGATACCATTTTTCAGCAATATAATAATACGAGTATGAACTTAATCCCTATTATTGATAAAAATAATGTTAAGAAAGTGTATGCAGTTACGGGTCCTTCGGTGGACAATATTGTCATTTTTGGAAATGATTATCTGATCAGTTTTAATGATAAAAACGAAGTGAAAAATATAGAAAAACTCCATAAGGGAATTATTATTCAGGCCATGAAACAGGAAAAAATGGAAAATGCAATTTCCGGACTTCACTCTCATGTTTTGGAGAATCACCAGACGATAACGCCTACTGATATTTGTACCTTAATGCTTTACTATAAATTCACCAATTGGGAAGATTATTTTGTAGTTTCTAAAGACTTCGTAAGCATCTGGAGAAATAAAACCAACAATTTGGTTATTATAAAAGAAAAAGATTTTAAAAGAATGGCAGAGAGTATTGAGAAATCTGACAAAAATAATAGTAACAAAAATTAAGAATAGAAAATTATGCACGAAAAAGCGAAAGATCCTTTACACGGAAAAAGACTCGATGCTATTCTTGAAGAATTGGTAGAATATTACGATGGATTTGAGAAATTGGGACAGCAGATTAATATTAAATGTTTTACCGATAACCCAAGCATCAATTCTTCCCTGAAATTTTTACGAAAAACAGATTGGGCAAGAACAAAAGTTGAAAGCCTTTATCTTTATGTGCTAAGACAGAAAAAGAAGAACGAACCAAAAAGTGAAAACTAAAAACGCTAGGTTTTAGATACTTCTTTAAAAGTATTTCTTCGGTCAATAATTTCAAAAATAGTATATTTGTGCCGTTAATCGTGAAAAAAGCTCACGAAAAAAAGAGAAAATATGACAATTGAAAACAATCATGTTGTAGCTGTAAAGTACATACTTCACACTATCGAAGAGGATGGAAGTAAAATTCTTGTAGAAGAAACAACAAACGAAAATCCACTTACATTCTTATACGGTATGGGAATGATGATTCCTAAGTTTGAACAAAATATCCATGGTTTAAAAGCTGGTGATAAAGCAGCTTTTGTAATTCAGCCGGAAGAAGCTTACGGTGAAAAACAACCGGATGCTATTGCTCAATTGCCAATAGATATGTTTAAAGAAGCTGGAATTCCTCCTGTAGGAGTTATTTTACCTTTATCTGATAATGAAGGAAATAATTTCCAGGCATTTGTAGTAGAGGTAACGCCAGAATTTGTTGTGGCAGACCTTAACCATCCAATGGCTGGGAAAGTTTTAGATTTCCAGGTAGAAATTTTAAATACACGTCCTGCGACAGAAGAAGAATTGTCTCACGGTCATGCTCACGGAGTTGACGGAAACGAAGCTCACTAAAATATAATATAAATGTCCGATTTCTTATCGGACATTTATATTATTCTAAAAATTCTCCACTTACATAAAACCAACGGTTTTGAATCATTTTGAATTTTGATAATTCATGATGAACCTGCTTTTGATCGTCTTCGTCAGTATAAAAAGCTTTAAATTCAACCTTGCTGATTGAAGGTTTATCCACAATCTCCAGTTTTGTCCATTCATTGATTTCTCCCCATTCCTGCAAATCTTTTGTATTATGAAATTGTCTTTTGCTTGGAGATGTTGTTTCCATTAAATATTTTCCATTGGGAATAGCAAATGCCGAAAACCTTGAACGCATCAAAGCCTCTGCGGTAGGTGCATTCTTCTCTCCTGTATGATAAGGTTTACAACATTCTTCGTAGGTTTTTCCTGAGCAGCAGGGACAGTTCATTTTTTCTAATTTTAATTTTCAAAACACAAATTTACACGAATATTTTTTCATTAATAACACAAATCCTTGTATCAGTAGGAACGGGCTTTAGCCCGTTTAAATAATAAATTAATTCCAATTGGCTTTAGCCAAAACTTATAAATTAATATTTCTCCCACAGATTGCACAGATTTTCACAGATGATTGCGCATAATCTTTTTAATTACAATAAAATATAACACAAACATCTGTGAAAATCTGTGCGATCTGTGGGAAATAAAAAAAATATCCACCATTTAAAAACAAAAAAAGCATCCAAATGAATGCTTTCCTATTATTTTTTATTGATCTTCGTCTTCAATTCTTGTATCTACAAAAGTGTATTCATCACTTGCCATTGTCATAGATTGTTCTTTGGATCTGAATTTTACATGTAAAGAATCAGTAACCTGATAGGTGTAAACATCCGTTTGACCAGAATTGAAATGCAGCTCATGGAAGTCGCCATTTTCAATCCACCATTGTCCTCTTTCCACCTGTTGGTTAACCTTACAATCCTGAACTGTCGTGAAAAGAAGCATAAATGTACCATCTTCTTTTCTTTCCATGATCCACAGTTTTTCCATGCCTCTTACTTGCTGATCTTTTTCACTTCCTTTCCATAAACCGACAAGGTTTTTGTCGATTTTATTTGCCTGTGGCTTTGCTGTCTGGGCATAAATGGTTCCAAAGGCTAATACTAATGTGCTTAAAATAATTTTTTTCATTGTTATTTAAAAAATAGGGTTATTTCCATTTCGCTGTTTACAGGTATTCCCGCTGCTTTTGCTGGAACCCACTTTGTGTTTTTAACGAAATTTTTTAAATGATTAATAAAATAAGATGAGTATTTATAGTTTTTTTTATTCTGAAATTTAATATCAATTTTAGGACTAGATGTTTTTCCTGTTTTATATAAAATAAATTCTGCAGAGATGTGAGAGTAATAGTCTTTATCTTTTCGATATTCAAAATCATTGGGATAATCTACGTCTTTCCAGAAATCTCTTTCACTATTTTTAAAAAAATCACTGTAATCTTTATCTCCGGGATATCTTGAAAGCATATCACATTCTTCAAATCTGTAAACTTTATCAGGATACTTCTTTATATATTGAACTTCTGCAACACTTCTTAAAGAATCAATAAATTTTGAGCCGAACTTACGGTTTATTTCTGCCCTCATTATTTGGGGATAGCAATTTTGTAAGTTAGAAGGAACAGTGCAATAAGATAATGCGGAATCTATATCAATATTGTATTTTCTTAAAAGGTCATTCATTTCTGTATTCCCTTTATACTCATCTACCATTCCAAAGTAATGAAAATAAACAAGCTTATTTTTCCTGATGTCCGCTTTAGCTCTTTTTGTTTCTGCTTGACAGGTAGAATCCCAATATTTTTTTTCTTCTTCAATCCATTTGGCTCTTTCGATATAAGTTGAATCGGAAATTGTATCAGATTTTGTCTTATAGAAAGATTCTGACTTGCTTTCGAATTTTTTATTTTTCATCGCAAAACAAGTCAGAATTAATATGGATAAAGAGGATAATACTTTAATGCCAATATTTAATACCATAAATGATATTTTATTTAATAAATCCTCTGTTTCTCAATAAAGGTTTAATATCCGGATCATGTCCTGTAAAATCTCTGAATGCCTGATTCAGATCAACAGAATTACCTACGGAAAGAATATATTTTCTGAAACGGTCACCATTTTCTCTAGTCAGTCCTCCGTTCTTTGAAATCCATTCCCAAGCATCGTTATCTAAAGTTTCAGACCATAAATAAGCGTAATATCCGGCTGAATATCCACCTCCCCAAATGTGAGCAAAATAAGGAGTATGATATCTTGGTGGAACAGTTGCTAAGGTAAATCCGTGTTTCGTTAACGATTGTTTTTCAAAGTCTAAAACAGGGATTAACTGACTTTCATTCGTCACAGTATGCCAATCCATATCAAGTTCAGCAGCAGAAACCAATTCTGTTGTCATATATCCTTGATTGAATGTTCCTGCTTTTTTAATTTTATCAACTAAAGCTTGTGGAATGGGTTGTTTTGTTTCGTAATGAAGCGCATAATTCTTTAAAACAGTTGGATCTAAAGCCCAATGTTCATTAATTTGAGAAGGAAATTCTACAAAATCTCTCGGTACATTTGTTCCTGAAAGCGATGGATATTTCTGACTTGCAAACATTCCGTGAATTGAGTGACCAAATTCATGGAAAATAGTTGAAACATCATCAAAACTAATCAATGAAGGTTTTCCCGGAGCCGGTTTCTGATAATTATAACAGTTTACAATAACAGGTTTTGTTCCCAATAAATAAGACTGCTCAACGAAATTACTCATCCAGGCACCTCCGTTTTTAGAATCTCTTGTGTAGAAATCCAGATAATAGATGGCAATAGATTTTCCATCATGATCGAAAACTTCATAAGTTACCACATCAGGATGATAAACCGGAAGATCTGTTCTCTTTTTGAACGTCAGTCCATAAAATTTTTCAGCAGCGAAGAAAACTCCTTTTTCTAAAACCGTTGTGATTTCAAAATAAGGTTTGATTTGGTTTTCATCTAAATCAAATTTCGCTTTTCTTACCTGTTCAGCGTAAAAATTCCAGTCCCAAGGCTCAACCTTAAAACCTCCTTTTTGCTGATCAATAAGATCTTGAATATCTTTCGCTTCACGTCTTGCTGTTTCTACAGCAGGGGTAGCAATTTGGTTCATTAAGTTGGTCGCAGCTTCAGGTGTTTTTGCCATCTGATCCTGCAATTTCCATTCTGCAAAACTTTTCTTACCTAAAATTTGAGCTTTTTTAAGTCTTAATTTTGCCAGTTTTTCAATAGTTCCTCTGGTATCATTTCCATCACCTTTTTCAGCTCTTAACCAAGAAGCTTTGAATAACTTTTCTCTCGTTGCTCTGTTGGTAAGGTTTTGCAATAAAGGTTGCTGAGTCGTATTTTGTAAAGCTAAAAGATATTGACCTGGTTTTCCGGCAGTTTTTGCATCGGTTGCCGCAGCAGCAATTTCGTCGGCCGAAAGTCCGTCCAATTCTTTTGCATCAGAAAAGAAAACGCCACCTACTTTTCTAGCTTCCAATAATTTATTTGAATATTGAGTAGAAAGTGAAGCCAATTCTTGGTTTACCTGCTTTAATTTTTCTTTATCCGCAGAAGAAAGATTCGCTCCAGCAATTTCAAAGTTTTGTTTGTAAAACTGTACCAATCTTTTACTTTCAGGGTCTAAACCATCTTCTTTGATTGATTTAATTCTTTTATAAAGATTATCATTTAAATACATTTTATCAGAATGTGCTGCAAAAATAGGAGCATATTCTTCGTCTAAAGCCTGTAAAGTTGGGTTGGTATTCGCACTTGTAAGGTTTGAAAATACAATAACCGTTCTTTTCAACACTTCACCACTTTTTTCTAAAGCAACGATGGTGTTTTCAAAAGTCGGAGCTTCAGGATTGTTGGCGATTTTTAAAATTTCAGCGTCGTGCTGTTTTAATCCAAAATCGAAAGCTGGTTTAAAATGTTCATTTTTAATTTTATCAAATTCGGGAGCTTCGTATTGAAGTTTGCTTTTTTTCATAAAAGGATTTGATGAAAGAGAAGCGTCCGGTACAGGAATTTCCTGTTGATTATCGGTTTTTTTCATTGTAGTACAAGAGTAATTAAATGCTAATGCAGAAATTAATAATACCGATGTAATATTTTTCATAAATTAGTTGTTATTAAAGTATAAAGATATTAAAAACTTAATGTATAAAACGGTAAACATGAAATCAACAACTATTTTTATTTTTTCGGCCTTCGTCTTATTGTCCTCGTGTAATGATAAACATGAGAGAAACAGAGAAGACAAAAGCAATTGGGTAGATAAGGTAACCAATAAAGATCACGGCCCGGGCAAGGAAAAACAATATACAGGTGATTTTGATGAAATCGAAGTTTCTCAAGCTATCAGCGCTGAAATTATAAAATCTGAAACGGAAAGAGTAGTGGTTTATGCACCTGCCAACATTATTGATGAAATATTAATTGATAAGATCGGAAGTAAAGTACACATTCATTACAAATCCGGAATCAGAGTAATGAACGGACATAATGTTAAAGCTAAAATTTACGTTAAAGATTTCTCTAAACTGATTGCTAATTCTGCAGCAAGTATTACAGTAAACGACAAATTTACCCAAGAAAAAACAGATATCGAAGTATCAAGTGCAGCAAGTGTTACTGGAGATTTAGAAGCTAATAAATTTGAAATTTCCGCAGACAGCAGCAGTAGTTTTGAAGGGAAAATCTGGGCAGTTGATTTAAATGTAGAAGCATCTTCGGCAGCAAGTATCAGTATTTCCGGAAAGGCTAAAAATGTTGATCTTAATTCTTCTTCAGGAAGCAGTCTTTCTGCGAAAGATCTTATTGCAGATAACCTTAAAGTTGAGGCTTCAAGCGGTGCAAGCGTTGAGGTAGGTGCAACATCAAGCATAGACGCAGAAGCTTCATCAGGCGGAAGTGTAAATGTTTACAAAAAAGGAAATGTTACAGACATCAAGAAAGATGAAAGCAGTGGCGGAAGCGTTACTATTCAATAAAAATTAAACAAGAGGTTCTTCATCTTCATCATCTGTGGATGAGGAGCCTTCCCAGTTTTTGTTATCAAAATTAAGATTATCAAAAGCCAATAATTCCTCCTCTCGCTGGAGGATTTCTTTTGTGGTAAAGAGAAGAATTTCATCATCCTCTTTTGCTTTGGCTAACCTTCTGATAGACGCTTTATCGATCGCCATAAATCTCTGTCCGAGACGTCTTGCAGCATATTTTCTCATTCCTGTTTCATGAAGAACGTCAACGGCCATATCAACAGCAGTTCCTAATGTTTCACGGTAAATATTATCAATTCCGTTATTAAGATAAGTGTAGGCGTCAATTCTGTTTTTTGCCCGGACAAAAATTTTCACGTCCGGATAATGCTCACGTACGAGATCTGCAATGAATTTGTTGTCATCAGCATCATCAAGACATAAAACCAAAACTTCGGCGTCTTCAATTCCTGCCGCTCTTAAAGTTGGAATTCTTGTGGCATCACCATAATATACTTTAAAACCATAACTTCTCAGAAGTTTCACACGGTCAGAATCTCTGTCCAAAACGGTTGCCGTAACTTTATTGGCCTTCAATAATCGACCAACGGTACTTCCAAAGTGCCCAAACCCAACAATGATGATCTTTTTTTGAGTAATATCATTGTCCAGAATATTAAAAGCACTTTCTTCCTCAGGAATTTCTTTAATGAATTTTGGAGTAAGAAATTTATCATTAATAATTAAAAGGAAGGGTGTTATACACATCGTAATCGCTGTAACAGCCATCATTTGTGCATTAAGTTCCGGACTTAAAAGATATAAATTTGAGGCATAATTAATTAATACAAAAGCAAATTCTCCAACCTGAGAAAGCGCAAAAGCATAAAATAAAGTTTGAGGAGTATCTATTTTGAAAAATTTTCCGATCGCATATAAGACAAAAAACTTCACCGCTAAAACCGCAAAGACCGTACTGAAAATGAAAAGCGGATCTTGTTGAATAATATTAAAATTCATCGTAGAACCCACACTCACGAAAAAGACGGCAAGCAATAATCCTTTAAAAGGATCGATCTGAGCTTCCAATTCATGACGAAATTCACTGTTGGCCAACATTACTCCTGCAAGAAAAGCGCCTAATGCCGGAGATAATCCAATTGCAACCATTAATTCTGAAACACCGATTACTAAAAATAGGGAAGAGGCAGTCAATAATTCTGTCATTCCTGATTTTGAAACGTATCTTAAAAATGGAACGAAAACATATCTACCCAATAAAATCAAAATTACAACACCCAGAATTACCGTTCCGGCCTGCAACCATTCCGGAAGTTTTTGAATTAAAATCTGGACTTCATTATCGTTGTGTCTCGCTTTATAATTCGCAATAATCGGTAAAATTGCCAAAATTGGAATTACCGCAATGTCCTGAAATAGGAGGGTAGAAAATGATGCTTCACCCGCCAGAGTTTTCAGGTTATTTTTTTCCTGTAAAGTCTGTAAAACAATAGCTGTGGAAGACAGTGCAAAACACATCGCAATGGAAATCGCTTTATCAATTCTCCAGCCTACACTTATGAAAACTAGAAATAATAAGGAAATGGTAAGTAACATTTGTGTGAGTCCCAAACCGACTATTTTCTTTCGCATTTCCCAGAATTTTCTTGGTTCCAGTTCTAATCCAACCAGAAATAAAAGCATAATTACACCGAATTCACTGGCGTGCATGATGTCATTAACATCTTTTCCGGTTAGTCTGAGAACGTACGGACCAATGATAATTCCTCCAAAAATATAGCCGATCACAGAGCTTAACCCCAATTTCCTAGCCAGCGGAACCATAATGATGGCAACGCCTAAGAAAATTAATGTATTCATTGCTAAGCTGGATTCCATATTTTATTGATTCAGAAGTTCTACAAATTCTTTTTTATGTAAAATGATCTCTTTTTTTGAGAGTTTATTGGCTTCGTAAACGATTTTGATATTTTTAATATCAGCTTTGAAAACATTCAACGAAACGATTAAACCGCTGATGAGTTCATCAATGGTATATTTATAAGTTCCTGTTTTGGTAAAAGATCTTTCTTTTCCGCCCGTGGTTACAAGGATGTAAACTTCTTTGCCCTCCAGTGGATTGTTCTCACCTTCTTTAAGCCAATCGCGGTCAAAAACTTCATCAACCCACAATCTTAATAATGGCGGAATTCCGAACCAAATAATCGGAAATTGGAAAATAAAACGATCATAATTTTTCAATCGTTTTCTTTCTCTGAAAGCTGCAATATGAAAATCAGGATATTCTTCGTAAAGATCTCTAAGGGTAAAATGCTGGTGACGAACATAGAAATTAATGAGCTCTACATTTGAGTTTGAGTGCTCTAAATAAGGATGCGCAAAAACTACCAACGTCTTCTTCATAAAACCTGTTTTCAGTAAATATAATGAAAAAATATTGAATAAAAGACGTTTTTATAGTGGTTTTATTAACTTTTCGATATGTAAAATTGAATTTAATGTTAAAATAAGACAATGAAACGTCTCGTTTTTAGAATTTTAAATAAAAAAATAAATTGCGCGAGCGAAGCGAGCGTCAATGCAGATAGTATTAGCGATGTCATGCTGGACTTGTCGAAGCATCTTAAAATCAGAATATTTAATCTTAAATAAACTAAACTTCTTAATAAAAATCTTATGGTTTAAATTCAATCATAAAAAAATCGGCCAAATAATGACCGATCCTATATTTTGCTTGAACTGAATTTTAAATAATATGTGGGAATTAATTCTCAAAAAATAACCGTATCGTTTGTCATTCCGTAGGAATCTCAACAATTATATTTAAAAACTAAGTCTAGATTCCTGCGGAATGACAAACAGAGTAAATAAAAAATTATAATTTAATAAATCAAATTTTTACCATCCACCCGAAGCGCCACCGCCGCCAAAACTTCCGCCACCTCCGAAGCCTCCAAAACCGCCGCCTCCGCCGGAACTTCCACCACCAAAGCCACCTCCGCCAAAACTTCCCGGGAAAGGAAAGAATCCACCCGGATAATTGCTGCGACCTCTTCTGGATAGAATTACGTCATCGTCGTCATTGTTTCCACCTCTTCCGCCACCTTTATTTCCGAACAAAATGATTAGAATAATAAAGATAACAAATGCAATGAGTAGTATTTTTAAAGTACTTCCGCTTCCTCCACTTTCTGGAGCAGCAGGTTTAAATTTCCCCTGCACAGCTTCCATAATAGCTGAGGTACCACGATTGATACCTTCATACCATTGTCCTTGTTTGAAATTGGGAGTAACGATATAATCTAAGATCTGTCCGGCAACGGATGCTGTTAAATATTGTTCAACCGCTCTTCCTTGCTGGATAGACATCGTGTGATCTTCCGTTGCAATTAAGAAAACAACACCATTGTCAACGCCTTTTTTTCCGATTCCCCATTTTTCGCCAAACATTGTCGCCAGAAAATTCACATCTTCTCCTTTTGAAGAACGAATAATAATAACTTCAATCTCTGTTGAGGTAGAATCTGCGAACTTAATAAGTTTGTTATTAAGCTGATCTTTTTCCTGTTGACTAAGGATATTGGCTTCATCAAAAACAGGATACAAAACTGCAGGTTTTGCAGGAATAGTATATTGTGCTGATACAAAACTGTAAAAGCAAATCAATAAAAATGAAAATACTATTTTAAGAGAACGTAATCTCATTAGAAAGTTGGTTGGGGTTTTCTCCTTTTACGGGAAAATGTTTTTTTAGTTCAAGACCTGTTTCCAGAATGGCACTTTTTAATGCCTTATGATAATTTCCTTTTGCAAATTCAGACGTAATATAATCGTGCAGATGATCCCAAAAAGATTGATATACTTTATCATGAATTCCAACATCGCCAATAATAGTAAGGTATTTCTTTTCGAAATTGACATGAAAAAGCACAGCATTTCTTTCAACAGTTTTATTCTGACAAAGCTTTTTGAAAACTTCAAATGCCGTTTTTGCATTTTGATCTTCGGTTGTAGAGTCTATGTGCACTCTAATCTCACCTGTAGAATGTTCTTCTGCTGATTGAATAGCTTCCACGAGGGAAGCTATTTGCTGATCTGTTAAGAAATTACCCATTATTCTTTGAATGCGTCTGGTGCTTTTTGAGCTCCTGCTTCAGCTTTGAAGTAAGGTTTTTCTTTAAAGTTGGTAAAATTCGCCAAAATATTATTTGGGAAAGTTTTGATTGAAGTATTGTAATCCTGAGCTGATTCATTATAGTAAACGGTTTCAGATCTGATACTGTTTTCAATCGCAGTATATTCTCTTTGGAAATTGATATATTGTTGATCTGCCTTTAAGTTTGGATAAGACTCCACAACAGCCATCAATCTGCTTAGTGATCCTGATAATTCTCCTTGTGCTGCTTGGAATTTCGCCATATCAGCTTCAGTCATATTCGTAGGATCGATGTTGATAGAAGTTGCTTTAGAACGTGCTTCAACAACTTTAGTTAATGTTTCCTGCTCAAATTTTGAATACGATTTTACTGTTCTCTCCAAATTAGGGATAAGATTGGCTCTTTTTTGATAAACAGTCTCCACGTTGGACCATTTTGTATTTACCGTTTGTTCTTTGGTAACGAAGTTATTATACCCGCTCTTTCCCCAAAAGAATAGAACAGCAACAATAATAAGAAGAGCAATACCGATCGTTCCGGCGCTCAGGCAACCTTTATTTTTCATAGTTTAATTTTTTTAAATATTTTTTGTGCTAACCAAATATACAAATTATGTGCTAATTTTGCAGAAAATTATTTTAATGACAACAATAGTGGTGGCAATGGGAGAGAAGAATGAGATTGGTTTTAATAATCAGTTGCTTTGGCATCTTCCAAAAGATTTAAAACATTTTAAGGATCTTACATCGGAGCATCCAATTATTATGGGAAGAAAAACATATGAAAGTATCGGGAAACCTCTTCCTAATCGTACTAATATTGTTATTTCAAAAAAGAAAAACTGGTTTGAAGAAGGAATTTTAATCGTCGGCAGTATTAAAGAAGCCGTAAAATTCGCTAAGAAAATTGATGAAAATGTTTTCATCATCGGTGGCGGAAATATTTATGAGCAAACGATAGATTTGGCAGATAAATTAGAAGTTACTCTAGTGAAAGCCGATTTGGAAGCCGATACCTATTTCCCTAAAATTGATCCTAAGGTTTGGAAAAAAACAGAAGAAGTATTTCATGAAAAAGATGAAAAAAATCAATATGATTTCTATTTTCAGACATTTGAGAAAATTAAGAGTGAATAGTTATAGAAATTCTAGGCTCTAACTTCTAGCTTCTAACCTCTAAATTATTTATCTTTGCACTTCTAAATTTTAATAATGAATAAGTACATAAAAATTGTAATTGCAGCCCTTCTTATTATCGCAGGTCTTTATCTGATGATCTTTACAAGAAGTTTAGGATGGGGAATTGTAATATTTCTTCTTGCAGCGTTGCCTATTTTTCTTTTCTTTAAAAATGAATATATCCTTTTGGCATTCTGGCAATTAAGAAAGCAGAATATGCCAAAAGCAGCAAACTATTTAACCGGTATCACCAATTATCAAAGTCAGCTTCACAAATCTCAGTATGGATATTTCCATTATCTGCAAGGGTTGACATTAGCTCAGGATCACCCTACAAAAGTGGAGCCTTTAATGAAAAAAGCGTTGGAATATGGTTTAAACATGAAACACGACAGAGCAATGGCAACATTAAATCTTGCTGCGGGAGCCATTTCTAAAGGGAGAAGACAGGAAGGTCAAAAACTATTGGAGGAAGCGAAAAGATTGGACACTGCAGGAATGATGACGGATCAAATCAAAATGATGAAAGATCAGTTGAAAATGCCTACAATGCAAAAGCACATTCACAATCCTCATATGAGACAAAGAGGGAAATTCTAATTGAGAATTTGCTTATAAATATAAATGCACTTGATTTTTTCCAAGTGCATTTTTTATTTTGAATAATTAGATTTTAATATGTTTCGCGACATCACTAATACTATCTGCTTTGACGCTCGCTTCGCTCGCGCTTTTCTTTCATTATGAGAAACAAATTTCACTTCTTAATTAAAATCTTAATGGTTTGAATCTACATTTCCGAACTATGATCATGCCCATAAAATTTCGGAATCTGCCAGTGGTATTTCACAGCCAATGTTCTTATTCCTACAATTAATAAAATGGTGAAAATCTGAATAAAAGTATAAGAAAGATTCGTGAATTTTGTCATTAATAGAAATGCAGAACCTCCGACAATACAAGCTGTAGCATAAATTTCTTTCCTAAAAATCAATGGAATTCTATTCAGCAAAATGTCCCGGATAATACCGCCGAAACAACCGGTAATTGTTCCAAGTCCGATACATATTAAAGGATGGATGTCTACATTCAAACCTTTCTGAACTCCGATTATGGTAAACAGTCCTAATCCGAAACTATCGAAAATAAATAAAGTAACCTTAAAGTTTTTCTCTAAAGATTTAAATATCATTGAAAAAATACTTGTAATGATAATCACGGCACAAGTCAGAAGATCGTGCATCCAGAAAACCGGAATGTCTAATAATAAATCTCTCACAGTTCCGCCTCCAACCGAAGTTACGAAGGCAATAATAAGTACACCAAACGGATCAAGGCGTTTTTGCATCGCTGCAAAACTTCCCGACATCGAAAAGGAAATCGTTCCGAGTACTTCTATGGCAAAATTGAACTGTTCGTGCATATTTTAATATGGGTAATAAGTAATTGGTAATGAGTAATAAATTATGTTGTTTTATTTTGGGATAATTTAAATTTATAGGTTGTCATTACTTTTACAAGTTCTTCACATTCTGATTTTAAATGTAAAATATTTTCAGAATCTAAATATCTCATTTCTTCAATTATTTCTAACCAAAGTTGAGTTTCATCAATTTCTTCAACTACAATACAGATTTTAGCAAACCTTTCTTTTTCAGATCTAG
The DNA here is from genome assembly GCF_046535115.1 of Chryseobacterium sp. SIMBA_038. Taxonomy (NCBI): domain Bacteria; kingdom Pseudomonadati; phylum Bacteroidota; class Flavobacteriia; order Flavobacteriales; family Weeksellaceae; genus Chryseobacterium; species Chryseobacterium sp. SIMBA_038. The sequence goes on from NZ_JAWRXH010000004.1 coordinate 44,158, forward strand.
CTCTTGCAACGGCTCTATAATTTGCAGCTACAGAGGTTGCAGATCTTATTATTTGCTTTCTAATTATTGAAAGGCCGTCAGAATATGGTAATGATGATAAAGATTTAATTATGGAAATAGAGAAGTTTTTAGTTCTATCTCTAAATATTTGATTAAAATCCATGATTGTAAATATTACTGATTACCAATTACCCATTACTTATAATTTTACCCTTACTGCATCGGGAACTAGTAATTCATATTCTCCTCCATGATTGATAATTTCCCTCACAATACTGCTGCTGATGAAAGATTTTCCTGATGAAGTTAATAAAAATACGGTTTCCAGTTTTTTATGAGCCAAAGTTCTGTTGGTGTGAGCAATTGCTTTTTCGAATTCAAAATCTGCGGGATTTCTTAGTCCTCGAAGAATGTACTGAGCATTTTTTTCAAAGCAAAAGTCAACCGTTAAGCCTTCAAAATAATCTACTTCAACGTTTGGAAATTCGGCAACGGAATTTTGGATGAATTCCATTCTTTTTTCCAACGGGAACATGTATTTCTTTTGAGAATTTTGTCCGATGGCAATGATTAATTTATCAAAAAGCGGAGCCGCTCTTTCTATAATATCATAGTGTCCTAAAGTGATAGGATCAAAAGATCCCGGAAAAACAGCAATTTTCATGCGTAATTAAATTATAAGTTATGAGTTATCAATTAAGAGGTGAAAAATCATTATAAATTTCTAATCTCTATTATCTAACCTCTAATTTCTATTTTTATTTAATGCTTTTTCAACTTCATTTCCGCAAAGATCTGTGATAGAAATTCCGTAGATTTTTGCCTGTTGAGGAAGAATACTTGCAGGAGAAAATCCTGGATTTGTATTCATTTCCAACATATAAGGAATACCATCCATCAAAATAAACTCACTGCGCGAAAAGCCACTCATTCCAAGAGAATCGTACGCTCTTTTTGAGATTTCTTCAACTCTTTTTGTCGTTTCAGCATCAATTCTTGCAGGGGTAATTTCTTCGGAAGCATCTTCATATTTAGCTTCATAATCAAAGAATTCATTTTGAGGAACAATTTCTGTAATTCCCAAAACGATGGTTTCACCCTTAAAATCAATTACGCCTACAGAAACTTCCATTCCGTCTAAGAAACTTTCAATTAAAATTTCATCATCTTCTTTAAAGGCAATCTCGGTTGCTGCAATTAATTCAGACTTTTCTTTCACTTTAGAAATTCCTAGAGAAGAACCGGATTGATTAGGCTTAACAAAAACAGGAAGTCCCAATTCATCAATGATCTTATCTACATTAATATCTTCTCCTTTTCTTAAATAAACACTTTTCGCAGAAGGAATTCCATATTTAGACAATACCGCTAACGTATCTTTTTTATTAAATGTTAAAGCACTTTGGTAAAAATCACAGCCTGTATAAGTTTGCCCGATGGCGTCCCAATACGCTTGTAAAATTCCATTTTCGCCCGGAGTTCCATGGATAATATTAAAGCAAACATCAAATTTTAGTTGCTCGTTATTATCTAATGCTACGGAGAAGTCACCTTTGTTGATGGCATATTTTTTATCATTTTCACCTAAAAAATACCACTCATCTTTAAGAATGACCACTTTATATACATCATAGAGGTCTCTGTCTAAAGAATCATAAATTAATTGACCGCTTTTCAGGGAAACAACATATTCGTCTGAATAGCCTCCCATAACTACGGCAACAGTTTTTTTGCTCATAACCATATAGTATCAATTAGGGCAAATTTAATGATTTTATACAATGCAATAAGGGAAATTCGGAAAATTTGAAATCAAAAATGAATTGTGTTAAATAAAAAGGACTTTCTAAAATTATTAATTATATTTGCCGTTATAATTAAAGTCTTTTTAAGTATGCTTAAATCACTTTTCAATTGGAAAGTTTTACTGAACTTATTAGTAGCCATCGCAGTTTTTGTTGGGTTGGTATGGCTTACGTTTCGTTGGTTAGAATACCATACGAAACATGGTCAGGAAACTCCGGTTCCAAATGTTGTCAATAAATCTGTATATGATGCTGTTAAGATATTAGAAGACGCAGGTTTAGAATATTCTGTAGACAGTGCTACGTATGATCCTAAATATAGAGCTTTTCAGGTTCTTAAAATGTCTCCATTTGCGGGCTCTCGTGTAAAAGACGGTAGAGCTATTGAATTGAGAGTAAATCCTAGAACTTGGGCACCTGTTGCGATTCCTGATGTTATTAATAAATATTCAGGATTAGCCTTCCAGAGAATAACTCAGGTTGGATTAAAGGTTGGAGATACTATTTTTGAACCAAGTATTCAAAAAGATGCTATTATTCGAGTATTATTCAAAGGAAATGCCGTAAAACCTGGAACATTGATTCCTAGATTCTCAACGATTGATGTTGTCGTAGGCTCAGGACCGATGAGAAATATCTCAATACCAAATGTGGTAGGATTAACCGTGAAAGAAGCAAGAGGAGTTATTGCAAGAAGTATGTTTGAAGTTGGTCTTGTAGAACATGAAGACGGAAGCAAAGACGAATCTGATATTATTTATTATCAGGATCCTGCTTCGGGTGATGTCAGGGATCAGGGAATGCAGATGGACCTCTGGGCGAGTAAGAAAACTCCGGCTGAATTAAGTGCTAAAATTGAGCAGTTAAATTCGATATACCGTATGAAGGTTGATACATCATTACCTCCTGTACGTTACGAAGAAGTTCCGAATTATCAGTCAGCTCCGGAACCTGTACCTGTTGCTCCGGCGCCTGTACAAAGAACGGAACCTGTGAAAACAGAACCTAAACCGGCAACAACAAAACCTGCCGCTTCTACAACTGAAAATAAACCAAAAACTTCCGCAAGCACGACTAATGCGAATACAGGAAGTAATAATAAAACACCGGCTACAGGCACAACACAGCAACCTGCTCAAAAGCCGAAAGCTAAAAAAGTAGTCGTAGAATAATACCTACTTATTATAAAAATTAAGGCTTCAACTTTCATAATGTTGAGGCCTTTTGTGTAAAAAAATAAAACAATGACAGAAGATAACGAAGATTTTTTAGATGAAGAATTATTAGATTCCAACAGTATCGATTCTATTGATATTGATGAGGAAAATAGCGGGTTGTATGAGCATCTTAATATCACTGTTGATAAAAAGCAAGAACCATTAAGAATAGATAAGTTTCTATTAATTTATCGTCAGAATTCTTCACGAAATAAAATCTCACAAACCTGCAGAGCCGGAAATGTTGTCGTAAACGGATTACCCGTAAAACAAAACTATCGTGTAAAGCCTGGAGATCAGGTTTCGGTATTGCTGGCACATCCTCCAAGGCTAAATGTTATTGTTCCGCAAAATATTCCTATTAATATTATTTATGAGGATGATGATTTGGTGGTCGTGGATAAAAATCCTGGAATGGTTGTTCACCCAGGATTCGGAAACTGGGACGGAACTTTAGTAAACGCTCTTGCTTATCATTTTGAACAAAATAATGAAAAATCTGATCTCGACAGAGTAGGATTGGTTCATAGAATTGATAAAGATACTTCAGGATTATTGGTTATTGCTAAAAATGAATATGCTTTAAGTTTCCTTGCCAAACAATTTTTTGAAAGAAAAACCAAAAGATTATACTGGGCTTTTGTGTGGGGAAATGTGAAGGATGATGAAGGAACAATAACCGGACACATCGGAAGACATCCTAAAAATAGAATGCAAATGCACACCTATGTAGACGGAAGCCACGGAAAACACGCTGTAACCCATTATAAAGTCCTTGAAAGATTTAAGTATATGACTTGGGTGGAATGTAAATTAGAGACCGGAAGAACCCATCAGATAAGGGCGCACTTCAAACATATTGGTCATACGCTCTTTAATGACGAGAGATATGAGGGGCATACGCCCTTAAGAGGAGTTAACCTACCTAAGTATAAGCATTTTATAAAAAACGTATTCGAGGTTTTACCCAGACATGCGCTTCATGCCCACACTTTAGGATTTATACATCCAACTACCAAAAAGGAATTGTATTTTGAGAGCCCAATGCCCCAAGATATGACGGATGCTGTAAAAAAATGGAGAAATTATTTAGAAAACTAAAAATATATTGAGAATTTTTTTATATTTGTTGAATTGAAATCAAGATTTGTTATGAGAAAACTATATGCTATCGTGTGTTTGGCTCTTTTGTCAAATGCATATAAAGCACAAGAAACATTACCATACTATCAACAATATCTTTTGGATGGTGAGTTCCTGTTCAACCCTGCACAATACGGTAAAACGGACTATGTTCAGCTTAATCTTAACTACCAACAACAATTTTCAAAGTTTAGCGAGTCTCCAAACGTACAGTCTGTGGGGATCAACGCGAATATCTTTGATAGAGTAGGTGCTGGTATTTCTGTTTTTAGAGATAGTAATGGACCTATCTCGGCTGGGGGTATTACAGCTGGTGCTTCATATTTCATTCCTCTTAGCAGTGAAGGAGACAGAAAAGATCAATTCTCTTTCGGTACAAGCGTAAGCTTTTACAATATGAATTTTGATTACTCAAAGATTAATACTGAAGATGCGTCTGACCCTCTATTACAGGGTAGTGAGAGTAATATCTTTATGGCTTATGCCAACTTTGGGGTAGCGGCTACCTATCACAATATCTTTGCAGGCGTTTCTGTAAACGATATCGCGTTAACAAATGATGAGTCTATCATCAACGGTCGTGAGCCTTCTCCAATCAAATTCTTCTTAAACTTAGGATATGACTGGCATTTTGCAGACAATATGTATGTAACACCATCTGCATTAATCAACCTTAATACAAACTCTACAAGAACAATTGATTATAACTTGTTGGCAACGTTCTTCAACGACATCAATTCATTCTCTTTCGGGGTTAACTATAGATCTGTTCAGAATAGATTCGATAGCCAACAGTTAAGTATTTCTCCAATCGTTAAAGTAAGATTTAACAAATTTATGATCGGAGCTAGTTACAATCTTGGATTATCTGATATTCAGGAATATGGAGGGAATAGCTTCATGATTGGTCTAGGTTATAACTTTGATAACTTCATTAATCATAGAGGTTATAGATATTAATCAATTTAATTTAAATAAATTTGAGCTCTGATTTTTTCAGAGCTTTTTTTATGATTTATATTCACATCCCGTTCTGTAAGCAAAAATGCAGCTATTGCAACTTTCATTTTTCAACATCTTTAAATTTTAAGGATGAAATGATTGCTGCTATGAAGAAAGAAATCTTTTTACGAAAAGATGAACTGCAGAATAAAAACCTGCATTCCCTTTATTTTGGCGGTGGAACGCCTTCCATTCTTTCTGTTGATGAGATCAATTCTATGATTGATGAGGTTTTAAAACATTTCAGTTTTGAAAAAGATATTGAGATAACTTTGGAAGCCAACCCCGATGATTTAGATAAAAACTTTGTAAAAGGACTATCAAATTCTCATATTAATCGATTGTCGATCGGAACTCAAAGCTTCTTTGAAGAAGATTTAAAGCTGATGAATCGTGCACATAATGCTTCCGAAGCCGAAAGTTCTATCAAAAGAGCTCAGGATTTTGGCTTTGAAAACTTAAGTATTGATCTAATTTACGGTTCGCCAACCTCCAATCTTGCCATCTGGAAGGAAAATTTAAACAAAACAATCGCGTTAGAAGTTCCTCATATTTCTTCTTATGCGCTAACTGTTGAACCAAAAACGGCGTTGGAAAACTGGATCTCGAAAGGCAAAGTTGCTAATCCTAAGGAAGAAGAGCAGAATGAAGAGTTTTATTACCTCTCAGATTTCCTAAAAGACAACGGTTTTGATCATTATGAGGTGTCAAATTTTGCGAAACCCGGCTTTTATTCAAGACATAATTCTGCGTATTGGAAGTATAAAGAGTACTTGGGAATCGGCCCATCTGCACATTCTTACAACGGTCATGATATCAGAAGTTGGAATATTGCCAATAATCAACAGTATATTAAGAAATTAAACTCAAAAATTTTAGCTAAAGAAACAGAAATTCTGTCTCAGGAAGATCAATTTAATGAAATGATCATGATTGGTTTAAGAACAATTTGGGGTGTAGATCTTGAAAGTTTGAATAATAAATTCTCAAATAAAATTTTAGATACATTTCAAAATGATATTAAATCTAAAGTTTCTGACGGTATTTTAGTAGTTGAAAACAATCATCTTAAAATTCCTGAAAAGCATTGGTTTATGGCAGATGGAATTGCTTCGGATTTGTTTGTAGTTTAAATTGGAAGTCAGAAGCATGAAGTTGGAAGAGTTGTTTGTGAAAAACTTCCAGCATCCAGCATTCAGCATTCAACAATTTCACTATTTTTGTATAAAATTTCAGCTCACTTGAAAACTAAAAAAGTAAATTACTCGCATCTTTCAGCAAAACAGCCTATCGGAATTTTTGATAGTGGGGTTGGAGGATTAACGGTTGCTAAAGAAATAAAAAGACTTCTTCCTAATGAAGATCTGATCTATTTCGGAGATACAAAACACCTTCCGTACGGTGAAAAATCAAAGGAAGTGATCATCGAATATTCTACAAAGATCACCAATTTTTTGTTGGCTCAAAATTGCAAAGCGATTGTAATTGCCTGTAATACGGCGACGGCGAATGCTTTGAATGAAGTGATGCAATCTGTTGCCGGAAAAGTTCCTGTGATTGATGTAATAAATCCTGTTGCAGAAAAAGTTTCGTACGAAATTCATAATAACGTTGGAGTTATTGCTACAAAAGCAACGGTGAATTCAGGCTTGTATAAAAAAAGCATTAGAAAGCATAACAAGTGGATCAAAGTTGATGAATTAGCAACGCCTTTATTGGTTCCGGCTATTGAAGAGGGGTTTAAAAATCATCCGATCACACATGCAATCATTTATAATTATTTAAGCAACAGTAAATTAAAAAATATTGAAACATTGATCTTAGGATGTACGCATTATCCTTTGTTGATTGATGAAATCAAACAATATTACGGAAACCGCGTTCGTGTAATTGATTCACCAAATATTGTTGCCAATCATTTGAAGATTATTTTAGATAAATATAATTTGTTGAATGAGAGTAATCCAAAACCCAATTATCATTTTTACCTATCGGATCTCACCAAAAACTTTGAAAAAATCTCAAAAAAATTCTTCGGAAAGTCCATTGATTTAGAATTTAAAGTATTATAAAAACAAAAAGCTGTCTCAATTTGAAACAGCTTTTATTGTAATTAAAATTCTAAAATTACTTTTTCAGCTTTTAATCTTTTCTTTGGGTTTAATTTAGGTTGATTGCTGTCTTCTTCGGATTTCTCACCGATTACTACTGCAAACAAAGTTTCATAGGCTTCATTTTTCAAAATCTCGTTGTATTTATCTGTTTCAATTCCTTCCATCGGTGTGGAATCAATTCCCATATCAGCACAAGCAGAAAGAAAAACTCCAAGAGACAGATAAACCTGATGTCCAAGCCATGATTTTATAGCTTCTTCACCTTTTGGTTTTACAAAGTTCTTGTAATAATTGATAGAACCTTCGGGAAGATTTTCCTCAATCTGCTCTTCAAAATCTTTAACGTTTTTGATCACCTGAAATACAACCAACTGATTGCTGTCTACAATTTTCTCTTTGTTAAAATAAGAAGCTTCTGCCAATTCAGTTTTGATTTCAAGATTATTTACAAACACAAAATTCCACGGCTGGCTGTTGATGGAAGATGGACTCAGGTTTAAAATTTCTTTTAATTGAGCTATTTGTTCTTCGCTGATGATTCCTTGAGGATTGTATTTTTTTACAGTATACCTCGTTTTCATTTTGTTTAAAAAGTTCATAATTTTGTACTATCATTTTTATAGTTACAAAATTAATTTAAGTTTATTAACTTTGCAATAACGGTAAAAAATGATAGTATAAATGTATACAGTAGATAACAAGCCATATCCTTGCTGTACCAGCGTCACAATGAGGTTTATAGGCGGAAAATAGAAAGCAGTAATTTTGTTTTATTTAATTGATGGAGCAAAAAGATATAACGAATTAAGAAAATTAATCCCGACAATAACGGAAAGAACGTTAAGTCTTCAACTAAAACAATTGGAAGAAGATAATATCATCGACAGAAAAGTTTTCACAGAAAAGCCACCTTTAATGGTAGAATATTCATTAACGGATTTTGGAAAAACATTGCTTCCTGTTTTAACTGAAATTACAAAATGGGGACAAGATGCGGTAGAAATTTCAAAAAAAATAACCAAGAATTAAATTTCCTGGTTATCTATTTCTACTGTTTCTACAGTATTCGGTTTAAAAAAACTGAAACTCACGTTTCCGTATTTTCTGGTTTCTAAAAAGTTGGGATGATCGAATTTCAGTCTGCTTTGATGTTCAACAATCAGAACACCGTTTTCTTTTAAATATTTGTTATTCAATACTAAAGAAAGCAGTTCGTAGTATTTTTTTTCTTCCATCTCGAATGGCGCATCAGAAAAAACGATCTCAAAAGATTTTTTATTTCTGAATTTTTTTAACCAATCAAAAGCATCTCCTCTCTGAACGCTCACCTGCACAGACATATCAAGCTCTGCAGCAGTCGAATTAAGGAAAGAAGTGTGTTTTGGATTCATCTCTACGGATGTTACGTCTTTGCAGCCTCTCGACGCAAATTCAAACGTAATAGACCCGATTCCTGCGAAAAGATCCAGCACGGAGATCGACTGCATATCATACGTATTTTCTATGATACTGAACAAAGCTTCCTTTGCAAAATCCGTCGTCGGTCTTACATCAAAATTCTTTGGAGCTGCTATTTTTTTGGCTTTCCATCGGCCGGATATTATTCTGTACATTTTTTTAGTTGAGTTGTTGTTTTATTTTTTAATAAAATTTTCCGTAAAAAGATTTTATATCAAAATAATATTTTAATGTTGTTCCGTCAGTTTTTTCTACAGTTATTACATCAAAGGGCTTCCCGTTGTGTTCAGTTAATGATTGTGATTTTACTTTACAATCATTACAGTTTTGTCTTATAAATAAATATTCGTTTTCTACACTTTTTGCTTTGACTGCCGTTTCATAAGATAGACCGTCTTTTTGATCACTGATATTAGTCGAGCCACAAGAAGTAATAACGAAACTACATATAGCTATTACAAAATAAAAAACAGATTTTTTCATGATAAATGGTTAAAGTTTTTAGTTGAAATATGAAATTAGACTATACAAGTATAAAATTCTTATTAGGAATATTATCAAATACAATTTTCAGATTCTTTACAAATTTCTGTAATTCTGAAATAAAGGTTTCATTTTCAGTGGTTTCTCCGTAAGCAAAAAAGCTGGTTTCATTGATTCCAAAACCGATTTTGCTTAACGTAAACATTACAAAATAAAGAAAATCTACCTCCGAATTTACATCCAGATTATTGTATAAGATGATTTTTTTATTGTCAATGGCAAAAAATTCACACTGATTATGATATAAATTGATGTGAATTTCTTTATTATTTTTATTGTTGATCGAATTTAAAAACTTTTCCCCAGAAAAATTAAAATGAACAGGAATCGCCAATTCTTTTATTTTCTTATAAAAAGTTTTCGGAAAAGTATAATAAAACTGAACCTTGAATTTTTTATTCACAGAAAGCATCAGTTCCTCGTTTTCCTTGTCTACAGGAGCGTTGAAAGCAATCAGCTCAAAGCCTGCATCATGCTCTGAAAATCCTTCAGGCATTAGAGTAAAATGATTCAGTGACGAGATTACATGAATTTCGTCAAATCTTTGTTTTATGAGAATATCATCCAGTTGATCAGCAATGAAATTTTCCGGAGTTTCCTCTGTCACGAAATAAGATTTTTCCTCCAAAATGCTTTTATTCTTAGCTATTTGGTAGATCAATCCGTCTTTGGTAAAAAGTAAATTAAGTACGTTCATATTACAATTGTTGCAAATTTAGTGAAATTCTACCATTACCGCACCCGATTGATGATGAAGTATATCTTTATTGTAAAAATCAAGATTACTTTGGCTTTCCAAAACATCAAAAACCATTCTCTGAAGAACGCCATCACCAATTCCGTGAACGATTTCCAGCCTTTTTAAATTGTTTTTTCTGCAAAAAGTAATGGTTTGTAATAGCTTTTCCTTTTGAATAAACAGTCTTTCGAAACTATCATAATCATTAGGATTTTTAACTAAATTATGAAAATGTAAGTCCAAAACCAAAGCATTATTCTGATGTTTTTTTGAAACAATCTTTTTAGCTTCGGGTTTTCTTACAACTTTAATATTTTCATAAAGATCAGCATTTTTAGGAACTAATTTCTCTTGTGGATATTGATAGGTGAATCCATATTCATCTTTAAAAACCACAGTTTTTCCATGAACGGAAGTCACAATTCCACTTAAATCTTCGTCTACCACAGAAACTTTATCGCCTATCTTCATAATAATTTTTAAATACAAACACAAAAGACACAAATAATATCAAGAATTTAAATAGTGATATAGTGTTTAAAACATCAAGTTTTTGATCCCAATTCTATAACCTCCAAATCTTTTATTTCTTCACCATCAACCACAAAACGCATCATTGTTCTCATTTTATGCCAACCCTGTTTTCCGCAAGCTCCGGGATTAAGGTGAAGAAGATCATTTTTTTTGTCATACATCGCCTTTAAGATATGAGAATGCCCTGAAATAAATAATTTCGGAGCTTTTTCTGTAATTTCTTCTTTAGCTAGAGGTGTATACTTTCCGGGATAACCTCCGATATGGATCATTAAAACTTCCAGATTTTCACAAAAAAACCGGTTTACTTCAGGAAATTCAGAACGGATTTTAGCATTGTCAATATTTCCGTAAACGCCTTTTAATGGTTTAATTTTTTCAAGCTCTTCAATGATCTCGAAACTGCCAAAATCGCCGCAATGCCAAATTTCATCAGCTTGTCGGGCATATTCTAAAATTCGGTCATCAATGTAGGAATGAGAATCGGAAAGGAGGAGAATTTTGGTCATTATCTAACAGTTCTTTCGGTAATATTTTCGTCATATTTTTCCTTGAAAATGGCAACCCGTTCTGGGTTTAATTCACCTTCATTATTGATCACTCTTTCTTTTAATAGCCATTTGATCAACTTTTCCATTCCTTTTCTGGAGTTCATAAAATTGGCAATTTTTGAAATATCTGTTGTCTCTACCGTTACTTTTTCAGTCAGAAATTTCAGGATAAAATAATCGTCTTCCATGTATTTGGGAGTTTCGTTATCCATATATTTCCACATTAAAATTTCATCATCATCTTTCATTGTAAAGAAAGAATATTGAAAAACATTGATTTTTTCTGCTTTTAAAATCTGCTTTCCATCAAGAAGAACTTTATCATCCTTTATCACAACTTCTTGCGAGAAATAAAAATTAAAACTGAGTATAAATAAAAAAAAAGCTAATAGTTTTTTTGTTGTCATTTTTTAGTGTTTAAATCGAAATGCAAATTTACTCAATAAATGCTGAATTGATTAACTTTGAGAAAATTTTAAAATAATGAAGCATAACTTTTCTTTGTTCTTTATTTTTCTTTCTCTGATGTCTTTTGCGCAGGTTGAAGAAAAAAAACTGGACGAATTGATCCAGAATACATTAAAAACTTTTGACGTTCCCGGAATGTCTGTCGGAGTGATCAAAGATGGTAAACTAATCTATTCAAAAGGGTTTGGAGTACGTTCTTTAACAACAAAACAGCCAATGGACGACAATACTTTGGTAGGAATTGCTTCCAATTCAAAAGGTTTTACATGTACTGCATTGGCGATTTTAGCGGATGAAGGAAAACTGAGCTGGGATGATAAAGTTTCAAAATATATTCCTGAATTTCAAATGTATGATCCTTATGTTTCTCAAAATGTAACGATTAAAGATTTGGTAACGCACAGAGCCGGATTAGGGTTGGGACAAGGTGATCTAATGTTTTTTCCTGAAGGTGGAAATTTAACGGTGAATGACATTATTCATAACGTAAGATATCTGCAGTCTGAAAACCCTTTCAGAACGACTTTAGATTACAATAACATCATGTTTATTGTTGCTGGAGAAGTGATTCACCGAGTTTCAGGATTAAGCTGGGCAGATTTTATCGAACAGAGAATTATGAAACCTGTTGGTATGACTTCAAGTTTCGGAAGTTATAACAGAGCAAAAGCCGTAACCAATAAAATTGATGCTCACGCTCCTGTAGACGGAAAAGCGATCGCAGTTCCTCACGACTGGAATGAAACAGCCAACGCTGCAGGTGGAATTATGAGCAACATTAAAGACATGACGACTTGGGCAGAATTTTTATTGAATAATTTTACTACAAAAGACGGGAAAAAATTAGTTTCAGATAAAAATGTTCAACAGCTTTGGAGTTTACAGATCCCAGATAAAATAGCTCCTAAAAGTCCTTATGATACTAGCTTTTACGGTTATGGGATGGGGTGGTTTTTAAGTGATGTTAAAGGCCACAAACAAGTTCAACATACAGGTGGATTGATTGGAACGGTAACTCAGTTTACATTAATTCCCGATCTGAAACTAGGGATTGTAGTCTTGACTAATCAACAGTCTGGAGCAGCTTTCAATACAATAACCAATACTGTAAAAGATTCTTATTTAGGTGTTGCAGACCGAAATTGGCTCAAAACTTACGGTGAAAAAATGGTAAAAAATGAAGCTGTTTATGAAAAACAAAAGAAAGAAGCTTTTGCAAAATCTGAGTCATTTAAAAAAGATAAAAATCTTCAACCAAAAACAGAGCAGTTTGTAGGAAGCTATAATGATATTTGGTTCGGAGATGTAGAAATTTCTCAGCAAGGAAGTAATTATAGAATTTCATGTAAAAATTCTCCTAGATTAAAAGGTGAACTTCTTCCATATTCGAACAATTCTTTCATTATAAAATGGGATGATAGAAGCTATGACGCCGATTCTTACATTATTTTTAATTATGATGAAAATGGAAAAGCACAGTCTGCAAAATTGAAACCTATTTCGGACGTTACCGATTTCAGCTTCGATTTTGAAGATTTGGATTTGAAGAGAAAATAAAAACAAAATATTTATTATCAATAGGAACGGACTTTAGTCCGTTTTTTTTGTTTTGTAGCCTAATATTGGCTTTAGCCGAAACTTATTTTAACAATTTCAAATCCTGTTCAGTTCTTGTCAGTTCAGATTTTAAGTGTTGTTTTTCAAAGAATATTTTTAATTCAAGCAATCGTTTTTTATTATCATATTTAATACTTGAATTCAGTTTTTGTTGGCAAAGTGAACAGGCTCTCGCGAAATGAGAATCGGTTTCAGGAAGATGATTTGTTCCATTCATCACACAATTGGCATTCAGGCAATGGCTGATTCCAAACATATGTCCAATTTCATGGGAACTTATTTTTATAAGCCTTTCGAGACTTTTATTAAAATTTAGTTCGGTTAAATTTCCATCAGCAAATCGATACATTGAAGTAACGCCAACGCCATCTTGATAGGATGCTATTCCAAAAACATAGTTCCATTCAGGTTTCGGAAAAAGATCTCTTTCTGTTATTCCCATGAATGCAACGGCATCTTTTGGTTTTCTTTTAATTAAAATACTATCCAAAACATATCCTGCGAGAATTTGTTCTTGCCCATTTTTAAATATTCTTTTGACAGATTTTGGAAAAATAGCATTAGATAAAGTTGGTAAAACCTTAGTTTCAAGCTGAAAATAAATTTTTAAATATTCTTTAGTAAGTTCAATTTCTTTCTTTTGTAAATCATTAAAATCTCCAATTGGCTGTAGATAAATCGTATTTTTCCCAGCTTCAGGTTTAATTTTTTCCATTTTTTGAAAATCACCAAAAGTCTGAAATTTTTCATTCCGATCATATCTCCATTCACCTTGTTGTGGAGCCGAAAGTTTTATGTCATTTAATGAAATGGTTTCAAAATAAGTCTTTTCCTTCTTTTCACATGAAAAAAAGAATATGAATATTGATAAGAAAAAGGTTTTAAAAATGAAATTAAATTTTCCCAGGCTCATAAAAGAATAATAATTTCTTATTCGCGCCATCGAATTCCGACCACGAATTGCAGTCGATTTCAAAACCAGCAACACCGCAAGTCGGAAAATGAAAAATATCGTCAGAAATAGAATTTGCAAAGTTAGAAATCCCATTATTATGTGAGAAAATTGCTACGGAATCATGATCGTTATCCAAGTCATAAATTACAGATTCAAAATTTCTTTCCGATGGATTATACAGTTTTTCATCAGTCATAATTTTGATCTGATAAGCTTGATTGAAAATTTTACACGTATTCAGAGCACGGACTGCCGGGCTCGATACCAGATAATCTATCGAAATTTTATTTGATTTTAAAAATCTGGACATATTCATAGCATCTTCTAACCCTTTGTCTGCCAGAGGTCTGTCAAAATCCTCTGTTTCTTCCGGCCAGTCGCTTTTTGCATGTCTTACAAGGATGAGTTTCTTCATAATTTCGTTTTTGGAAGATTAAAATTATAAAAAAAATAATGGAATGAAACATGATTTATAAAAAAAACTACGTGATGAATAAAATCATTAAAATTTACTAAATTTGCAAACTTATGGGACAGATCCTTGCAATAGACTATGGAAAGGCTCGCTGCGGTATTGCAGCGACAGATGACATGCAGATCATTGCGAGTGGTCTAGACACTGTACAAACTCCGGTTTTAATGGAATTTTTAAAAAAATATTTCACCGAAAACAGAGTAAATGACATCGTTGTAGGGCTTCCTACAGATTTAAAAGGAAATATTTCCGAGATAGAAACTGATATTCTAAAATTTATAGAAAATTTTAAAAAAGAATTTTCAGACATACCCGTTCATCGTTTAGATGAAAGATTTACGTCCAAAATGGCTTCGTTTTTTATTTCTCAAAGTGGGAAAAGCAAAAAACAGAGACAGGAAAAAGGATTAATAGATAAAGTAAGTGCAACCATCATATTGCAGAATTTTTTAGAACAAAGAACAAGATGATTTTACCGATAAGAGCCTTTGGGGATCCTGTTTTGAGAAAAGTAGGCAAAGATATAGACAAGAATTATCCCGAATTACAAGAATTGATAGAAAACATGTTCGATACAATGAACAGTGCAAATGGCATAGGATTGGCTGCACCGCAGATTGGTCTGGATATCCGTTTATTTATCATAGACGTTTCTCCATTAGCTGATGATGATGATTATGAGGGTATTAAGGATGAATTGGTAAACTTTAAGAAAATTTTCATCAATGCTAAAATTCTTGAAGAATCCGGCGAAGAATGGAAATTTAATGAAGGATGTCTTTCAATTCCTGACGTAAGAGAGGACGTTAAGAGAAAAAGCAATATCCTTATAGAATATTATGACGAAAATTTCGTTAAGCATACGGAAACTTTTTCCGATATTAGAGCCCGCGTAATTCAACATGAATATGATCATATTGAAGGAACGCTGTTTACCGATCATTTAAGCTCTTTGAAGAAGAAATTGGTGAAAGGTAAATTGACAAAGATTTCTCAGGGTGATGTAAGTATCAGCTATAAAATGAGATTTCCAAAATAGGTAGAGAATAATTAAGTAAAAAAATAATAAACTGCAAAAAGCTGCAACGCTGAGCTTGTTGAAGCGTAAAAGCCGATTGCTACATTTAAAAAAAATAAAATTATGCTGTTAGAAAAAATAATTTCAATCTCTGGAAAACCAGGACTTTACAAATTAGTTTCTCAATTAAGAAACGGTTTTATTATTGAAGATGTTACTACAAAAAAGAAAGTAAGCATTGGAAACTCTAGTCAAGTAAGTTTACTTGATAATATTGCGATGTTTACATTTGATAAGGAAGTTCCTTTGTTTGAAGTATTTGAAAATATTGCTAAAAACCAAGATTATAAAGAAACGATTTCTCACAAATCTACTGATGCTGAATTGAAGGATTTCATGGGTGAGTCTCTTCCAAACTACGATACAGAAAGAGTTTATGCTTCTGATATCAAGAAATTGGCTCAATGGTACAACATTTTACACAAAGCAGGATACATCACTCCTGAAAGTTTTGTAAAAGCTGAACCTGAAACTTTAGATCCAGTAACAGGTGAAGTAACTTTAACAGATAAAGAAGCTCCTAAAAAAGCAGCTCCAAAGGCTGACAAACCTGCAGCACCAAAAGCAAAAGCGTCTTCTGGAGCAAAAGCAGCTACAAAAAGTACACACAGAAAAATGGGATAGTCTATCTATCTTAATTTTTAAATATAAAGCCTTGTTGAGATTTTCTTGACAAGGTTTTTTGTTTTAAGAAAATAGAACTTAACTTTATACAAAAATTAATTTCTATTTATTTTTCAATGAAATATTTTGCAATTATACTTTTGCTTTCTTATCAATTTTTATTTTGTCAGAATAATGATATTGAACTTCGGATACTTAATGATTCGATTAGAAACCTCTCTGCAACTGAATATAATAATGTTTATTATAGTCTTACGAATAACTCAAACCATTACTATTACTTGGTTTTAGATAATTCGGGATTTAATTCGGGAGAAAATAATGTAGTTGATGCACCATATATCGGTCTTTTAGACTATCGAATTTTTGAAAAAGATACTTTAATGCAAGCTGTTTACGGTAGCTATGATTCTACAATACTTCCAAATTTTAGAACTTTAATTTCAGAAAAGGATAGTAGAACTTTTAAGAAAAAATTTAGATATAATAGAAGTAATAATCTTGCTGATATAAATACTTCTTACTGGATTGCAAAGAATACTTTTTTATTAGCTCCCAAAAGTAGCAAAAAATTTTTTACAAAAGTTCTTTTCCCTCATTATTATGCTCCTTCAGATAATGGAACAATAGTGTATGATCTTAAAGATAATGGTAAATATTATTTTCAAATATTCTTACAAGCTCCAAAAGATATAATAGATGAATTTTTCATGATACCTGATAACAACTATAAGGATGCTAAGATTTTTAGAGGAATAATTTACTCAAATAAAGTACCTTTACTATACAATGTTGATGAAAAAGATCTTTCACAAAAATAAAAATTAATGAATACCAAACAGGAAAAACTAGAAGCTTTCGGAAGATTGTTGGATATTATGGATGATCTGCGCGAAAAATGTCCGTGGGATCAGAAGCAAACGTTAGAATCTCTTCGTCATTTGACTTTGGAAGAAACTTACGAGCTTTCAGATGCTATTTTGCAGGGCGATTTGCAGGAGATTAAGAAAGAATTGGGTGATGTGCTGCTTCATCTTGTTTTCTATTCGAAAATAGGGTCTGAAAAAGAAAGCTTCGATATTGCTGATGTGATTAATTCTTTAAATGAAAAGCTGATCTTCCGCCATCCTCATATTTACGGAGATGTAGAAGTAAAAGATGAAGAAGAAGTGAAACAGAATTGGGAAAAATTAAAATTAAAAGAAGGTAATAAATCTATTCTTGGCGGAGTTCCGAAAAGTTTGCCGAGCTTGGTAAAAGCGTACAGAATTCAGGACAAGGTAAAAGGAATCGGTTTTGAATTTCACGATGCTGAAGATGCATGGAAAAAAGTAGATGAAGAAATTCAGGAATTTCATGCTGAAACAGATCTTAATAAAAAAGAATTGGAATTGGGCGATGTGTTTTTCTCGTTAATCAATTATGCGAGAATTTCAGGAATTAATCCAGATTCAGCATTGGAAAGAACCAATTTGAAATTTATCTCAAGATTTCAAAAAATGGAAACTATAGCTTTAGACAAAAATTTAAAGCTTGAAGACATGTCTCTGGAAGAAATGGACGTTCTGTGGGAAGAAGCTAAACTATTAAATAAAAACTAATGAAAATGTATATGTTTTGTGCGATAAGTTCGCTTTTGCTTGTTGGTTGCAATCCGAAAAACCAAACCGATCAGCCGAAAGAAGATACTTTAAAAATAGAATTTTCTTTACCTAAAAAATTAAAGGAAGTTTCCGGAATTGCTTTGTCTCAGGATAAAAAAACGATCTGGGCAATAGAAGATCAGGGGAATAAAAATGTTGTTTACGGATTAGATACTCAGGGTAACTTGGTTGTCGATGTATTGGTTGAAAATGCGGAAAACAATGACTGGGAAGATATTACAAAAGATTCTCAAGGTAATATTTACATCGGAAATTTTGGAAATAATGATAATAACAGACAAAATCTTTCTATCTTAAAATTAGATTTAAAAGATGCTTCTCAAAAAACGGCAACGGCTGTTCAGACTACAAATTTTCATTATGAAGGACAAACAGAATTTCCACCAAAAAAATCAAATTGGTTATATGATTGTGAAGCTTTCGTAGAAATGGACGGAAATTTTTATCTGTTCACAAAAAATAGGAGCAAAGGGTTTGACGGCACTTTCTTAGTTTTCCAGGTTCCTAATAAAGAAGGTGATTTTGAAGCGAAATTGATAGGGAAATTGAAGCTTCAAGGAGGTTACAATGATGCTGCGATTACTTCAGCTACAATTAATAGTACAAAAGATAAGATTGTATTATTGACCCATAAAAATATTCATGTACTTTCAGGATTTACGGTGAATAATTTTAATTCAGCTAAAATTCAGAAAATACCTTTAAACCATAATTCTCAAAAAGAAGCAATTGTTTTTGTTGATGATAAAACATTACTGATCGCTGATGAAAAGGATAAAAAAACAGGAGGGAATGTTTATAAATTCTCTTTTTAAATTTGTAAAAGCTATTTTTGCCATTATTTTTAACCAATTATGAAAAAAATCTTTTATTTATTATTTGCTTTAAGTGTAATGTCTTGTGGTAGCGATGACGATATTGTTTCGGAAAATCAGCAACAAACAGCAGACTTATCACCTGAAAAAGCGCTTGTACATTATATGGAGTTCCCTAAAATAGTACCACTTAGTCCATCATATTATACATTTAATTATGAGAATGACAGATTGATAAAAATGAATGGTAAAATGGAACAAAATGGTTTTTTTTCACCAGATGCCTATCGTACTTTGTCGTACAATAATAATAAGGTAGAATTAAAATATTCAGATAATTCTTACACAACTCTAGTTTATACAATGGAAAATGGTAAGCCCAAAAAGTCAGAATTGTATATAGATAATGAGTTGGTGACTTCAAAAAGCTATACTTATGAAAGTAATAAAGTCATGGTATATGAAGATACATATAATAAGAATAAGGAAGTTTTTATAACTTATCTTTTTGACTCAAATCAAAACTTAATTAAAAGTGAGAAATTAGAAAAGGCTGGGGGTGTTGATAAGACATTAACGACGACAAACTACTCAAATTTTGATCAAGCAAAAAATCCATTTAAGAAATTATCTCTAATAAATGATAATCTTTATGAGAAAAGTTTATCTATCAATAATTATAGGAAGGTTGAAGGAACCGTTTATCAATTTTATAATCCAAATCAGTTTCCTCCTGGATCTTTTAATTCGCAATGGACTTACCAATATGACAACAACGGGCAAGTTTTGTTATATCATTCTTTATAAAAACAAAAAATCCGCAGAAATTATCTGCGGATTTTTTTATTATTTGTCAAGGAAATTAAAACGTCATTCCCACACCTCCGGAAATTCTTCCGCCATCCGAACCATAGAAATAATTCAGCCTTGCGGAGAACATTTCTACAACGCTGATCCAGAATCCAACTCCGGCAGATTGATGCCATCTGTTTGAATATTCGTTATCATTCCAAACTCGTCCAATGTCGTAACCAACCAAGACTCCCATATTAGCAGGGATGATTGTATTTCTTATTCTACCAAAATCCCAACGGATCTCTGAATTGTTAGTAAAATAAGATCTTCCTGAGAATCTGTCGTTTCTGAAAGCTCTCATTCCATTACTTCCACCGATGGCTGCAGCTTGGTAGAATTCAAAATTATTATTGTTGATCCACATTACGTTACTAGAATTGGCAAAGACAAAAATTCCTCTCTTATCAAGTCTGTGATCGATTGCTAAAGTTCCTGTTAATGTTAAAAAGTTTTTATCAAAATTTGAAAGATTGGTTTTCCAATCGGCATTTATCAAGAATTCTAACCCTAAAGTTGGGAAAGCATTATTATCTAAATTTTTAAAACTAAAAGTATAGTTTGCGCCCGCAAATTGCTGACTTGTAAAAACTTCAGGTCTTACATCAGGCGACTGATCTACAAAACGGTCATTATTTTTCTGCACTTTATTATTCTCAAAAGTAAGCTGAAATTTATTCTCCAAATTCATCCAGCTTTTCTTAGAAATTGACGGCGCAAAATTGATTTTTGAAATTCTCGCTCTGTTATATTCTCTCTCTACATTTTCTTTATCATATTCATTTTCATTAGACAAACCGAAGAAGTTTTCTGAAAATCTTGGAGTTGTAAATGAAGCATCCAAATTAAAATCCCAATCAGAAATTGCTTTCTTGAAAATTCCTTTATAGACTAAATTAAATCCACCCGTTGCAGTATAGAAATTAGCTTTCAAACTGTGTTTCTGAGTATAAGGATCGCGTATGAAATTATTGACTGTATAATTCGCCAAAACACCGATGATTAAACCGTCATCAGGGTTGTAATCAGCATTCGGATAACCTGCTACAAAATTATATTTAGGGTGTTTATAATTGTAAGTATTAACATCATAATCATCAGAAATATGTTTAGTTCCTGAACCTGTATAGGTGTTTTTCTGAGATTTAAAATCATAGATTTTCACTTTACTTCCATTGGCAACATTATAAACATCGTGGTTGTAACCTCCAATCAGTCTAATGTTTATTTTTGGTCTTCCGTCTCCCGAAACTTCATAGATATCATCATCTTCCAAACCGTAGATCCAAAGTTCTTTTGTTTTAGAATCATTATAAGTTTTTTCGAATACCAACTCTGGATTTTCTTTGTTTTTGTCTAATTTATATTGCTTTACTTCAACAGAATTTCCGGTTTTAGTAATCACAAATTTATCGGGATTCACGGTTCCTGCTAACGGAACTTTTTCCTGTAAAACATCAAAATATCTGGCTGCGTAATCCTGTAATTTGGTTTTTCTTAATTTTAATTTTCGTTGAATATCAGCAATCGTTTCATCTTTTACTTCTTTCGGAATATTATTGAAAGCTTCATCAATATCTTTATCAGTCAGATGTTCCTGGATGTATTTTGCCTGTGCGATCCATTCTTCCTCGGTAGAACCTTTTAAAAAGACCAAATCTAATGGATAAGGCTCCATATTCATCCATTTTACATTTTTAATATCATCTTTAAATGTTTTCATGTGACGAATTGCAGGAACATTCATGATGATTTTGAAAGCAGCTCCGTCATATTTACTGAACGCCTGATCTCTGTCTCTCGCGATCGGTTTGTAAATCACTTTGTCTCCATCCTGATATTCTGCCCATTTCCATTGGTCGGAATGTCTGTCCCAATCACCGATCAGCATGTCAAAAATTCTCGCTCTGATGTAAGATTCCTGATCTACCGAATATTTATAATTTTTCGTAAAATTCTTCAAAACATCATCCGTCGAAAGAATGTCTTTTGCATTATCAAGTGACTGTAAAGTTTTTGGATCTGATGAAAAACGTTCTTCAATCATATACATTTCGTCTCCGTAATTGATGTTAAATTCACCTAAACCTTGTTGTTTGGGAATATAAAATAATCTTGGGTTGCTATGAAAAATATTAATCTTATCTGCCATATTTCCAACAGAAAATGGCGTAAAAGGGTGATTGGTAGTATAAAAATCCAGCAAGAATTTTTCCGGAAAAGTATTGTTTAATTCATTTCCGAAAGTACTTTTCTTAAAAGCCATATTGTTCAGGAAACGAACGGCACTTTTCTTAACACCTCTCATTACAAATTCCTGTCCATCTTTAGCTTTTAATCTCAAACTATTGGATTGGTTTCCGCCGCCTTCTCTAAAAGGCGTGTAACCTCCATCCAGTTCAGAAATATTGGCTGTTTGAGCTTCAATTGGCATTCCGTAATAATTTCTGTAATGCTTACCCCAAAGCCAAGTGTAAAATTTTCCTTTTTTGGTTAATTTCTTAGGATAAATTGTAGATGAAACAGTAGCCGGAAAAGAAGTAGGATAATTGTTTACAAACACATCAGGTTTTGAAACAACCGAAATATGACTAAGCTTTTGAAATTTATTATCTTTTGTTGAAAAAAATTCTACATCAGAACTTTGATTCTTTCTTAGGTTTAAAACAGCAAAACCATTTCCTCCATATGAAAAATCACTTTTTTCAGCAATTGTTGCAGGATCTGTCTTTGATCCGGCTCCGCTGATGATTTGTCTGATATTTCTCTGCTCGTGATATTGCAAATTATGATCGTGTCCGGAAACAAAGATCACATTTTCTTTTTCCTGAACAATACTTTTCAATCTGTTAGCAAGATCTGCATAATGTTGATTATTAATATCTTCTAAACTTGCACCTGACGAACTCCTCAACACATTAACCAAACTTGCCACTCCGGGAACCGGAACTTTACCTTTTAAAGGATAAAGATGAGATTTCGGAGAAGTGTAGCCTGCATGAGTTCCGCTACTGATTACCGGATGATGAAGGGCAACAATTATTCTTTTGTCCTGATTTTTATTAACTAAATCTTTAAATTCAGTGAAAAGATCTTCGCGGGTTTTGATGTTGCAATTTTTATTGATTCCCGGATATTTGTCCCAATTGACCAACGCCCATTCTGTATCAATTACAATTAGTTTAATGTCTTTGGTAAGGTTGATATCATCAATCGGGCAGGAGTTTTTGGGTAAAAAAGATTTTTTATCGTTTAAATATGATTTAGCGAAATCTTCCTGAGCTTGTAATCCTTCCAAACCATGATACCAATCGTGATTTCCGGGGATAACTAATGTTTTTCCTTTGAAATTTTTTGTGATCGCAAGCTGATTTTCCAGCTTTTGTTTTGCCAGAGCATAATCTTTATCAGATTCTTTCGGCATTCCTGACGGATAAATATTATCACCCAGGAAAATCAACATTGATTTTTCGTCTGCAGAATCTAATTTATTTTTAAGCAGATTCAGGGTGTTCTGAGCTTGGATTTCGTCTGCATTACCTGCATCACCGATTAAGAATATTTTAAAGTCATTTTCAGATTTTATATCAGAATTTTTAACTTCAAATAAGTTTTTACCTTTTTTTACGTTATATGTTGCGCACGAATAGACAAGTCCTGCGAACAATAATAGTCTGAGGATAATCGGAATTTTTTTTAGATGATTTTTCAAGGATAAATTCATAAATTTACAATAACAAAAATTCAGGAATGAGCATTTTACACAAAGCCAAAGATTATGTTGAAATCTTATTCAAAGATAAGTTATCTTCGGTATATTTTTATCATAATTTTATTCATACCACATATACGGTAAACAAAGCTGAAGAAATTATGAAAAATACACCTGTATCCAATGAGGATCAGGAAAAAGTATTGTTAGCGCTTTGGTTTCATGATACGGGCTACATTGAGTGCGCTCAGAATCATGAAGAAAAAGGAGTAGAGATCCTGAAAAATTTTCTACAAAAAGAAAATTATCCGGAAAATTATATTGAAGATGTTTCTAAGTTGATTTTAGCGACTAAAATTACGTATGAACCTCAAAATCTTTTAGAAAAAATAGCTAAAGATGCGGATTGTAGCCATTTCGCAAGCCATGATTATAATGATATTTCTGATTCTTTGAGAAAAGAGTGGGAGTTGACCAACGTAAGATGTTTTTCAAACGACGAATGGAATGAGGGAAATCTGGATATGCTTAAAAATAAGCACCAGTATTATACCGATTATGCCAAAGAAAACTGGAACCCTTTGAAAAAGAAAAACATCAAAAAAATCGAGAAGAAATTAGAAAAAGAAGAAGATAAAAAAGATAATTCCGACAGCAAAAAAGAACCTAAAGAGCCAAAAGAACAAAAGCCGGACAGAAGTGTTGATACCTTGTTTAGAGTAACATTGAATAACCACACGAGATTAAGTGATATTGCCGACAGCAAAGCGAATATTTTACTTTCTGTAAACGCGATCATTATTTCGGTTTGTCTTTCTGTTTTGGTTCCAAAATTGGATACTCCGAAAAACTCGCATCTTATTATTCCGAGTTTTGTTTTGCTTTTATCGAGTGTTTTGACGATCATTTTTGCTATTTTATCTACAAAACCGAACGTTACCAAAACCAATTTTACGAACCAAGATATTGCTGATAGAAAAGTAAACCTTTTATTCTTCGGAAATTTCCATCAGATGTTGTTTGGAGACTTTCACAATGCGATGAAAGATTTGATCCAAGACAGAGACTACATTTACGATTCTATGGTTAAGGATTTGTATTATTTGGGGAAAGTTTTAGACAGAAAATATAAGCTTTTATCGATCACGTATCAGATTTTTATGGCCGGAATTATTATTTCCGTTCTGTCTTTTGCGTATGCTTTTCTTTCGTTATAATTTTTAATTTAAGCTAAAAAAATGATTGTAAGACAGCGCACGAATTGGCTGAAAATGTTGTTCATATGGAAAGGTTCTGTATTGAAGAAAATTATTGTTCAGCTTGTTCTTATTACGTTGTTTTCTTTCGCGGTTTACCTTTTTAAAGGAAAAATTTACGATTATAAAGTTCATCTTAATCCTACAATTTTTACGTTGATAGGTTTGGCTTTAGCTATTTTTATGGGATTCTGTAATTCTGCAAGCTATGACCGTTATTGGGAAGGCCGGAAACTTTGGGGATTGTTGGTTATTGAAACAAGGTCACTGACAAGACAGATTTTTTCATTAATTAATAATAATTCTCCCGAAGCTAAAGAAGAAAAACGAAAAATTGTAAAAATGATTTCGGCATTTTGCTGGTCACTAAATTATCAATTAAGAGATAAATCCGGCACTGAGAATCTTTCGCGATTGCTTTCTCCTGAACAGGTTAAACAATTGGAGGGGAAAAAATTCATTCCAAGTATTATTTTGGGGTTTATTGCGGATTGGCTGAGCGAGCAGAATAAAAAAGGAAATATCGATACGATTGTTTTGACTTCATTGGATCATCAGTTGAACCAATTTTCTAATATTTCCGGTGGTTGCGAGAGAATTTACAATACTCCTTTGCCTTTTGCTTACAGTGTTTTACTGCACAGAACCGTTTATTTATACTGTTTTTGGCTGCCTTTTGGATTGGTCGACAGCCTTGGCTGGATGATGCCTTTGATCGTTCTGTTGATCAGTTATACTTTTATTGCTTTAGATGCTATTATTCAGGAGATTGCAGAACCATTTGGTGAAGAAGAAAATGATCTTGCTTTGAACAGTATCTGCCGAACGATTGAATTTTCCATTTTCGAACAGGCAGAAATTCCACAAGGTGAATTGAAGAAACCGGATTCTTATTTTGTTGATTAAATTTGAACTAAAGAAATTCTCAACGCCAGTAATCCTGTAATTCCCTGCAAATCTTCAACCCTCAAAAACTCTACATCAGACTGAAGAATTCCTTTTTTCTGAAGTCTGGAAATATAATCCAGATATTCTTTTTGATTTTCCATTCCGAAATAGACGATTGTGATCTTTCCGGGACAGGTAATCCTTTCCGATGAATCTTTTATGTGGGCTTTATCAAGACGTTTTTTGATAATTTCATAGTACGAATTGTAGGCTCCGTCTACATCAAAACGCTTTTCATCCATTCGGAAACGGATGTCTATTTTTTCGTTATAAACAAAAATCAATGAAGCAATATCTAAAGAAATCGGCAGATCTTTTTTGAAACTTTGAAAATCCTGCTCCATTTTACAGACCGTTTTCAATTGCCAATATCTTAACTGATGAACAACTTTTGACGAATATTGAAGATCCGGAGCAATATTATGGCCTGTGAATAAATTATGCTCTATTCCGTCTGATTTAAATCTCTCATAATAATGTGGAAAGATCTGCTGAGCTTTGACCTGGCTTTCATCTAAAATATCCGCTAATTTTCGGTTGACCAAAGTGATAGAGTCGTCTAAGCTTTTTCGGTTGGCGTAAAACAAATCGTTTTGAGTAAAAACCTGTGTAAAATAATCTTTGATCTTTGTTTTAATTTCTCCACTTGACTGTACTTCCAGTTTTCCCTGCAAATAAGGGTGTATTTCTTCTCTTAATAATCTTTGGAGACGTTGTTCTGTATCTGCTTTTATTTCATTGTTTAATTCATTCTCAAATACATCCAAAGCCAATAAATATTTCTCGGAATCTGAATTAATTAATGAAAAAATTTCATGAAGACCATCAATCTGTTGATTAAGATCTTCAAGCATTAAATTAAAACGCTTTTCCGAAGACGAACGAATATCGGAAAAACCAAAAAGCGGCGTAAGATTTTTAAATGAAATCTGTTTTAAAGTGTATATTTTTTTACCCAAAGAAGCGTTGAAATATTTTTCCGCTTCATTTCTGAATTTCCATACAACACTGTCGTGAATGGAAGTATATTCTCGCTGAATAATGGCTTCGATCTGATAATTTTTTTCAAAACTGAATCGGTTGATTGAGAAAAGAATCATATCTGTAAAAAATGCAAGCTTTTTTAGCTTTAATCCGTTGAAACTATTGGCATGTGAAGATGTAAACTCCATAATCGCCACCAATTCATTATCTCTCATGATAGGAATTACCATGAAACTGTTGATATTATTATCCTTTAAAATATTGAAAGAAGCTATATTTTTTACTTCTTCATCCAACTTATCAACATTTGAAACAACAATTGCTTTAGAATTATGATTTAAATTATCAAACGTATTTTTCCTTGTTTCTTCATCAAAAGCATTAATCCAGAAATCTAAAATATGATTGGTAAAAACGTTTTCATAAATCGGAAGCTTTTCAAGGCTCTGATATTTTTTATTGAAAAGCATTAACCCAAAATTAAGTTCCGGAACATCAAAATAGGATTTGAATATTTCGGTTAAATTTTCATCGGGATTCAGATTTTCAGGATCGATCTGTATCATGCTTGATTTCAGATCTGACAGTGCAACCTCCGAGGTACAATCTACAAGGGAAATAATGGTAAAACCTTTTAATAACCAAGATTGTGACGGGAAATGTTTTTTCCAAAGTTTATAATCATCGATATTCTCTAAAAGCATTTCAATGACTTCATCTGATGGTAGGGTTGCCTTATCTGTAGGAAAAAGTTCAGTAAAATCAGAATTTACCGTAATTTTATAATGCTTCATGATTCCCAGTTTGTTGGGAATGTCATAATAAAACGGGAAGGTACTTTTTATATCTTTTTTGAAGTAACTCTGTAAAATTAGACAACAACAAAATACATAAAACTCATCGTCATCAATATTTCTAAGCTCTATTTCGAAATCTTTTCCGGCGTCTTTAAGTATATTTTTAAACCTTTCAGTATAATTAAAAGTAATATCCGAAAGTGGAATACTTGCCGCTTTTATCTCATTATTCGTTAAACCGGTTGGGAATAGATCGGCCAATAAAAGCCTGATGAGCTCTTCATGCTTGTCTAATAATGCAGTATCCTGAAAACCTTCTTTAAGTTCTTTAAAGTTTTTGGTTTTTTCAATTAAAGATTCAGCGTAGTTGACACGGTATTCTAATCTGTCGTTATATCGGATATGCTCAAGAACATCCAAATATTTTTTGAATGATATAAAAACCTGAAATGGAGCATCTTTTTTATAAAGATTTGACAAAAGCTGAAATTTAAAGTAAAGTTATGAAAAAAGCACAACTTGAAGGTTGTGCTTTTTATTTTTTATGTTGATTCTTACAATCCGAACTGCTTTGCAAACAGATCCGGGAAGACTCCTAACATAATAATTGAAGCGATAATGAAAACTGCAACAATATTATAAGTTAGGGTAACTTTTTCTGAAGTTTTAAATGTTGTTTCTTTAAAGAAGAACATGGCAACAATTAGTCTTAAGTAAAAAGCAATTGAAATAGCAGAGCCTAAAACGGCTACCAATACTAAGAAAGCTGCACCGTTCATTGCTTGAGAGAATAAAGCAAATTTACCCATGAAACCTGCTGTTAAAGGAACTCCGGCCATTGAAAGCAATGAGATTGCTGCAACCGTTGCCAATAAAGGCTCAGATTTTGCCAATCCTTTGAATGCTCCAAAAGAAGTTTCTCTTTTTAATTTTTCTACCCAGATCAAACACATAAATACTCCTACTGTAGATAACGAATATGCAAATAAATAGAATGCTAAGTTATACGTAGAAAGGCTCGTCATTCCGAAGAAAACCAAACCGATGTATCCTGCATGAGATACTGATGAATAGGCCAACATTCTCTTTGCATTGGTCTGTGCAAGACCCATTGCGTTCGCTAAGAATAAGGTGATGATTAAGAACACTCCAAATACATTGATCCAGTCATGAGTAACGCCAGCGAAACCAATTGTCATTAATCTGAATAACGCATAGAATCCTGAGATTTTCACAACACTTGCCATGAAAGCTGTGATCAATGATGGTGAACCTGAATAAACATCAGGACTCCACATGTGGAAAGGTGCTAATGCCACTTTAAATGCCATTGCACAAAGCATCAACAGAACTCCCAGAATAAACATTACATTTTTAGGATTCTGTGTTCCGAAATCATGAATTTTATATAAATCGAAAGTTCCTGTACTTCCATAAATAAACGCGATACCAAACAAGAGGAATCCTGTTGCAAATGCACCCATTAGGAAATATTTAATAGAAGCTTCGTTTGATCTCAGATCAGTTTTATTGGCACCTGCCATTACATATAAAGGAATGGAAAGAATTTCTACTCCTAAGAATAATGTCACTAAGTTTTGGAAACCGAAAAGGGTAATTCCTCCACAAAGAGCAAATAACATCAATGCATACAATTCTGACTGGTGGCTTCTGTGGTTGCTGAATGCAAAACCTCCCAAAAAGAATAATAATAAAGTAGTTACAATTGATATTTTTGTAAATAAGGCAGTATTTGCAGTATAGTCATACATGTGTCTGTACTTTTCGAAAAAAGCAAGTTCTGGCATGAAGCTTACATACAATGCGATGATTAATCCAAAAATCCCAATGTATCTTGCGAATTTTCCCTGTTCGAAAACTCCTGAAAATAACGCAACAATTGCCGTTAGGAAAACAATAATTAAAACACTCATAATATAGATTTGAGATTTGAGAACTGAGCATTAGAATAAAAATAGCTTCTAAATTTCATACTCTCTCTTAATTTTTTAATTTTTAAATCTTTTAATTTCTTAATTAGCCATAGCCGTGTAGATAAACTTCACTGAGCTACTTACCATTGTAATTACCGGTTGAGGAAAAATACCTAGTAAGATCACAAAAACTGCGATACTTGCCAATACAGAAAATTCTACTGCAGATAGATCTTTTGCTGTGCTTAATACGGCATCATTTCCTTCTCCGAACATTGCTTTTCCGTAGAATCTCAATAAGTAAACAGCACAAAGAATTACCGTAAGACCAGCGATTACTGCTGCTAATCCGTTAAAATCATATACAGATTTCAACAAGATAAATTCTCCGATGAATCCGTTGGTTAATGGAACTCCCATTGAACCTAATACAATGATCAAGAATAATACAGCAAACTTCGGCGCCACTTTCGCTAAACCTCCCATTTGTCTGATGTCTCTTGATTTAAATCTTTTATATAAAATATCACAACAGTAGAATAAACCTACCACGTTGATACCGTGAGCAAAAGTCTGTACTAAAGCTCCTTCAGCACCTTCGATTGTGAATGATCCTCTTAAAGTAACTACTGCGGAAGCAAAGATCCCTGCAACCATTAATCCAACGTGAGAGAAAGAAGAGTATGCAATGATTCTCTTCATATCTGTCTGGATGATTGCAATTAATGCTCCGTGAACAATTCCTACAATTGCAAGAATGATTACAATTTGTCCTGAAATTCCTGCAATTGGAATTGGAGTAATTGGTAATAAATAACGAAGAACTCCGTATACTGCCATCTTTAACATAATACCAGATAACAACATCGATCCTTGAGTAGGAGAGTAGGTATAAGTATCAGGCTGCCAAGTATGGAAAGGGAATACCGGTAATTTCACTGCGAAAGCAAAGAAAATAAACCAGAAGACCACAGTCTGCTGAGTTTCGTTTAATGTAGCATTATATAAATCTGTTAATGCAAATGATGCGGAATGATTGTAAACATAAATCAATCCTACCAACATGAATAAAGATCCAACGAATGTATAGACAAAGAATTTCGTAGTGAATTCCAATCTTTTATTTTCCTGTCCCCAAAGTCCGGCAATAAACCAAATTGGGATCAAAGTTACTTCCCAGAAAATGTAGAACAGTAAACCATCCAAAGAGGTGAAAACTCCTACCAATCCGAACTGCATAAGCAAGATCAAACCATAGAAAGAGTTTCTGTAACTCACATTTTCATTAAACGAAGATAAAATGATGATCGGCGTTAAGATGTTGGTCAATAATAAAAGCAGCAAGCTCATCCCGTCAATCCCGAAATGAAGAGAGCTTTTAATAAATTGTGACCAAGGATAATTGATCTCGTGCTGTAATACGCTGTCTACCGTTGGATTAAAATCGAAATCCGCTGCGATGTAAAACGTAATAAGCATTTGCACCAATGCAATTCCTAATGCCAAATATTTGCTGGATTTGTCTTTCCATGCAAAAACCAGTCCCGAACCTACTAGAGGTAATAGTAATAATGTTAATAATAAACCAGACATTATTGTAATATAAAGTTAACAATCAGTATAATTCCCACAGCTAAAGACATGATAAGGATATATGTCTCAACGTTTCCGTTTTGGATACGTTTCATAGATCTACCGCTGTCTTCAGCGCCTTCGCCCACAAAGTCAACGAAACGATCCAGTATTCCCTTATCAAACATCTTTCCTCCACGTCCTAATCCTTCAACAGTTTTTACAATTAATGCATTGTAAAGTTCGTCTACATATAGTTTTTTAGCAGAAAGCTTTTCCCATCCGGTGTAGTTCTCTTCAGCAAGAGCCATTTTCTTCTTATTTACATAAGTATTTTTCACAATAAACCAAACAGCGAAGAACATTAATACTGTTGCTCCAAGAAGGATCATTTCAGTATTAAAAGTAACTCCTGAAAGGGTATTTTCCATTTGTTTGAAACTTTCCTCAGTAAGAACAGGTTTCAGCCATTCCATTAGTTTAGCATAATGACCGTGTCCGATGAAGTGAGGAAGGTTAATTAATCCACCCAATACGGAAAGAATAGCCAAGACGATCAATGGTAATGTCATGCTTGTCGGGCTTTCGTGTAAATGGTGTTTCTGATCTTCTGTACCTCTGAACTCTCCGTGAAATGTCAAATAATACAGTCTGAACATATACGTTGCAGTGATTGCCGCTAAAATGAATAACATTACCCAGTAAATAGGGTTTTTAGCATAAGCAGCCACTAAAATTTCGTCTTTAGAAATCATCCCCGATAATAAAGGGAATCCTGAAATTGCCAATGTTCCGATAAGGAAGGTAGCGTGAGTAATAGGAATGTACTTTTTAAGACCTCCCATGAAACGCATATCCTGCTCGTTGCTCATTGCGTGAATTACAGAACCTGCTCCTAAGAATAATAATGCTTTGAAGAAAGCGTGCGTCATTACGTGGAACATTGCTGTTGTGTACGCTCCTAATCCTAAAGCAATGAACATGAATCCAAGTTGTGAAACTGTAGAATATGCCAATACTTTTTTGATGTCGTTTTGACGAAGAGCATAGAAACCGGCTAAAGCAGCGGTTAAGAATCCTATTAATAAGATTCCGTCCTGAACGGTTGGCGCTAACGTAAATAAGAAGTTTGATCTTACCACTAAATAAATACCAGCCGTAACCATCGTTGCCGCGTGGATCAATGCTGATACAGGCGTTGGTCCTGCCATCGCGTCCGGTAACCAAGTATATAAAGGAACCTGAGCCGATTTACCAGTTGCACCGATAAATAAACTCGCTGTAATAAAGATAATTACAGATCCGTCTAATTCAAATTTTCCAGCGTTTTGAGCTACTGTAAGGTAATCTACCGCATTAGTTTGAGAAGCGATCATAAAGATACCTATCAATAATGCTAAGTCACCAATTCTGTTCATGATAAAAGCTTTTCTTGCCGCTTTACCATATTCTTCGTTGGTATACCAGAACCCAATCAATAAATAAGAACACAGTCCTACACCTTCCCATCCGATGAATAAGATCAGGTAGTTGCTTCCCATTACTAATAATAACATTGAGAAGATAAATAGATTTAAATAAGTAAAAAACTTATAGAAACCTTTATCATGACTCATATATCCGATAGAGTACAGGTGAATCAAAGATCCGATTCCCGTGATGACCATAATCATCATTAATGATAATTGATCGATCTGGAAACCAAAATTGATTTGAATTCCATTTACTCTAAACCATTCAAAAGCTTTTACGATCACAGGCTGACTTTCAGAATCGAAATTCATGAAAAGGCTTACTGCGATACAGAAAGATCCGAAAACAGCAATCGTAGCCAAACTTCCAACAACTATCTTTGGAAGATTTTTCCCGAATAAACCGTTAATAAGAAAACCTAAAAGTGGTAAAAGTACTATTGCATACACTAAATTTTCCATTCTTATCCTCTTAATTTATTAAATATACTTACATCCACAGAACGGGTATTTCTATATAGCATAGCAATAATTGCCAAACCTACTGCTACTTCCGCAGCAGCCACCACCATAATGAAGAAAACTAAAAGTTGTCCGTCGCCATTCCCTTTGTAGGCTGAAAATGCAGCTAATAAAAGGTTTGTAGAATTCAGCATAAGCTCAACACAACCCAAAATAACAATAGCGTTTTTTCTCAACAATACTCCCAAAACTCCCAAACAGAACAATACTGAAGAAAGAATTATGAAATAATCTAGAGGGACGCTTTGTATAAATGTATTTACTTCTCCCATAATTTTATAAATCTTTTTTACCGATTAATACCGCACCTACAATACCTGCTAAAATAAGAATCGAGGCAAGCTCAAACGGCAAAACATATTCGTTAAACAAAAGTCTACCCAGATTTTTAGTAAGACCAACACCCTTGTCTACATTATCTGCAACAATATGATTGTCCTGTATTCCTCTGAATACGCCTAAAACTCCAATTAATAAAAGACCAGCCGTAAAAACACCAATAAATTTTAAAGTATTGCTCTTCTTACTTTCGTCTTCTTTATTAAGGTTAAGCATCATCAGTATATAAAGGAATAATACCATGATTGCTCCGGCATACACTATAATCTGAATAATTGCTAAGAACTGTGCATTCAAAAGAATGTACATTCCTGCAATGGAAAACATCGTGACAATTAATGACAAAATAGCATATAAAGGATTTCTTGCAAATACAAAATACACTGCACTAGCCACTGCTAAAAACGCCACCAAGAAAAATAAAAACTGATCCATTATTTTACCGCATTTTTTTGTTTCTCGGATTGTCTTGTAGTGATATCAATCCTTTCATTTATTTTTTCGACTAACTTTTCCTTTCCGTAGATGAAAGAACCTCTGTTGGTTTCTACGTCTACCAATCTGTCTGTAAGATAGATTGCAGATTTCGGACAAGCTTCTTCACACATACCGCAGAAAATACATCTTAGCATATTAATTTCATATACTGAAGCATATTTCTCTTCTCTGTAAAGGCCTTTTTCTTCTTTAGTTCTTTCAGCCGCAGTCATTGTAATTGCTTCTGCAGGGCATGCCACCGCACAAAGTCCACAAGCTGTACATCTTTCTCTGCCTTCCTCGTCTCTTTTCAAAACGTGCTGACCTCTCCAGATAGTAGTTCTCGGCTTCTGTACCTCAGGATACGAGTAAACTGCAGGAGCACCTTTCATAACGGTTCTTACAGCATGCTTAAATGTAATCCCCATACCTTTGAAAATCGCCGGAAGGTAGATTTTCTCAGCAAGGGTCATTTCTTTGTTAGAAACAACTTTTGATCTGTTAGTAAGTTTCATTTATTTTATTTTTTTTAGGCCGAATTTTTATTCAGCGTTAAAAATATATTCTTATCTATTTCTTAGTTTGCAAATGCTAAAATTACAGCACCTGTAATAATTAAGTTCACCAATGCCATTGGAATTAATGTTTTCCAACCCAGGTGCATTAATTGGTCATATCTAAATCTTGGAAGCGTCCATCTGATCCACATAAAGATCAAGATTCCGATTATCGTTTTAGATAAAAATGCTACGATACTCAAGATTCCTGCGATGTTCTCACCCCAGTGCTGAGTTACCCAATCAATTCCAGGATAGTTGTAACCTCCGAAGAAAAGAACAACCATAAATGCATTTGAAATAAACATGTTCACATATTCACCGAACATGTATAAACCTAATTTCATTGATGAGTATTCTGTAGAATATCCTGTTACCAATTCAGATTCACATTCAGGTAAATCGAAAGGGTGTCTGTTGGTTTCTGCCAAAGCAGCCACAAAGAATACAAGGAAGGCAACTGGTTGGTAGAAAATATTCCAGTTCATACCGGAAACCCAAGGAATAACTCCCCAAAGTTTTCCTGTAGTTTGGCTTTCAGTAATTACTTTTAGATCTAAACTTCCGGTCATCATAATGATAGAAAGTAAAGCTAATCCCATTGCCAATTCGTAAGAAATCATCTGAGACGAAGCACGGATGGCACCTAATAATGAATATTTGTTATTCGAAGCCCAACCTCCGATCATGATTCCGTAAACACCAATAGAAGCCATTCCGATGATGAAAAGTACACCAACATCAATGTTAGCAACTTGTAAATCAAAAGAAGTACCTCCAATATTTAAACTTTTACCCCAAGGAATAACCGCTCCTGTGATTAATGAAATAAACATTACCAAAGCCGGTCCTAATACAAATAGGAATCTCTCTGCATTGGCAGGTGTAAAGTCTTCTTTAAAGAAAAACTTTCCACCATCTGCAAGAGGCTGTAGTAATCCGAAAGGTCCGGCTCTGTTGGGACCAATTCTGTCTTGCATAATAGAAGCAACTTTTCTTTCTGCCCAAGTAGAGTAGGCTGCTATCGTTAATGATAACAAGAAAAGCGCAAGTACAAGTATAAGTTTAAATGTAAGTAAATCCATTTTTATTTTTATAGATGTTAGATATTAGAAGTTAGAAATTAGATTCAATCTGTTTCTGAAATCTGCAATCTTATTAAAATTATTTTTCGTCTTTTTCACTGATTTCCTTAGCCATTGGATTGTCTAAAACTCTTAGCTCATCTTTAGGCTTTTCATAGTGATTCAATGAAATAACAGAATGTCTGTCAATATGTCTAGGGCCTTCAATATTCCAATCTGAAAGTTCTTTTCTTTCGAAACGACATGTATCACAGATGAATTCTTCAACTTCTCCCCACTGATCTTTTCTGGCAGTAACTCTTACAATTTCGTCACCTTTCATCCAAACAACAGCTTTTCCTGAACATTTACCACATTTACAAGTAGCATTCATTGGTTTTGTGAACCAAACTCTGCTTGCAAAACGAGAAGTTCTGTCTGTTAATGCTCCAACAGGACAAACATCGATAATGTTTCCGATGTAGTCGTTATCTAAAGCTTTATTTAAATAGGTAGAAATTTCTGCGTGATCTCCTCTGAAAAGAATTCCGTGCTCTCTAGTCTCTGTTAATTGATTTGCCGTCAATACGCATCTTGCGCAAAGAATACAACGGTTCATATTCAACTTAATGTTCGGACCAAGATCGTCTGCTTCGTATGTATTTCTTTCAAACTCAGTTCTTGTCTGAAGATTTCCATGCTCATATCCAAGATCCTGAAGATGACATTCACCAGCCTGATCACAAACAGGACAGTCTAGTGGGTGATTAACCAATAAGAATTCGGTAACCGCCTTTCTTCCTTCCTGAGCTTTTTCAGAAGAAAGATTTTTAACTTCCATACCGTCCATTACGTTAGTTCTGCAACTTGCAACTAATTTTGGCATAGGGCGAGGATCTGCTTCCGATCCTTTCGAAACTTCTACTAAGCAAGTTCTACATCTTCCTCCACTGGTTTCCAATTTGCTGTAGTAGCACATTGCAGGAGGTACAGATTTTCCACCGATTTGTCTTGCTGCTTCAAGAATAGAAGTACCAGGCAAAACTTCGGTAGTTTGTCCGTCTATAGTTATTGTGAATTTTTTAACTTCTTCGCTCATATCATATGCTTTAAGCTTTCTGCATTAAGCAATAGGCTTTGTTATTTATTTTTCTTAGTATTAAATGTATATCCGATTCCTGCCAGAACCTGTCCGAAAACAAAATCCTGTTGTGCTTTATCAGGTTTGTTATTTAATGTGGTTTTTATATCCCACATATTAATATAACCGGCTTTTCCTTCTACTCTGATCATCCAGTTTTTCCAGAAAACTAAGTTTAAACTGGATCTGATATCAGTTCCCATACCTGCAACGTGAAAACGGTCACTTCTTTCATTTCCGAAAAGTTTTACATTACTTTTAGGAAACATTACTCCGATTCCGGCTCCATAAGACCATACTAAATCTATGTTTTTTTTATGAATAAGATTTTTATATTTCTCAAGACCTAAATTTTCATAATTAAGTCCATCTGTATGCTCAAAGGTAAGAAACTGTGAATCAGATAAATCTACCTGTCCGTTTTGTACCATTCCTGCATACTGAGGATCTGAAATATGACCTTTAAAATCTACTGTCTGGTTCTGATCCATCACATATTTCATATGATCTATCCCAAGTACCAATGCTAAATTATCTTTAATAAAATATCCTAGCCTGAAATTATACTGCGTTACGGTAAACCAACTTGGATCAAAATAAACGATTCCAAATTTTGTAGGTCTATCCTGTGCTGATACATTATTCAATTGAAAATCGTAACCGTTTCCTTGAAAATGGATATCAGAATTACTATAAGCAGCTCTGTTCCAACCATAGAAAACGAATATCTGACCTTTTTTGCTTAATGGATAAGGTTTTTCTTTCTTCTTAACAGGAACTGGGCCTACAGTTGGTCCGTTACCATCTTCATAAGGATATTTCAAACTATCACTTTTGGCGTTTTGTCCAAAAACAAAATTCGAAATAACTAATCCAACAACTAATAACTTCTTCATTATAATTTGTCTAAGCATTTTTTTCAACAGCAGGAATTGGATCTGCGTAATTTGCCAGTCCGTAATTTTGTGTCTGAGACAATTCCGGATTTTTCACATGCCATTCAAACTCGTCTCTAAAGTGACGAATTGCTGCTGCTACAGGCCAAGCTGCTGCATCACCTAAAGGACAAATGGTATTTCCTTCGATTTTTCTCTGGATATCCCAAAGTAGATCGATATCTTCCATTTTTCCTTCTCCTTTCTCAATTTTCTTTAAGATTTTATGCATCCATCCCGTTCCTTCACGGCAAGGTGTACATTGTCCACAACTTTCGTGGTGATAAAATCTTGCCAACGTCATGGTATGTTCTACGATACACTGGTCTTCATCTAAAACAATGAAACCTCCTGAACCCATCATTGTTCCGGTAGCAAATCCACCATCAGCTAATGATTCGTAGTTCATGTATCTTGGTTCTCCGTTTACGGTTCTTAATAATAGATTAGCCGGAACAATTGGAACTGAACTACCTCCCGGAATACAAGCTTTTAGCTTTTTACCGTTCGCAATACCACCACAATAT
This sequence comes from Chryseobacterium sp. SIMBA_038, assembly GCF_046535115.1. Taxonomy (NCBI): domain Bacteria; kingdom Pseudomonadati; phylum Bacteroidota; class Flavobacteriia; order Flavobacteriales; family Weeksellaceae; genus Chryseobacterium; species Chryseobacterium sp. SIMBA_038. The sequence goes on from NZ_JAWRXH010000004.1 coordinate 82,049, forward strand.
TCATCAGAGTAAATGAATTCTTCAACCGTAATGGTCATGTCGATTTCATAAACTCCTGGCTTATTAATATTTCCACAAGCAGAAATTAATTTTGTACCTGTAGATCTTCCAACTCCAATTTTAGCGTATTCAGCTCCTGTAATATCAATGATAGGAACAATTGCAGCAATAGATTCAACGTTATTTACAACCGTTGGTCTTTCCCAAAGTCCTTTTACAGCAGGGAATGGCGGTTTTAGTCTTGGGTTTCCTCTTTTACCTTCAAGAGATTCAAGCAATGCTGTTTCTTCACCACAGATATAAGCTCCACCACCTCTTTGAACATAAATTTCACAATCGAAACCAGTTCCTAAGATGTTTTTACCTAAAAATCCTGCAGCTTTAGCTTCTTCAATAGCTTCTTCTAAAATATCCGGAATCCAAGAATATTCTCCACGAATGTAGATATAAGAAACATTTGAACCTAAAGTATAAGATGAAATAAGCATTCCTTCGATCAATAAATGAGGAAGAAATTCCATCAAATATCTGTCTTTGAACGTTCCAGGTTCAGATTCATCAGCATTTACTACCAAGTGTCTTGGTACGCCTTCCGGTTTTGCCAAAAAGCTCCACTTCATTCCTGTTGGGAATCCTGCTCCACCACGTCCACGAAGTCCGGAAGCTTTTACTTCTTCCAAGATTTCCTCGGGTGTCATTTTCAAGGCTTTTTCAGCTGCTGTGTAACCTCCCTGTTTACGGTAAGTTTCAAAGTAGCGGATACCTTCTATATGTGCGTCCTTAAGTAAAAGTTTTTTACTCATTTTAATATGCTTATTGCAATTGGCTTTTGGCTTCTTGCATTTAATTGTTAAAATTTAAATTTTTATTAGCCCAAATCAACTTGCCCTTCTCTGCAAAGATCTAGGATTTCGTCAACTTTCTCTATTGTTAAATTTTCATGAAAGAATTTCCCTAACTGTAACATTGGTGCATATCCACAAGCACCAAGACATTCAGCCGGTTTTAGTGTGAACATTCCATCTTCTGTAGTTTCTCCATCCTTAATGTTCAGTTTAGTTCTGATATGGTCCAGGATTTTTTCGCTTCCGCAAACCATACAAGGTCCGGTCCTGCAAACTTCCAAGACATATTTACCAACCGGTTTCATATTGAACATGGTATAAAAAGTAGCTACTTCATATACTTCAATTGGCTTAATACTTAATAATTCAGCAACATAATCCATCACAGGAACGTCTAACCATCCTCCGAATTCTTTCTGTGCTATGTGTAGAACAGGAAGAAGAGCAGATTTTTGTCTACCTTCAGGATATCTCGCCATAATTTTATGTACCTGTGCTAAACTTTCCGGTTTAAAAGCTATTGTTTCGCTCATTTTTTATCTCTAATTAAAGACTAAAGAACCAAGGAAATATTCTAAAGTTCAATATTCTAAATTCGTTTTATATAAGGTGATGAAAGTCTTTTTTCTTTCATCTTTTTTCTAATATCTAAATTATGCGTCTAATTCTCCCGCAATAATATTCATACTACACATCGTCACAATCGCATCAGAGATTACAGAACCTGTAATCATTTCAGGATAGGCTTGGTAGTAGATAAAACATGGTCTTCTGAAGTGCAGTCTGTAAGGACTTCTTCCACCATCACTCACTAGATAGAAACCTAATTCTCCGTTTCCACCTTCTACAGCGTGATAAACTTCTCCTTTAGGAACATCAGTTTCTCCCATTACAATTTTGAAATGGTAAATTAATGCTTCCATTTTGCTGTAAACATCAGCTTTTTCCGGTAAATAGAAATCAGGAACATCCGCGTGGAATGGCCCTTCTGGAAGATTATCGTATGCTTGATTGATTATTTTAAGAGATTCCCAGATTTCCTGCTGACGAACCATGAAACGGTCGTAAGTATCACCTGCAGTTCCTACCGGAATGATAAAGTCGAAATCTTCATAAGAAGAATAAGGTTGTGCAACTCTTACATCATAATCTACACCTGCTGCACGTAAATTTGGACCTGTAAAACCATAGCTTAATGCTCTTTCGGCAGAAATTGCTCCTGCACCGATGGTTCTGTCCATAAAGATTCGGTTTCTTTCTAATAACTGACCGAATTCTGCAAATCTTGCAGGGAAAGTTTTTAAGAAATCCTTCAGTAACTCATGGAATTTTGGAGTGAAATCTCTTTCAAAACCTCCAATTCTTCCCATATTTGTAGTCATTCTTGCTCCACAAATCTGCTCATACATATCATAAATACGCTCTCTTTCGATGAACATGTACGTAAGACCTGTAATTGCTCCTGCATCCATCCCGGTTACCCCATTACAAATAAGGTGGTCACCGATTCTTGCTAATTCCATCAAAATTACACGCATGTAATCTACACGCTTAGGAACTTTAACTCCAATTAGCTTTTCAACTGTCATGTGCCAACCTAAATTGTTGATTGGTGCAGAACAGTAATTCATACGGTCGGTAAGGGTAGTGATCTGAGAATAATTTCTTTTTTCAGAAATCTTTTCAAATGCTCTGTGGATGTAACCCACGGTCTGCTCTGCGTGAAGGATTCTTTCTCCATCCATCGTTAAGATATTCTGGAAAATCCCGTGAGTAGCAGGGTGGGTAGGACCTAAATTAAGGGTGTATAATTGACCATCAATTTGCTCCTTACTGTCGTACTGGTTTAGTATATTAGATAATGAGTTATCTTTCATAATTTAAATGCTTTAGGCTATAGGCGTTAGGCTTTAAGCTTATTGCTTACTGCTTACTGCTTATTGCATTAATTTTATCTTCCGAACATGCTATCGTTCTTGTCTGTTCTTGTGCCATCTTCAAGACGATATTCTTTCAACATTGGGTGGTATCCAAGATCTTCCATATTTAAAATAGCTCTAAGATCAGGGTGTCCTTTAAATTTAATTCCGTAGAAATCAAAAGTTTCTCTTTCCATCCAGTTGGCTCCTGCGTATAATTCTACAAGAGAATCAACTTCGATATTTTCTCTGGACATAAATATTTTCAAACGGATTCTGAAGTTGGCCATCATATTATGTAAGTGATATACAACGCCTATTTCTTTGTCCGGAAATTCTGGGTAATGGATTCCACAAATATCTGTAAGGAAATTAAATTCCAGCGATGAATCTTTAAGATAATGAATAATCTTCTTGATATCTTCTTTCTTCACTTCAACAGTCAACATTCCGTAAGGCTCTGAACTTGTGATTACAGATTCCGGAAATTCTCTTGTGATTGCTTCTAATACAAATTCGTTCGTCATTTCCGTTAGTTGCTAATGTTGTAAGAATCTAATAATTTTTGGTATTCAGGCATATCTCTTCTTCTGATGCTTTCGCTTTCTGCCAAAGCCTGAACCTGCATTACACCTTCAATAATCTGCTCCGGTCTTGGCGGGCATCCGGGAACGTAAACGTCAACCGGAATAATTTTATCAATTCCCTGTAACACAGAGTATGTATCAAAAATACCACCGCTGGAAGCACAAGCTCCAACAGCAACTACCCATTTTGGCTCAGCCATCTGAGTATACACTTCTTTTAGGACTGGTCCTAATTTTTTAGATATCGTTCCGCAAACCATCAACATATCTGCCTGTCTTGGTGAGAAAGAGTTTCTTTCCATACCAAATCTTGAAGCATCATAAGTAGGGTTTAGGGTAGCCATAAACTCGATACCACAACAAGAGGTTGCAAATGGTAACGGCCAAAGAGAGAACTTTCTAGCCATCCCGATTACACTGCTCAGTTTCGTTGCGAAAAAGCCTTCTCCTTCAAATCCTTCGGGAGCAGGTGCATCTGTTCTTATTACTGGTTTGTTATCTGACATTTCTTTTAATTTTAGATTTTGAAATATAAATTTTAGATTAAACTCAAAACTTATAATTCACAATTTGTTTTTTATTTATCCCAATCAAGTGCGCCACGTTTCCAAACGTAGAAAAATGCTACGAAGAAAATCGCCACGAACGTAAGCACAGCAAAGAATCCTTCAAATCCGAATTCTCTGAAGTTTACAGCGTAAGGATAAAAAAATACGATTTCAATATCGAATAGTACGAATAATACCGCAGTCAAGAAATACTTGATAGAAAACGGTGTTCTGGCATTTCCTTCTACAGGAACTCCACATTCCCAGCTTTGGTTCTTAACAGAATCTCCTTTTTTCTGCTGTGGGCCTAAAAAATGCGCTCCAAGTAATGAAACAGCTACGAAAGCAACCGCAACACCGGCTTGGATAAGGATTGGAATATAACTTTCAGGTAAATTCATTTTTGCATTATTATCTCAATTTGCAAATTTACAGAATAAACAAGAAAGCATGAAATTAATAACCTTAAAAGTGGGATTAAAATTAGGAAAAGTGGTAATTTAGAATCAATAAAAATAGCTGTTATTTCTTCATTTTTTTGAGGAGAGAGTAGGCCATAAACGAAATGTAGGCAAATAGGATACTTGCATACATTATGTTAACTACTGTGTTTGTTCGGTCGTCTTCAATCTTAAAAAACAAATTATAAGCGATAAAACCTGCTATTAAAATCGCGAAAATGATAAGATGTGGCTTCATTATTGGGTGGTAGGGGTTGGTGGGTTTGAGAGTTTGAGGGTTTTAGAGATGAAGTTATTGAGTGTGTTGAAAATAGGTAAAATTACTTATTACCAATTATTCATTACTTATATCCAAAGAGTAGGTTCTTCTTCTTTTATGGTTTGTAGGATTGTAGTCCTGCCAAAGAACCTGTACGCTCTTGTTTTCCTCTAATTCTGGGTTGGTTTCTGCGAAATCGATTCCCATGCTTGTAAATCGGACAAAAATTTCTTTGAAAATAATAGCGGTTACGCCACGTCTCTGATATTCAGGGTGAATTCCGATAAGGTAGAAATTAGCACGGTCATTTTTCTTACTTGCCTGTAAAAAATGCCACCATCCAAACGGAAATAATTTCCCTTTAGATTTTTGTAAAGCTCTTGAATATGAAGGCATTGTAATGGCAAAAGAAACCAGTTCCTGATTTTCATCAATAACACAAATTACATAGTTTTTATCAATAAAAGGAAAATATTTTTCTCTGTAAGTTTGGATTTGTTCATCCGAAATCGGAGTGTATGTTGAAAGATGTTTATAAGTTTCATCTAGCAATTTAAACATAGGTTCTACATATGGTAAAATCTCTTCTTTTGAGTTGAAATGAAGTACTTTAAGCTTATATTTCTGAGCAATTAGTCCACTGAATTTCTCTACTTTTTCAGGTAAAATTTTAGGAAAATTCATCTCAAATTCTACCCATTCTTTTTCTTTTGTAAGTCCAAGTTCTTCAAGATGTTTAGGATAGTATTCGTGGTTATAAATACCGATCATTGTTGCCAATTTATCGAAGCCCATCGTTAGCATTCCTGCTTTGTCAAGATTGGTGAAACCCATTGGGCCTTCAATTTTATCGATATTGTTTTCTTTAGCGTAGTCAATTGCTTTTTGAATTAAAGCTGCTGAAACCTCTTTGTCATCAATAAAATCAATCCATCCGAAACGAACTTTTTTAACGCCTAATTCTTTCTCTTCCTTATGATTGATGATCACAGCGATTCTTCCAACTACCTTATTGTTTTTTATTGCCAGATATTGTTTTGATTCTGAATAGTTTAAAGCCGGGTTTTCTTTAGCATCCCAAATTTTAAATTCATCCTTAATAAAAGAAGGAACATAATAAGGATTGTTTTTATAAAGATCCATCGGAAATCTTACGAATTGTTTTAATTCTTTTTGGCTTTTTACTTCAATAATTGCAATTGTAGACATAGTTTAATAGGGCTAATTGTAAAGCAAATATAAATAAATAAAATGTAATACTTTGGCACAGTTTTTACATCTTAAAGGTTAAAAATTTACATTAAATCAAATAAAAATGATTGGTTATTACATAATTATTGGTATTTCAATGTTGGTAAGCTGGTATGTTTCATCAAAATTGAAATCCAAGTTTGCATATTATTCCAATGTACACCTTAGAAACGGGCTTTCCGGAAAGGAAGTTGCAGAAAAAATGTTGAGAGATAATGGGATTAACGATGTTCAGGTGATTTCGGTTCCCGGACAGTTGACAGATCATTATAATCCTGCTGACAAAACCGTAAATCTTTCGGAAGGTGTTTATATGCAGAGAAATGCCGCGGCTGCAGCTGTTGCTGCTCACGAATGTGGTCATGCCGTACAACATGCTGTGGGATATTCAATGCTTCAATTGCGCTCAAAATTAGTTCCTATTGTTAATATTAGTTCTAATTTGATGCAATTCGTTCTTATCGCAGGTATTGGTATTATGGCTGCGACTCGATCAATTCAAGATCCAAACGGAAATACGATTGTTTTGGCGATCGGAGTTTTGATGTTTGCCTTTACAACGCTTTTTGCTTTCGTAACACTTCCCGTGGAATATGACGCGAGTAATAGAGCAATGAAATGGTTGAAAGATACCGGAACTGTAACGGCTGAAGAATATGTTGGTGTTCAGGACAGTCTGAAATGGGCAGCGAGAACCTATGTTGTAGCAGCGATCGGATCTTTGGCACAACTTCTTTACTGGGCATCTTTATTGATGGGAGGAAGAAGAAATTAATCAATAAATTCAAACGAAATATTCTGCATCTCGGACAATTTGTCTGAGATGCTTTCTTTTTGTGCTATTTTTAATGACGCGGTGAGGATACAGTTTTCATTAGCATCAAAATTTAAAACTTTAGCATCAAATTTAGAAAGCAATGTGAAGATTGTGTTTTGTTGATTAAAACTGAATTGAATTTCTATTTCCGTTTCTAATTCTTTCGTAATAATATTGGCTTCGTCTAAAGTTATTTTTGCACATTCTTTATAAGCCTTAACCAAACCTGAAACTCCGAGTTTTGTTCCGCCATAATAACGAACTGAAATCACTAAAACATTTGTAATTTCATGAGCCAATAATTGATTGTAAATTGGTAATCCGGCACTTCCGGATGGTTCACCGTCGTCATTTGCACGATAATTTTCTCCATTCAAACCTATTCTGAAAGCATAACAATGATGCGTCGCTTTTGGATGTTCTGATCTAATTTTTTCTAAAGCAGTTTTAAGTTCGGTTTCATTGTTAACAGGAAAGGCAAATCCGATGAACTTGCTTCCTTTTTCTTTTAATAAAGTGTTTTCTATGGGTTTTTCTATGGTTTTGTATTCGAACTGCATTATCCTTGTTTCTTATAAAATTGGATTGAATTATCTCTAAAATCTTCAATTTTACTAGGTTTTACATCAAATTCAGGAGCTTTTGTTCCATTCTCCAATTTCAAATTTTCATTTTTAATAACAATTGCTTCATCCCAAAGATTTTCATTAATGAATTGCTGTAAAGTAAAACTTCCGCCTTCAATAATTACAGATTGAATTTGTTCTTTATATAAAACTTTCATTAAATCTGATAGAAAATTTTCTTTTTCAATTTTAATAAAATGAATATTATTTTCAATTCCTTCTCGAGTTGAATTGAAAACTAACGTTTTTGCTTCGTCATTATATATTTTAAAATCTCTTGGAACTTTTAAATCAAAATCAATTAAAATTCTAACAGGATTTACGCCTTCAACATTCCTTACTGTCAAACTTGGATTATCATTCAAAGCAGTTTGTGTTCCCACTAAAATCGCGTGTTCGTCAGCTCTTAATTGATGAACAAATTGATTCACCAAAGAATTTGAAATAGAGTAGGGTTTGAAATCTTTATCCATAAATCCGTCTCCGGATTCTGCCCATTTTAAAATAATGTAAGGTCTTTGCTTTTTGTGATAGGTGAAAAATCTTTTATTAAGTTCAATACATTCATTTTCTAAAACTCCTGAAATGGCTTCAATTCCAGCATCCTGAATGATCTTTTTTCCTTTTCCGTTCACTTTATCATGAGAATCCATTGCACCGATCACTACTTTTTTGAAACCAAGTTCTTTAATTTTTAAAGCACACGGCGGAGTTTTCCCATAATGCGCGCAAGGTTCAAGAGAAACATAAATAGTCGATTCCGGAATGAGATCTTTGTTTTTTACTGAATTAATGGCGTTGATTTCAGCATGATTTTCCCCGGCTTTATGATGATAGCCTTCACCAATAATTTCTCCGTTATGAACGATAACGCTTCCTACCAAAGGATTGGGGTAGGTTTTGCCCAATGCTTTTTGAGCCAATTCGATACATCTTTTTATATAAAATTCGTCCTGCATAGTAAAGAAAAAAGCGAAGACAAATTTCTTTGCTCCGCCTTTTTTTATATTTTAAATTATTTTATTCTCCAGCGATAATTTTGTGAAGATTTTGTTTTAAAGTTTCCAAATGAGCTTTTTTCTCGTCGATCGAATCGAAAGTATCCTTCAACATAAGATTTTCTCTTGACGGATTTTTGAAGAACGCCAAGTTATTTTCCAATTTCACGATTTCAGATTCAAGATCAGAGATTTGACTCTTGATTTTTCTTGCTTTATCGGTTAATTGGTTTTCAGAAAGACCTTCTTCTTTTAATTCAAGTTCGTTGATTTTATTAAGCTTCAATTTCTCTCTCAAAGTTTTGTTGAATTCAGAATTGATCGCAATTTTATCTCTCGGAACTTTTCCAATATTATTCCATGCAGATTTTATGGCTTCAATTCTTTCAATGCTTCCTTCTTCGTTTGAAACGGTTTTTAAGTCTTCAAGAATTTCTTTTTTGTGCTTGTAGTTTTCTTTCCAGTTATCGGTAGAAGCATTGCTTTTTTCTCTGTAATTGTTGAAGAAAGTGTTGCAAGCATCACGGAATTCGTCCCAGATCTTATTCGTCATGCTCTTTGGAACGTGACCAACTTTTTTCCAGTCTTCCTGTAATTTTTTGAATAACGGAACAGCAATATCCCACTCTTCATTATTCATATTGTCTTTTGCAGTTTGGATCAATTTTAATTTTTCATCCAGATTGGTCTGCTGAGAACCTTTTAAAGACTTATAATAATTGTTTTTTGTTGTATTGAAAGCTCTTAGTGTTGTTTTAAAATCATTCCAGTTTTGGTTTGATAATTTTCTTGGAACACTTCCGGTTTTTAAAAACTCAGAACGAAGATCTTCAACTCTTTTGATCGAATTCTGCCAATAGCTGTGGTTTGGAGTATCAGACGGCTCAGAAAGTTTTTTGATTTCTGTGATGATCTGATTTTTCTTTTCAAAATTTTCATTTTGTTCAGATTCAATGGCTGCAGAAAGTTCAGATTTTCTTTCGTGGATTTTGTTGGAAATTTCTTTAAATTCTTCCCAAGTTTTCTCACGGAATTCTTCTGCAACTGGCTCAGCTTCTTCCTTCCAAAGTTTATGTAAATATTGTAATTCGTTTAATGCTTTTTGGATTACGGGCTCATTCTCCAATTCTTTGGCGCGAGCAATAATGTGTTCTCTTTTTTCAAGATTGTGGCTGTATTCCTGCTCCAAAAATTCTTTATTTAAATCTAACATTTGATAAAACTGGTTCAAATGATGGAAATAATTGTTATTAAGAATCTTGAATTCAGATTTCGCAACCTGTCCTGCATGAGACCATTCTTCTTTTATTTCACGAATAGATTTGAAAAGATTGGTTCCCGGCTCAGAATTGGTATAAAGATTTTTAAGTCTTTCAATAATACTTTGACGGTGATCCAGATTTTTTTTCTGCTCTTCTTCCTGTCCTTTTTGGAAGTCGTCATGTTTTTCTCTGAAAATATTAACCAAAGCAGAAAATCTAGCTTGTGAAGGATGCTCGTAACTGAAATTTTCAGCTGAGTTTCCGCCTTCTACATATTCATGCTTTTTGTCTTCCACTTCATCATGGATAAAATGACTTGCTTTTTCTTTTAATACATTGAATTTTCTAAAATCTTCACCAGCATTAGGCGTGTTGATGATTTTTTCCATTTCCTTCAAAGCCTCGCTCAATGTGATATCTGCAACAGCGTGCTCATCGTGATGTTCTGCATCATCTTCATGTGCATTTTCCTGAGCAGGTACGGTGTTCTCTGATGTTTCTTCTTGAGATACTTCGGTAGAAATTTTATTTTCTTCGTTTTCAGAAAGATTATTTTCTGTTGTCATAGCAAATCTATATTATGTGAATGGAGTTAATATCCTTTAAAAATAGCTTAAAAGCCAATTTGAGTACTAATTTATGTTATTTTTTTTGAAAATTCCAAATTTCCCAAGCTTTTTCTGCTTGCTGTTCAAGCATGTAATAACCATTCACTGTTTTTGCTCCTTTTTCAGAAGCTTTAATGATGAATTGCGTGTAATTCGGATTGTAAATAAGATCTATAATTAAATGCTCTTTTGAAAGACCTTCAAAAGGGAAATTTAAACAGTCTTCCACATTCGGGAAAGTGCCTACAGGTGTGCATTGTACAATAATTTTGTGATTTTGAACGGTTTCTTTATCCAAATTCTCAAAATTAATTTCTGAATTTCTTGAGATGATCTTTGAAGAAATTCCGTGTTTATCCAAAGCATATTTTACAGCTTTTGCAGCACCACCATTTCCTAATATTAAAGCAGAATCCTGATACGCTTTTTTATGAAGAAGCAATGTTTTTTCAAATCCAACGGCATCTGTATTGTAACCAATTTTTTTACCATCTTGAATTAATACGCAGTTTACAGCGCCAATTTTTTCCGCTTCATCACTTAATTCGTCCAAATAATCAATGATCTTTTCTTTATAAGGAATCGTTACGTTAAAACCCAAAAGATCGGGTGTTGAAAATAAAGCTTCCACTTCATTAATTTCATTTAAATCAAAAATACTATACGAAAAGCCTTTTAACATCAGCTTTTGAAATTTATCTTCGAAGTATTTTTTGGAAAAAGAATAAGAAATATTTCTTCCTATTAAGCCTAATTTTTTATTGGAATCCATATATCAAAAATAAAAAAAAGACCGAATAAATCGGTCTTAGTTTAAAAATATTTTTTTCTGTTATTCTACAATGAATTTTGTTGTAGCAATATCAGTTTTAAGAATGTAATTTCCCTTTGTAATTCCTTTAAGATTGATCTTATTAGAGTTTTTAAAAGGGTTTGCAATTGTTTCGATCAATTTTCCTGAAAGATCATAGATCTGTGCTTTTGTAATTTTGCTTAAGTTTTCACCTTTTACAAAAAGCTCGTTGTTTTTAATCGGGTTAGGGTAGATGCTGAATGCTTTTTGTTTTGCAGTTTCAGTTGTTGCCAATACCGTATTACAAGTCCAGCTTAAGTCATCAATAGAAACTCTTTTACCTGTTTCTGAATTTATAATTTTAATAACAATATTACCGGAAATATTTAGACTACTGATAGTAGTTGTTGTATTTGATGTACTAAAAGGAATAGTCCCGACATTGTTTCCATTGATTTGCAAAGTTAGGTTTCCTGCAGTATCAGAAAACGGCAATTTTGTGGTAACTGTTAAGCTAGTAATCCCTCCAGAAATAGTAGAGCTTGTAAGACTTCCATTTCGTACGTTAATTGCTTTTCCGTTAATAGTCTGGTCTATTCTTGAATCTGTTGCAGACCAAGTAATATTATTGTTTGTCCATGTCTGGGTAGCATACACAGGATTTGAAGTAGCCGGAATAGTTTCAAAATTTTCTGTTCCACAACCTGTTGTTCCGCCACCTGTACCCGCAAGAGTAGTTTCTGTAGCGATATTACTTTGAGGAGATGGGTTTCCAGAAGCATCTTTAGCAATAATATAGAAATTATATAATGTAGAAGATGATAGGTTTGAAACAACAGTTGATGTTAAAGATCCTGAAACAGTAGCCTTTAAGATTCCGTTTGCATAAATGTCGTAAGATGTTACTCCAATATTATCTGTAGCAGCAGTCCATGCTAAGGCAATAGAGTTTGAAGTTGGGTTACTTGCTGCTAAATTCGTAGCAGCCGTTGGAGCTTGAGTATCTACAACCGGAGTTCCCCAGATTTGGTCAACATATTCAGGGTGATCAATATATGGATTTCTATTTGCCTGATAAACGTAAGCTGCATTATTTCGCGTAATTTCTGTCTGAGATACCGGGTCTAAAGTATTCCATGCAAGTAATTGATTAAGTTCCCATGTCTGAAGTCCCGGGAAAGGAGATCCTCCAAGCATGTTTCCTGAGCTAAAGCTCGCAAGTTGAGATTCGTATCTTGTTACAAAATAAAGGATCATTCTTGCAACGTCTCCTTTGAAGGCATCGATAGGCTCAAATACAATACCAGAATAACCTGCTGAAATAGAAGTTCCTAATTTCGAACCATTTAAAGACGTGAATGAAGCTGAACCAACTTTTCCGAAAGGATAGTTTGATCTCATTCCGTTCACTTTTCCGTCCGTAGCACGAATAAAGTGAATGTCTGATTTCATTGGAAATGCTTCGTTGAATAAACTTTGCGGAACAATATGTTCTCTGTTGTAGCAGTCGCCCTCATTGCCGTAACTTCCACATTGGTCGCTTGGACCATAATTAAAATTATATGGATCTGGACCGTTAGGATTTTCAGAATAGATGTCTAAAATTGTTCCATCGTTTTCGTAAGAATAGTCTCGGTCGGTAGTTTGGTAGCCTGTCCATAGGCCTCCATAACCATGATCCTGATGACCATTTGAGATGATTTCTTTTAATTTCGTTTTCAGAGCCGCGCCTGAAAGGCCGGTAGTTCCATCGTAATATCCCGCTGGGATCTGAGCAAATGCAGTAATAAATGCAAATGTCAATAAAAAAGAGAGTAAAGTGCGTTTCATTTATAAAAATTGGGCGATAAAGGTACGAAAAATTAAAAAAATTACTTATTAATTTTTAGTAATATACTCTTTACTGATCTTAGAAAATGCCCAAGAAATGATGAAACCGAATAGGGAAGCGGTAATGGCTACCGTGAAGTAATTTTTGCCAACAATTCTTACCGGAAAAGGAAGCGTCTCATTAGCTTTAAAAAACTCAGTGTATAATTGGAAATAGCAAAGTGCTGTACCCAATATTAAGCCAGAAATAACACCTAAAACCACAATAAGAATTCCTGTATAGAAATAAATTCTTCTTAAATGACTTAAAGGAAAACCTAAAGAAATCAATGATTTAGCCTGTTCCTTTTTGTCTAGTTGTAAAATAATAATCGCTCCGGCAAGATTGAATGTTGTAATGAAAATTACCAAAGCAAAAATCAGATAAATGAATAGCTTTTCAGTATTGATCATTTTCCAAAAGGCGGCATTTTCTTCTTCTTTGGTCTTGATTTCAACATCTTTTCCAAGAGACGATAATAGCCTTTGTTTTACTGAATCTGTGTTGTCGGGATTTTTTAATTTAATGACAATCTGGTAGGCAGAATGTTTAGGTAAATTAAGTAATTCCTGAGTCAGTTCTATTGGTGAAATGATATAATTGTCTAATTGATCCTTTCCTGGGAAAACTCCCGTAATCAGAATGTCTTTTTTATTGTAGATATCTTCTTCTTTATTGATAATACCAGTTCCGGGTTTAGGCATAAAAAGCGTTGCGTAATCACCGGACGAAGCTATAGGAATAGATAATCTGTTGTCTAAAGAGTTTTCCATTAATACTTCATTCGAGTATTCGAAACTTGGATAAGATCCGTAAAAAACATCTTTATCGATAGGATTTACCTTTGTGTAAGCGGAATCAACACCTCTTAAATAAGCAATGTCTCCTTTTCCGTTATAGCTGATGTATATTTTTTCTTCAATAACTTTTGAAAAACTTGTGATCTCTTTATCGCTTTTTAAAACGTTATCAACTTTATCTATATTTTTGATTGTTTTTCCGGTACTGCTTTTTAACGTTAAATCGGCATGAAGATTAGAAATAAGGTCTTTATTAAGATCCTCAAGCCCCGAAAAAACGGAGATAATTACAAACATTGCAGTTACAGCAACCGTCATTGCTCCTACAGCCAGCCACGTAATAAACGTAACGGCAGTACTTCCTTTTTTCGATAAAAGGTAGCGTGAAGCTATGTAAAATGCAATGTTTTTCAAAATCTATAAAACGGGATTGTCGCCTTCGCCTCTTAATTCTTTTTCAAGTTTTTCTACATCATCAAGGGCAGTATCCAAATAGAAATTAAGCTGTGGAATGATTCTCACCTGCTTACCCATTTTCTGACCGATAAAATTTCTGTACTGAGTTTTATTTTCCTCAATTTCCTTCATGATAGAAGTTCTGAATTCCTGAGGGAATATGCTTAAATAAATTTTAGCAATACTCAAATCGGGAGTTATTTTTACATCCGAAACGGATACTAAAAAACTTTGCTTGCTTTCTGCAGCCTGTTTGCGGAAAAGTTCTGCGAAATCTTCCTGTATAATCTGTGCTACTTTTCTTTGTCTGTTACTTTCCATAAGTTGTGCAAATTTAGTACTTTTGTTTGAATTGCTATTTGAAATTTGATACCATTATCAAATTTACGACTTAATTATATTTATTTTTATTTATGAAGCTAGAACATATTGGCATCGCGGTGAAATCTTTGGGCATTTCTGATGAACTGTTTACGAAACTATTAGGTAAGGAATCTTATAAAAAAGAATCCGTAGAAAGGGAAGGAGTAGTCACTTCTTTTTATGAAACCGGAGAAAGTAAAATTGAGCTTTTGGAAGCCAGTAATCCGGAAAGTCCAATCTCAAAATTTATTGATAAAAAGGGAGAAGGCATTCATCATTTAGCTTTTGGTGTTGAAAATATCGTTGAAGAGGTAGAAAGATTAAAAAAAGAAGGATTTCAATTTATTTCCGAAGAACCGAAAGAAGGTGCTGATAATAAATTGGTTGTGTTCCTTCACCCTAAATCTACAAACGGAGTCTTGGTAGAACTTTGCCAAGAAAAGCAATAAAAAGTTTTGTAGTGAAAGAAATTTTACTATTTTTGCAATCACAAAATTTAACCAAATTTTGAGGTCCTATAGCTCAGTTGGTTAGAGCACCTGACTCATAATCAGGTGGTCCCTGGTTCGAGCCCAGGTGGGACCACAATAATATCAACCACTTACAGTAACGTAAGTGGTTTTTTTATTGCTATTCTTTAAAATCCGTAACTTTGTAGTCTCCAACAGTTATTTAATAACAAAAAACGAAAACAATGTCAATAACAAACGAACATGAATTAATAGGAATGCAGAAAGCAAGTGAAGCCGTTGCGTATACCTTAAAGGAAATGATTAATTATGCTCAGGCTGGTATGACGACAAAAGATCTTGATGAGTACGGAGCTAAAATACTTTCCGATTTCGGTGCAAAATCTGCTCCTTATCTTACCTATGGATTTCCGGGATGGACGTGCATCAGCGTAGATAATGAATTCTGCCACGGTATTCCTACAGATCAAAGAATTTTGAAAGAGGGAGACTTAATTAATATCGATGTTTCAGCAGAGCTTAATGGTTTTTGGGCAGATAATGGAGGTTCTTTTATCATCGGAAAAGATATCAATCAACATCAAAAATTAGTTGACGCTTCTAAAGATATTTTAGAGAAAGCAATCAATAATATAAAAGGTGGCGTAAAAATAGCTGATATCGGATTTTTGATGGAAACTGAAGCTAAAAAAAGAGGTTTTAAAGTCATTAAAAACCTTGGCGGACACGGTATTGGAAGGAGTTTACACGAAGAGCCGAATGAATTACTAAATTATAGAAACCGTTTTGATAACAGAAGATTCAAAAAAAATTCTGTTGTTGCGATTGAAACATTTATCTCAACATCTTCAAACCTAGCTGTAGAATTGAAGGATGGTTGGACAATGGTCGGCAATAAGGGCGGTTACATGGCACAACACGAACATACAATCGTTGTGACCGACGGAAAGCCAATTATTTTAACTCAAATGAATGAAATCTTGAACTAAAAAATAAATTTTATTTTTATAAATAGTTTTCCAATAAATACAAACACTTACAAAAATGTAGGTGTTTTTTTTGTTTCTATAGTGTTGATTATTAATGATTTTTAAATTTTTATAAAATTATTTCCAACCTTTTTGGTTCACCAAGCATCTTTATAGATAGAGACAATTATTAACCTCAAATATTTATAAGATGAAGAACATATGCCTGAAACTTTTGCTGTTTTTCCCGATGTTATATTGGGCGCAAATACCGATTATTGAAACACCCGATAAAAAAGGAGGATTTGAGAATAATAATAAGGTTATTCTTCAGAAACTGAATATCGAAACCAAAATTACGGGCGGAATTTCCACCAACGTTATCACAATGGTTTTTAAAAATAATTCTAACCGATTGATGGAAGGGCGATTGACTTTCCCACTTCCGGAAGGAGTAAATGTGAGCGGATATGCTTTGGATATTAACGGAAAACTGCGAAATGCCGTTCCCGTAGAAAAAGAAAAAGCAAAGGAAGTTTTTGAAACCATTCAAAAGAGAAATGTTGATCCCGGAATTTTAGAAAAAGTTGAGGGAAACAATTTCCGTACAAGAATTTATCCGATCAATGCAAATGGTGGAGAAAGAACAGTTCAGATTTCTTATAATTATGAATTGAAAAAACAGGGAAGTAATTACCAGTATTTTTTACCGCTTAATTATTCTACTCAAATTCCTGAGTTTAATATCAAGACAAGCGTTTTTCAGAATTCGGTTTCTCCTCAGTTGGAAGAAAAGCCTGATGGAAGCTTTAATTTTGTTAAAAACGGAAACGTTTGGGTGGCCGAAACACATAAACTGAATTATAAACCAACTCAAAATTTAAAAATTAATTTTCCTCAAACTGATGAAAATCAAAATGTATTGATTCAGAAAGCTTCGGATAATTCCTCTTATTTTCTTGCTAATTTAGGAATTGATCCTAAAGAAAAAGCAAAGAAATTACCTAATAAACTAGCCATTATTTGGGATAATTCTTTAAGTGGATCAAAAAGAGATCATGCAAAAGAATGGAGCTTATTGGAAGAATATTTTAAGGTAAATAAAAACCTTTCCGTGAAAATTTATTTACTTAATAATACGTTTGATGAAGGAAAAAGCTTTAAAATAAACGATGGAAACTGGAACGAATTAAAATCATATTTATCTCAAGTTACTTACGATGGAGGAACTGATTTCGGACAATTAAAATCAGTAAAAGAAGATGAGGTTTTATTTTTCACAGACGGTCTGTCTTCTTTCGGAGATCTTAAATTGACTATAAAGAATCCTGTTTACACAATTTCTTCATCCAATAATGCGAATTTTAATCAATTGAAATTTATCAGTAATAAAACTGGAGGTGAATTTTTAAATTTAAGTGAAAACGATCCTAAAAAAGAAGTCCGTAAATTGTTGTACCAGTCTTTAAAATTCATAGGAATTGAAAATAATTCTTCATTGACGGAAGTTTATCCTTCGTTGTCACAAACAATTTCTCAGGATTTTGTATTAACTGGTATTCTGAAAGGAAATCAAGCAACCATAAAAGTTTTATTTGGTTATGGAAATGAAGTAACAGAGGCAAAAGCGATTTCTTTAGACGTGAATAAGCAATCCGTAAAAGATTGGGAAATTTCACAATTCTGGGCTCAGAAAAAGCTTAACGAACTGGAAATTTTTGAAAAACAAAACAAAAATGAGATCAAAAATATCAGCAGACAATTCGGTTTGGTAAGCAACAACATGAGCTTGATGGTGTTGGAAAATGTTCAGGATTATGTTCGATATGAAATCAGTCCGCCATCTGAACTGCGTGAAGAATACAATCAGATTGTAAAAAGTAATCAGGCTCAAAAAGATGTTCGTGTTAATGATTTAATGGCAAAAGCTGAAGTAATGACTGAGAATCTTAAAAAATGGTGGAATACAGATTTTGAAAAGAAGCCAAAATATTATCCTACACCCAGAAGGTCAAAAGATACAGCCAGAGTTATGGACATTGAAGAGGTTGTAATGGTAGGTTATTCAGCTAGGACAGTAAATAGATCAGTTGCGAGTGCGTCAAGTACTGTTGTTTCATCTCCGGTAGCAAAACCTTCATTGCAGGACAATGTAGTACAGGCTCTTGAGGGTAGAGCTCAGGGAATATCTATCAGAGGAGCTGGTTCTGTGCGTGGAGACTTTAAGAGTAAAGAAATCGCTGAAACAATCATTCAAAAAGGAAAAATAACAACGATAGATGTAAAATCAGACGCTGCTTATATGAAGTTTTTTGAGTCTGCTAAAAAATCAGAAGAGATCTATCAAATTTACCTTAATAACAGAAAAGACTACGCTGAAACGCCGCAATATTATTTTGATGTGGCTCAGTTATTTTTCAAAATTGATGATAAAAAAACAGGATTAAAAGTATTAAGTTCTATCGCTGACCTTGATATTGAAAATGAGGAATTATATAAATTATTGGCCTATAAATTAAAACAAGCTGAGGTTTACGATAAAGAACTTTGGATCAGTAAAAAAGTGTTGGAATGGCGACCTTTCGATCCACAAAGTTACAGAGATTATGCACTGGCTTTAGAAGATAACAAGGATTATCAGGGAGCTTTAGACAATTTATATAAAATTTTAAATCAGTCTTACACCCGCGAAATGGCCAATCGTGACCATGGAATTGAAGAAACCATCATCATGGAGATCAATGAACTGATCAGCAATCACAGAAATGAGCTAGATCTTAAAAATATCAACCCAAAAATTATTGCAGATTTACCTGTGAACATCCGAGTGGTGATCAACTGGAACAAAGACAATACAGACATCGATCTTTGGGTAACAGATCCCAAGAATGAGCGTTGCATGTATTCTCATAAATCAACGGAAATTGGAGGAAGATTAAGCGATGATTTCACTGGAGGTTTCGGGCCGGAGCAGTTTTTACTGAAAAAAGCTATCAAAGGAAAATATAAAATTGAAACTAATTTCTTTAATGAAAACCAAGTAAGTGTTGCAGGAGCAACAGCAATAATGGCCGAAGTTTTCATCAATTATGCTTCAGGAAAACAGGAAAGAAAAATCGTGGTTTTCCAAAATAAAAGTGAACGCGATACAAGTAATCGTGATGGCGTTTTAATCGGAGAATTTGAATTTTAGATAAAGGATGTAATATGTTAATATGAATGTTAGTGTGGCAGGAGTCGGTTTTTTTACCGGCTCTTGCTTTTTTATTATTGAATTAGATTTAAAAATGATTATTTTTAAGTTGATTAAAAAAGATACAAGATGAAACAACTATTTATTTTTTTTCTTTTCGTTTTGGGCACTCAATTAAAAGCTCAGAAAGTTTTTTCAACCGAATATTCTAGTCAGGCAGATATAAAAGTTTTTGTGGTTGAATATGAAAGTCAGGCTGATCTTAAAGTTTACAAAGTACAGTATGACAGCCAGGCGGGAAGCAACGACGGGAAATGGTTTTTTACAGAATATGGAAGTCAGGCTAAAAAGAAGATCTTTTTTGTTGATTATGAAAGCCAAGCTGATCTTAAGATCTTTTTTGTAAAATATGATAGTCAGGCGGGATGGCGAAATAACAGTAAAAAACAATTACTTTATTAATATATCTATCTGGAAAACAGTAATGAAAAGTAAAACATCTACAAAAAGTAAGTGTTTTTTTTATATGTGACTTATAAATTACACACTACATTTATACTACCAAATTATTTTTAATGTTTTGATTATTAGGTGATTAAATTTATGAAGTAGCCATGTAGTAATATTATTTTCATATTTCCGACATACATTTGCAGTAGAAAATTCAACAAAACATAAATGATTGATTGATAGAATTAAAAAAGCTTTGTTGAAATAAAATTTACATAGATGATGATTAAATAAATATTTTCCCCCTCAAATTGTTCCCAAAACAGTTAGTACTACTTTTAGATGAAAAAAAATTATTAAAAAGAGGGGGAATATATTTTAATCACAAAAAATATAAGGTATGAATTTCCCCATATACTTTAGTGTTGTGTTTAAGCTTTTACATTTTTGTAGAAGCTTTTTTTTTGCTTAAATCTCGTTTTTCCATAAAAAAACCGGCTCCTAAAAGAACCGGTTTCCCCTTCATTATTAAAAAACTAACTCAACCATTCATTAAGGTTCCAAATGATTTACTTTCGTATGGATAATATCATAAAATACAGTCGGATCACTCGCATTAGGAGTAATTCTGTAGGTAAATTTGTCGCTGTTTAGTTCAAGAATTTGTACATCACGTGTAAAGATAACAGCCCCGCTGGTTGGATCTTTTGCCACGATAGTTCTTGTTTTTCCGTCTGCAGAAATAGACCAATCACCTTGATTTCTCAGAACATCATTCAATCCATAAATAGCATACGTTCCGCCAGCTCTGAAATAAGCAAACCCTACATAACCAGCTACATTGGCATCGGTTAAATTCATTGAATTCCCGTCTTTATCTTTCGCCCCAGTAGTTTCCCAGGCTGTAGAAGCTAAAGTTCTCTGTCCATTACTTGGCTCTCCGTGAGCTGTTTTTGTGTGGATAATATCGTAATACACAGACGGATCACTCGCGTTGGTGTGAATTCTATACGTGAAAACATTTTTGTTCAACTCAAGAATTTCTACATCACGCGTGAAGATTGAAGTTCCGTCAGGACGAAGCGCAGTAATAGTTCTTGTTTTTCCTTGAGGATCTACAGACCATGTTCCCATTGATCTTAATACATCAGTCAAACTGTAGATTGCAAATTTTCCATCTGCATTAAAATATGCGAAGCCAACAAAACCGGCTACTGCAGGATCGGTTAAGGCAACAGATTGCCCGTTGTTGTTTTTAGCACCCGTAGTTTCCCATGGAGTAGAAGATAAAACTTGCGAGGGAGTCAGTTGTTCTTCAACAATTACTTGATCATCATCATTTGAACAAGATATTGTAGTGGCAGTCAGGGTGAAAGCTGTGAACAGATAACATAATTTTTTTAATGTACTCATAATTTATATTTTTAAATCCTTGCAAACATATCCGTTATTCAACTCAAAAGATTGTACGAAATATCTCTTTTGTTGTAAAAAATATCACTTATAGTTAATGTTTTCTTAAATATTCGATATAGCTTGTGTAAATATTGATATTCGTAAATTTGAGAACCTAAGATTCTTATCATAATGCAACAAATAGCAACACTTATTCTTGACCGGGAAATAAAAGATTCTTTTCAGGTTAGTAAATTAAATAACACCTTATTTAATACAGAATATTCGATAAGTGTGATCTACAATCGTGTATTTATTATTAATGAAGGAAAAGGAACTGCTATTATTGATGATAAAGAATTTGATATTAATGATAAAGAAATCTTATTAATTTCAAAAGGTCAGATATTTTCATTTTCCCCGAAAACAAAATTATCAGGATTTGAAATAGGCTTTGGGGACTGCTTCTGGGAAAAGGCTCCTGCAAGTGCTTCAAACTGTAAGCTTTTATTATTTAACGATGCTGCTCTTCATCAAAAAATATCTTTAGATCAAAAAGATTTTCTCGGGCTTGATCCTATTTGTGAGATTTTATTAAAAGAATATCTCAGCGATGATTATCCGAATAAACTTGATGCAATGGCTGCCTATTTAAAAATTCTGATGATTAAATTAGCCAATCTTGCACCATCTTTTCACGAAGGAATTGATGATTTTGATAATCAGATCTATCGAAAATTTTTGGAGCTTGTAAGTACAGAATATCATCAGATGCACGATGTCTTGTATTACGCGGAAAAACTTTTAATGACACCCCGAAAGCTTTCAGACATTTCAAAAAAGAAAAGCGGAAAAGGAGCAAAGGAAATTATTGCCAGACAAATTATCGCAGAATCAAAGCGTTTGCTTCAGTTTTCGGCTAAAACAATTAAAGAAATTGCTTATGAATTGTCATTCAGTACACCGGAACAGTTCAGTCATTTTTTCAAAAAATATACCGACATCTCACCTTTAGATTACCGTAAGATCTTTGTAAAAATTGGCAGGTAATGTGAAGATTCTGACATTCCTTTCAGTCTTAAATGAGCCTACTTTTGTTATAATAAAAATTAAAAAGTATGTCAGTTCAAAGATTACAAAATATTGCAGGAATCACCATTCCCGATAGTAAAATCGCAACCGAAGCCACAGAATTGTTACTCGAACACGGAACGGAATTTATTTACAATCATTCTTTGAGAGTTTTTCTTTTTTCTTCATTAAATGGTAAAAGAAAAAACCTTGAATACGATGAAGAGTTGCTGTATGTGAGTTCTGTTTTTCATGATTTAGGCTTGGTTCCGCATTACAGCAGTTCTGATTTAAGATTTGAAGTGGATGGAGCCAACGCAGCAAGAGATTTTCTGAAAAGCCACGGAATTCCGAAAGAAAAATTGCAATTGGTTTGGGATACGATCGCGCTTCATACAACCATCGGGATTGCCGAACATAAAGAAAATGAAGTAGCCTTGATGTATTCCGGGGTTGGATTGGATGTGATGGGCGAAGGTTACGAACATTTAAGCGAAAAAAACAGAAACGAAATCATCGGAGCTTTTCCTAGAAATGATTTTAAAAATAAAATAATTCCAACTTTTTTTGATGGTTTTAAAAACAAAACGGAAACTACTTTCGGGAATATAAAAGCTGATGTCTGCGCTTTCATGATTCCTAATTTTGAAAGAAAAAACTTCTGTGATTGCATTCTTCACTCGCCTTGGAGTGAGTAGCTGAGGTTCGAAAAGATCTATAAATTTTACATAATAATATTTTTTTCTAAAAGTATTGTTAAATCCTTATCATTGATGAGGATTTTTTGTGTAGAACTGAAAATATTTTTTAATTTTGGCGAAACAACTCAATATGTTTATTAATAAAATTTCTCTTTTCGGATTAATTAATGCAATCGGTTGCATTAACGTAGATTGTTCTACAAAAATCCCTTCAGAGTAAACAGTTTCAGATTATTACCAATCCACTACTAATTAAGATTAAATAATAAAATACAATGATGAAATTTAAAATTTCGGTAATAGCAGCATCTTTCATTACTGCTACATTTTCAGCCCAAATAAAAGATACGTTGGCTGAAAAAATGTTGGTGTATCAGCTTCCAAACGGAGGTTGGGGAAAACAGCTTGATGACAAATCTGTGGTGGATTATAATTTACCCATCGATAAAAAACTTTTAGCAAAAATAAAAGAGACAGGAGATGACCATGCAACGATTGATAACAATGCTACTTCACGAGAGATCAATGCCTTAATTAAGTCTTATAAAACCACGAATAATCCGGAATATTTAAAATCTGCAGAAAAAGGGATTAATTATCTTCTTTCGATGCAATATAAAAATGGAGGATTTCCTCAGTATTATCCGAATTCAGGACTGTACAGAAAGCAGATTACGTACAATGACAACGCGATGATCAATGCCTTGACGGTTTTATACAACGTTGCAGAAGGAAAAAATGATTTCGATGTTGTTGATTCTAAATTAAAGGAAAAATCAAAACTAGCTGTTCAAAAAGGAATTGACTGTATCTTGAAAACTCAGGTTGTACAGAAAGGAGATCCATCGATTTGGGGAGATCAATATAATGAAATTACAATGCAGCCCGATAAAGCCCGAGCTTTTGAGCCTATTTCTTTGGCAACGGGGGAATCGGTAAATATTGTTAGATTTTTAATGATGCAAACTGCAACTCCTGAGATTCAAAAATCAATAAAATCTGCAGTAAATTGGTTTAAACAGAATAAAATTGAAGGTTACAGCTACAACGTTACCAAACAAAACGGAAAAGCAGTCAGGACTTTAGCTGAAGATAAAAACTCCATCATTTGGGCAAGATTTTATGATATTAATAATAACAAACCGTTATTCGGAGACCGTGACGGAAGTGTAAAGTATAATTACAATGATGTTTCTGAAGAAAGAAGAAATGGCTACAGTTGGTTCGGTGATGCTCCGGATAAATTGATTAATAAAGAGTTTCCGAAATGGGCGCAGAAGAACGGTGTGATGCTTTAGTTTTAGGGTTTTAGGTTTGGAGAGTTTTAGGGTTTGAGAGTGGGAGTGTTTGAGAGTGTTTAGGGTAGTGGATTTGTTGTATTTTTGGTGTCATTGCGAGGAGCGAAGCGACGAAGCAATCTCTTTTAAAACAAACTTGATGGTTAATGCGACTTATATTGAAAAAGGCGACTGCAACCCTAGCCCCGATTGCAATGAAAATCCTTTTTTGAAAAAAAAGATTGTAATGAAAAGCGGGAAAAAGCTCCTAAATAAAAGTAAAATATTATTATAAATAGAAAATGACTGAGTACTACGCTCAGTCATTTTTTGTCTAATTTTTATTTATAAAGTATTTAAAATCAGAAATATAACCGCAAGACATCTGCAGGATTCGTGAAATCTGAGAGAGATTTATTTTTTGTTAGAGTCGTAAAAACGTAATGATTAATTGCTCATTACCAATTACTTATTGCCGATAGTCTTAAGCCAGTCTGAGCATAATTTTTTCCAGTTATCCGTCAGTTCAGATTTATTGGTGATACCGATTTTATGTTCACCTTCCGGGAAAATAAATAGTGCGCCTTTTACTTTATTTTTTGTCATTTCCTGATAGTATAAAATACTGTTCATCACAGGAACTGTTTTGTCGTTTTGTGCATGAAATAATATCGTAGGCGGAGTTTTTTCCGTCACTCTATTTTGCATTGAATATTCTTTGATCTTTTCAGGAGAAGCATTTTCTCCAAGCAAACTGTTTCGGCTTCCGACATGAGCAAATTCGCCCAAATCGATAACCGGAGAAACTAAAATTGCAAAATTTGGAATGGTAGGAATGGATACCCAATCTCCTTTTAATTCTGTATAATCTGTAGGAATATTACTCACCGATGCAGCCAAATGCCCGCCGGCCGAAGTTCCGATTACACCAATCTGTTCTGGTGAAATACCATATTGCTCAGCATTTTTTCTAAGATATTTTATGGCTGCCTGAACATCCTGTAACGGAGCGATTTCTTTCTGTTTTAAGTCAGGAGAAGTCGGCAATCTGTAGTTTAAAACAAAAGCCGAAATTCCTTGAGTATTGAACCATTTTGCAATCTGATAACCACCTAAATCGTAAGTCAATTTGTAATATCCACCGCCTGGAATGACAATTACAGCCATCTGTTTTCTTTCTTCTTTTGGAGGTAGGAAAGCAAACATTTCGGTTTCTTTTATCTGTATAATTCTTCCATCTTTTTCTTCTGTTTTTAAGGGTAATGCTTTGGAATTCGGCATCTGACCTTTTGGCCAAACCATGATTTTTTCCTGCGCAGAAAATTGAGTGAAGAATAAAATTAATGATATGAAAACAAATTTTTTCATGGTCTTTTAATTTGTGATTATAGTAAAAGTATGTTTACTAAACCTTCAAGGTTTCAAAAACCTTGAAGGTTTGTTTTTTTCAAATTAATCTTTAAGAAAATCCTCTCTAAACGGAGTAAACGAATCAATAAGCTGACCTGCTTCCAGACATTTTACGCCATGAAAAATATTTGGCTGAGCGAAAAATCCGTCACCTTTTTGTAGAACTTTTATTTCATCATTTACAGTCACTTCAAATTTCCCTGATGCAACATAGGTGATCTGAGAATGAAAATGCTGATGCAAAGCGCCAATCGCATCTTTTTCAAATTTTACAATCACCATCATTACCTGAGAATTGTATCCAACGAATTGTCTTGATACTCCACCTCCTAAATCTTCCCATTCGGAATTTCCGTCAAAGAAGGGCTCTTTTTTGAACTTCATTTTTTTTATATGTTTTTTAATTTTTAAAGTAAATTATTCACATTAACTCTGCCATTTCGACGAAGGAGAAATCTATCTGTTTAATAGATTCTTCACTGCGTTTTCGCTTCGTTCTGAATGACACACTTGCTGTTTGATTATTGAGGTTAAAAAACTATTTAATATATTTCTCTAATCCTATTTTCAAGCTCTTCAAATTCTTCACCGCCAGTTTTGCAATAGATTCTGCTCCGAGTGTTGATAAATGCGTGTCATCATCTTTTCCTTTTGGATAGTAGGGATTTTCACCTTCTTTATAATGTAAATGTAGCTTTTTTGAATTTTCAGGACCGTAAGAAATTTCCAGTTGCTCTGTTAATAGCTGCAAATCTACAAAAGGAACTTTCAGATCATTGGCAACCATTCTTACAACCAAAGGATATTCTTTATGCGTATCAATTAAAACTCCGTTCTCATTGAAATCTCTTCTTACAATAGAAGTCATCAAAATTGGCGTTGCGCCTTTTGCTCTTGTTTCATTCACATATCTTTCTAAATTCGCTCTGTATTGAGTGTAAGGATTTGTAAACTTTGTGGAATCTTTCAACTTCTGATCATTATGTCCAAATTGGATGATCACAAAATCTCCTTTTTTCAGTTGTTTTTCGACTTTATCCCATCTTCCTTCCGTTCTGAAACTTTTTGAACTTCTGCCGTTCATCGCATGATTCTGAATTTCAATTCCTGCTGTGAAAAATTGAGGTAAAACCTGTCCCCAACCATGTTCTGGATTTTTTTCTGGATTTTCCTTATTAGCCATCGTTGAGTCGCCAATAAGGAATAGAGTTGTTTTTTGTTGAGCTAGAATTAAATTTGAAATTGCTATGCTAAATATTAAAAGTATTTTTTTCATTTTAAATAAATTTTTAATTAATATTCTTTTGTCTTGAAACAAAAGAATCAAAAGTTCAAGACTTGGAAACTTCCGCTAAAAATTATTTCTGTTCTCTAAAAATTCTAAAACTCGCGCGAATTTAATATTTGTGCTTCGATTTAATATTTATGTCGCACTCAAACAGTAGAATTTTCTTAACGCTCCATTTTCCTATGTCGATTTAACTATGGTTATAATTACTCATTACCAATTACTTATTACTCATGTTGAGGATTCCAATCATTAAAAATTTTTTCTAATGTATAATTTTTCAAATCTTTTTTTGTCAATTGATGCGACCAGTTTACTCGGTTTGCGGTATTTCCGCCATCGCCTTTACTTCCGAACTCAGCATAGAAAGCTGTTTTTTCTTTATCGGGAAACATTTTGTCGCCTTTCCATGGATTCCAACCTTCAGGAAGGATATGTTTTCCCATTTCTGTGTTGATGAAAACCGTTTTCGCGTAAGGTCGCCACGGTCTTCCCAAGTATACTTTTGTGATGCCTTCTTTTGCAATTAACTGACAGCCAAAAAATACAAAACCATACTGCCTATCGGATTCCGTTGCTGCGGCTGTGATATAAGAATCGGCTAAGCTTTTAATTGTACAATTTTTAAAAACAACCGTTGCTTGTCCGAAAATAAAATCGGTTGTTCCTTCGATATAACAGTTTTCAAAATACTGTCTGCTGTGATTGGTTGCGGAATAAATGGTATCCTGACAACCCAGAATTTTTGAATTTTTAATAACAAAACGGTCACCTTCCACATGAAGCGAAACCGCCTGTCCCTCGTTACAAGAACTGTTTTGAATGTTCAGATTACTGATTTTAACATCATCACCCATTACCAATAAAGTGTAGGAATTAAAAGTCGTCATTTTTTCATTAAATGAATCCTGTTTTCCTGAAAAATCATTGTTAGTAATGATCGTGTTGTCTTTATTTTCGCCTTCTAATGTAATTTTATGTTTTGAAGATGGAATAACAACTTTTTCATTATAAGTTCCGGATTTAATATAAACTAAAGCTTCTGCCGGACCTAAATCTCTTATCGAATTGATCGCTTTCTGAATGGATGTAAAATCTCCGCTTCCGTCTTTTGCAACGGTAATTTTGATGTACGGTTCATTTCCTGCAAACAGAAAATTAGTAATGGAAATAAATAGAATTAAGAATAATTTTTTCATAGGCTGAATTATTTTTTAACGCAAAGATTTATTTTTTCTTATTATTTATTTTAAGAAGCAAAGAGTGCGACTTTGTCGCTGATGAAGCTTTATTGTTAAAAGTTTTGCTTAATAAAATCAATTTATTGATTCTTCTTTGCTCCTTAAAGTTTAACATATTTATTAATAAAACTTTGCGTTTAAAATTATTATTTCAAAACTTTATCTAAAAAATCCACCGTTAAATTTAAAGTTTCTGTAAACCACGGTTCTGCCGACCAAAAAGAATGCGGCGTATCTTTAATTTCATGAAACTCTGTCGGAATATTATAACTTTTCAATTTTTTCATCATATCATCTCGACCTGCATGAAAACGTGGTTGAGAACTATTAATGAAAAGGGTAGGAGGTGTATTTTTATCCACATATTCCAATGGTGAGGCTTCTTTCCAGATTTTCGGATTGTCTTTTTGTGGATAGCCAAGCCAATAGGCATCATAAGTTCCTTCTTTTCCGGATTCTTCATGAACAAATGAAACAACGCCGTCTACATTTACGATAGCCTGTAATTTATTCTTTTTCTTGACTCCAACTAAAGTGGCAATTTGTGCTCCCGCAGATTCACCCAAAACGACCATTTTCTTTTTATTTAAAGAATAGGTGGAGTGATTTTTCTTCAACCATTTAATGCCTGTTTCAATATCTTCAACTCCGGCAGGATATTTTGCGACATCAGCCAACCGATATCCGATTGCAATGACCACATATCCTTTTGAAGCTAATTCCATAGCCATAAATTTCTCGTTTTCTTTACTTCCAGAAACCCAGCCACCACCATGAACCATTGCGATTCCCGGATATTTTTTTGATTTATGAAGAGGATAGTAAACGTCAGCTTTTAACGAAAGTCCGTTAATGTTGGTATATTCTACATTTTTATCAACTCCAATATTTTGTGGAACTGGTCGATCGATAGGCGAGATGAAAGAATATTTTTTCTTGAATTTTTCATACGTCGTTTCATTGGTATAAGGAGTAGCATTCGGTCGTGGAACTTGACCGAATGCTAATGTGCCTCCTAACCAAAAAATAGAAATATAAGTAAGTCTTTTGCTAAAATTCATGTTGTCAAATTTTAAAATTTTGAACTATTAAGAATTATTGAACTTAATGGTTTAAATACTATTGATACATTTTATTTAACTGCATTTTTAGCTACATCAGATCCGATAGAAAGCGAATTTTTATCAGATATGATTTCTTTAGGCAACAAGACTGCTCCTGTTTTATTTCCTAAAACCTTAACTAATGGTTTATTTGTAGACTCAAATTTCACCGTTGAAAGGTTGATGTTTTTACTGTTGTAAATCGTTGCTCCGGTTCCTTCAGAATATTTCAGTTTAACATTTTTCAGTTGAATTCCGTCTGCGTCAACGATGGTTAAAGCTTTTTTTGTGTCGAACTGAGAATCTTCAATCACGATATTTTTAAGGTTCATTTCTGCTAAACCAAACAAAGTAATCGCTTCATAAGAATTAACTGCATTGATATTTTTAAAGAAAATATTTCTGAAAATCGGTGTTTCTTCTGTTACCGGATACACTTTTTCAGGTGCTTTGTTGCCTTCTTGTTTTTGTCCGTCTTCCAAAACTGGAGAAGCGCCTTCATAGAACATATTGAAGCCAATTGTCTGTGTAGGAATATTAATCATATCAATATTTTTAATGTAAATATTTTCAACGATTCCACCTCTTCCACGAGTTGTTTTGAAACGAAGACCAATATCTGTTCCGATGAAAGTACAGTCGGAAACGTGAATATTTCTTGCTCCACCAGACATTTCGCTGCCTACCACAAAACCTCCGTGACCGTGGTACACGACATTATTTTTAATGATCACATTTTCAGTGGGCATATTTCTTTTTCTTCCGTCTTCATTTTTCCCTGATTTAATACAAATCGCATCATCGCCTACATCGAAAGTATTGTCGTATATCAAAACGTTTTTACAAGATTCCAAATCTACACCGTCACCGTTTTGAGAAAACCAAGGATTTCTAACCGTAAGATTTCTTAAAATGACATTTGTACACATCAATGGATGAAGGTTCCAGGCTGGGGAATTTTGAAAAGTCGGCCCATCCAACAAAACTTTGTCACAGCCAACTAGACTTACCATCACAGGACGAAGAAAATCTTTAACCGTTGTAAGTTCTTCTTTAGAAATTTTGTCAGGAACATTGAAGCTTGAACTGCTTTCAAATCCTTTTTTATAGCTTTCTGAAGGATACCAATTTTTACCGTCAGCAGATAAAATTCCACCGGATTTTACGATTTCTTTCCACTCAGATTCTGCGACTTTGCTTTTTTTAATGGCTCTCCATGCATCACCACTTCCGTCGATTACCCCTTTTCCTGTAATCGCAATATTGGTTGCGTTTCTTGCTGAAATTGGAGATTGACAACGGATTGTATTTAATCCCTCAAAACTTACATCAACCAAAGGATAATCTGCTTTATCTTTACTGAAAATGATGAAAGCACCTTCTTCTACATGAAGATTGATGTTGCTTTTTAGTTCGATAGGACCTGTTAACCACATTCCGCGGGGAACGACCAATTTTCCGCCTCCTTTTTTACTTAAATCCTCGATTGCTTTTTTGAAAGCTTCTGTATTTTTTACATTTCCGCCTGCAACGCCACCATATTGTGTGATGGAAACAGTATTGGCTGCAAAAGAAGTTTCTGTAACCTGAGGCATTTTAAACTCAATATTTTTATAAATATCCAGATTCTGAGCATAAATTTGCCCTGAAAACATCATTGCTGCTACTAAACCAATAACTTTGAGAGACTTCTTCATTTTATTTTTTTTGAGTTTTAATTACTTTTTTAAATTCTTGATAAACAATTGACGCCACTGTTTTTGCTCCTTCCGGCTGAAAATGTGTGTTGTCTTTTTGCCCTTTCGGATAGGCTTCATACACATTCTCAGGAAGATTCATGAAATAATGATTTGTAGTAAAATCCTGTCCTTTTTTTGTAAAATAATCCATTGATAATTTGTTTAAATCAATGTAGGGAACATTCATTTCTTTAGCGATATCAATCGGAGCTTGGGCGTATTCTCCGTGTACATTTTCTAATTTTCCGTCTTTCCAAGGAAAGTTTCGGGCAACAGGTGTTAAAATGATAGGATTTCCACCTTTTTGTCTTGTTTGAGTTACAAATAGCCTTAAAAATTCTTTATAACCTTCAATATTTACATATCGTTCTGTATGTTTTTCTGAGCCGTCGTTGTGGCCAAATTGCATGATCACATAATCGTTTGGTTGCAAATGTTCATAAACATATCTCCATCTTCCTTCCTGAAAAAATGTTCTTGTACTTCTTCCGCCGTGAGCTCTGTCGATAACTGCGACAGAATCTGTTGTAATGGCTGGTTTTAGAGAAACTAAACTGTCTTTCACAAAAAACGGCTGAAAAACCTGTCCCCAACCTGTAATTGGATAACGGACTTTCATATAGTCTTTTCCAGGTTCGTAATTTCCCGTATAATCCGCCATTGTAGAGTCTCCGATGAGGTAGATGTGCGTAACTTTTTTATTGTGTTTTGCCGTTGACTTTTGACGATGAGCTTGTGATTGGCATGCTGATAAAAGCAAAACAACGAATAAAAATGAAACGATCTTGTATATTTTTTTTATCATTGATTTATTTCAAAATTTTTCTCCCACGAATTTTACAGATTTTCACAGATGTTTATGTAATATTTTTTATTTATAAGTTTTAAAAGCTAAGCCCAATCATCTGTGAAAATCCGTGTAATCTGTGGGAAATAATTAATTTTTAGTTATCCTAAACCAATCAAAATCCGCATATCCTCCACGAGGTGCTTTTGCTGAACTTATGCTGTATAAACCAACTTTGGCTCCGATCCATTTTCCGGGTTTTGCTTGGAAAACGTCACCTACTTTTGTGAAATTTTTTCCGTTTTCGCTGTAGCTGAACTGACATAAGCCATTCGGTTCGTTTACATTTACCTTTAAATAGGCTTCATTTCCTTTTAATTTGGTTTCAAATAAAACCTTTTCTTCACCGCCTTTATCTGCTTTTTCGGCT
Source organism: Chryseobacterium sp. SIMBA_038 (assembly GCF_046535115.1). Classification (NCBI taxonomy): domain Bacteria; kingdom Pseudomonadati; phylum Bacteroidota; class Flavobacteriia; order Flavobacteriales; family Weeksellaceae; genus Chryseobacterium; species Chryseobacterium sp. SIMBA_038. The sequence goes on from NZ_JAWRXH010000004.1 coordinate 114,035, forward strand.
CTTCTTAATTGTAAATAAAATCCGTCAGGTTTGTTCGTAATTGCGATTGATTCATGATCTAATCCCATGATCAAAAGTCCTGCGGTTTTTCCTTCTTTGGCATCTTCGGGAGTTAATTTCACTTTTGTTGAAGCTGCAAAATTCGGCGCCGGGAATTTTTGAGTTAATAAATTCGGGACATTCCAAAGGTTTTTTTCACCTTCAGGAACTTTCATTGAGAATAATCTTAAAAATTTCTGTCCTGGAAGTTTGGATGACCAGACGATATTTTCGTTCGCGCTCCATTGCCATTGAATTCCTAATTTTTCACCATCAAATTCATCTGTTTCATTTGGGGTAACGATAGGATAGGATTGTCCTACGTTTGGTTTTTTATAGGTTAGTACCGGTTCTCCGATTCCATTTTTATTATTGTCGATTCCGATGACAGGCCAGTCTTTTTCCCACTTCATTGGCTGTAAGTGAACAATTCTTCCGCCTGCGTCCACATCTTGGAAATGGTAAAACCAATCTTCTCCCGAAGGCGTATCTACCCAAGCTCCCTGATGAGGTCCGTTGATTTTTGTTGAACCTTGTTCCAGCACAACTTTCTCTTCATAAGGACCGTAAATATTTTTTGATCTTAAAACCAATTGCCAACCTGTTGCGACACCGCCAGCAGGGGCAAAAATATAATAATAACCGTTTCTTTTATACATCTTGGGACCTTCAACGGTTGGATGTGCATCGTGACCATCAAAAACGTGAACGCCTTTATCTAAAACTTTTGTTCCTTCAGGATTCATTTTATTAAGACTTAAAATACTTTTCACTCCGGCACGACTTCCCGCCCAACCATGAACTAAATAGGCATTTCCATCTTCATCCCAGAACGGACATGAATCGATCAAGCCTTTTCCTTCCATCACCAAAACAGGCTTTTCCCAAGCTCCCAACGGATCTTTGGTTTTAATCATATAAATTCCGAAATCTGGATCTCCCCAATAAATGTAGAATTCACCTTTATGAAATCTGATGCTCGGCGCCCAAACTCCGTCACCTCTTTTTGGAGTCGAAAAATGCTCGCTCGGAAGAACATCAGGAAGTGCGTAATTCACTAATTTCCAGTTCACCATATCTTTTGAATGAAGAATGGGTAACCCCGGCGCTTCATTGAAACTTGAAGCCGTCATATAATAATCGTCACCAACACGGATTGCGTCTGGATCGGAATAATCTGCATACAAAACAGGATTTCTGAAATTTTTTCCCTGATCTGCTGTCCAGACTTCGGAGACGTAGTTTTTTTCCTGTGCGTTCAAATAATTTGATGCAATAGAAAAAACTGTGATTGAAAGTATATTTAAAATGTTTTTTGTCTTCATAAATCAGATTTTAGATCTGTTTTAATTTTAACGCAAAGCGCGCAAAGATTTTTTTAATGGCTTACTGTATATTTTTCGTTCGCAAAGGCGTTTTACTCAGCAAAGGTTGAATGCTTTTTCATCTTGTCATTTAGACGAAGGATAAATCTATTATGTATTTTTATAGATTCTTCACTACGCTTTCGCTTCGTTCTGAATGACAATCAAAACGCTAATCAATTATTTTTCAAATTCTATACTTGCCAGGATAAATGGTCCTGTTCCTTTTGCATCGTTGGAACGAATTTCTTCATTCACATAATATTCGTAAGAACCGTCTCTGTAAGGTTTTCCGCCTAAACCTGCGACTGCACAGCATTTATTTAAATTAACTACACCATTTTCGTCTACAGAAATAAGGTTTTTGATTATTCCGTCGTAGCCTTTTTTGGCAGCAGCTTTATACGATTTTGGAAGATAACCATTGTTGACTGATTTAATGATTGTGTAGACAAACATTGATGAAGCCGTAGCTTCCGTGTAATTTCCTTTTTCTCCTGCTTTATCCAATACTTGATACCAAAGTCCGTTGTCTTTATCCTGAACTTTTATCACGGCATCGGTATAAGATTTTAAATAAGAAATTAATTTTGCTCTTCCCGGATGGTCTTTCGGTAAATAATCCAAAACGTCTACCATTGCCATTCCGTACCAACCCATTGCTCTTCCCCAGAAATTCGGAGAAACTCCTGTTTCTTTGTTTGCCCAAGCCTGTTCTTTACTTTCGTCCCAAGCGTGATACAGCAATCCTGTTTTTTTGTCTACCAAATGTTTTTGAATTAAATCAAACTGCAAAACAACATCATCAAAAGCTTTTGTTGCTTCTGCACCTTTTACAAAATCTTTGGTGTAGTGAGCATAAAATGGTTGTCCCATGTATAGACCATCCAGCCACATTTGGCTTGGATAAATCTTTTTGTGCCAGAAACCGCCTTCTGATGTTCTTGGTTGTCCATCAATCTGAGAACGAAGCATTTTCAACGCTTTTAGGTACTTTTCTTTTTTCTCTTTTTCGTAAAGATAAAGAAGTACATTTCCGCTGTTTAGAAGGTCGATATTATATTTATCTAATTCGTAGGTAAGGATGCTGCCGTCTTCTTTGACTAGTTTTTCACCAAAGTCACTAATATAATTGTAATATTCTTTTTTGCCTGTTTTTGCATAAACCTGTTCAGCTCCATCTAAAACAATTGCTGATGGATAGGTCCATTTTGGGCTTTTGCTGAAATCGAGCATCCATGATTCCGGGAAACGGTTCATTTCGGAAAGTAGCATTCTTTCAGACCATTTCAGATTAGTTGGAACTACTTTTCCTGATTTTGAATTTTCTGTTGCAGGTTTTGATGCTACAGATTTAGTTTGAGCGCATGCCAGGAACATTCCTGAACCTAAAATTGCGACTGCGTATGCTTTTATTTTATTATTAATGAAATTCATGATTTTAAACTTTAAAGTTGATTATTTTTTTTACCGAATTTAACAAAGAGTTTTCATGGTTATTAGAATTGTCTTTCGGTTATTTTTTTAACAATATCATTAAAATAGACTTCAATATTATCGTAGTTTTTATCTAATTCCCTTCCGTTTGCGTTGGCCACTTTTGGGTTTAATTTATTTTTAATTTCCCATTCGTCGGGCATTCCGTCGTTGTCTGAATCGAGTAGAGTTTTCCCTTGTTTTAAGTCTGGGAATCCGCCGACATCTTTTTGAGAATCGATGATTCCGTAGGTACTTCCTTTTGAACCTTTGTAAGTGAAACTTCCGTTTTTTACATCTTTCAAAACATGCAGATCCACTGCATCTCTCACTAAACTTGCTCCACCGATCTGTAAAATTTTCTCGTAAGCTTCTTTTGCAGACTGTGTTTTTACATTATTCTGAATATCGTGTGGTTGGTTAATTTTTATGGTATTTTTATCTTTATCCGTCAAGTTATAAGAAGGTTTCATCTGACTGAAAACACCTTCCGTCCAATTGTCTTTTGTGACTTCAGAATTGCCTTCAACGACATTTCCGTTGATGTAATATTTCCCCCAGATGTTGTAAACTTCTGTCTCCGGTTTTTCGTTTTTATCGATAGCAACAATTCGTTGTTTTGTCATTGTTGCAGGGCCAGGTTTATAGTAATTATTGACGATATTGACGTTCATTCCTTCACCGCCATAAACATTGTTGTGTCCCCAATTGTAAATGACATTATTTCTAAAATCGGTAAGGTCGGTCAATGCAAATTTACTTCCTGCATATTCTCCCAATCTCGGATTTCTGCTGTCGTGATGAGCGTAAATATTATGATGAAAAGAGGCAAATTTTCCACCTGCAATTCCACCATATCCGTGAGCACCTTTTTGATGGACAGAATTTCTCAGACTTTCTGCAATCACGCACCATTGAAGTGTTGTATTTTCGTTGACATAAATGGAAACCGTCTCGTCTGTTGACCAGCTCATCGAGCAATGATCAACGATCAAATTTTTGATGAATCTTGCGCCCAAAGCATCACCTTCAAAGTTTTTCTGATCACCCATTCGGAATCGCATGTAACGTATAACCACATTGTCTGCGCCAACGAAAGTTTCGTAATTGGCAATGGTAATTCCGTCTCCGGGAGCAGTTTGTCCGGCAATGGTAACATCGCCTTCTTTTATTTTTAATGGAGATTCAAGGTAAATTGTTCCGCTTGTTTTAAAAGCAATATATCTCGGGCCTTTTTGGTCTAAAGCATATCTCAAAGTACCTTCTGAACCGTCATCTGCCAATTTCGTTACAAAATAAACTTTTCCGCCACGACCACCTGTTGTGTATCTTCCGAAACCTTCAGCACCGGGGAAACTCAACACTTCCTGAGCATTTAGCAATGAGGAAATACCGCATAAAATTCCTAATGTGAATAGTTTTGTGAAGTGTTTTTTCATAATTGAAAATTCTTTGGTGTTTTTGAGGTTTAGATTAAAAATTTATTTCAAGCTTTTTGTGATGTTCCAGTTGTCGTTTCCTTTGAGAATATTTTCTGGTGTGTATTTTTTTCTTTCTTCTTTGCTTAATTGGTGTGACCATGAAACTCTTTTTGAAATATTAGATCCTGTTCCTTTTGAATTTGATTCTGCATAGAAAGTTGTTTTTTCTGCATCAGGTTTGCTCCAATTATGCCATCCTTCAGGTTTTATGGTTGAATTGATTTCGCAATCGACGTAAACTGTTTTGGCAAAAGGTCGCCACGGTCTTCCTAAATAGACTGAATTTTCTTGAGCATTTCCGATGATTTTAGATTTAATAAAAACAAATCCAAACTCGTTTTCCTGTGGAGTAGAAGCGGCTGTTACATAACTTGCTGTTTCTTTGGAGTAAATTGTACAGTTTTCAAAAACGGCTGTTCCGGCTCCGAAAATATAATCGGTTGTACCCTCGATGTAGCAGTTTTTAAAATAATTTCTTGATGGTTTTGTTTTATCAGCTAAATCCTGAGCTCCTTTTAAATATAAAGTGTCTTGGTTTCCTAAGAATTTACAGTTTTCAAAAATGATCCTGTCACCTGAAGTCAAAACAGCAACGGCTTGGCCGACTCTTCCTGAACTGTTTTCAAACGAAATATTTTTTGCCGTAAAATCATTTGAATAAATAAAAATCGTTGAAGAACCCGTTGTTCCAATGTCTTTTCCTTCCGAATTCTTTTTTGAAGCAAAATCATTAAAGGTAATGATGGTATTTTCGGGATTTTCTCCTTCCATCAAAATTGCTCCTTTTGTTTCGGGAACGGTAATTTTTTCTTTGTAAACTCCTGCTTTAATTAAAATTTTTGTTCTTGCTGAGGTTCCGTTTTCAACCGCGTCAACGGCTTGTTGTATTGTGGTGAAGTTGCCTTTTCCGTCTTTCGAAACCACGATTGTTTTATCATTAGCTTTGAAAGAAAGAAGGCTTAAAATTAATACAGAAAAAACAGAAAACAGAATAAAATTTTTATGAAAAGTGGAAGCTTTCATTGAATTTGATTTTGGATTTTTTTAAAAAATACAGACTTAGCTCTTGTTATGGAGTAAGTCTGTATCTAACTTGATATGAATGTATTTTTTATCTCCTAGTAACCGTAATCTTGGGTAAGATTGTAGTTAGATTGGATGATATCGCTATAAATTGGCAATAATTCTCTCTTATTTGGCTGGAAATACTGAGCGAAACCTTTTACCGGATCACTGATGTAAGTTGGTAAAACTGCTGCTCTCCATGCAATTTTTGTATAACCTGTAGGCGTTGCATCTTGTGAAGCCATGTAAAATACCTGAGATTTGTCTCCGCCAGTGTAATAAATATCGATGTCGTTGATATTTTGCTGTGCAGATTTTGTAGGATCGTAAACCGATTTTTTAAAGTAAAGGTTTAAAGGTACGTTTGCATATTGACCAGTTCCGTTTGCGAAAGCTGTCAGTTTTTGTCTTGTTTCTGTTATTTTAGAAGCTAATAAATTCCAACGGATCAAATCATATTTTCTTATTCCTTCAGAACCCAATTCTAATAATCTTTCCTGTACAACATAATTGAAAAATCCTGTTTTATCAGTCGGGATTGTTCCTACCTGAGCTAAGTTTCCTGTGTATGCTCTGTTCCTTACTGCTTTTACAGCATTGATTGCATCTGCAGAAGGCGCTCCGTGAATTTCATTATCAGCCTCAGCAAACATCAATAATACATCTGAAAAACGTAGCAAAGGCCAGTCTACCGCAAGGTTTTGAGAAGGTCCTGTGATATTCGTCCAAGATTTTCTGTATTTTGAATCTGTGAAAGAAATTGCAGTCACTAATTCTGCCTGATTGGTGTTGTTTACTTTGAAAATTCCCACATTCATGTCTCTTCTTAAGTCATATTTAGTAAACTCATAGAAGTAAGTTGGAAGTGCGTTGATCCCACCACCGCCTTTCCAGTTGGAGTTGTCATCATGTTTTAGACCATTATAATATCCAATTTTACTGTCTGTTCTTGCGTTACCTCCAAAAGCTCCCACGCAGAAAATAATTTCGTTTGTAGTATCTTGAGAATTGGTGTGTAAGGCTTTGAAAACAGATTCATAACTAGGATTTAAGCTATGTTCTCCAGCGTGATTCATAATATCTTTACACTCGTCTAAAGCAATCTGATAATAAGTTTGAGGATTAGATCCCTGCGCCATTACCTGCGGACTTCTTCTTAAAGAATATCCTGCTCTTGCCAATGCAATTCTTGCTCTAAGACCTTTTACAAAACCTTTTGAAATTCTTGCGTTGGTTGTGCTTCCTTCTGATCTCCATGGAACTAATGCTGAAGCCTGTGCAAGATCCGCAATCATTCTTTCGTAGATGATATCTCTATCTGTTTTTGGAAGATAAAGATCTGCCATATCTGCTGACGGCTTATCCTGAAATGGTACGTCTCCCCAGTTTCTGATCAATTCATAATAAAATTGAGCTCTTAAGGTTAATGCTTCACCAAGATAGCGATCCATTAATTTTTTATCGGCATCAGAACCTGTTTTGTAAACCGGAGAAAGCGGAATGTTTTTAATACAAAGATTCGCTCTTTCTATTCCTGAATATAATTTTAAGAATGGTTTATTAAGTTCTGTATTGGTAGGACAAGATCCGAATGTAGCAATTCCTCTTCTGTCATTACAGTTGTAATCTCCTGAAGTCCTGAAATCGTCACTTGAGTGAGGATAGATTAATGCTAATCTTTGTCCATATCCGTCGTCACCTGCCAATTGGCTGTAAACCCCTACCAAAGCGGAAAATGTATCTGATGTACTGTCGAACTGTTGCGCTTCTGCTACACTTGAATAATTTTCTGCTTCCAGATAATCATTACATGAAGTCAGTGTAGTTAAGGAAAGGATGCAACTTAAAATAATTATTGTCTTTTTCATGTTTAAGTTTTAATTAAAAGGTTATATCAACACCTGTTAAAATAAATCTGCTTCTAGGATAGGCAGCATAGTCTACACCTGGAGTTAAAGGATTTTTTCTTGTACTCGCTTCAGGATCGTAACCTTTATAACCTGTGATGGTAAATAGATTATTAACCGTAGCATACAATCTGAAATTCTTGATACCAAGGCTTTCTAATGAGTTTTTTGGTAGGCTGTATCCTATTGTTACATTGTTTAATCTTAAGAAAGATCCATCTTCAATGGCATAAGAATGTAGAATGTAACTTCCCTGTGGTGGTGTCCACATTGTTGTATTGGCATTCAGAGCGGCTAGGGCAGTAGGATCGTTAACTTTAACACCGTTATTGTCAAACCATCTCCATCTGTCTGCAACCTCTGCTGACATGTTGTTGTCTCTGTATAAATATTGAGTGGTAAACTCCACTTTATTAGCATTGTACACTTTATTTCCAACAGAGAAATTAAAGAATAAGCTCATATCCCAGTTTCTGTATCTGAAAGTCTGACTGAAACCTCCGAAAAATTTCGGCTGAGCGCTTCCTAGTTCTGTCTGGTCAGCTGCTGTGATCTGTCCGTCACCATTAAGATCTCTTAATTTAAGATCTCCCGGCTGGATTGGTTTTGAACCGTTTGCCACGGCACTGCTGCTTGCAACTCCTGCCTTTAAGGTATAGGCTTGTGTTGCAGTATTATAATCAAAATCACTGATCTCGTATCTGCCTTCTGTAACGTAACCGTAGTAAGTTCCTACAGGATTCCCAACTTTAGCAACAAAATCGAATAAATTGTTTACCCAACCTGAAGGTACAAGATATTGAGTACTGTTTGGTCCGTTACTGGCTCCTAAACTTTTAATAACATTTCTGTTGGCAGAGATATTAAAATCAGTTTTCCAAGTGAAGTTTTCTTTATTTACGATAATACCTCCTAATGAAACTTCAACTCCTTTATTCTGAGTTTTCCCTGAATTTTGGAATTGAGAATCATAACCCGAAGTCTGTGGAATTTTAGCTAAAACCAAAAGGTCTTTTGTATCTGTAATATATCCGTCTACACTACCGTATAATCTTCCGTTGAAAAATCCGAAATCAATCCCTAAGTTTTTAGAAACTGTAGCTTCCCATTTAATATTAGGATTTGCTAAAATAGTTCCGGTACTCGCTCCAGGCGTTACACCGCTTCCGAATGTATATCCAAAGTCTGTAGATGTGGTAAAAAAGGTATTGTATAAATAAGGTGTAATTCTGTTGTTTCCAGCTAAACCATATCCAAAACGAAGTTTAAGTTCATCCAGCCATTCCTTGTTTTTAAGGAATTTTTCTTCCTTCATTTTCCAAGCTACTGAAACTGCAGGGAATGTTCCCCATCTGTTTTCGTAGTCAAAAATATTGGAAGCATCTGATCTTACGGAAGCTGTTATGATATATTTGTTATCATAGATATAATTGACTCTACCAAAGAAAGAAGCTAATCTGTCCGGAGGTAATGCACTCGTTCTTGGTGCATCCTGAATCATTCCTGATGGCGGACTTGCAGCCTGAATATTAGCAAATGCCTCGTTAGGAAGAATAGAAACCGGAAGCCATTTTGTGTAAGTACTTGATACTTCACCATCGGTCTGTACCGTTTCCTGACCCAATAATAAATCAAGTTTATGATTTCCGAACTTCTTTGTATAGTTTAAAGTATTCGTATTGGTAATCCTTCTGGTTTGGTTTCTCGTTAATTGTACAATCGGCTGATTGTTATTCGCTCTGGCATCACTTGTAATAGTTCCCCAGAACTGATTCACAAAATTATCTTTCTGTACATAACCTACAACACTTCTGAAAGTTAAGTCTTTCGTAATATTGTAGTTTAAATAAGCATTTAATAATAAGTCATTGGTTCTTGCGTCCTTTATTTCATTGTCATTCAACAACAAAGGATTAACCAAATTGGTATTTGTTGCGTAGTTCGGATCAAAATCATCGATAGGAACATTACTTCCTCCTTCGAATGGTTGATATCTTACCGCATTTCTCAGTCTGTTGGTACTCTGAGAACCTGTAGCAGACGTTCCTGCTCCGGAAATTAACTGTCGGCTGTATCTTGCATTGAATCCAACTTTTAATTTTTTAGAAATATCATAATCATATTTAAAGTTGGCCATACTTCTTCTGAAACCAGAATTTAGCATGATTCCGTCTTCTTCCACATGATTTAATGTTAATGAAAATGCAGATTTATCAGACCCTCCTGTTAAGCTTAAATTATGCGTAAAGTTGAAAGCTTCTTGTCCGAAAAGCTCATTTTGCCAATCTCTTTCTTTAATATTCTGATATTTGGTCGCAAGTTGATCATAAGTTCCATATCTTGTATTAAAGGCTGTAATATCTTCAGCTACACCGTTTTTGTTGTAAAGTTCATACTGATACATTACAAATTCATAAGGATCTAAAACCGGAATTGTATTCGTGATTTTTCTAACCCCTGTGTAACCGCTGTAGTTAATTGTTGTAACTGCTTTTTTGCGTCCTCCTTTTGTTGTAATTATCACAACCCCGTTTGCACCTCTGGATCCGTAGATAGAAGTGGAAGCAGCGTCTTTTAATACCTCAATTGATTCAATTTCTTTCGGCGAAATGATAGATAGTGCATTATCCATCTGAATTCCGTCTACGATATATAAGGGTGCGTTACTCTGCGTGATAGAAGTACCACCTCTTACTTTAATTTCAACTTCTGCACCGGGCGAGCCCTCACTTGCAGTAATCTGTACACCGGCAATTCTACCCTGGATGGCTTCTGCAGCGCTGTTCACAGGCATATCCTTTACAGCTTCGGCTTTTACAGAACCAACGGCGTTGGTAACGTCTTTTTTAGAAACTCTGGAATATCCTACCAAAACCACTTCGTCGATTTTAGTTTCTTTTTCTGCTTTCGTTTCTTTTTCTTGAGCCATTGCAAGGACAGGAAGAAGAAAGACAGTTAAATATAACCACTTTACTGATTGTACTCTTTTATCCATTATTGTATCCTTATAGTTTTAATTCTTTGGTTGAAAGTTTTTTTTCAAGCTTTGTTGCTTTTGTTTTGTGGATTTAGTAAGTATTCTATTCTTTTTAGTGATTAATATTTTTAAAAATTGTACGCTTTATTCAAGTGCAATCGATTGCGTAATTTTTCGTTATAAAATATCTTGGCTCCTAAACTAATATTATTTTCCATTACGCAAAGAAAAAAATATTATTTTTTCATTAATTTGATTGTTTAAGTTGTTAAATTTAACAGAACATTTGTTAGTTAGTCTATTTTAATTAGTTGATAATTAAATATTTATTATAAAATTAAATAATATTGAAATATTTTTAAAATAGATGGATTTTTTTGCTGTTTAATAATCAAAAACTTAAAATTTACTTAAAAAATGCCTGTTTTTTTGTCTTAAAAATTCCCAAAATTGATACTCAAACTCAAAATTTCAGCTGTTTTCCTGATTTTTGTCATCTTTTTAGGTTAATATTTTTAACCGTTTTTCTTTAATACTAAAGATTAAACTTAATACACATCATATGTATAGAGAAATGAAGTTATTATTAACGATTTTGTAACTCTGGTTTTGCTGCTTTATTTTGGCATGATTTTATTTAAAATTAACGGTTAGGATTAACTTTTGGTTAATTTTTTACCTTGAAATTCCATAAAATATTCTTTATTCTTTTTAAATTTTAAAAATTATTAAGCTGTTTTACAGTTAATTATAAATTAAAATTAATTTTTTGTTAACTAATTAAAGAATAATTATATATTTATCCCAACAGTAATTCTATCAAATTTTAGTGTAATTTTATGCAATCGATTACGCAAAGTTTAACAGGTTTGAGAAAACCGCAAAAGAAAAAGTATAAAAATCAAGTAGTATGACACAATCAGAATTTCGTTACGCCCACCATCCAGAAGATGCAAAAAAGTATAACACTGAAGATCTTAGGAGGGAGTTTCTAATCAATGATTTATTTAATGAAGATAAGATAAAATTGGTCTATACCATGTACGACAGGCTGATTGTAGGAGGTATCATGCCTTCAACAAAAGTTTTGAAACTGGAACCGACAGACGATTTAAAAGCTCAACATTTCCTTGACAGGAGAGAGTTGGGAATTATCAACGTAGGCGGTGCCGGAAAAGTAACAGTAGACGGTGAAGTATATGAGCTTGCCAACAAGGAAGCTTTATATATAGGTAAAGGTGCAAAAGAAGTGATTTTTGAAAAATCAGGTGATGCACAACCTTATTTTTACATCAACTCAGCTCCGGCACATCATACTTATCCTACAAAAAAAATCACGAAAAACGAAGCCGAAATTGTAGAATTGGGCGAAGAAAAATATGCCAACAAGCGTACGATCAACAAACTGATTGTAAATTCTGTTCTTGAAACTTGTCAATTACAAATGGGAATGACAGAACTTCAATCTGGTAGCGTTTGGAACACAATGCCTGCGCACACTCACACCAGAAGAATGGAAGCTTATTTCTATTTTGATTTGGAAGAAGGGCAAACCGTAAGTCACTTTATGGGACAGCCTGATGAGACGCGTCATATTTTTATGAAAAATCATGATGCGGTATTATCTCCGGAATGGTCTATCCACTCAGGAGTTGGAACTTCCAACTACACATTTATCTGGGGTATGGCAGGGGAAAATATGGACTACGGCGATATGGACGGTATCAAAACTAACGAACTAAAGTAATTTTTCTAATGAATTTATTTGATTTATCCGGTAAAGTAGCAGTCGTTACAGGCGGTACTCACGGATTAGGAATGGCAATGGCTGAAGGTCTTGCTGTTGCAGGCGCTGAACTGGCGATCACAAGCACAACCCCGTCAAAATTAGAGGAAGCTTTAAACTATTATCACGACAAAGGGTACAAAGCAACCGGTTATCTTTTTGATGTGACGGACGAGCTGGAAGCCGCTCAGAAAGTAGCTTTGATGGAAGCTACTCATGGAAAAATAGACATCCTTGTCAACAACGCAGGAATCATCAAACGTGTTCCCGCTATTGAGATGGAGGTAGAAGACTTTAGAAAAGTAATCGATGTAGATCTTACAGGACCTTTTATCATGTCGAAATTAATCGGCAAACATATGATTAAAAGAAAATCCGGAAAGATCATCAACATCTGCTCGATGATGAGTGAGTTGGGTCGTGACAATGTAGTCGCTTATGCTTCTGCAAAAGGCGGTCTTAAAATGCTTACTAAAAATCTCGCGACAGAATGGGCAAAACACAATATTCAGGTGAACGGAATCGGTCCCGGATATTTTGCAACTTCTCAGACAGAACCAATCCGAGTGGATGGACATCCTTTCAACGATTTTATCATTAACAGAACTCCGGCTGGAAGATGGGGCAACCCGGAAGACCTTGCTGGGACAGCTATTTTCCTTGCTTCGGACGCAAGCAGATTCGTTAACGGACAAATCATTTACGTTGATGGCGGAATTTTAGCGACCATCGGAAAACCTGCTAATGAATAACAACAGAATTAGATTAGAATGAAACCTTTTATTACAGATAATTTTTTATTACAAAATAAATACGCTGAAGAATTATATTTCAAATACGCAGAAAAACAACCCATCATTGATTATCATAATCACTTGATTCCCAAAGATATTGCAGAAGACACTGTTTTCGAAAATATTTCAAAGGTTTGGATTGCAGGTGACCATTACAAATGGAGAGCGATGCGTACAATGGGGGTGAGCGAGAAATTCATCACCGGAGATGCTTCAGATAAAGAAAAATTTGAGGCCTGGGCAAAAACGGTTCCTTATACATTGAGAAATCCTTTGTATCACTGGACGCATTTAGAATTAAAAAGATATTTCGGAATTGATGAATTATTAAATGCAGACAACGCATCAGAAATTTACGAAAATATCACCGCTCAGCTTCAGACACCTGAAAAATCGACAAGAGGTTTGTTAAAAATGATGAATGTAGAATCTCTGTGTACAACGGAAGACCCTACAGATTTATTGAATTATCATCAGGATTTGGCGAAAAGCGATTTTTCTATTAAAGTGAGCACAGCTTTCCGTCCGGATAAAGCCATTTTAATTGAAAACCACAACTTTGCAGATTATATTTCAAAATTAGGCGAATCAGCCGGAATTGAAATTAATTCTTACCAGACTTTGTGTGATGCTTTAATTAAAAGAATTGAATATTTCCACGAAAACGGATGTAGACTTTGCGATCACGGACTGAACAATATTTCCTTCGAAGAGTTTACAGAAGCAGAAGTTAGCACGATTTTCAATGATAAAATTTCAGGAAAAGTAATCGCTGAAAAGCAGGTAAATCAGTTCAAAACAGCTATTTTATTATTCTTAGGTGAAGCTTACCATAAATACGGTTGGGTTCAGCAATTCCACTTGGGCGCATTGAGAAATAATAACGAAAGAATGCACAGAATTCTGGGTCCTGATACGGGTTGGGATTCTATCGGTGACTTCGTTCAGGCTGAAACTTTGTCTAAATTATTAAATACTTTAGACGGAAAAGATAAATTAACGAAAACCATTTTATATAACTTAAATCCTGCCGATAACGAGATTTTCGCGACAATGATCGGGAATTTCAATGACGGCAGTATTAAAGGAAAAGTACAGTTCGGTTCAGGATGGTGGTTCCTGGATCAGAAAGACGGAATGATCAAGCAGATGAATGCTCTTTCAAACATGGGATTGATCAGCTGTTTCGTTGGAATGTTAACGGATTCCAGAAGTTTCCTTTCTTACCCGAGACACGAATATTTCAGAAGGGTATTGTGTAATCTTTTTGGAGAAGAAATGAAAAATGGTGAATTACCTGATGATATCGAACTGATTGGTAAAACAATTTCAGATATTTGTTATCATAATGCTAAAAATTATTTTGATTTTTAATTGAATTAAAAACTCTCGCAGATTTAGCAGATTACGCAGATCTTTTTTAAACAATCATCTGCGAAATTTGCGAAATCTGTGAGAAATAAAAATAAAATTTTAAACCATTAAGGAAATTTAAGAAGTTAAGTTGAATTAAGAAAAATCAAATTGATTTTAAATAATCTTAAGGCAAAGCCAAACTTAACTTTTCTAAACTCCTTAAATAAATCTTAATGGTTAAAAAAATAAACTAAAATTCACCTTAAATTTAAAAAGGTTAATTAAAATCATGAGCAATAAAATAGTCACATTCGGAGAAGTCATCATGCGACTTTCGCCACCCGGAAACAGAACGATGAAGCAAAGCCACGAAATGGAATTTTTTTTCGGCGGAACAGAGCTTAATGTAGCATCTTCATTGGCAACAATGGGTTGTGACGTGAGACATATCAGCAGTGTTTCCGATGATTTTGTGGGCGAATCGGCGGTTTCTTTCATTAAAAGTTTTGGAATCGATACGACTTTTATCAACAAAAATGAGCATCCTTTAGGTTTATACTTTTTGGAAGTAGGTTCATCAGTTCGCGCCAGCAGAATTGCTTACAACAGATTAAATGGTTCTTTTGCAAATATTCAGCCTGAACAAATTAACTGGAAAAATGCCCTTGAAGGTTGCAAATATTTCCACTGGACCGGCATCAGCCCTGGAATTTCTGAGTCAGCTTATAAAAGTTTGAAAGAAGGTTTAAAAACAGCCCGTGAACTGGGAATTGAAGTTACTTCAGATCCGGCTTACCGCTCAAATCTTTGGAAATATGGCAAAAACGGAAACGAAGTCTTGAAAGAATTGGTTTCTTATTCAACGATTTTCATCGGTGGAGTGAATGAAATTAATGAAATTCTCGGAACTCAGTTTTCGTCAGATAAAGAAGGGTTTATCGAAGCGTGCAAAGAACTAAAACAGCAATGTCCTTCTATTCATAAAATTTTCGACAAGATAAGAATCGGAGTTACGGCAAGTTCTCAGCAAACGCAGGGACGAGCTTTAGTCGATGGAAATTATTTTGAAACTGAATTACTCGAAGTTAATCCTGTAGTCGACAGAATCGGAACAGGTGATGCTTTTGCAGCAGGTTTGATCTATGGCTTAATCAATTTTGATGACGAAAAAGCATTAAAATTCGCCAACGCAGCCTGCGCGATCAAACACACCATTTTAGGTGACATCAATTACAGCAGCGCAGAAGATATTCTGGAAGTTATGAACGGGGATTCCGGTGGACGCATCAAGAGATAATTAAATTAGAACATTGCGGACTTGGTTAAGTGAAACGCCTTTGCGAACTTAAAAATATACATCAAGTTTTTAAAAAGAAAATCTTTGCGCTCTTTGCGTTAAAAAAAGATTTAAAAAAAGTCTTGCAAGTACAGCATACTAAAGGATGGATTTAATCCCATCAAAAATTATTTTTAAACAAGATAATTAAGCAAAATGACAAAAATTCAATCAGTTACAAATACCATCATCAACCAAGGAGTTTTACCTCTGTATTATAATGCTGATGATACAGTAACTTTAGAGATATTGAGAGCACTTTACAAAGCCGGAATTCGTGCGGTAGAATATACAAGCCGCGGTGAAGCTGCGTTGAGTAATTTCACGAAGATGGTAGAAATCCGTAACGCAGAAATGCCGGAAATGCTTTTGGGAATCGGAACAATAAAGAATGTACAACAAGCTGAAGAATATTTCAACGTGGGTGCAGATTTCTTTATCAGTCCGGGTTTTGTGGCGGATGTTGCAGAATTTTTAATTCCGAAAGACTTGTTGTACAGCCCAGGTTGTATGACTCCGACAGAAATTATCGAAGCTGAAAATTCAGGAGTAACTTTCATTAAATTATTTCCTGGAAATTCTTTAGGAACTGGATTTATGAGCGCGATTAAAGATGTTTTCCCAAATCTGAAATTCATGCCAACGGGTGGAGTAGATACGACAAAAGAGAGTATCGAAAGCTGGTTCAAAGCTGGTGTTTCAGCGGTAGGAATGGGAAGCAAATTGGTAAGCAAAGAATTGATGCTTGCTAAAGACTATACAACCATAGAAAACGAAACAAAAAAAGTGCTGGAAATTATTCAGACTTTAAACAATAACTAAATTCTGAATATTAATATGAGTTCAGTTAAATCTCTTAAGCCGACTACCTACAGATGGACGATATGTCTTCTGTTATTTCTCGCTACTACGATCAATTATTTGGATCGTCAGGTGTTGTCATTAACGTGGAAAGATTTTATCGCACCCGAATTTCACTGGAATAATAATGATTACGGAAACATCACTGCATTATTTTCTATATTTTACGCAGTAGGAATGCTTTTCGCTGGAAAGTTTGTGGACTTTATGGATACTAAAAAAGGTTTCCTTTGGGCAATCGGTGTTTGGTCTATTGGTGCGGTTTTACATGCATTTTGTGGAATTGCAACTTCAGGAATTCTTACCGGAAACTGGTTAGCTGGTTTTCATGGTTCGAAAGAATTGATCGGTACGGTTTCTAATACTTCTGCAATCATCAGTACAAGTGTTACATTATTTGTTTTTGCACGTTTCGTATTGGCAATTGGTGAAGCAGGAAATTTCCCGGCGGCGATTAAAACTACGGCAGAATATTTCCCTAAAAAAGACAGAGCATTTTCTACAAGTATCTGGAATGCAGGAGCAACAGTTGGAGCTTTGGCAGCACCACTTACTATCCCTTTTATTGCAAAATCAATGGGTTGGGAATGGGCATTTATCATTATTGGTGCTTTAGGATTTGTATGGATGGGACTTTGGGTATTTGTTTACAAAAAACCGCATTTACACAAGAGAGTTAACGAACATGAATTAACGTATATTAATCAGGATCAGGACGATATTCCCAATGAAGATACTTCTGTTCCGGAAAAAGTATTTACATTCAAAGAATGTTTCAGCTACAGACAGACTTGGGCTTTTGCGTTCGGAAAGTTTATGACAGATGGCGTTTGGTGGTTCTTTTTATTCTGGACACCGGCTTATTTAAGTTCAGTTTATGGGATGGATTCCACACAAAGTGCATTACCATTATTCGTTCTTTATATGATCACTTTATTGTCGATCATCGGAGGTTGGCTTCCAAAATATTTTGTTGAAAAGAAAGGAATGAACGCTTACACAGGAAGAATGAAAGCGATGTTAATTTTCGCATTTTTCCCTTTGTTAGCACTTTTAGCACAACCATTAGGTACTGCAACATATTGGATTCCTGTTTTAATTATTGGTATTGCAGGAGCAGCACACCAGGCTTGGTCAGCAAATATTTTCTCGACAGTTGGCGATATGTTTCCTAAAAGAGCGATTGCAACCATCACCGGAATTGGTGGAATGGCAGGAGGAATCGGTTCATTCATTATTAATAAATCCTCGGGAGTATTATTCGATCACGCTCATAAAGCTTGGTCAACAGTGGACGGAGTTCCTTTGTTGGAAAAATATCCTCAATACATCAACGATCGTTTACCGGATGGTTTCTTTGAGCAGTTAAAAAAATCCGGAGCAGTAGTTTCAGACGGAATTGATAAAGGATACATGATCATTTTCTCAATCTGCGCAGTCGCTTACCTGATTGCATGGGTAGTAATGAAATCATTAGTTCCTAAATATAAAGTGATAAGTAAATAATTAAATCCAGTCTAAACCTTCAAGGTTTCAAAAATCTTGAAGGTTTGATTAAATAAAAAATAGATCCAAAGATTTTATAGCGGTCTTAGCTGAGTGAAACGCCTTTGCGAACTTAAAAACAGTTAGTAGTCAAAAAATCTTTGCGGACTTTGCGTTAAAAATAAAATCATCAATAGAAAGATGGAAAATCAGACAAAACAAAAATTAAATCGTGAATTACATGGTTCTCAGGAAAAACTCCCAATCAAAATTGTACAGTTTGGAGGTGGGAATTTCATGAGAGGATTCACAGATTATGTGATTGATAAATTAAATAAAGAAGCAGGATTTAATGCAGGAATCGTAAACGTTCAGCCAACGGCGGGCGGTTCGGTTCATAAACTGGAAGAGCAGGATAATTTATACACGCTTTTCTCGAGAGGAATTAAAAAAGGCGAGATAATTGATACAAAACAGGTGATTTCTGCGATTCAGAAGTCGATCAATCCTTATACAAATTACGATGAATTTTTAACGTTGGCGAAAGAAGAAGAATTAGAATTTATCTTTTCAAACACGACAGAAACAGGAATTGCTTATGACGAATCAGAAAATGATTACGCTGGTCCGCACAAGAATTTTCCTGCAAAACTAACCGTTTTATTACACGAAAGATTCAAACATTTCAATGGAGCGGAAGACAAAGGATTGAGAATTATTCCATGTGAATTAATTGAAGACAATGCGTTTGCGTTGAGAGATATTATCTTAAAATATGCACAACTTTGGAATTTAGAAGCTAACTTTGTGCAATGGATTGAACAAAATAATTATTTCCATAATACATTGGTAGACAGGATTGTTCCGGGTTATCCAAAAGATGACTCAGATACGTACGAAGACCAATTGCATTACGAAGATCAGATGATGGTTGTTTCGGAAGTATTTTTACTTTTTGTCATTCAGGATGCGGCAAATTTAAACGAAAGAATTCCTTTTGATAAAATTGACGAACAGATTTTGGTTGTTGATGATATTCAACCGTACCGTTTAAGAAAAGTGAGAATTTTGAATGGTGGTCATACATTGATGTTGGCTCCAGCGATTTTATCAGGAAAAGAAACGGTAAAAGAATCTATCGATAATCAATTTTTAGGTAAATTTTTAAATGAAACGATTTTTAATGAAGTAAATCCTACATTAGGTTTAGATGAAAATGAATTGAAAGATTTTGCTGAAGAAGTTTTCGACAGATTCAGGAATCCTTTTATCAAGCATTATCAGGCAAGTATCGCGTTGTATTTTGTTTCTAAATTTAAGGTAAGAATTCTTCCGAGTTTGTTAAAATATGTTGAAATTAACCATAAATTACCGCTTAATTTAACCTTCTCATTGGCAAGTTTAATCAGATTCTATCAAGGGAATTTTGGTGAAAAATCTCTACCGATAAATGATGAAGAAGTGATTGTCACTAGATTCAAAGAAATCTGGGCAAACGAAGATTACGAAAAAGTCGCAGAATTGGCTTTAAGCGAAACATCTTTCTGGGATACAGATCTTACAAAGGTTAATGGTTTGAAATCTGCAGTAGCAAAAGCATTGTGGGAAATAGATCACAACGATATCGAAACTGCATATCACAACTTTATACAATTTTATTCTTAAAAAATTATGCAAAAGAAAGTACTGAAAGTAAATCCCAAAGATAATGTAGCAGTGGCATTGGTTGATCTGACGCAGGGGGAAACTGTTACTTTGGGTGAACTTACTTATGACATTATAAAAGACACGAAGGCGAAACACAAATTCGTGACCGAAGATCTTGCGATTGGAGACGAGATCATTATGTACGGTGTTTTGGTGGGAAAAGCCAGTCAGCCGATCCAGAAAGGAGAGGTTATCACGACTGAAAACGTTAAGCACCAAAGCGCAAAAGTAGAAGGCAAAACAGAGACAACTTCATGGACTGCCCCGAATGTTGACAAATGGAAGGATAAAACTTTCATGGGTTATCACAGAGAAGACGGGCAGGTCGGAACAGAAAATGTTTGGTTATTTTTTCCATTAGTCTTTTGTGAGAACAGGAATGTGGAGATTTTAAAAGATGTTTTTGAAAAAGAATTATTGTTTGAAAAAGCAACGAAGCATCAATTATTACTAAGATCATTAATAAATAACTCTGAAACTGAAACTGCTGTTGAAGAAGATCAAAACTCAAGGGTTTTTAAAAATATAGATGTAAAATTCATCACGCACCAAGGCGGTTGTGGCGGTATTCGTCAGGATGCGGAAGCGTTAGGAAGGTTATTGGCAGGTTATGTGAATAATCCGAATGTAGCCGGAGCAACGGTTTTAAGTCTTGGTTGTCAGAATTTACAGGTTCAGATTTTTACGGATGCATTGCAAAAAATCAGTCCGAATAATAAAAAACCGATCATCGTTTACGAACAACAAAAGTCCGGAACGGTTGATGAAATGCTAAACGGAATCATCAAAGATTCTTACGAAGCCATCAAACAAGCCAACGAAATTGAAAGAAAACCAGCCCCAATTTCTAAGTTAGTTTTAGGATTGGAATGTGGTGGTTCAGACGGTTTTTCAGGAATTTCTGCCAATCCGGTTTTAGGACAATTATCAGATTTAATGGCTGGAATCGGTGGCTCAACCATCCTTTCCGAGTTCCCGGAATTATGTGGAGTAGAACAGGAGCTAGTGAATCGTTGTGTGAATGAAAATGATGCAGAAAGATTTTTACAGTTAATGAAAGATTTTGAAGAATCAGTCGTTGCTGCAGGATCAGGTTTTGATATGAATCCATCGCCGGGGAATATTAAAGATGGATTGATAACCGATGCCATGAAATCTGCAGGAGCGGCTAAAAAAGGTGGTTCATCACCAATAAATGACGTTCTTGATTTCACAGAATATATCAAAGAACCGGGCTTAAATTTATTATGCACCCCCGGAAATGATGTGGAATGTACAACCGCTTTGGTTGGCTCAGGCTCAAACGTAGTTTTATTCACTACAGGTTTGGGTACTCCAACTGGAAATCCGGTTGTTCCCGTGGTGAAAATTTCGTCAAACACTTCTTTGTCACAAAGAATGCCCGACATAATCGATTTCAACACAGGAGACGTGATTACAGGTGAAAAAACAATCGACGAAAAGGCAGAAGAGCTTTTAGAATTTATCATCGAAGTGGCAAGTGGAGAGGTAAAAACAAAAGCCGCAATTTTAAATCAAAACGATTTTATTCCCTGGAGACGGGGAGTAAGTTTATAATTGTTTTAATTATATAAATATTAGGGTTGAAAATGCTTTCTACATTTGTGGGAGGCATTTTCTTTTGGAGGAAATTCAGTTTAAACACAAATGACACAAATTTTTTTCACAAATAAACACAAAGTTTGCATCAATAGGAACGGGCTTTAGCCCGTTTAATAAATATACAATCGAGATTGGCTTTAGCCAAAACTTAAATATTTTTAATGATAAAGTTGAGATTCTTCCTTCATCAGAATGACAAACTACACTGTGAATTGTCAATAACGACATAGGAAAATGGAGCGTTAAGAAAAATAATTTTGTAAACGTTAAGAAAATCCCACTGTTTGAGTGCGAGACAAATATCAAATCGAAGAACAAATGTCAAATTCGCACGAGTCTTGGGATTTTTAGAGAACAAAAATATTTTTTAGTGGAAGTTTCCAAGTCTTGAATTTTTGTTTCTTTTGTTTCAAGACAAAAGAAAATCAATATAAAAAACTATTTCCTTTTCGAAGACTTCCTAATATAAAGCTGCGGCGCCAGCACCACTTTCTTCTCAATAGAAACTCCGGAACCATTTTCTTTTACGCTTTCAATAAATACTTGTCCGGCCATTTTTCCCATGATAACGGGAGTTTGATCCACAGAACTCATCGAAAGCTCCATAAACTGGGTAAAAGGCTCGTTTGAGAAACCAATAACCGCTACTTCCTGAGGTATTTTAATCTTACGTTTTTTTAATTCCTGACAAGCGCCCAACGCTGCAAAATCACTGGATGAAAAGATCGCATCGGGAACAGATTTTCCGTCCCAAAGTTTTTTGATGGCATCAATTCCTTCATCAATCGAACTTCCTGTGATGATAATATTGTCTTCTTTAACCTGGAAATTATGGTCAAGTAATGCCTGTTTATAACCATTAAGACGGTTTTGATAGATCTCGAGATTAAGATCTCCCGCAAAATGACAAATATTTTTATAACCTTCTTTAATTAGATGTTCGGTAGCCATGTAACCGCCTCGATAGTCATCAATAACGATGGTGCTGATGCCCGGAATATCCTTTTTTCTGTCAAAAAAGATGATTGGCGTGTTGGTTGTATCTAAAATACTCTGAATATGTTCTGTATCAATTGTCGTTCTTGAAACGGACATGAAAATCCCGTCAACCTGAGCATTCAGCAAAGTATTCAAATGTCTTTTTTCAATATTGACATCTTCGTGACTCTGACAAATAATTACGTGATAACCGTGCGGAGAAAGTTCTTCTTCAATTCCGCGGATAACGGAGGAGAAGAAGTTGGTATTAACAAAAGGAACAATAATTCCTACATTTTTTGTTTCACCACTTTTAAGAGCTTTGGCAAGATTATTTTGTTTATAATTCATTTCTTTGGCGGTTTTCTTCACCAAATCTTTTGTTGCCTGACTTATCCTCGGATGATCATTAAGCGCCCTGGAAACAGTAGCCACACTCACATTAATTTTCTTTGAAATATCGTATATGGTGGCACTTTTCTTATTCATAAATGAGTTTTTCTAGCTGTTTTTTATATATCAAAACGATATACGTTGTTGAGGTAAATTTAATCAAATTATAACTATCAGAAAGGAAATATTATGTATTTTATATCAGGTTATGGTTGGTTATGATTAAATTAAAGATAAAACTTGTTTAAATGCTTAGTTATCTTTGTTTTAAGGCTGTTTTCTATATGAGATAAAAAGCTGTACTTGCATATAATCAATGGTGCTTATCATAAAAAATGACAATTAATGATGAATTTAAATACCAAAAATGCGTGGTTAATTTAACCAAAATAGGACACCGAAAAATCGATGCCCTATTTTACTAACTGATATAAAAAATACTTTATTTTTTCCAGATTTTTTCAATGTCTTCCAATGATCTTCCTTTTGTTTCAGGAACCATTTTCCAGACAAAAATTAATGATAAAACGCTCATCACTCCGTAAAAACCGTATGTGAAAGCTCCACTGAATTCCATCATAAAAGGATAGGTTGAAGAGATCAAATAATTGGCTGCCCATTGTGCTGCAACCGCAATAGCAATAGCACTTCCTCTGATTTTATTTGGGAAAATTTCTGAGATTAAAACCCAGCAAATCGGTCCCCAAGACATCATAAAAGAGGCTGTATAAACAATAATGAAAACCAACGTTGCAATCCCAATAATATGATAATAAGAGAAAATAGCGATTGCAAACATTCCGATCGCCATTCCGATAGAACCGATGATCAATAAAGGTTTTCTTCCCCATTTATCAACCGTGAAAATAGCAACAACGGTGAAAACTACGTTAACCAATCCCATCACAACAGTTTGCAGCATGGATGCATCTTTATGAACGCCCATACTTTCAAAAATCCTCGGAGCATAGTATAAAGCCACATTAATTCCTACAAATTGCTGAAAAACAGAAAGCAAAATCCCAATTATAATGACTGTTTTTCCGAAAGCGAAAATTTCACTTTTATGTTCTGCAACGGTTCCTTTTATCTCAGAAAATATTTCTTTTGCTCTTGCTTCGCCATTTATTTTGGTTAAAATTTTCAAGGCTTCATCATCTTGTTTAATCAAAGTAAGATAACGGGGTGTCTCCGGAACGAAAAATAGTAGAACTCCGAACAATACTGCAGGAATCGTTAATGATAAGAACATGTAGCGCCATCCGATCTGGTTAATCCATTCAATGCTTTTTCCGTCGGCAATTCCCCAATTGACAAAATAAACGACCAGCATCCCGAAAATTATGGCAAACTGATTTAAAGAAACCAATCTTCCGCGAACTTCGGCAGGGGCAATTTCCCCAATGTACATCGGACAAACCGCAGAGGCAAGTCCAACACCGATACCGCCAATAATTCGATAAAAATTAAAAGCCAGCAAAACTCCCATTGAATGTTCCCCGTGCTTAAAAAATAAAAATTCAGGATAAGCAGCTCCCAAAGCACTGATGAAAAATAAAAATGCAGCAAGCATCAATGATTTTTTTCTCCCCAGTTTTGTAGAAAAATACCCCGAAACTGCTCCTCCAATGATACAGCCAATTAAAGCACTTGAAATTGTTGCTCCATGCGCTAATGAACTTAATCCCAGCGGAATGATCAAATATTCCTGAATTGATTTTTCGGCTCCCGAAATTACTGCAGTGTCATATCCGAACAAAAGTCCGCCCAATGTGGCAACCAGCGTCAATACTGTAACGTACATCATGTTAATCTGCGCTTTTGTGCCTGAAGAATATTTCGGTCCCGAATCTATAATTTGCATAGTTTAGTTTTAATTGTGATTGATGGTTTTTATTAATTCTAATATTTAAATTCAAAAATGTAATCGATTGCATTTAATTGTAATTAAAATCGATAAATGTTTAAATAATTAGAATTAACTATTTATTAACTCCTAAATGTAATAATTTTATGCAATATTCAATAAATTATTATGAATTTGTGAATTGTTATGGTAACTGTTTTCTTGAGTATTTATTTACAGGCGTTTAAGGAATAGTCTTATTGTAAATTTTATGATAAGTATTATAAATAAAAGAATTTTTCAATGATTTTTTCTCCCAAAATGGTATCCGAAGTTTGAATTTGGATAATTGATTGCACGATGTTGAAAATTGAGTATACAAACAGTTTACTATTGATTCGTCACATCTTGGATTCTTGAAAAAATCTAAACTTTATTCTTGAAAAATTAAGCTTTGGCTAAAGCCAACCATCTTTCATCTATTTTTAAGCGGACTAAAGTTCGCTCCTATTGATAGCAACGTTGTGTTTATTTGTGAAAATATTTGTGCATTTTGTGGTTGAACATAAAATGTAAGTCTAATTAATTTTCTTCCAAATCAGATCGTTATTTTCCAAAGAAACTTCTACTTTATCACCTTCTTTATATTCTCCTGCAACAATTTTTTTAGCCAAAGGTCGTCTCAAACTTCCTCTGATAATACCTTTTAAAGGTCTAGCCCCATACTTAATGTCGTAACCTTCCATTGATAAAAACTCTTTGGCTTCCTGAGTAATAATTAATTCGATATTTAGATTTTTTACAAGATCTAAAAGTTCTTTTTTAAGATGAATTTCGAAAATTTTCAATGCGTTTTCTCTGCTGATTGGAGCAAAAGGAATCGTTTCAGTTAATCTTCCTAAAAATTCCGGGCGGAAAAAACGACTCATCATTTCCATTAATTTAGATGAAGGCGGAATTTCACCTTTTCCAAAAGATTCAACAATAAATTCTGAACCGATATTGGATGTAAATAAAATAATTGCATTAGAAAAGTCACCTTCTTTTCCAAGTCTGTCATGAAGTTTTCCTTCATCCATAATTTGTAAAAAAACATCGAAAACTGATGCGTGCGCTTTTTCAATTTCATCAAAAAGAACAATAGAGTAGGGCTTTTGCCTGATTTTATTCACTAAAAGTCCACCTTCTTCATAACCAACATATCCAGGAGGCGCACCATAAAGCAACGCCGCGGAATGTTCTTCTTTAAATTCAGACATATCAAAACGGATAATTGCATTTTCGTCCTGAAATAAAAATTCTGCCAACGACTTTGCAAGCTCGGTTTTTCCGGTTCCTGTTGGGCCTAAAAAGAAAAATGATCCGATGGGTTGTCCGGCTTTACTTAGTCCTGAACGGGTTTCCAACACAGCTTCCGAAACAATGGAAATAGCATGATCTTGCCCGACAACACGTTTTGCCAAGACATTTTCCATGTCGTTGAGCCTTTGTTTTTCTTCTTCTTTCAGTTTTCCGATCGGGATGTTTGTTTTTTGAGAAATTATTAAGGCTAAATCAAGTTCTGTAATATGCGTTCTTTTTTGTTGAGCTATTTTTTCAACATTATTAATTAATTCTCTTGAATATTTCAAAATTTCGTCCGCATTTTCAAATTCAGGAATTTGACCTTCTTCCTTATATATATCTGACGTGCTGATTAAATATTTTGTTTTTTCAATCAAGTCTTTTAATTGCCACTCGGAGTGCTGTTTTTGTTCAGTATCACTATAATTGTTGGAATTATCTTCAAGATGAATAATCTTGGTTAATAAATGATTTTTTTCCTTTAAAAAAGATTCTCCTGCAGTTTTCAACACAGACATTGTATGATCAATCAGATCGATAGCAGAAGCGGGAAGACTTTTTTCCTTCATGTATCGCTTGGAAAGGCGAATAGCTTCCTTCATGGTTTCGTCATCCACCTTAATTTTGTGGTGAATCTGATAATCTTCTAAAGTCTGTTTCAGCATTCTCAGATGGGTTTCATCTTCTGTTTCTTCCAGTTTTAGAAGTTCAAACATTCCTGCGAGACCTTGTTCTTTTTCTATTTTTTTCGTGTATTCTTCAATGGTTGAGGTTGCAATAATCGTCAAGCCATTGGATATTTCACTTTTCAAAAGATTGACAATCCCTGAATCTGAACCTTGATTTCCAAAAAGCGAATGAAATTCTTCAATAATTAAAACAGATTTTGGAAAAGCTTTAAATTCCTGAGCTATACTTTTGATTCTGTCTTCGATTTCACCTTTATAAGAAGCTCCGGCAACCAAAACGCCCATATCCAGCTCGAAAATTTGAAGACCGGAAAGCACATCCGGAATTTGTTTTGCAATATTTTTTTGAATAAAACCTTCTATTAATGCTGTTTTTCCAACGCCATGATCACCAATTATTAATACATTTTGTTTACTGAAACGGCAAAGAATTTCTGTGATTTTATTAATTTCCGTGTCTCGACCTACTAAAAGTTCTTTTTTGTTTTTACTTTTTACCTGATCATTTTTATTGATACAGTATTTTTTGATAAAAGTATTACTTGTCTTTTTTGATATTGAAGGTTCAGATTCGGTTTTTAATCCAAATGAATTAACATCTTTCAGTAATTCATTTCTTGTGGTTGGAAAAGTTTTCATCTGATCAAAGCTGAATGCCACTCCTGGAGAACTGATCGCAGTCATCACAGCAAATAAAGATATTTCCTCTTCGTCCAGAATTTCTCTTACCGAATCGGCTTCTGCAAAGATCTCATCAATGATTTCATCCGGCTCACAAGAGTAAATATTTGTTGAAGATTTAGGACTTTCTTCGATCCTTACTTCTGCCCATTCTTCAAGATAAAAAACATCAATTCCCAGATTTTCCAACTGTTTCAAAAGACCAAGATCTCTGTTGAGCATAGCTTTAAGCAAATGTGCACTATTGAAGTATTTGTTAAGGTTTTCTCGACCTATTTTTTGAGCAATATTTAGTGCTTTTGTAACTTCCTGACTATAGGTTATTTCATTTTGATTCATAAGGCTTTGTGTTTTTTACTTAAATAATAAGTTTTGTTCCCTAACTAAGCATATTATTAGTTTTATTAAAGAATATGTTTAAGGATTTTAATTAATCTCTCACCCAAAGCATCATTTTTTTCACTTTATACTGAACATTGATGTTTTGGATACAGTTTTTGGAATCTTTATTAAGTCTAAGCGCTGTAATTTTGATTTTTTTGCCCATAATATTCTGGCAGAATTGCCCGAAAGGCATTAATTTTTTATCATTAATAACAACAGGAATTTCAAAATTTCCGCATAGATAATCTTTAAAATCATCTTTTGTTTTTGCCTGTGCTGCTACCTGATTAAGAAGTAGTTGAAATTGTTCATTAGAAATTTCCGGTGCTTTTTTCTCAGCGATAATTGAGTCTTTTTTCGATTTAGATTTTGGAGAAACCGGAATGTACTGAAGCATGTCTACCAAAGGATCTTTTTGTGCGGCTCCTCTTGGCAATGAAAAAGCAACGGACTGTTTTTCAAATTCATAAGACTGAATATCTATTTTTTGCTTTGCTTTAATCGTTTTTGGAGCGACATAAATTGTTTTTACGGCAGTATGTTCTACATCTCCGTTTACAATTAGAGTAATTTTTTTCTCGCCAACAGATTTAAATTTGTAGCTTGGATTTTTTCCTAAAGCATCGGTTCTGGAAGTTTCTCCAAAACTCCATTCCCAAGATTCTCCACCTTCTTTTTCGGCGTCAAACTGAATGCTTTCTCCCATGGTCACTACATTCGGAGCAATAATAGTTGGTAAATATCCTGTTTCCTGACTAATGCTGGTAATTGTAAGTAATTTTTCATGAATACAGTTCCCGTTTATCTTTAATTTTACAATATAATTTCCGGGCTTTTTATATTTATGGAAAGTGATTTGTCTTCTATCTATAGCTGTGCTATCACCAAAATCCCATTCCCAATTTTGGGCTCCTTTTGTATTATCCTGATATTCTACAACACGGTTAATTACATATTCATCTGCATGAATAAAAAACTTCGCATCATCGCAATCGACATGTCTTGTATATTGGTATAGAAGTAGAGAAAGGCTTACTAGAAGCAAGATTCCAAGGCTAATGTAGATTCTGTAATCTACATTTTGGAAAAATGTGTGATTATTTTTTGTCATTGATGTCATTTGTGTTCGGACAAATATATTCAGTATTTTTTATATGGCAAAAATTTTTTCAAAAAAAAGAGAATTAAATTATTTATTTCAAAAAAATTTATATATTTGTCGAAACACAACACCGATGAAATTCATTAACAGGTATATACATATATTTGTTATGCTCCTTCTCCTTTCGTGCGGGGCAAAGAAATATATAAAAGACATTCCCTACAATTATTCTTCAGATGAATATTTGAAGGATAAGACTCAAAAAAAAGAAATATCTACATCTACTTATTCTATAGTAGATGATAATTCAGAAGGTTTAAGCGATGATACTTTAAGAGTAAAAGAAAAATACTCTATCCTTATGGGGGTGATGCCTAAAGATATTAAGGATTACAAACTGTATTCTTATGTCGATGGCTGGCTGGGAACTCCGTACAGAAAACAAATGCTTGAAAAAAATATTGGTGTTGATGCTTCTTATTTTGTGCAGGCACTTTTCAGTGATGTTTACGGAGAAACTTTTTCTAAAACACCGGACGGTATTTTCAGATCTAAAGATATTCAGTTATTTACAGTAAGATCTTTCTTACAGGAAGGAGACATATTGTTTTTCCGTTATGATAAAAGCCATCCCATCTCTGATGTTGGGATTTATCTCCATAACGACAGGATTGTAGCATGTACCACAAACGGCCTTAACATCTACAATTTCAATGATGAATATTTTCAGTTAAGATACGTTGCTGCAGGACGTTTAAAGCAAAAATAATAAACCATGAAAAACTTAGAACATCTTACAAAGCAAATCAATGCTTTAAAACATGATATAAGAGCGGAGGTTGTTATTAATGACTTGCTTAAAAATAACGAAATTGACGAAAATCAATATGTAATCCAAAAAGAAGGACAGTTTTCACGTGCCTATCGATTTGATATTTTACAGTCTGAAGTTACAGATTATGACTACGACAGTAAGCAAATGCTGAAACTTAATCTTTCCAGAGACAGCATCTATGATATGCTTCCTGAAAACCTTACTCATCAAACCCAAAATGATACTCCGAATAAGGATGTTGATGTAATGATCAGAGAGTATCAGACTCAAAAAAAACAACAGAAAGCTGCCCGAATTTTTTTTCAACCTTTTGATAATGAGATGTTCAGCTATGGCGTGAATGTTGAAAATTTAGAGAATGATTTTTTATTTGAATTAAACAGTTATCTGGCGCCGGAAATGTTTTATGATTTTTGGGGTATCGACAAAGATTTTCCGCCATTATTGATTTCAAAATTTATAAGATTATTGCCTTTTGCCTATAAAATTGTAGGAAATATTGAGGAGGCATGTCACATTCTTTCTATTTTATTGGAAGAAAATGTGAGTGTAACCTATAAAGGACATCATGAGTATTCGGACGAAAGCCAAAGCATTGAATTGGGCATGAATAGGCTGGGATTAGATCTTATTGCAGGGACAACATATGATGATTATTCATGTCATTTGGATCTGCAGATTGGGCCTCTGAAAAACTCTTCTTTCATCGATTATATTCATGAAGGAAAAAAGAAAAAATTTATTGAAATGTTTTATGATCACTTTTTCCCCATTGAAGTGGAAATAAATACGATTATTCTCCTGCCGAAAGAAAAACAGGATTTTGAATTTAATACTACAGAAACCCCTGTTTTAGGATATAATACAAGGATATAACACAATGATATGACACAGATAAACATAAAAAAATATTTTATTAATCTTTTAGATCCAAAACTTTTGGTGATGCTATTCATCGTTTTGGCTTTATGTATAATTCTGACCATGGTTTTTGGTCAGAAAGTGCCCTCTTTTAAACAAAAATATAAAGGTAAATTTTACACCTATTTATTTTCTTTTGCTTTTATATATGCTACAGCGGCGTTGCTTGGGTATAATAAACTTTTTTCTAATGATAATTTATATGAATTTATTTTTTATCAGATCTCATCATTGACTATGGGGATTATCCATTGCATTCTTTACAGAAATATTTTCAACAAGTTTGATTCTCAAAAAATAGGAACAGAATATCTTTTTGCTTTGATAACTGTGTTGTATGCCCTGATTCCGTTTTCATTGATATATACTTTCCTTAACTCATCGGATTTTGTTTATCTGATGCTTGGACACTTTATTATATTCTTTATTCCGACATTTCTTAATGATACTTTCAACAGAGCAATGTCTATTCCTCCAAAAATTTATAAAACATGGATGTTTCCTGAAAATTATAAAGATGATGAAGGATTAAGCGATGCGGAAATGAAAAATATGGTCGTGTTTACATTTTTAATGGATAAAGATAAAAATGCTAAAAAGTATAGTGTTTATCGGGCAAAAGGACCAACCAGAGTAGATTTCGGAAAGCTTTTCTATAATTTCGTTTTAGATTATAATGATAAACATCCGGGAGGTCAGATTCAGATTGAAGACCAAAACGGATTGTTTAATTGGGTGTTTTTTCTGCAACCCAAATGGTATGAAGCTACCAAATATGTTGACCCTGATCTTACTCTTTACATGAATGGAATTGAAGAAAACAGCGTTGTTTTTTGTCTGAGAACAGAACAGGTAATGGCCGATGAAAGAGAAGAAATTAAAGAAACTGACTACGAATTTACAAGAGAAGATGAAAGAAAAAGATCCGCTAAGAAAGAAGAAGAGGTAGAAGTAATAGATCAAAATCAATAAGGATGATTCAGAATATTTTAGAGAAAAAATATCCTTTCCGTAAAGAATATAGTGTTGTGCAGACTCTTTTTGAAAACGATAAAGAAAAAAGCAAACTCACTTTTATTACTGAAATTGAAAGGCTTGAACCTTTTGAATATTCTATCAGACGAAAGAATATATTAATTAATGATAAAGTTCCGGATCTTGTTATAGAACAGCTTTCTGAGAAAATTGGAAATGTATTTTTTCCGTTGGAAGTAGAAACATTGGAAAATGGTAATTTGAAGCATATCAGTAATTTAGATGAAATTAGAAAACGTTGGAAAAGCCTAAAACCAAAGCTTGAAGAATATTATAAAGGAAAATTGACACAAGAGCTTATAAAAAATGTAGAAGATGAATTAGAATCAAAAAATATAATACAAAACAGGATTCTGAATAGCCTTTTTTATCGTCTTTATTTTTTACCGTTTCGGGATTATATAAAAGAAGAAAATGATGATTTTGATTTGTATCTGCCTGTATTTCCTTTTAAGAATAAAGTGAAATATAACATTAAAATTATAGATTCTAAGTTATCAGAAGAAGGAAAAGGAGTGATGAGAATTTCAGGAAAATGTATCGATCCGAGAAGTTGTGAGCAAATTATTAATAATAGAAAAATAGCAGAATCAGATGAAGAGGAAAATAACTGTGTTGGAAAAGTAGACTTAACCTATCAATTTAATAAAGAAGATGGTTCTGTTTTTTCGATACAAGCAGAAATCAGTCTACAAAGTAGGGATGAAAAAAATGTAAGGTTGATCAATTTTGAATTGTATCAATTATAAAAAAACAACATAAGATGAGCGAAAAACATTTAGTATGTCAGGGAGCAACCTGCAAATGTAAGTTCGGAACTACGCCGGACAAGCTGAAGGTGAAAACCCAAAGCAAACGCTACATCAATGACAAAGATGGAAAAGAAAAATTAACGGCTACCCACAAAGACATCGGGAAAACCTTTGAAAAAAATACTTTCGGAAGCTGTGCAAAAATGAACAATAATCCTTGTCAGGCTGTAGTAACAGAGTGGAGCGGATATTACGAAAAAATAGTAATAGAAGATAATAAAGGAAAAGTTTTGCTGGAAGACAGCAAGGCCACTTGTCCCATAGGAGGAAAAGATTGTATAGACATCATTAACCACGGACAGACAAGTGAGATAACTTCTCAGAATTTCAAAAATGCAGACAACCATGTTTTGGTAGAAATATGTCCGTTTTTTGATTTTAAAGAGATGGCAGAAGATATGGAAATGGAAGAAGAGGAAGCAGATTATATGTAAATCTTAACACAAAGACACGATGAGCAAAAAAGGTATTTCGCAAATAAAAGGTCCTTCCGAGATTCGTCTTGGTGAGACGGCTTATTATGAAGTAAGCCGAATATACGATCTTGATGATAAAAAGAAAGTAGACGCCGCAAGATGGAAATTGTATGCTTTAGATTTTAAACATCAGGGTAATTGGCGCGAGCTGACACCCAAAGCCGGAACTCCTCCCAAAATTGGGTATCGCGTTCCTGTTATAGTAACCAATCAATCGTTGGTTGGAAGCGAACTGATGCTGGAAGCTTATATTTATGAACCTGAAAAGCGTATTCCGCCGGGATTAAGGATCAAAGTTCTGCCGGGAATTGAGAAGAAAATCACACGTGTGGATCTTTTTAAAGTAGATGATACTCCTATCAAGGACGATACGGTTATGAAGTATGGTCAGACTATAAAAGTAAAGGTCTACACCCAGAATATGCAGAACGAAATGATGAAGTTAAGTCTGTACGAAGATGATGCTCAGGGTGGTGGCGACAGTCCAAAGAATAAAAATAATAGGGTAGCCTACATCAAAAAACCTCTGAATAAAAAAGGTTTTATGGTACATGAATTTAAGCTGAATGTCAATTTTGCTAAAATTGCCAATGCCATGATGGATGGCAGTCACGACAAGCTTCATGAATATTATGTAGTCGTGGAAACTGCCGAGCATAAATCGGTAAGTAAAAATGTAGATGTACAAAATCCTGATTATGTGAAAGTGCAGACCGTAAGCAGTGGTGTTGATACCGAAAAAATTTATGAAGGGATTGTGATTGAAGAGGTTATTGTTAAAAGAAAGTTTAAAAAACAAATAGGGACTAATCCTCCTGTGAATACGGGGAATAAGGTGGTGACGGTGTTTGAACCTGATGAGAAGAAGAAAGAAAATAAAGAATGTGAATGTTTTTGTAATAAAGAAATTACACCCGAAACTTTAAGAGAAATGGTAATTGCAATGAGAAAAGCAACCTATGACGATGCGGGTGAAAATTTTTACAAATGGAATAAAGATTTACTTTTCACAGGAGGACATGAAAAATTTAATGATAAATCCTATGCTAAATTTGCGGAAGTATTAAAAAGTACGTTCGAAAAATATGAGATAACATCTTGTATTAGAAAAATCCACTTTCTTGCACAATGTTATCATGAAACAGGCGCTTTTATGAGAAGTGTGGAAGGAGGTAAGGATGATAAATTTTGGTATGATCCATACAGAGGAAGAGGATTTATCCATCTAACGTTGAAAGGAAACTACCAAAAATTTAAAGAAGATTCAAAATTTGACGTTGTAAATAACCCAGAACTGGTTTCTACAAATATTGAAATTGCGGCTAAATCTAGTGGATGGTATTGGAGATATAATGATAAAGGAAATATAAATCCATTTGCTGATAAAGATAGTGTTTTTGATACTTCAAGATTAGTTAATAAACCTAATGCGACAAAATCATCCTCTATAAATGGATATAATCAAAGAGTTAACGCAGTTAATGCATTAAAGGTTGTTTTTAAGTATCCTCAAAATTGTTGTAGTTTAAATGAAAAAGAAACCCCAAATGAAAATAATTTATGTCCAAGTGGTTCAGATGATTGTATATGTACTACCGCATTTAAGTTTGAAGATGGCTTTATAAATCATTCAAAGGTTATAAAAGATCATATTAGTATTATTGAACATGGTTTATTCAAAGATCCAAAAACAAGTATTCAAAAAATAGTTTTACATAGGACAGCAGGAGGTACAACACAAGCGTGTAAAAATGCTTTTAAGAATGGAAGAAAAAACAAGAGTGGAGGGATTGATCATTATGGAACACATTTTATAGTAGGCAAAGATGGAGTTATAACTCAAACTGCAAATTTAGCAAAAGTTACATGGCATTGTGCAGGATGGAACTCAAAATCTGTAGGAATTGAGGTCGTTGGTTTTGCAATTGATAAAGATGGTAAACCAACATTAGGCTTGAAAGGCCAAAACCCAGTTGCTGGATGGGAAAATTTAACTGAAAAGCAAGCGAAATCAGTTGCATGTCTTGTTAAGGCATTATTAAATTATTATAGTCTAGATATAAGCAAAATTGATTGTCATGAACATTTAGCTCCCAAAGAAAAAGGAGAGGGACAAATTGTTTTCGATGCAATTAAAGAGTATTTAAAATAAAATTTATGAAAAATATAATTTTAATCTTATTAATGCCATTATACATTTTTAGTTCATGTAAAGGGCAGGATAAAGAAGAAAAGCAAAAGCCTGAAGTTTATAAAGCTAAATGTGAAGGAGAATATTCCACAGGCCAGAAAACAACTGAGAGAGAAAAAAAATGGTCTTTAACAAAAAGTGATGTTTTATCAATAATTAGTTTATCTAAAGAAATTGATGCTCAGGAAGTTCATTATACCTATCCCATAACTCCTTGTAATATTGATATTAAGGGATTTAATCTAAAAGGAAACAAGGTTAATTTATTTATAAATGGTGGTTCTAATTTACAGATTACAGATGGTTCAAAAATTACAATTTTAGGTTGTGATGATCCTAAATGTCAAAAATATTTTTTGCTTCCTAAAGAAGATATGAATGATGAAGCTGAATCTGTTAATGATTCAAATTATAAAGTAAAAAATACATATAAAGTTGATTTTGATAATGATAAAATAAGTGATTCGATAATTATTAAACAGAAAACTGAACAACAACAAGAGTTTAAAATGGAAATGTATAAAAATGGAAATTTATTTTTCAGCAAACTATTCTATTGCGACTCTATGTTACTAGATCTACAAGTCAAATATGGGCAAATCTTTAATATTAAAATTGAAAATAAAGATCAATATGGTAATGTTTTTAGAAAAGTTACTATTCCTGTTTTATTTAAAAACAAAGAATTTTATATTGAAAAACTATTTGTTGCAAACTTTGGAATAAGTGCAAAAACAGGAGAGAATGAATGGACTACAAAAGAAGTTTCAAATAAGACAAATCTTGAAGATCTTGATATAGATACTTTAGAGTCTAAGGATAATGGTGACTATAAATAGACTATAAAGCAGAAGATAGATGAAAACAAAATTTGATAAAGATGGAAATGCAATTAAATAAAATAGTTTATCTAATAATTTTTCTAGTATTATTCTCTTGTAAGAAGGCACAAGAAAATATTAGCATAAATACAATTTCAAAAACAATTGAATTAAATAAAGAATGGCAGGGAGATCAATTAATCTCAGATTTGAATTTCGTAAATTCAATTGGGCCAACATGTAAATTAAATAGCTCTTTCTTTGGACGTACTGATAAGCAAATAAAAGATGATAATTTAAAATGTGCTTTATCAAAAATCAAATTTAATTATGAAAAATTAAACTCTTTAAATTCTAAAATTTTCATAGGAAATATAAATCCTACAACCAAAATTTTCATTAAAGTTACTAAACCTGACAATACTGAAAACGCAGATATATATAATCAGACAACATTGTTTATAGAAGCTAACAAAAAGATTACCGATTCTGTTGTTATTTATCACTCAATAAATTTTTCTGAGGCTTTAACGGTAAAAGAAAGAAATTACTTCATTGATAATGATAATATCTACTTACTTGATGTAGCAGAAGATGAATCTGGAACAAGTGTAGAAAGATGGTCACAAAACAAAATAAATTCGTTAGGAAAAATAGTTTTAATAAAACAAAAAATATTTTCCGTTAAAAATTCTGAAAAAATAATACGAACTGAAGACGATTCATGGAAAGGAACTTACCATTTTGAAGCATCAAACAGAGATGGTGTAAAAACAATTTTCGACATAACTATAAATTCGTTGGAAGATATTTTGGTAAATGTTACTGAAGAGGGTGTAAAAAATAAATATCCAAATATAAAAGCAGAAAAAGTTGACACTGACAAAATTAAGATAAGTTATAATCCATCATCAGATGACATGGGATTAATTTTTATTGAAAAATCTGATAATGAATATTATATTTCTGGAAATCCTATATATTTTATTAATCCTGGAAATAATGAAATGCCATTACAAAAAACAAATACTAAACCGTTTTAATTTAAAAATTGATGATGTAAAAGTACACGAGAAGTTGTGTCAAAAAGAGCCTAAAGAAGGAGTTGATGTTTATAATGCAATGTTAACATATTCCAATAAAACTGAAATAGAAATAAATTTTTCAAATTATATGAAAAATAAAATTTTGAAAACAAATAGATTCCTAGTTTCGATTATACTATTTATAGTCGTTTTATTTAATGCTTGTAAAAAAGAAAATACTCAATTACAAGTGAAGGATATAAAAAGTGAAATAATAAAAACAGTTTCTGCAAATCAAATAACGAAAACTAAAAATGATGATTGTAGTTTATTAATAAAAAAACTAATTACTACATCTTCAATAAAAAATCCATTTTTATCAACATTAAATGTTGAAATCGATAAAAAAGAAAGTAAGCAATTAACTTTAAAATTATATGATAGTTTAGATGCAACAAAAAATCCTGTTGGTTGGATAATTTTTGATGCAGATAATAAAAAAATATTAGATATAACCAATGATCCAGAAGACCCTATCGAGCTAGAATATGATAATCAATTATATAACAAAATTACAGATTGTTATTTCAAAACTGATACAACGAACATAGCAAATAATCATATAAATAAATCTGAAAACTGTTATGATTACTTAACTGAATTGGTAAGAAGTAGTAGTTTTCCTTTCTCAAGTTGGGGTATTGAAAAGAAAAAAGTTAATCTTGAAATTGATGATGATAATAAAGAATACGTTTCTGCAAAACTTTTTTTTGAGACAGGTGGGACAGGTACAATAGGTTGGGTTAAATATTATAAAAAGACAGGAAAGCTATTTGATACTTCTGCAAATTTAGAAACGGCTCATGAACTTAAATTTGATGCAAAATGGAGAAAATTATTTGACAATTGTATTAATAATAATCCTAGTTATTAAACTGAAAAATAAAACAATTATTTAAAAACAAAACAATGATAGAAAAATTAAACCACTTCCCCGTAAACTGGATCGATGGGATGAAGATTAATAAAACGCATTTCAATGCGGTTCAGGATTTTATCAGTGATTCTATAAGAGATTCGGTAGGGATCCACACGACGATGATTAACTACGGATTACTGCCTGTAAATGATTCCATAAAAATGAATTTGATCATTGATAATCATAAACTTTTAAGAATAAGAGTAGAACAGTGTTATGCCATTACTCCCAATGGATCGAGGATTGATATCGGAGGAGGAGCAGCAGATTCCATTTCCCTTTCATTGCCTTATCCGGAGGCGGCTTATGAGATAAAAGACAATGAAAGTCTGGTTCTTTTTGCGTGTCTTTCGGTGAATAATTTTAAGCGAACTCCTTGCGGAGAGCCGGATCCGGATGAAAATCCGCCACGATATCCTTATACGCAACCGGAATATTCACTGAATTTAATTCAGGAAGCCGAACTTAAAAATACTTTAGGTTTTGGATCTAGTCATCTTACAATCGGAAAAATCCTTGTTAATGCCAATGAATCAAGGATTGATGAAAATTATATTCCGCCTTCCGTGTATGTTTCAAGTCACAAAAAACTGCAGGAATTGTATATGGAAATCGACCGTTTTTATGGGCAGATTGAGTTGTATTCGGTTCAGATTGCTCAGAAGATTTATGGTAAAAAACAGTCTAACGCATTAGCCTTAATGATGGAATTAATGACAGACAAAACCCTGAATTACTTAGGAAAAGAAATCAACCGATTCAGATGGATGTCTCCGCATACCGAACCTGCAAACATGTTTTTATCCGTTGTAGCATTGGCAAGAACACTGAAAAACTTCATCGATGCAAGATCTGGAGCCGGAAAGGAAGAATTGCTGAATTATTTTGCAGAATGGTGCAACGTAAGTCAGGGGAATTTTGAAATGATATTTTCTGATGTCATCAACGCAGAGTATAACCATAATCAAATGGATATTACAATTGCCAAGATTGAGCGATTTATGAAAACTTTAGAGGAGCTGTATTCAGTTCTCAGCAGACTTGATTATATAGGTAAAAAACGTGACGGAAGTATTTTCGTTTCAGAAAATACGGATGATAGAGATTCTGTAATTCATGCAAAACGTAGTAGAACTTTCTTGGCAGATTAATTTAATTAAAACACAAATTTATGGAGGTCCTTAATAAAAGAGAGCGTTCAAAGGCTTTTTCACTGTTTATACTATTCTTTATCATCACGGTTGTTGTTTTGATAACGGCGATACTTTTTAATGCTTATTTCCCTTTTAAAGAAAATAGTTTATTGAAATCCGAAAATGCAAAAATGAAAAAAGAAATGGAAATTCAGGATAGTTTTTCGTTTCAGTTAGAAAAAGTAAAGGCGGCAACAGATTCAATCGGAGTACCGAAGCAGAATGATTTTTTTAATGAAAAATTAGCACTCTCAATTCTTGCGGAAATGTATAGCAAACTTCCCAAAGATACTTTGAAGAATAAAGTTCTATACAATAATACGATCATTGGATATAAAGATTTGATTGATGCTAAAAAACAGATCAAGCAACTCTCAGGAAATCAGATGACGATGGATAGTTTAAGCTCTATCAACAAAACTCTGAAAGATGAATATGATAAAATGAAAACCGACTTGGAAGTCTGCAGACAGCTTTATCAGGCACAATAACAAGATTTGTTATGAAAATATATAAGATTATTTTTCTAAGTCTGCTGTTTTCGGTGTTTTTCTCAAAGGCACAGAAGGCTTCTTCCGATTCTGCGTACGTAAGTTTCGATTGTGAGATTGTACAGACTAAACAAAAACTGAACAAGAAATTTTTTGCCAGCACAGCGCCTTTACATTTAAGAGCGAATAATGAAGAATACAGTTACAGTACTTTACAGCTAGGGAAAAGAAACAATAAAATATTTATGTATATCCAGATTTTGGCTAATAATGTTTGTATTAAAAAAGATAAAAATGTGGATATCTATTTTAAATCCGGTGAAGTAATTACCCTTAAAAACGAATATCCTCTGAATTGTGAAGGTTTTTTTGCAAAGCAGTTAAAAAAGAAAGAGTTAGAGAAATTAAAGACAAATGAAATCACTTTAATTAAAGTATATACTTACGAAAAGAATTATGAATATTATGTAAGCGATATCGACAATTATAATATTGATAATCAGATTGATTGCCTGACTGCTTATAAAGTTAAAAAGACAGATGAGGTGAAAATTAAAAAACAAAAGAACACGAAAGAATGAGCCCTCTTCCGGAACTTAATCTGAATTTAGGAATCGCCAAAGATCCTCATTCCTCATCCCACGCAAAGGGTGATGGAGAAATTATTGTGAGAACAGATTCTGAGCTCAGAAAATATACAATTACAATGATAATTTCTGATCAGGAAGTGGGAAAAATTCAGTTGAAAATAGGAAATAAAGAAGTTGAAATTCCGACCTATAAATTAACGGTTACGGATGATAAAACCAATGAAACAGAAGCTTATCAGGTTACACGTGATACGTTAAATTTTGTGACCTCAAAAACAAAAAAGAGTTTTCTATCCTTTTTCGGGTTTAAAAGATTTGATAAAACCTCTTTTTTATATGAAAATATTCCTTTTGAACCCAACTTGGAGAGTATAGAAAAGTTTGATCTTTCAAAGTACAGAAGCTTATCTGAAGAAAATCTTACCTACAAATTATCAGGAAATGGAAAAAATGTAATGCTGTATGCCGGAAAGATTAATGAATTTGAAAAGCCAGAAGATATTTCACAATATTTTATGATCGTTGATAATCACGATGGAATGAGCTTTATTGGAAATATTTTATACAGAGAAAAATTATTGAAACTCACTCCAAAAGTTGAGCTTCAAATCATAAAAAGGAAAAAAATTCCGAAGAATTTTGAATTTGATGAAAAAGGAAATATAAGCAAGCTGATATATTTATAAACAAACACAAATTGCGCAAGTATGAAAGGGATTTATTATAAAATACCAATTGATTTTGGTGCTTTAGTAGAAAAAAAAGATACAGAAAAAATATCGATAGACAATTCTATCGCTCAACAGATATTTCTTATTGCCACAACATCTTTGGGTGAATGTAAGTTCGATGAATCATTCGGTTCTGAGATTTGGGAAATGGATTTCGACCTTTTGAAAAGTGATAATATATTAAAAGAATTCATCGGAAATTCTTTGAAAAAAGCAATTGCGATGCACGAAAAAAGACTTGAACTAAGAGATGTTGAAATATATATCGATGACCATAATATTGGAGGATTAGGAAAAAAAAGAATGAAAAAGCGCGTAAACATTGCCGTTAAAGGCCTTGTTTTAGAAACAAACCGTCCTTTTTTATTTCAAAACTCTTTTTTCGTAGGACCATTATCATATTAAATTTATGAATCAGGAACGTATAAAAGACAGAATATTACGGCGCGCTGCCAGACTTTGGGGGTATAATGAACTAGAAGCAGAAACTTCATTCGACCCGATTGTAAGTTTGCTGTTATCGGCTTGTGCATCCGAATTGGAAAAATTAGGTTTTGAGCTTGAAAGTTCAAGATCAAGAATTATTGAGCGTGTGTTGGAAATCATGTTTCCCGAAGAAGTTTCTGGAGTAATTCCGGCAAGGACATTACTGCAGGTGACGCCTCTGGAAAATAACGTCAAAGTATCGCTTTATAATCATTTTAAAACCTCCAAAAGGATTCATAATGTGTATAATCCGACTGAAATCCTTAGTAAAGATGTATATTTTACACCCACTTTAGAAGCAGCTTTAACGACAGCAAAAGCAGAATATATCGCGTATGGAAATACACTGAACCATATTGAAAGTTTCTTTTTCAGTGATACCATTGCGAAAAGTGAAACCCATCTTCCGCCCGGAGAATTATGGTTTGGAATTCGATGCCCGAATAAGGAAGATCTTGATCAGTTGATGCTTTATATTGATATCAATAATAATTATCAGAAAGAGCTGTTTTTCTATTATTTAAAGCAGGTGAAAGTATATTTCGGAGATCAGGAAATTGGTATGCAGGAGGGATATAATGTAGACAATCAAAATCTTAATCTGGATAATATTATTACAAAGAATTATTCGGATCTCGAGCAGATTTATACAGACGTAAATCAGTATTATTTTTCTAATTATTTTACATTAAAAGATAATTTGAAGCATAATGAAAAGCCTGAAAATGTGGAATTATTTACCCAATATTTTAAAAATACCAAACTGGGTGAAGATGATAATTTAATCTGGTTAAAATTCAAATTTTCAGAAGCTATTGTTGGAGATATTTTAGAGAATGTCCACATTTCTCTGAACTGTATTCCGGCTGTTAATATGAATAATTCCAGATCGTTTCACAGAGTGACAGGAAGGCTTAATATTATTCCGATCATTTCAGAAAACAGCTTTTTGGATCTGGATTTTGTGACGGATGAAACAGGACGGAGATTTGATGTTAAAAATTATAATGCTGAATCTGAAAATATTTCTGCCGTTCTCAGAAAAGGTGGAATTTCAAGATTTGATCAAAGAAGTGCTTCCGAACTTTTGCAGTATATGTTAGAGTTAATTAAAGATGAAACTGCGGCTTTCGCCGGAATTGGCGGTGATTCTGCTAAGGAAACTTTACGACAGATCAGTCAGAATATTGCGGCATTACATCAATTAGCCAAGGAAAAAAGTTTTTCTCAAACCAATAATCCTTATTTGATTATTAATGCAGATTCTCAGGAAAAAGAAATTGCCTGCGCTATTTCGTATTGGCTCACGTTGGCGGAAGAGGGAAATGATATTAAACCCGGAACAGTCCTTTCTGTTGAAGAATCTGAGAATTCGGTTTTAGATAAATCTGCGGTTATGATTAAAGCTTCCGTTGGTGGCAGAAAAAGTTTGTCGTCACAGGATAAGATTTTAGAATATAGAAATTCTTTGCTGACAAGAGGAAGAATTGTTACAGTTGCCGATATCAGAGCTTTTGGGATGAGTCATTTTAAAAGTACAATTAAAGATATTGAAGTAAAAAAAGGAACCAAAAAAGAAGTTTCATTAAAAGGAGGATTTAGCAGAACAATAGATGTTTATCTTGTTCGGAATATCGAAGTTATAAACAATCTGGCACAATCCGAATGGGAATATTTATGTGAAAGTTTTCTGCTGAAACTCAAAGAAAAATCAGCAAACATATATCCATACAGAATTTTCGAAAAATAATTATAAACAATTTTAAAACACAATTTATGTTATCAAACAAAGGAATTGGTGGAAATGAAGTTCCACGCGACGCAAATGAGGCCATCGCCGAGATCCCTCAAAACAGAACAATATTGGCTCACAAACTTACAGCAGATGATCCTGTAAAACCGGAGCTTGTAGAAGGTCTTAATACGATTGACAAAGTATTTGAACATTTTAAGCCCGAATTTAAGGTAGATTTTGAAGATGCCGACGGAGCCGTAAAAATGGAAAATCTTAGATTTAAGAATTTAGGAGACTTTGGAACGAAAGGAATTACCG
Source organism: Chryseobacterium sp. SIMBA_038 (assembly GCF_046535115.1). Classification (NCBI taxonomy): domain Bacteria; kingdom Pseudomonadati; phylum Bacteroidota; class Flavobacteriia; order Flavobacteriales; family Weeksellaceae; genus Chryseobacterium; species Chryseobacterium sp. SIMBA_038. Next base: position 157,348 of record NZ_JAWRXH010000004.1, read on the forward strand.
AGCAGAGTAATTTTCTTTCAGGTTTGGAAACTGAAAAAGATCAGTATCAAAAAATTATTAAGCAGTTGAAATCAAATAAAATTTTAAAAGCTGCATTAGAAGACGCCGATGCTAAGAAAGCATTGTATGATACATTACAATCTTTGATCAGTGAATTAGAAGAAAATAAATAAAAAAACACCAAAAAAACGAAAAAAATTATGTCAAATAAGCCACAAACACAAAATGCTGAAAATCCGGTATTGGAACAGCAAAAAGTACAGACTGGAAAAGTTTCTGTAGAAAAAAGTTTAGAAAAGTTAGTAAGATACGGAGGTTTTGATCTTTTGGAAACTTCTATTGAAGGCGTACAGAACATCAATCCGGACAGAAAAGCAAGAAGAAAAATTTTCTTAACAGAAAAAAGCAAGGAAAAAGAAAGAGATACGCTGAAAAAAACGCTTCAGCTTTGGGCAGAAGTAATCAGCAAAAGCGAATCTTTAACAGATATGGTAGCTGATTGTGAAGATCAGAGAAAAATGGCTGAAGGATTATTAACCAAAAACCTTTCTAAAGCAGTTGATGTTACCAGAGAATTGGAGGCCAACTACAGAACGGTTGGGATGTTCTATAAAAATACAGAAGCTGAAAAAGTAAAAAATATAACAATCGTCAACGCCAATCTTGAGCAGTTGAAAGATCTTGATAATACGAGATTTATTGATTCTATTCATGCAGAATTGTCTGATAATTACGATAGATTAGACCTTAAAAATAATTATGGAATTCTTGTAATTCCAGGATATTTGGGATCTAATAAAGTGGTTGAAAAATGGGCTAAAATTGCGCACGAAAACAAAGTGATGTTGGTTACTGATTTCGAACATTTGGATGAACCGGATGATGTTATGGAAATGTTTGATCAAGCATATCTTACAGGTGGCGAGATCTACAGATCGAACGTCTTAATGACTTGTAACTGGTTGGTAGGAAGAGGACGATTTGAGGAAATTCATGAAAGTGAAGATCTGTTTATTCCACCTTCAGGAGCTTTGGCGGGTAAAATTTACAAAACGTTGATGTCTCAGGTGACTGCAGGTAAAAAATTCGGTGGAATTAATGAAATCGACGGAGTAAAATTCGACCTTAAGAAAAGTGAAATCGCGAATCTTGAAAATCTTGGATTAATCCCAATGGTTAACGAGTACGGAAAAGTAATGGCATTTTCAGGGAAAACTTTATTTAACGGAGATAACTTAGGACTTCAGACGTATTCTGTAGTAAGAGTTTTCGATTATGTAACTAAAGTGTTGATGGATTTCTTAAACAGAAGAGCTTTCGAAAACTTTACGGCAGTTACAAGAAAAGAAATTATGGGTCAGATGGTTCGTTTCCTTGATGCGATCACAGGTCCAGGAAAACTGATCGAAAATTTTGATGTAAAAAGATTTGAGCAGGATCCTGTACAGAAAGATAGAATCCATTTAGATATTCATATGAAACCTTATTTCCCGGCTAAAAATTTCCTTATTAAAATGGATGGCCACAAGGGTGATGATGGTAACGAATGGGACACTGAATACGAGCAGAAATAATTTGCTTGTAACCATGACTAATAGAGGTTTTTTATTTGTAACTCTCTGTTAGTCATGTTGAAAAAACACATAGGAAAGTTGCACGGTGGAAAATTATTTATATCTTAGCGACAGATATATTTCCATATTTGGTATTATTTATTCTTAAAATTAAAAATATATTTATTATGTCATTTAAAACAAAACTAACAGTTGCGGGGAAGAACCGCAATGTATTGTCGATTAATTACGACTTACTGCAAGAGACAGATCCTACAGGAAGACCATCTTCCGTTACAAGAGGTGGGAAAATCGAGATCACGGTAGAAGGAACGGGCGAGACCGATCTATTCGAATGGATGACCAATTCATTTGAAAGAAAGGACGGAAGCGTTATTTTCTATAAACGTGACGGAGATGCTACATTGAAAGAACTCAAATTCAAAGAAGCTTACATCGTTAATTATCGTGAGAATTTCGATTCCAGCGGAGATAATCCTTTAACAGAAACGTTCACACTTTCGGCCAAAGAGATTCAGCTAGGGACTGGAAAACACGTTAATGAATGGGTGTAATATACCTTTAATATTACCTTTATTTAACACATACAACAAAAATACTTAAGGACGGTTTTCTTATGTTTTCAAACCATTCGGAATATCAAGGAAATATATTGATGATGGAAAAAAGATTACCCAAACCGAGAGAAAAAGCACAATTTAACAACAAATTTTAATACAAAAACAATTCATTATGTCATTTAAAGCAAAATTAAAAGTAGCAGGAAAAGAATATAACGTTCTAAATGTAAGCTACGGATTATTCCAGGAAACAGATGCAACAGGAAGACCTTCTACAGTAACGAGAGGTGGTAAAATTGAAATTATCATCGAAGGTACAGGATCTACAGACCTTTTTGAATGGATGACAAACTCATTCGAAAGAAAAGACGGAAGCGTAGTATTTGTAAAACGTGATAGCGACGCTACTTTGAAAGAATTGAAATTCACTGAAGGGTACTTGGTTAAGCACAGAGAAAACTTCGATTCTACAGGAGATAATCCACTTACAGAATCTTTCACGATTTCTGCAAGAAAAATTGAATTAGGCTCTGGAGCTTATGAAAACGAATGGGTGTAATTCATGAATAATAAGTAATGGGTAATGAGTAATTGCTTGTTGCCCGTTCTTTATTTTTTATAAATGATTAATGATTTAATTATTGAGAATATTTTTTAAACATATAATTAAACAGTTAGTATTAGCGATGTCATGCTGATTTGTCGAAGCATTTATGATTTATCAATTATCATTCATCACTTATCATTTATACTTTCAACTCATAACAAAAAAACACATATGTCATTTTTATCAAAATTAGAATTAGACGGAAATACGTATAATGTACTTGAATGTCATTATAGTTTTACGCAACAGACCGACGGTACGGGAAAACCCCAGGGAATGCCTCAGGGAGGTGAGATCACCATCAGAATAGAAAGTACAGGAAACCCTGAATTACTAGGATGGATGCTGGATCATCATCAGACCAAAAACGGAAAAATCATTTATTACAGAAGAGATGCGATGAGCAAACTTCAGGAATTGAGTTTTGAGAAAGCATACTGCATCAAATTTTCGGAACATTTTGAATCTAAAAATACGGAGCCTTTACAGATAGAACTTCATCTTATCGCAAAAAAGTTTGATTTGAATGGAGCAACTCATGAAAAAACATGGAGAGAATAGTTTATAAGTAATCAGTAATAAATAATGAAATATTATCTAAAATTACTTATTACCCATTATTAATTACTCATCAATAAAGCTTATCACTAAAAAAACAAAATGCAATGGAAGAAAATAACAGCCAGTACTCAAGTTCTCAGGGCGGAAGACTGAATCATCCCGACGATTTAAAGAAATATTTTTCATCAAAAACTTTTAAAGATCATCTTTTAGATAAAACCAATCCGTTGGTTTACTGTACGCTGACAATGGAGGGTAAAGACTTTCTTGAAAAGTCGAGTTATTCTGTGGAGCTTCATCAGAAAACCAACGATCATGACGGTTTTACCATTATCGTTCCTGATGATTCTTTGGATAGCTTTGAAGGCTATGTCATGGAGAATTCCAAAAATATTTTAGGAAAAAGACTTACCTTAAACCTTCACCGTTTCGGGGAAGTGAAACAGTTATTTACAGGCATTGTTGCCAACGTAAAAAATAAAAAAGAAAATGGCTACGGCAAGCTGTACATCAGCGGTTACGCTCCAAGTATCTTATTGGAAAACGGACAAGACTGCCAAAGCTACGAAGAAAAAACACTGGAACAGATCATCAAAACGGCAACGTCAGAATATCCTGAAGACTGCAAAGTTCAGATCGAAAATCCAAACACAAAATACCAGATTCCTTATACCGTACAATACAAAGAGTCAGATTATCAGTTTATTAAAAGACTGGCCACCCGATACGGAGAATACTTCTACTATAATGGTCAGAATTTGATATTCGGAAATAAAGTACAGCCCATCGTCGTATTGGAAGAAAATATTGATTTAATTGATGTTGAATTTGAATTAAAAATTAAACCTCAGGACTTCAATTATATCTCCTACGATGCTGAAAATGGAAGTAAAATAGAAAAAGACTCGTCATCGGCACAGATACAATATAAAGAAAACCCTTTTCAGGCGGTTGCCATCAATGCTTCAAAAAATGTCTACAAAAAGAAACCGGAAATGCTGTTCAACCACACCGGAATTTCGTCAGGTTCAGACAAAGAATTAAAGGAAGCAGTAAGAAAAGAAAGGGAAAAACGAGAAAACCTGATCTTAGTTCGTGGAAAAAGTAAAGATCCCGAGCTTAAAATAGGCGGAAGAGCCAAGCTCAGCGATATTAATGGTAAAGCCATGGAAACGTACCGTATCATTGAGATCAAACATTTCCATGACGGAAATACGTATTACAATGAATTTGTAGCCATTCCGGATTTGTTTACAGCACCTTATCAGGATGATGAAACCTTACCGTTGGGAGAAAAGCAGTCTGCCAAAGTTCTGGATAACAACGATCCGATGGGAATGGGAAGGGTACGAGTTCAGTTCCCGTGGCAGGAAAAGAAAAATTTGCAAACACCTTGGATAAGACTGATACAACCGCATTCAGGAAGTGGAAAAGGGTTTCATTTTATCCCAGAAATCGGGGAAGAAGTTTTGGTTGATTTTGAATCCCAGAATGCTGAAAAACCTTTTGTGGCGGGAACACATTATAATGGCAGTGAGACAAGTTCATACCACACATCAGGAAACGATAAAAAAGTGATTCATACCCGTTCAGGAACGAAGATTATTTTGAATGATGCGGAGGGTTCTGTTTTCATAGAAGATCCGAGTGGAAATACATATTTGATGGATGGAGCGGGAAATATTAATGTGAATGCACCGAAGAATATGACGTTTACGGCAGGAGAGAATGTTACAATTACTGCGGGAATGAATATTACATCTAATGCAGGAATGAATATTTCTGAAACAGCAGGCGTTAATCATAGTAGCTTTGCAGGAGGTATGATGATGCAGAATGCAACATTGGATTATATGCTTAATGCAACAAATATCACAAAGATTGCATCTGAAAACTATTCTTATGAAGCAAACGATATTCATAAAAATGCTACAGAAAATATTGATATTGCTGCTGGAAAAGATTATATACAAAATATTGAAACTACTGTTCATAATCTTTCAGGAGAAAAAGGTCATAACGCTTAAAATATAAATTATGACAACTGAAAATAAGAAAGGACAGATTCTAATTTTTGCTAAAAATATAAAGGGTAGTGCAAAAGGTCAAATACTTGAAGAAAGTAAACGAACTCAAAATACCGCAGGATTAAAGCATCTACAGAATGGATCAAGCGGAGGAATAAATAATAGTAAAAACCAAAATAGAAAACCTCCAGTAGAGCTAAGGATTTTAAAAATAGATGGGCCATTTGATGAAAACGATAGGAAAGTAGATGTAATAGAAAAAAATAAATGGTATACTTACAAAGTTGCAAAATTTAATAGAGAGCCTAAAAAAGGAGAGCTTCAAAATTTAAAATGGGCTGTGAAATATGATGATGGGAAAGTAAATGAACTTAATGAGATTTCTTGTAAAGGTTATAAAGAAATAACACATAAAGTTTTAGATAATAACAATGCGTCTAAGCTCAGGATTTATGTATTTTTTAAAGCACCTAATGAGAATGCAAGTGTTAAAGCGAATGTCGAAACTTTGTGTGATGCCGTGATGGTTGTAGGCTCTGAACTTCATGAACCGACATATGGTAATAAAATGAGATTTTTTGCACAAGCAGTAAGGACATTACTTTTGAATAAAAGCAAATGGAAAAAGGTTAGCCTAATTTATTTTAATACGGTAGAACCTCTAAAAAAGAAGTCATATAATCAAGAGGAAATCAACGAAATGAAAAAATCTTTATTATCAAAATATTCAAATACTGAAATTGATTATACTGAAATTAAAAACGTGTCAGAAATGATAAATAAAATTAACAGTTATAAAAATATTAAGGCCTTACATTTTTATTCACATGGAATGCCTAGCAAAATTACTTTTGGATTAGGACATATTGGAGATAATATAAATGGGCCACAAACATTTACTTTTGCAGAAATAAATAAGATAAATAAAAAAATATTTACAAAGGATGCTCAGGTTCATTCTTATGCATGTAGAACAGGAAATAATCAAGAAGATGTTATGCAAGATGATTTCACACCATACTATACTATTCATTATTTTGCAGGGAAAGCTGATTTTACAGAAAAACATCTAACTAAAGAATCTGCTCAAAAAAGGTATAAAGAACTTAAGAGAGGTTTTTCAAATGTGTATTTGTATGAGCCATCAACTTTCCCTTCAGATATTCATTCAGAACAAAGTTTGGCTCAAAAATTAGCAAAATACCTTGGTGTTTCTGTTTTTGCATTCAAGACTAGGTCAGACTATCAACCAACATGGCATGGGAATTTTAAAAAGATAGAAATAGATGATGAGACTGTTGAAAAAGGAGGTTTTCTGGGGTATAAAATATGGCAAGATGGTGATCATGCATTATGGAATTCAACAGGAGCATTAAATGGTGTAAAAGGGGGAAATACTCCTAAAGGACTGGATAATAAATTAACAGAATTTAAACCTCAATAATGAAAAATAAATTTTTAATATTTATTTTAATTTTAGTAGTAGGAAGTATTTATTATTACTTTCATACTCCTAGTATAAATGAGAAAGACATGGTTTACTTTGATAATGCTAAGGATAGTATAATCAAAAATCATGAATACTTTATGACTCATAATTTAGAACCGATCTTAAACCCTTCAGATAAAATAATATTTAGTAAAGAAAGGGGTTTTGTAACAAATGAAAGTTATTTTGATTTACTAAAAAGAAAGGAAGGAGATAAAACTTTTTTTAACCCAATTAACATCCTATATAATAAAAAGTTAGTTGTGGATGCTAATAACAAATATTCGGTTTCCAATTCTATCTATATTAATGAGGATTCTACAATTCAGTTTATTATTTATCAAAAACCACGTTTCGAAGGTTACAAAATAGGTTATTTACTTTATGCCCCAAAACATAAATTAAAGATGGAAAAAGGTTACGGTTATTATGATGTGGAATTCGAAAAGGATGGATGGAGATTCATAAAAGCAGTTGAGCCCTATTTAAATAATGATTAAAAAAAATATTATCAGAACTATTCTCGTTTATTTAATTGGAATAATAGTGTCATTTATTTTGCATATGAGTTTCTATAAATATGAAAATCAAGCCGATATTATAATTTTTATGACAATATTTTGCTTCTTTTCAATTATCGGAATTTATAGTTTAGTTGTTGATAATTTATTATACTGGATATATAGAAAGAATAATATGAATGCTTTTCTTGTTTCGAATTCTATTTGTTTTATTTACATTGTATTTAGTGTGATAAATAATGATTTGAAAGAATATGATCCTATATATTATTTTGTGCTCTTGTATTTTTTGTTTTAAATATTCTCTTATTTTTTATTTTAAAACAAAATAGAACCTAATAATCTTTATCAACAATTCATGCTTCAAATTTTAAATAAATATTTTTACATTTGACCATGAACAATAGAAACCGCGGTAAAAACACAGGCGACGACACACTATTCGGATCAGAAAAGCAAATTGATAAATTAAAATTGGCTGTTCAGGATATGAATTATCTTCTAAGCAGAGATTATGCTGAAAGAGCGAGTTCAGAATTGGTAGGAAATCACTACAAATTAAAAACCCGACAAATTCAGGCGCTTCGTGGTGCTTCTGCATCGGAAAATCAGATTAAAAATAGAAGATTCAAGCAAGTTGAAATTTTAGATTTAAAAGATAAGGTCATTTATTTGGATGGATTTAATATTTTGATTTTGTTGGAAAGTTTACTTTCCGAAGCCTATATTTTTAGAGGTCTTGACGGTTGCTATCGCGACCTTTCCGGGGTTTATGGAACGTATAAAAGAGTCAATCAGACTCAAAAAAGTATAGAATTGGTTTCTCAGTTTTTTCAAAAGGCAAAACTTCAAAAATTAATCTGGATTTTCGATAAACCCGTCTCCAACAGCGGTAGAATCATGCAAATTATTCTCGAATTTGCTCAGGAAAACAACCTCAATTGGGAAGTTGACCTACAATTCAATCCCGATAAATTTTTAGCGAAAAATGTCGAAATCATAGCTTCTTCCGATGCATGGATTTTAGATCATTGCAAAAAATGGTTTAACGTAATTGATTATTTAATTAAGGAAGAAAAACTTTCTGTTAATCTGATTAAAATGTTTTAAAATGAATCTGTTCGAAAAATATATTCCATTACTGTCAACATCTTGGACAGAAAAGTACCATCCGATTTTGTCGCCAGAACATCTTGAAAGCTTATCAAAAAATATTCGGAAATATAAAGACAAAACTTTAGATTGGGATTTGCCTTATTTTAATGAAGAAATAAAAATTGACCGCGACAAAAGTTTTTCTACATTCATCAATATTCTTGAACCCGATGATTCAGATGAGTTTATCGCTCAACAATTACAGGAAATTCCGTTCGAATATTGGCTGGATATTTTAGGCCAAAGACTAACTTCAACGAGTATTCGGGATGAAAATGCAATTCCGCCTTCTAAAGATATTTTGATTGAAAGTTGTATGAAACCTTTTAATGATGAAATCACAATTGCCCAACGCGCTTGGGAAAAACATGTTGGAAGAATGGACGATCTGTTTTGGGGTGAAGTGAAAGGAAATAATCAACAAAAACAACAAAAAGTAATGGAGAAAATTAATTACATCATCGACAATCAAACTTGGTGGAATGTTTTCTTTCATTATAAGCATGAGTTAGTTTTTGAGATAAGAGAAAAAGACGGTCATGGAATTCGGTGGAGCCACGGCGGAACTCAATTGATTGGTTTTCTGGAAATTTTTATTAATGAATAAAAATATTTTTAGCTGCGTAAAAAGATTGCGTACATGCCTAATAATTTTGTCATCATAAAATTGAAGCAATGGATTTTTCTAATCAAAAATTTTCGGAAAACGAATGGGAAGCATGTCTGAAGGTTTTAAATGCCTTGAAAGACGAGCCTTTTCATAATCCTGATAACAGAATGTTTTCAGGGCTGATTACAAAAATTCATAAGAACGCTAAAAAACAAAATCGTCAGGAAAGTTATTTCCAAATGAAAACTCAGGATCTGGAAGTCAATTCAGAATCTGTATTGCTGAAAAAAGCTTTGGCAGGAGTTTCTGCTTTTTATGATAACCAAAAAGATGAAACAAAACTTACAAAACTTCAGATTCCTAAAAATTGTTACTGTTGTAATCAAAGCTATACATATGCACATTCATTTTACACAAGATTATGCCCGAAATGTGCAGAAGAAAACTATGAAAAACGTTTTGAATCTGTAAATTTAAAAGGAAGAAATATAATTCTTACGGGAGGACGTGTAAAAGTAGGACTTGCAACAGCTTTAAAAGTTTTGCGAAATGGTGCAAATTTGGTTTTGACGACCCGTTTCCCCGCTTTGGCTCTGGAACAGCTTCAGCAGGAAGAGGATTATCTTGAATGGAAAGACAGGCTTTGGGTTTACGGATTGGATCTTAGAGATTTAAAAGCAATTCAGGAATTCATCAATTTTTATAAAGATAATTTTGAAACACTTGATATTCTGATCAATAATGCTGCTCAAACTATAAAATATCCCGATGAATACTATCTTCCAATTATAAAACGTGAAAATGAAATGTTGGTTGAGTTTAAAAATATTCAGAACTTAATTCCCAATCAAACACAAATTTCAAATGAGATCGGAAAATTGGAATATGCTCAAAATGAAGAAACCACAGTTGCTTTGACGCGTTTTGGGCAACCTGTTGATAATCGCGATAAAACCAGTTGGAATTCTACTTTGGAAGAAGTTTCAATGTATGAATTGGTAGAGGTTAATCTCATCAATCATATTGCCCCTTATTTTTTAATTAAAGAATTAAAACAATTAATGAGAAACTCTTTATTCAAAGAAAAATTTATCATTAATGTTACATCTTCTGAAGGTATTTTCAGTTATGAAAATAAAACTATTTTTCATCCACATACAAATATGACGAAAGCGGCTTTGAATATGATGACGCTCACTTCTGCAAAAGAATTTGAAAAAGATCAGATTTACATGAGTGCAGTTGATGTTGGCTGGATTTCTACAGGAGCAAAAGAAAGTTTAAGAAAGAAACAGTTTGAACAGGGATATATTCCGCCACTTGATTCTGTGGATGGTGCTGCTAGAATTTTACAGCCTGTTATTGAAGGAATTAGAGGTAATTATTTTAGTGGAGTTTTATTGAAAAATTATAAAATTCATACTTGGTAAAATAAAAGAAACGTTAGCTCAATGGAAGAGCCCTGACCATCCAAGTCAGATGTTACGGGTTCGAGTCCCGTACGTTTCGCAGGAGTACATAGTTGATAATTGGAAAAATACTGCCCTTCCAAGGCAAAGTTGCAGGTTCGAGTCCTGCTGTACTCCCAAAATGGAGATAATAGTAGTAATGGAAAAATACGTTTTGCTAAGACGAGTTGCAAGTTCGAATCCTGCTTATCTCCCAAATGGAAGCAATAGTTTAAATGGAAAAATGCCTCAAACCCAGAGGAGTTGCGAGTTCAAATCTTGCTTGCTTCCCTTTTTAAAACGCTATGAAAAATCTTTACAATAAAGGAACTTTCCGATCTTATGAATGGGGAAAAATTCCACCTTATTTAAAAAAGTATGGAAATAAAAAATGGAGAAGAACAGAAAAATCTGCCGTTCAAGATCAATTAATTGAAGAAGTGAAATTTTGGAAAACCAGAAAGCAAAAACAAAAAATGATTTGGGTAAAAATTACAAAAAAAATTAATGGAGAAAAGTATTCTGATTTTCGAAAATATGCTACAGAAAAATCATTCAAAAGTGCCATTACAAGTCCTCATGTCGTAAGATATTTTACTATACATAATGAACAAAATAATAACAAAAACAAATGAAAACATTTATAGACATTGGCATTAACCTGACCAATAAACAATTTCACAACGAACACGAAGAAATCATCAACAGAGCGTTGGATAATGGAGTAGAGCAAATGATTCTCACAGGAACGAGCGTCCGCGGAAGCCAAGAATCAGCAGAGATTGCAGAAGATTATCCCGAAATTTTATTTTCAACCGCAGGAATTCATCCTCATGATGCGAAATCTTTTAACAATGAAAGCATCAACGAACTTCGAAAATTATTAAGACAAGATCACGTCATTTCAGTCGGAGAATGTGGATTGGATTTTGATCGCGATTTTTCACCAAGACCTATTCAGGAAAAATGTTATCGCGTTCAACTGGAATTAGCCATTGAAGTTGATAAACCTCTTTTTCTTCACGAAAGATCTGCGTTTAAAAGATTTAATGAAATTACTGACGAATATCTTTCAAAACTTCCCGAGGCTGTTGTTCATTGTTTTACAGGAACTTTGAATGAAGCAAAAATATATTTGAATAAAGGATTCTATCTAGGATTTACGGGAGCGATCAGCGATGATAAAAGATTTAAACATTTGGAAGATGTCATCAAATATGTCCCACTTGACCGAATGATGATTGAAACAGATGCGCCTTTCATGCTGCCGAAAAATATGCCGAGAACACAAAACCGCCGAAATGAACCATCCTATCTACCTTATGTCGCACAGACAATTGCAAAATTAAAGAAAGTAAGTATTTCCGAAGTTGCGGATGAAACGACAGAAGTCGCCAGAAAATTTTTCAGAATATAGAAAAGAGCTCTACAAATTAATGTAAAGCTCTTTTTAATTTTATAAATCGATTTTTCCTTAAATACTTTTCCAAGCAGCTTCCAAAGCAAGTTCGATCATTGGTTTCAAAGCAGTTTCTCTTTGATCAGCCGAAATATTTTCGTGAGTCGGAATAATATCAGTTACGGTAAGAATCGTTGCTGCGTTTTTCCCTAAATGTTTTGCATTGGCATACAATCCAAAAGCTTCCATTTCAACAGCCGGACAGTTATATTTCGTTGCAATCGCAGGAATTGCCTGATCTTTTCTGTAGAAAATGTCACTACTGTGAACGTTGATCGCTTTAGTTTTTAAAGCTAATTCTTCTGCAGTTGCATTAATTGTATCAAAAATATTTCCTTGGTGAGAAAGAATTTCATCTTCAATTTCCCAGGCATATTTTGCGTAAGTACTTTCACTTGCTGCATTTTCAACATTTAAAATATCAAAAGTTTTCAAATCTGTTGTATACGCTCCACAAGTTCCGATTCTGATGATCGTCTCCACTTCATATTCTGTGTACAACTCAAAAGAATAGATTCCAATGCTTGGAAATCCCATTCCGCTGGCTCCCACAGTAATTTCTTTATCTTTATAAAGACCGGTGTAATAAAAAATACCTCTTGTTTTACTTACTAATTTTGCGTTTTCTAAAAAGTTTTCTGCAATATACTGTGCGCGAAGCGGATCCCCCGGCTGCAATACAACTTTAGCAATTTCTCCCTTTTTTGCACTAATGTGAATACTCATAATTTTATTTTGAATGGCACAAAGATAGCAAATCTGTGAAAAGCGAATTGTCAATTTGCTCAACTTGTCAATTTATAGAAGACAATTATTATCTTTAATTAAAATTTAAAATATGAAGATAGAGCATATCGCTATTTGGGTTAGAGATTTAGAAAAAATTAAGGAATTTTATCAAAAATATTTTGGGGCAACTTCAAATGAAAAATACCATAATCCCGTAAAAAACTTTGAGTCATATTTCTTAAGTTTTGAAAACGGTTCACGATTGGAGATCATGACAAGACCAGATATTCAGGAAGGAAACAACTCATTTGACGCTCAGAAATTTGGAATTGTGCATCTTGCATTTTCAACAGGAAGCAACGAAAAAGTTGACACACTTACAGAAACGTTGAGAAATGATGGCTACGAAGTTGTAGGAGAACCTCGTACATCCGGCGATGGTTACTACGAGAGTGTAATTCTCGACCCTGAAAATAATATTATTGAGATTATAAATTAAGTCTTTGCGGGGAGCAAAGCGAAGAAGCAATCTCAAAAAAAATATTACTCATTACTTATTTTTTTTGAAGCTATTTCCCGCTTTCCACTATATCTTTTTTGTTACGGCCTCCGCTTCGCTCCGGCCGCAACAAAAAAGGATGCCGTTCCAATCGGGGCTATGGTCTTTGCCTTTCTTTCAAAATTTGTCATTGCGAACCGAAGGTGAAGCAATCTCATGAAAATTTAGTAATAAAAAAATATTGCTGAGTGAAACGATTTAACAGATGAAAAATATTCTCAAATATCATAAACGAAATCGTTGCGAACCTTACGTTAAAAGTCAAGATTTAAAATCAGATATTAATATTTTTTTAATTCACCAATAACGAATAATATTTTTATTTTTGTTAGATGCTGGAAAACACCTCCCCATTTTTAGACACCTTATTTCTTCTCCGAAAAGATGAATGCATCACGATTTTTTCAGATATAAAAGAAATCTCAAAAAAGGAAGAACAAGATGCATCCGATTATTTTGAAACCGAGTTTGAAAAAGAAAGGCTGGAATTTTTATCAGATCAAATAAACTGCAATAAAGAAACAGCAGTTTGGGCAGGAAAAATAGTATATCACAGTGCTCAATTGTATTTAATTCGTAGAGATACAGCAAAGGATTTAAATAAATTGATTCCACCATATAAAGGAGCAAGAGACATTTCTTCCATACTTTCAGCAGATTTATCGTTAAGGTTTTTACCGCAAATTGTTGACGGATTACAGATTGCAGATCCAGAAGATCCTTTAATTAAAATGTTGGAAAGTATTTTATCACAATTTCATTATTCAGCAATCGGATCTGACATTGATTTAGAAAAAGTAAATTGGGAAGAAGAATTAAAAGACAAAACCTACCGAAAACTATATCTTGAAAGAATTGTAGAAAAGAAAGCATATAAATTGGCTGAAATTCCGTTTATTAAAAAATTATTGATGGCAGAATTTGGTCTGCATAAAGATGCTTTTTGGAGAGAATTAAAAACAATAACCGAAGAAAATGAGAGAAAAGACAGTATTTGATTTTGTGGCAGACCCCACAAAAGAAAATTTTCTGAAACATAGAGAATTAATTATAACCAATCCCGATTATGACCCTTATTCTGATGATTTAGATATCATGGAAAAATTATATGAGAATAAAGAATACGATAAACTGAATTATTATGTTACGATTAATGTACTGCTAAGCCCAAGAGCTCATTTTAGAAAATATTTTTCTTTAAAGCAGATTGGAAATACAAAAGCTGCAGAAAGCGTAATGTTTATCTGTCATAATATTCTGAGTTGTATGGAGAAAACGGGAGATGGATCAATAGAGAATCCATACATTGTTATTAGGGTTTCTGATGAAAAGGATTTCATGGAACTTCATTTGAAAAAAAAATATATCCAACAAAGATTAATTCAACATGAAGATAAATATTTGGATGTTTTAACACTAGAAGACGGATCCGAAGTCCATTTTGATATTACTGATGCTTACCAGAGATCAATTTTTCTCTCTAAAAAAAGAAAGGAAGAAGAGGAAAAACCAAAAAATAAAAAATGGTGGAAATTTTAAAATTTTAATCAATGACTCAAAATATAAATAAATTAAACACAGTTCTTAATTACGTTAAAGAAACCTTCGTTGGCAAAAACGACGTAGTCGATTTACTGGGAATCTGTTTATTAGCAAGAGAAAATGCCTTTTTGTACGGACCTCCTGGAACAGCAAAATCTGCCATTGTGAGAACCTTGGCAAAAACAGTGAAAGACGGTAAAAACTTCGAATATTTATTAACCCGTTTCACAGAGCCAAATGAAATTTTTGGACCTTTTGATATCCGAAAATTAAAGGATGGTGAACTTTTAACCAACACAGAAGGCATGATGCCGGAAGCCTCAATGGTTTTTCTGGACGAGATTTTCAATGCCAATTCTGCGATATTGAACTCACTTTTGATGGCCTTGAATGAAAAGATCTTCAAAAGAGGAAAAGAAACAAAAAGTCTTCCTGCGCTAATGTTTGTGGGAGCAAGTAATGTTCTTCCAGAAGATGAAGCTTTGAATGCATTATTCGACCGTTTTTTGATCAGAATTAATGTTGATTATGTGCATCCGGATCTGCTGCAACAAGTACTTTTAGCCGGAAGAAAATTAGAAAATAATATTGAAACAGAAACGCCTGAGATTCTTTCAGATGAAATCAGAGAACTTCAAAGTTTGTGTAGAAATATAGATCTGAAACCGATTTATGAAGTCTATCTAAATACAATTATCAGCCTTCGAAATACAGGAATTGCAATTTCCGACCGTCGAGCCGTAAAACTGCAAAATTTAATTGCAGCAAGTGCTTTGATTTGTGGCAGAAATGAAGCGATCCTTTCTGATCTTTGGGTATTGAAACACATTTGGGATACAGAAGAACAGATTGAAATTTTAGAAGGAATTATCAACCGAACCATCGAAAAAGATGAAGATCCTAAATCGCATCCTCAAGCTTTACAAAACAAGACGCCGAATCCGGAGGAAGTGATGAAAGACGTAAAAATCTTAATTGATAAATGGGAAGGCGGTACTTTAAGTTTTGAAGAGCAAAATGTTATTAAAGATAAATTAAGATACCTTCAAACCCGATGCGACTGGATCAGAAATCCTGAGCAAAAACAATACATTCAAAAAGAAATTGAAAGTCTATGGCAGAAGATTCTTCAAACCGTATAAAAGAATTTTGGGCAGAACTTCCCCGAGCTGATGAAGATTTTCTGGGTTCCATTCGTGATTGGAAAAATATTCAGATCGCTTTGGAGGAAGATGTAATCTGGTTGAAAAACTTTACCGATGAACAAGCCGATTCTGCGGAAATTCAGCAATTGCCCAACTTTTTATTATATGAATTAAGAGACGGATTATTGTTCCGAAAAGATGCTTTAGTTCCAACTAAAAAAGTGAGAACGGCTTTGCTGTGGACTCCAATTGATAAAGCTTTACGTCTGACTTTTCCGCCATCAAATCATAATTTTTTTGGAATTGATGAAAAAGTAAAAGTCAACTTAAAATCAAGTGAAGAAGAACAATCTGCAACAGCTTTATTAAGTTCTATATCTAAAATTAAAGACGTTATTATAGCGACTCCAAAATTCAAATTAGAAAAACTTGAATGGATTGTGATGGAAGATCAAGCTTTATTTCTCGGAACTCCATTATTAAGTTTTCCTGGGAAAACATATTGGACGAAAGACGGACATCTTTTGCCCACAGGTTTTGATTTTGAATATAAAAATTTAAGTTCATTACTTCAAAAAAAGTATAATGAAAATGAAGATCACTGGCTTGTATGGAATGAAGGCGGAAGTTATGTTTCAATTAATAAAAATGATTTCCGAAAACTGTCGGTAAGCTCGTTTCGTCTCACTGAAAAAGCACAAGAATGGATTTAAAGCAATATTTCCAATCTTATGAAAATTATTTCTGGGAATGGACAACTGATGAAGATATTCATGATGACACTGGATATAATGAAAACAATCTTATTTCGATTCCGAATATAGGTGCAATTGCTTATAGGGCTTATATAATTGAGGTTTTGAAGGAATTTCAATTAATAGGATTACCTGCTTTAAGTCCTCTTTTATTGGCTTTATATGCAACAAATGAAGGGTATTTAGATTTAAAAGGTATTAAAATTGAAATGCGAAAAAATCCATTGACAATGCAGAAATATGTTGGAGATTGGATAAAACCGGCATTTCAATTTTTAGAAACACTAAAATCTTTACCCCACAATTATAAAAAAGGGAGAAATAGAATTCTTCTTTTACAGACAATATTTAGTAATGAATTTAACGCAGTTTCAGTAAAGCAATCTGAAAATATATTAATTGAATATTTACGAAACCCACAAAAAATTGCCAATTCTGCTCAGAAAATTGGACTTACAGTTGGGACATTTTCGAGTGACCTGAGAATTTTATCGTCTTTAAATAATAAATTTCCTACAGCAGCCATAATCATCGAAGCTATGAAAGGTAACATTAAAATTGCCGATCTGGATGATGAAGTAGTACAGGAAGAAACAACCATTGAAACCAACAAAGACTTTATTCAGGAATTAATTGAAGACCCAAAAACATTTCAGGTTGGGAGCTTAATAAAAAGAATTTGGAGCGGTCTTAAAATTCCAATGCGTCATCTTTCTCCAGGAGAACAGCCTATTGGAGGAATTTCTGATATGACCAACAAAGGCGAATTATCAAGAATGCTTTTATCTGAATTTGCGAATGAAGATGAGGTTTTCATGAATCGTGTTGCTAATAATGAAGCCTTGTACATTCAGCGTGAAATTCCGCCTGAGGAAAATATTTTTGAAAGAATAATTTTAATTGATACTTCCCTTAAAAATTGGGGAACGCCAAAGGTTTTGGCTTTTGCTTCAGCCATCGCTGTAATCAAACATCCGAAAGCACATTCTGAATGTAAAGTTTTTGCTTTAGGGCAAACCAATGTAGCGATTTCTTTAGATAAAGTGGAAGAAGTGGTTGATAATTTAAATCAGGTTAGTCCGGTTTTAGAAGTTTCATCTGCTTTGGAAAGATTTTTTCAAGAGGAACATAAAGAAAAAGATCTGGAGGTTTTCTTCATTACCCATCAGGAAAACTTGGCGAACGAAAATATTCAACGAACGATTCACGAAAATAGAGATCGATTAAAATTTTTAGTCACCACTTCGGCGGATGGAGAATTAAATTTCTACAAACATCATAAAGGAACAAGAAAGCATGTTCAAAAAATAATTCTTCCTCTGAAAGAATTATGGGCAAATCCGCCACAGAGAAGAAAAAATAGAGATAATGATATTTCGTCAAGTGGTAAAAAGACAGATTTACCATTAAATTATCCGATTTTATTTCCAACGCCGACTTATAAAATTGCTCAATTTTTATATGAAGGTGAATTTTTTATTTTAAGCAATAAAAAGCAGTTGTTAAAGACTTATCTTTCTGATAATTATTATAATAGAGATTATTACGATTATTATAAAACTTATCATGGAAGTGAAGTTTTGATTGAAAATATTTCTGTAAAACCCAAAGGACAGTTCGCTTTGGCGAAAAATAAACAACAACAATTTATTTTATGTCAATATCAACCGGATAAGAAGTTGATTTCTAAATTAAATTTAAGTACAAAAGAATATTCAGATCTTAATGTAACGGGGCAGAATATTCCTGCAGATTCAAGACTGATTTATTTTGGCAGGAGTTTTTACTTATTCCATGCAGACATGCCGTCCATTTTTAAAATAAATATTGATGGAAATATCTCTATTGAATCCGTAAAAAACGATGCTGAAATTCAAAAAAATGATACAAAAGCATTGGCAGAAGCTTCGAGATTAAATTATAGTGGAATTAAAATAGTAGGTAATTTCAGTAAAATTGGAATTAATACAAAGGGTAATTTAGTCGTGTCCGGAAGTGAATTAAACAAGAATTATGAAAATTCAATAAATTTCATCAAAAATAAGTTTGAGATTAAAATTTTCGCTGAACAAAATAAAAACAAATTCACTTTTCCTGATGGAAGTGAGATCATTACAGATTCCCGCGGAATGTTGACCTTTAAAAGCAGTAACGGAAATATTCCGACATTTTATATACCTTCTACAGAACAGGGTTTCTTGTCGTTGTCGACTAATGTAGAATTCGGTGGTTCAGAATATTATCTGCCAGAAAATACGTTGTTGAAAGTAAGGAAAATGGAAGATATGTATTCGGAATATCTGGAAAAATTTATTAATCAAATTTTGGAATATGGAGCTTAGAATTAAACCTTTTCCGAAAAATAATTTTCCGAAAAAAGGACTTTTAATAAAAGATTCTTCGCCATCGATTTGGCTTTACGAAATGGAAATTTTAGGAATTGATTTAAACCAAATTCAGTCATTTCCGATTCCTTCCAACGAACCGAATATTTTGTATGGATGTTTTTTAATTTTTGATCAAAATACACCAACTGAAATTGGAAAAAATTCTTATTTCCAATGTTTTGATAATAAATTATTCATTCCTGAAAACACGATTTTTTATCCTAAAATAAATCCTGAAGACTGGCAAAATATAGATGCTGAATATCTCATTATGCATCCCGAATTTGGTTTGGTTAAATTATCAGAACAAATCGACTGGATTTCATTAATTCAATATCCTGAAAAATCAAATATTACTGTTCGAAAACCATCAAACGGCGTAAAAATTCCTCAAAAAATTGAGAGTTACACTGTTGAAATGGATGATGAAAAAATTCTTGAAGCTCTTGAAAAACCACAAACAGAGGAAGAGTGGATGAAAAACCTGCCTTTTGACTTGAAAAAAGTGATGGCAGGAAATAAAAAAGAAGTTGAAAAATATTTAAGTTATATCGAAAAATATCCCGACAGAGCAGTAGAATTAGGCGTTCCACTTGACGTGATGGGAACTTCCAGAGGTGACGGTTTCGGTAAATTTAAATTTCAGAATTCATGGCTCGGTAAATTATTCGGTGGAAATTCTTCAAATGATGAAAAATCTACCTATTCTCAAAAATACCGATGGATATTTTTTGTGTTTTTAATTGTAATCGGATTGTTTAGATTATTCATTTTTTTGAATAAAGAAAAACCTGTACAAACCCCTCCGATGCCTTCATCTGGAAAGGTTTCTGAAGTGGATAAAAACATGATGAATCCTGTTGTCGCCTATCAATCCGGTGTTACAGATATTGATATGAAGATCGATTCTATGTACGGAAGAGAAAGACGTGGGTTGATGGACGAACACATGAAAGCATCATTACATCTTAGCGATCGAGATAACGGAAAAAGCTATGAAGAATATTTAAAGAATGGTGGTAAACCGATTAATAAAATTCAGGATGAAATTTTCAAACTTAATGATAAAACAGATGTTTCAAAAGATTCATTAAAGAAAGTTTACAGCAAGAAAATTGTAAAATATCTTGCTCAAAGTGAAAAAAAATACAAGAAAAAAATTACAGATTCTCTTAACAAAATAAGTTCAGGAAAACCAGCCGATCAGGGAATTGTAAAAACAATATTGAAAAAGAAACAGGTTTTAATTGAAGATTCTTTAGGCCGACTTTACGGAACAAAAGAATATATTGAACCTCCAATTGATCCGAACAAGGCACAAAAAGTGGAAACATTGCAAAAAGAAAAACCTTATTCAAAATATGACATTTCTTTTTCAGAAATTATTTGGTTAATAATTTTCATGACAGGCGTTGTCGGACTGTATTCTTTTATCGTAAAAAGAAGATCTTTGAATATTGGAGGTGACAATGTCCCAAGTGGAATTAAAATTTTTCTAATCATTGTGCTTGTGGCTTTATTAGCATATATTTTCTACCCTTTGATCGAAATGTTTGGCTACAACTGGTTTGTTTGGCTTCTCATTATTGGAGTTGTATTGCTTCTTTACAGGCTTTTCAGTGAAGATAAAACTATTTTAAAATCAGATAAAGATGAATAGGCAGAAGTTTATAGACAAGTTCATGGCGGCATTTTTTATCCTGGTGATCATCAAGGTTATCGGGATTCTGGCGCAGCTTTTTCATCAGAGTTTTTGGAGTGTTATTGGGACTTTGGTGATTTTTGCCATTGTTGCTTTCATCATTTTTATTGTCCTGATTCGTCTGGAAGACAAGGAAAAAGAAAAACAAGCATCTGGCCGTAAAGGTGGAGCAGGTGGTGGAAATTTTTATCTTGAACCTTCACTTTTTGACAAGATTAGAAGTAAATATGAAGACCTGGCGCAAAAATATATCGACGAAAAAGATTATAAAAGAGCAGCAAAAGTGTATATGAATCTTCTTCGTGACCATTATCGTGGTGCCCAAACATTGGAAGATGGAGGTTTTTATAATGAAGCAGCGGTAATCTATCTTAAAAAGCTGAAAAATAAATCGGAAGCGGCATCATGTTACGAAAGGGCAAAACAATATAGAAAAGCGATCGATCTTTATAAAGAACTTGAGCAAAAGGAAAAAGTAGGCGATTTATACATTGAAATTCATGATATAAAAAATGCCCATACTTACTATCAAATGATAGTTGATGATTATGTAAACAATAATCAGATGGTAAAAGCTTCTTTAATTTATCGCAAAAAAATGGAAACACCGGAAGCTGCTCAACAAATTTTATTAAAGGGGTGGGAGGAAAATAAAGATGCTTTCAATTGCCTTAATAATTATTTCGCCAATATTTTTGATGTGAAAAAACTGGACAGCGAAATTCAAAATTTATATAAGAAAACTCCATCTGATAAAAAGAATATTTATCTGGAAGCCTTGAAGTATGAGTTTAAAAAAGATGAAAAGCTTCAGTCAACAACAAGAAATATAGCTTACGAAATTATAGCAGAAAAAGTGAATACCCATTCTGAAATCGTAAATGAGCTGAAACATTTCAATCCAAAAGATGAAATTATTTTGAAAGATATTTCTAGGTTTAAAACTGGGAGAAATAAAATGTTTAGAAATTAATTGTAATTAAAATAAAAGATTTTTAAATGGATAACATGATGAAATATCTTTATTTAAAGCATGAAGGTAAAAATGCTTTTGAAATTGTGAATGAAATTATATCATCTGGAAAAATGCAGCTATTTGCAGTGAAAAAAATAAGAGAAATATTTCCTCTTCTTTCTTTAATTGAAGCAAAAGAGATTGTAGTTATTTCCACTTCGGGGTATAAAAGTTTATACGATTATCAAGGAAGCTTACTTCCAGATCTTGAAAAATTGGATAAATTGATGAATGAAGAAAACGAGAAGTAGAATCAGTGAAAAACTTTTGATTTAGGCTCCCGAAGCAACCAATACAAATATAAAATTACCAACAAATTAATAAAAAGATTTATCTTTGCGGCAACAAAATTATGACAATACAAAGAGCACATATCAGTTTAAATCTATGCGATCGCCCGTCAATAAAGGGATCGTTTGGATATGAATGGATGATATGGAATGAAGCGAAATGTGCTTGCTTTGGAAATTATTTACTGTAAATTCGTAAAAATTTAATCAAAATACCACAAAAACGCTTCGACAATCGAGGCGTTTTTTGTGTTTTTAGGTCAGAAATTATTTAGAATGAAAAAAAATAACCATAAAAGTGAAAATTATTTAATCAACAATGAACATTTAATACGATAAATAAGCGTGATAAGTAAACCCGATGAGAGACAGTCATTTAGGTAATTAAGATATCTGTAAAATATTACGGACAGAAATTCTCTATTCTAAAATTTGATCATAATTAATTGACTTTCAATCAGTTAAATTAAAAATAAATTTGCGAGTTAAAAAAAATCACATTTACTTTGCAACCGAAAATTGAAAGCAACAGAGTTTTCAACATTTCAAAAACTTTTTAACATAACAAGAATATAATGAAACAATTACATAACATATCTAATCAGTATTCAAGACTACACGGACAAGAGCCGATGGGATGTGCATGTATTCTTGATAGTGAATTTGTGGATAAAAGGTGCTTATATAAATGCGTCAGTTAATGAACTGATACGTCAAAAATATAGAGCGCCTCCCAAAAAGAGGCGCTTTTTTTATGGTTTCTTTAGCTTATTTGGTAAAGCGTCGGTCTGTGCACCGGAGAACAGGGTTCGATCCCCGGAGAAACCCAAAAATGTGAATGATTAATAGTGAATAGTCAATGGTGAATTTTGTTTCACAAGTGAATTTTAAGAATTGACAATTGACTATTCACAAGTTTAAAAACAATCGCATAGCTCAATTGGTTGGAGCATCGGTCTGATACGCCGAAGGTTGAAGGTTCGAGCCCTTCTGCGATTACAAAAACAATCTCATAGCTCAAATGGTTAGAGCACCGGTCTTTTAAACCGGGGGTTGAAAGTTCAAATCTTTCTGGGATTACTAAAAAGTGAATAGTCAATGGTGAATTTTACTTCGTAAGTGAATTTAAGATTGACAAGCAAAGCGAATTGACAATTCACAATTCAAGTTAACTAAGGTTCCGTAGCTCAATTGGATAGAGCATGGGTTTTCTAAACCCAGGGTTACAGGTTCGAGTCCTGTCGGAATCACAAAAAAGGTCTATTGAGGTAATGGCTAACCTGCCTGACTGTCGCTCAGGCACTGCGAGTTCGATTCTCGCATAGACCGCAAAGATTCATGGATAATTTCCGATCCGACTGTCTCTCGGAAAAGAATTTTGAAATGAATCTGCAAAACTGGAAAGATAACGGTGGTTGTTTACCCGTCTTGGACGCGGGAGGTCGCAAGTTCGAATCTTGCTTTCCAGACAATTTGCTCCATTCGTCTAATGGTTTATGACGGCTGCCTTTCGAGCAGTAGATAAGAGTTCGATTCTCTTATGGAGTGCAGTAATGTGAATAGTCAATAGTGAATTTCACTTCGTAAGTGAATTTGAAAATTGATAGCAAAGAGAATTAATAATTGGCAGTTCACATAAAAGATTTCGTAGCTCAATAGGTTAGAGTATCGGTTTCATACGCCGAAGGTTGAAGGTTCGAGTCCTTCCGAAATTACAAAAAATGATTTTGTAGCTCAATGGTAGAGCACCGGTCTGTTAAACCGGAAGTTGAAAGTTCGAATCTTTCCAGAATCGCAAAAACTAAATGTTAATTGTTTCAAAGAGGAAAATAAAGAGTTTGTCGAGCGTAGAAGTTCTTATATCAAACAAAAAATTAAGACAGGCTTTGTTTTTCTTCAAAAAAATTAGAGTTAAAAGTTAATTGGAAAAATTACTCATTAACCAATTACTTATTACTCACAAAAAACGATGGTTCGCCGAAGTGGAAGAGTCGGGGCGGTCTGCAAAACCGTTGTGAAAACTGAGTGGGTTTGAATCCCATAACCATCTCAAATAACTAAAATGAGATTAGTTCCGAAGAAAAAAAGAGTTTGTCGAGCGAAGAAGTTCATATATCAAACTAAAAAAATAATGACAAGCTTTGTTTTTCTTCACAAAAAAGAAGTTAGATGCTAGAGATTAGAAGTTAGAGATATTGCATCATCTGAAAAACTATTAACCAACAACAATCAACTAGTACCAAAATCCGGAAGTACGCCGAAGTTGGAGAGTCGGGGCAGACTGTAAATCTGTTGCTTCATTGCTGAGTAGGTTCGAATCCTACTACTTCCACCAAAAAAATCAGCTGATAATGTAACGGCAGCATGCAGGAAATGTACTCTTGTTGTTTAGGTTCGATTCCTGGTTGGTTGATTTTTTTTAATGCTCCATTCGTCTAACGGTTAGGACGCCTGCCTTTCGAGCAGAAAGCAAGGGTTCGATTCCCTTATGGAGTACAAAATATGAGTAATGGGTAATGTGCAATGAGTAATTATATTGAACGTTTTTAATATTACCAATACACATTACTGATTACTCATAAAAATTTGCGGGAATGGTGGAAATGGTAGACACACTTGATTTAGGCTCAAGGTTTTGAGGGTTCGAGTCCCTTTTCCCGTACAAAATATGATTAATAGGTAATTGATGAAGATTTTTAATATTGCTAATTGCCTATTAATCATTACTAATAAACTTGGAAGAGTGGTGTAGAAGGTCTGCACGTTAGTCTGAAAAACTAAAGGTACAGGTTCAATTCCTGTCTGTTCCGCCAAAATATAAATAATAAGTAATGTGCAATGAGTAATTATTACGAATGTAAATTATTAAATATGATTTTAATATTACTAATTACCGATTACTCATTACTAATGAATTGATTCATAGTGTAATTGGTCAGCACACAAGACTTTGACTCTTGTTGTTCAGGTTCGAGTCCTGATGAATCAACAGAAAAATAGAAATTAGAAACTAGAGGTTAGAAATTAGAACAGTAACTGAAAGTAAAAATCATTTATCAATGATCATTTATGAATTATAAAAAGTATAAAACTTAAACATGTAGAAAAAATGGAAGCGCAACAACAAACATGGCAAAATATGACTGGAAAATTTTTCCAACACTCTATCACACAGCTGGTAGAAGAAGCCATCATCCGCGAACAGGCAAATGGACACCGACTGAAAGTGTGTGTGGGTTCAGACTCTCACGTTTATGGTGACGCCATTAATTATGCTACGGCAGTTGTCTTTATTCGTGAGGGAAAAGGAGCGTTTACCTTTATCAGAAAAGAAAGAGAAATACAGAATATCAGTATCAAAGAGCGAATGTTGAACGAAGTCAACAAATCTGTAGAAATCGCTTATGCAATTTGCTCTATTCTGGAAACTTATGATGTAGAAATGGAGGTACACGCAGACATTAACACCGATCCGGATTTTAAATCCAACGTCGCTTTGAAAGATGCAATGGGATATATTCTGGGAATGGGATATGTGTTTAAAGCAAAACCTTACGCATTCGCAAGTTCAAATTGTGCTGATATGATGGTGTAAAATAGCTGGAAGCGGGATGTAGGAAGATGGAAGTTTTTTGAAATGTATATAAACTTTCTGCACCAAGCTTCCAATTTCCAACCAAAAAAATAAATAAAGCAATGGAAATAACAAAAAGATTATTATTTCTGGATGATATAAGATATCCGATTGAGGCATATAAGTATACCAAACAGGATATTTTTCTCAGAAAAGATTGGCATATCGTTCGTAATTACGAACAGTTTGTCAATAGGATTTTGGAAAAAGGACTTCCGGAAATGATTTCTTTTGACCATGACCTTGCAGATGAACATTATTTAGAACCAAATTCTCATGAATTTGTAGAGAAAACAGGATATGATTGTGCAAAATGGCTGGTAGAATATTGTATGGATCATTATCTAGACTTACCAAAATTCTATTGCCACTCCATGAATCCTGTTGGAAAGGCAAATATTGAAGGTCTTTTGAATAACTTTAAAAAATTATAATGGATATTTTTAGATTAATTCAAGATATAAAAAAGCATTTGAATCTCAGTTTTGATGAGGTTGACAGATGGTTTGATAAAGATAATGCAACGTTGAATTATCAATCTTCAAATGGAGGTTGGACGGTTCAGCAGATTTTAGAACATATTTATCTTACAAACTTTTATTTGTTGATTCTTATTGAAAAAGGTTCAAAAAAAGCAATGCGAAATTATCTTAATTATGATTTAAATCTTGAAATTGAAAATTACAGTTTCAATAAAGAAAGGTTTGAAAAAGTAGGTGAGTACGGAGCTTTTGAATGGATTAGACCAGAACATATGGAGCCGAAAGGAGAATTAAATTTAAATGAAATCAGAAGTTTAATTTCTCAGCAATATCACCAATGTCTAAATTATTTAGACTTGATGAAAAATGGCGAGGGTCTTCTCTGCAAAACAACAATGACCGTAAATGAATTGGGAAAAATCAATGTGTATGAATACATTTATTTCCTTTCACTTCATGCCCAAAGACACGTTACTCAGATGAAGAATAACGAATTAAAAATAAGTTAAACTACAAATGAAAATCTTGGATTTTCTCTTATGTGTACTTGATGCTTTCAAAGTGTTAAGCTTTAAAAACTTAAGTATTCTTAAGTGTTAAATCTTTTGTCTCTTTTGTGGTTAAAATAATTAAAAATTTAAAAAAATGATTTTCAAAACATATAACTCTATAGAAAATACTTACCAAACTCGTGTGATCGATCAGATCAAGTTGCAGGGTTTTGGGGATGAGGTTTTCATTGTACAGGAAAAAGTTCACGGTGCTAATTTCTCTTTCTTTACCGATGGAAAGGAAATTAAGATCGCTAAAAGAACCGCTTTCATCGAGAAGGATGAAAAATTCTATAATGCACATCAAATATTAGAACGTTACAGAAAAAACGTAATTGATGTCTTCGAAAAAGTGAAAACTATTTACCCTGATTTAGAAACCGTGGTTATTTACGGTGAATTGTTCGGTGGTGGTTACAAGCACAAAGAAGTTGAGCCCATAAAAGATGCAATAAAAGTTCAAAAAGGTGTTGAATATGCGCCTTACAATGAATTTTATGCATTCGATATTAAATTGAATGGAACAACTTATTTAGATACAGATTTGGTCAACCAAATTTTTGAAGAAATTGGATTTTTCTATGCGAAAATTTTGTTTCAAGGTACTTTGGATGAGGCTTTGAAGTTTCCTAATATTTTCGATTCTAAAATTCCGGCTTGGTTGGGATTACCGGAAATCGAGAATAATATGTGTGAAGGAACTATTGTAAAAACTTTGAAAACCAAATATTTTGGAAACGGTTCAAGGGTCATTTTGAAAAATAAAAATGAGAAATGGATCGAAAAATCTAAAATGGTTAGAAAAGATAAACCGGCTCAAAAAGAAGTTCATTTCAGTGAAACGGCTCAGGAAATTTGGGAAGAAATCCAAAAATACGCAACTGTAAACAGGTTGAATAATGTTGTTAGCAAGATTGGTGAATTTGAGCCCAAAATGATTGGAAAAGTCATTGGTCTTTTCTCACAGGATATATTGGAAGATTTTGAAAAAGATTTCCCGAAAGTTTTCACAACTATAGAAAAAGACGAACAAAAAAGAATCAACAAAAAATTGAATTCTTTAGTAATCGACTTTATAAAAGAAGAGTTGATGACTCTTAAAGTTTAGTTTCGGTAATTTATTATCGAAACTTTTTTATGTATTTAACAAAACCATAAAATAATCAATTTAATATGCAGAAGGTTTGTCATTCTGACGAAGGAAGAATCTATTTTCGTAATATTAAAGTAGATTCTTCACTCCACTTCGTTTCATTCAGAATGACACTGAGAATGATTAATTGTGGTAAAAAATAAAAAAAAATGTTGCAAGCAGAAATAAAAAGTCTTTTAAGAGAAGACATCAGTATATTAATAAAAATTCCCAATTCAGGAAAGCATTATTTGTGTGATTGCGGTGAAGCGAGTTTGCTGACAGTGAAAGAAATACAGTCGGTTTCAGCGATATTCATTAGTCATACTCACATTGATCACTTTTCGAATTTTGATGGAATTTTCAGACATCAAATTGGAAGCGGAGAAAAAATTGTGATTTGCGGACCGAAAAATATTCATCAACAAATTGAAGCAAGGTTAAAATCTTACACTTGGAACTTAATTGATGAAAATGCGATTGAATATGAAATTCGTGAGATTGTTTCAAAAGAAGAAATCAATGTTTATAAAATTCGTCCACCACATTGGAATCTTGAATTGGTAACAACTCAGAATTTCCTTTTTGAAGATGAATACGTGAATGTTGATTTCGCAATTCTTGATCACAAAACAGATTCCATTGCTTATCTGTTTAAACAAAAAGATTCAGTTACTTTTAATGAAAACGCTTCCGAATTTAAAAAAGGAAAATGGATCAGCGAATTGAAAACAGCTTTTGAAAACAACGATTTAAACAAAGAAATTCAGATTGAAGAAACAGTTTACAAAGCTTCTGATCTATTTCATTTTTTGACAAGAAATGAAGGTTACAAATTAGGAGTAATTATGGATCATGCCGTTTGTGAAGGCAATTATGAAAAAATAAAAACTGTTTTCAACGGAGCAGATATGGTCTATATAGAAACATTTTACAAAGATGAAGATCAGGAATTTGCAAAGACCAATTATCACAGTTTTGCATCTGCATCAGGAAAAATTATGAATAAATGTGAGGTGAAAGAAGCCATCCCGATTCACTTTTCCAGAAGATATACAGAAAGTGACAAACTAGAAATTGAAACTGCTTTTTATAAAGCATTTCGAGAAAATTAATTTAAAATTTAAACAAGACAAAAAATGAAACCCAATATATTTTTTACAGCAGACCATCATTTTGGACACGAAAATATTATAAAATTCTCCGAAAGACCTTTTGAGTCTTTGGAACAGATGAATGAAGAACTCATCAAAAGATGGAATGAAAGAATTACAGATGGTGACACGGTCTATCATTTGGGTGATATGAGTTTAGGAAAACCTGATTTTACTAAAGAAATTTTGGACAGACTGAATGGAAATATTCATTTAATAAAAGGCAATCATGAAGGTGCAGCGCTCACTTACCCAAAACGATTTGCTTCCATCCGAGATTACCACGAATTAAGAATTGATGAGCCGGACAACAACAATGGCAAACAGAAAATCATTCTTTTTCATTACGCAATGAGAACCTGGAATGGTTCACACCGCGGAGTTTGGCAACTTTACGGGCATTCGCACGGAACTTTGCCGGATGACGAGATGGCATTGAGTATCGATGTGGGCGTAGATTGTCATAACTTTTATCCGATTTCTTATGAAGAAGTGAAGGAGATGATGAAGAAGAAAAAATGGACTCCACCTTTTGCACCAAGAAATTAATAAGATGGAAGTCTGAAGTTGGAGGCTGGAAGTATATTGCACACCGTAAAAACTTCCATCTTCCTGCTTCCAACTCCCATCCTTTAAACCAAAAAACATGAAAACAACAAACACAATACTAATCATTGACTTAGAAGCCACATGTTGGGAAAACGACAGAATTCCCGCCGGACAAAAAGTCGATATTATAGAAATAGGAATTTGCGAATTAGACGTAACAACAAAAGCAATTTCCAAGAAACAAAGCATTTATGTAATTCCAGAAAGGTCTAAAATCAATAAATTTTGTACAGATTTAACAGGAATTACTCCACAATTAATAAAAGAAAAGGGAATTCATTTTGAAGAAGCCTGTGAGAAAATAAGGGATGAATACAATTCTTCCACGCTTACTTGGGCAGGTTTCGGAAACTTTGATAAAGAGCAGATCATGGAACAATGTGATTATCTCGGAATCGAAAATCCTTTTTCTGAAAATTATATAAATGTGATGAATCAATTCAAAAACTATCATGGACTTCATAAAATGATGGGTTTAAAAAGAGCCCTAAAGTTCTTCAATATGGATTTTGAAGGAAATCATCACAGCGGAGCAGACGATGCTTACAATGCTGCCAGAATTCTAAGAAAAATTTTGGAATAATAATTTTGGTAAGGAAGATTGGAGCGGGAAGCGGGAAGTTTTTTTGCAGTGCATAATTCACTTCCAGCCCCCAACTTCAAACTTCCAACCTTTTAAAACATTTAAAAAAGTGAAAACAACAGACAACATATTAATTATAGACCTCGAAGCCACGTGTTGGAATGACCGTCCGCCAAGAGGTCAGGAAAGTGAAATCATAGAAATCGGAGTTTGCATAATGGATGCAAAAACCGGTAAGATTTCGAAAAATGAAGGAATCTTAGTGAAACCTCAATATTCAAAAGTAAGTCCGTTTTGTACGGAACTGACTTCCATTACTCAGAAAATGCTTGATGAAGAAGGCATTTTGCTTGAAGATGCATTAGATATTCTACGAGCAGAATACGATTCTGAAGACCTGACTTGGGCGAGTTATGGAAATTACGACTTGAATATGCTTAAAAATCAGGCAAGGAGATTCAATGTCGATTATCCTTTGAGTGATGATCATATTAATGTGAAAACATTATTCGGAGAATTGCATCCGACCGTCAGAAAAAGTGTCGGAATGGCAAGAGCTTTAGGCGAACTGAATTTCAAGCTTGAAGGCACTCATCACAGAGGGGTGGATGATGCGAAAAATATTGCAAAGATTTTGCATTGGTGTTTACAACAAGATTAATGTAACAATTTAGCAATTTAAAAATGTAACAATGACTCCCTTTAAAAAAGGGAGTTTTTTATTGACATAGGAAAATGGAGCGTTAAGAAAATTAATTTTGTGAACGTTAAGAAAATTCTACTGTTTGAGCGCGAGACCAATATTGAATCGAAGAACCAATGCCGAATTCGCGCGAGTTTTAGAATTTTTAGAGAACAGAATTAATTTTTAGCGGAAGTTTCCAAGTCTTGAACTTTTGTTTCTTTTGTTTCAAGACAAAAGAAAATTAATAAAAATAAAAACAACGCAAAAAGATTGCGCAATTCCCTTTTTACTTTGCATCATCAAAACAAAACAACACTAAAATTTTGAAAAACAGATTTTAGTCAAAATATCAGGCAAGTCTTGTTGAGTGTTTCTGTATGGCACCATTGCAGGAGAATTTGTTGAGAGACATTATTGATTCTGTTCAACTTGACTTGAAGGTTTCAGGAGTTTGCCAAAAAACTTCTACCATGCGCTATGGGTCGGAGGTTCGAATCCTTCTATTTCCGTAAGGGAATATAACTCAGTTCGGTTAGAGTAATAGCTTTTTTGGATGCGAGGGTTCGACTCCCTCCCTCACTTCGAATGAGGTAGCTCAGTTGGTTAGAGCACTACACTATCACTGTAGTTGAAAATAGGCTTAAAATCTATTTTTTATTAGAGTTTTGAATGTTTCTCACTAAAAAAACATTTTGTAATGGGAAAATTTGAGTTTTTTTCAGTTGTTGAATCAACATTTTGAAAAAGCTTGTAAGAAAAGATTTTTTCTGAAAATAAAATTCGGTTGATGAATAGTCACTAATTGAATTGAATTTTCTAAGAAGGACGATTGCGATGGTAACGGATATCCTTTTTTGTTCGCAAAAAAGATAGAAGTATAAGTGAATTGAAAGCAATTAAATATTGCTTTTGATGAAGCTTACGAACGAAAGTTCACAACAACCCGAGCTGTTGCTTTAGCGATGGCAAGGGACACGCCCAAGATCTAAATAATTAGGAAATAAGTTTAAGAATATTATTCTGAAATGAATGGAATTTTATGAAAAACTTTCCTTCCGCTATTTTTGGAAGAGAGAATCTCGAATTTTTCCTTTTTTAATTAAAATTAATAACACTTAAAATAAAATATGATGTTTAAAAATGTACAAATTAAAGCGTATCAGGTTGGTTTGGTTTTCAAAAACCGAAACTTAATTGAAATTTTAAAAGAAGGTAATCATTGGATTTTCGGGAATAAATCATTGGAAATCCATGAAATGAAAAATCAGTTTAAAACAACAGAAGACTTGAATCTTTTATTGAAAAATGAAGGTTTGAATTCAATGTTGGAAGTTATTGATGTGAAAGATGGTGAAATTGTTTTGGTACAGGAAAACGGAATCTTTAAAGAAGTATTGAATGTTGGTCAATATGCTTTCTGGAAGGGTGTTTTGAATAGAGAATTTCAAAAAGTTGACTTAACAAAAGTTGAGATCACAGAGAAAATCTCCAAAACAATCCTGGAAAATATGAAGTTGAAAAATTTCACAAGAAAGTTTGTTGTGACGAATCAATATAAAGGATTATTATTAATTGACGGAAAATTGACCAAAGTTCTGGAAGCCGGAACTTACTACTTCTGGAACAACGAAATTTCTGTTGAGGTAAAAAACATTGATACTCGTATGCAGCAAATGGAAATCGCAGGTCAGGAACTTTTGACCAAAGATAAAGCGATGCTTCGTATCAATTTCTATGTGCGTTTTCAAGTGGAAAATATTGAAAAAGCCTTGATGGAAAACAAAGAATATGATAAGCAATTGTATATTTTGATGCAATTGGCTTTGCGTGAATTTGTTGGAGCCTTGACGTTGGATGAATTGCTTGTGAAAAAAGATTCTGTAGGAAAAGAAATTCTTGAAAATCTTGGAAACAAAGCCGAAGATCTAGGTCTGAAAGCTTCTGATGCGGGAATCCGTGACGTGATCTTAACCGGAGAAATGAAAGAAATCATGAATCAGGTTTTGATCGCCGAGAAAAAAGCACAGGCCAACAGCATCATGCGTCGTGAGGAAACGGCTTCCACAAGAAGTTTGCTAAACACCGCAAAACTGATGGAAGAAAACGAAGTCCTATGGAAGCTGAAAGAAATGGAATATATGGAGAAAATCGCCGACAAAATTGGGGATATCACCGTTTCTGGAAACAGTAATATTCTTTCTCAGTTGAAAGAGATCTTCGCAAAATAAAACTAATAACCATTTTTATAAAGGCGGGTTTTGAGAAATCAGAACCTGCTTTTTTATTTGTTTTCCAACCATTTTTCATAGGAAATAACTCCCAACTCAGGCTTTCCATCACCTTCCAAAATAGAAATAAATTCTAATTGATTTCCATCCGGATCATTAAAATAAATAGCTAACGCAGGCATCCACGCAAAAACCATTGGTTCATCAATTCCGTCTTTTAAGAAATTGTACGGCTTTAAATTTTTATTTTTTAAAAACTCAACGGAATAATTCAGAATATCTTCTTTATCTGCCGAAAAAGCAAAATGTCTTGTCTGCAAATTTTCCTTTTGCTCCCACAAACCAAGCATTGCTTCTTTATTTTCTCCAATCCATAAAAATGCAATTCTGCGACTTTCTTCTTTATGAACAAATTGTAAACCTAAAACTTCAGTATAAAAGTTTATCGAGTTTTCTAAATTGCTAACCTGTACGTGAGTTTCATATAATCCTTTTATCATAGCTTACATTTTAATGTATACAAAGCTAGACAACGGATTTCCAAAAACCTGAAACTGTCGATTCCTTTATGTAAAATGAATGATAGATTTTATCTAAACACAAATCACACTAATACTTTCACAAATATCACAATCAATCATTCGTGTTTTTAGTGCAAAAATTTGTGTCATTCGTGTTTAAATCAAAAGAAATAAAAACTTTTTCACAAAAACCTATACTACGCAAAAAGACTGCGTAATGCCACCCTTACTTTGCATAAGAAATCAGAGAGGAAGTGATAATCTTCCAAATGTTTAACAAAAAAACAGTAACCATGAAATTTAATTTTTTAAGAAAAGAGAATAAAGTAGTCATGAACTACGAAGGTGCAAAAGCTTATACAATGACACCTGCAGAAGAACTATACAGTGCTGTTGTTACAACAGGATTATCAAACGCAACTTATGAAAAAGGAAATGACAGATTGGCGAGAATCCAAGCTTTGATTCTGAAAAACGATCCGGAATTCGTTGCAAAATTGGCGGTTTATGCAAGAAAAGATATGTATTTGCGTTCGATTCCATTGGTTTTGACGACAGAATTGGCGAAACAGACTTCAGGTACAGACTTGGTAAGCAGAACCGTTGATGGAGTTATCCAAAGAGCAGACGAAATCACAGAATTGTTAGCATATTACCAATTAGCCAACGAAAGAACGGATACTAAAAAGTTGAATAAACTTTCAAAACAAATCCAAAAAGGTTTGGTAAAATCTTTCAATAAATTTGATGAATACCAATTTGCAAAATACAACAGAAAAGCTGAAGTAACTCTGAAAGATGCCTTGTTCTTGGTTCACCCAAAAGCAAAAGACGAAAATCAGCAAGCAATTTTTAACAAAATCGTAAACGATTCGTTGGAAACTCCATACACTTGGGAAGTTGAACTTTCAGTGTTGGGTCAGACGAAGTTTGCTGATGAATCAGAAAGAAAATTAGCTTTCAAAAATAAATGGGAAGAATTGATTTTCAGCAACAAGCTGGGTTATATGGCAACGTTGAGAAACCTTAGAAATATTTTGGAAGCTAGCGTTTCTTCAGACGCAATGTACAAAGTGTGCAATTATCTGTCGGATGAAAAAGCAGTGAGAAATTCAAAACAATTGCCATTCAGATTTTTGGCGGCGTATAGAGAATTGAAAACGATTGATTCAAAATATACCTCGTCAATCCTGGAAGCATTGGAAGATGCGGTGATGGTAAGTGCAAAAAATATCAAAGGTTTTGGTTTCGATACTTCGGTGGTAATCGCGGTAGACGTTTCAGGTTCGATGCAACAGCCGGTTTCTCCGAAATCTAAAGTATTGTTGTACGATATCGGTTTGTTGATGTCGATGATGTTGCAGTCACAGTGCAAAAATGTGGTTTCAGGTATGTTTGGAGACACTTGGAAAAGAGTTCCGATGCCTAAAAATGGTATCCTGAGAAACGTAGATGCATTCTACAAAAGAGAAGGTGAGGTTGGTTACTCCACAAACGGTTATTTGGTGATCGAAGATTTGATCAGAAAAAGAGAAAAAGTGGATAAAGTAATGTTGTTCACCGACACTCAGCTTTGGGATAGTAATGGTGGTAGAAATTCCTTTGAAAACTCATGGAGTCAATACAAAAGTTTCAACCCCAATGCAAAATTGTATATTTTTGATTTGGCGGGTTACGGAAAACAACCGTTGGACGTTAGAAAAAATGATGTATACCTTATCGCGGGTTGGTCCGACAAAATTTTCGATGTACTGAATGCTTTGGAAGACCGAAAATCAGCGGTAGCAATGATAAAAAAAGTAGTGCTGTAAAAGGCACTGCTTTTAAAAATAAAACTAATAACCATTAATTTTTTTAGGAGCCATTTCCCGCTTTCCACTATATCTTTTGTTACGCTTCGCTACACAAAAGGATGCCGTTGCAATCGGGGCTAGGAAAGTGCAATGTTTTAATTAACAGTTAGTTTGTCATTCAGAGCGGAACGAAGTGGAGCGTGGAATCTCTGTGATTAAAGAGATTGTTTCGTCATTTCATTCCTCGCAATGACAAAAAGAATAGTAGTAAAATCGAACTAGAAGTCATGAATTTTTGATTCTTTTGCTTCAAGGCAAAACGAACAAATTAAAAAATAAATTTTAACTGCGTAAAAAGAATGCGCACTACAGTAATATCTTTGCTTCAACAAAAACAATAACCATGAATAATTATAAAAAATGTCTTAAAGAAGCAGTGTATTGAGGTTAAATGCTCAATACTTATGAAAAAATTTAAGTCATTAAGACAAGCTTTCGGAATCAATGAATATGGATTAATTCATTTTCCAAAGAAAATTTCAAATGTCCAGATTTCCAGAATTTTATATGGAGACGATATGGGATGTTCTTATTGTTTTCCACATGGCTACGAAACAATTAATTCAAAAGAAATTAAGTTTCAGAGAAATTGGAAAAAATACAGAAAAACCCAATGGAAAACTAAAAAGTAAGTGTCGTAAAACAGAATTTCTTCGTTTTCAGGGTGGCGATGTAGGTTCGATTCCTACTCCTTGTGATAGTATAATGGTAATACTTCACCAGTAAGTCTCTGTTTGCTTTTTTACCTTACTTAAAACAATCGATGCCGTACAAAAGAGTTACTTCTACTTTACATTGAAATTAAAACTCTTTCAAAATTTTGCTCGATTTTAAAATTATTTAAACATAAAAATCAAGTGTCGTCTTAGAATTATACTTCGAGATTGAGTAAACATTGGGTCGCAGGTTCGATTCCTGCCTTTTCCCTCGAAAAGGAGAAGTAGCTCAGCAGGTAGAGCAAATGCACGGAAGATTCTATAATTTTTTACCTTGATTTAACAAAATAAAGAGTTCCGTTAGAGAAAACTTACTTCGGTTAATTTGGTTCGACTCCAGAATAAACCTGAAAATGGTTTATATTTTTATAGTTTTCTTGCATTTTGCCTCTTTTTAAAACTAATAATATGAATATACCAGAAAATTTCACTGAATTTTTGTATTGGATTAAGAAACGTACAGAAGATTTATGGTCAAATGAAGATGATTGTCTTAAAGGATTCTATGGCGCGAAATGGCAGCCACTCACTGAAGAACAGATTAATTCCATTGAATTAAAATATTCAATCAAATTTATTCCTGAGCACCGTGAGTTTTTAAAAGTTCTCCATGCCATTGATAAAAAAGAAATTATAGAATATGAGGATGAAGGCGAAATTATTACTGAAGAATATACTTTTTTCTATAATTGGTTAGAAAATGAGGAAGAAATTTTACAGGTCATGAAAGAGCCTTACGAATGGATGTTGGACGATATTGAAACTGTTAACAAAGTTTGGTTAAAATCATGGGGACTAAAACCGAAGTCTATAGAAAAAAGAAAAGAGATTTTTGATGAATGGTTTTCAAGAGTTCCAATTCTACTACCACTTAAAGGAACAAGATTTATAGTAAGTGATGAAAACCTTAAATGGAAACCTATTATTTCTATCAGAGGTTCCGATATTGTAATTATGGGTTGGGATTTTAGAACTTATCTATTGAATGAAATGAGAAATCATCTTGATATTCATATTCAAGTGTTTGATGAAGAGGATCAAATGTTTTATCCGGAATTATTACCGGAAATACAAGAAATTTTTGATGAAAATTTTAAATATGACAAGACAAAAGATGTTCCTTATCTAAAAGAAATGATGCTCTATTGGTCTTCCGGGTGGCGTGGTTTCGGAATGAGCTATCATCCTGAAAATGCAAAAGTGCATCCAATTGTAAAAACGTTTATCGCTGAAGAAGAAATTTAAAAATAAAAAACAAGTGCCGTAGAATAGCGTTACTTCGCTCATTACGACGGGGTCACGGGTTCGAATCCCGTCTCTTCCACAATCTAAAACACAAAATCTAAAATAGGAAGAGTAGCTCAGTTGGTTAGAGCACGACTACGCTTTTTGCTCATTGCCTTGTTTTCTATAAAAATAAAAGTGTCGTAGAGAAAAGTTCCATCGTACCATTTAAAGGGGAGGAATAGCGAAGTTGGTAACTCCAACAAGGTTATCCGGTTCGATTCCGGCAAACGAATGCCCCGTACTTTTCTTGATAGTTACCTTTTAATACAAAAGCCCGATAATAATTATTTTATCGGGCTTTTTTGAAAATATATTTAAAAATGAATGTTTCAAATGTAATTTATGAACAGAAAAAGAAAAAGGCAATATGGTGTATTGCCCTTTTTCATTTAATGTTTTTTCATCTTGTGTTTGGTAAATAAAAATCAGAGTTTTTTAATAATTGTTACGACTAACTTTTTTTATATCATAGAAAATTGGGGGCATTATTCATTGATATAAATTTTTCATCATTTGTGTGTTTTAAATAAATCTTACTCTTACTGTCTTATTAATTTTACTGATGCAAATAGAAGCAAATTTTCTTCTATATCAAAAAAACAGATATACCATTAATATACTATTTTGGTTTATATTATTGATAATCAAACATTTGAATTTCCAATAAGTAGCTGGATATTCTTTAATTCGATTCGTACGATGTATTTTATAAACTCTATTGAACAGTTAATAAAATATATGTTTTATATTAAAATTAAAAAAATGAATCTTTTTTTTTGCTCCCTTTTGCTGATAAATTTTTAATGATTGAAATTGTAATTTGTAGATATTTTTAATCATAAAAAAGGCTCTAAATAAATAATTTAGAACCTTATTGTCAAAACCT
Organism: Chryseobacterium sp. SIMBA_038; assembly: GCF_046535115.1. Taxonomy (NCBI): domain Bacteria; kingdom Pseudomonadati; phylum Bacteroidota; class Flavobacteriia; order Flavobacteriales; family Weeksellaceae; genus Chryseobacterium; species Chryseobacterium sp. SIMBA_038. The sequence goes on from NZ_JAWRXH010000004.1 coordinate 195,804, forward strand.
TATTATGATATACTAGTTTTCGTTTTTTAATAGCATAAGGGCAATATAAAAATGAGAATATTACCCTTTTCTCAGCTATTGATTTTCATCATTGTGTGTTTAATCTACCGTTTTAACTTGGGAATTTTAATACGGCAATTTTTTTCATTTGTGTTGATTTCTATCGGTTGGATCTGACCAATTTCACTTGTGGTATTTTTTTTCATCATTTGTGTTCGGAAGTTTTTATGATCAGATCTCCGATTGATTTTACTGATGCAAATAGAAGCAAAAATCATGAAAACATAAAAAAAATAGTATACCATCTGTATACTATTTTTATGTAAATATTTGAAAATTAATTGTATAATTTTATTATTCTTTCTTAGAAGTTAAATTTCTTAACCATATTCCCATATCTTCTTCAGTTTGAATACTAAATTTTTTCCTTAAATTTTGTTTTCTGTTGCGTATTGTGTTTATTGATTTGAACGTATATTCTGCAATATCCTTAATACTGAACCCTAAAAAAGTATAGGCGCAAAGTATAAGTTCAGAAGTTCTTAAAGTTGGATTTGTTTCTAATAACTTTCTTTGAAATTCAGGATATACTTCCTGAAAGCGAAAATAAAAAGAAGGATCATTCTTTTTTGCCAATTCTACGACATCGGTATAAGCATCATTTATTTTTAGCTGAAGCTCTTGGGTCTCAGAATTTTTCTGATCAATTATTTCCTCTTTACTTTGTAAAGTGGTAGCAGCTTCTTGGATAATTATATCTTTATGCTTAAGGTTTTTTCTTAATATTCTATAAATAAAAAAGAATAAGAAAATAAGTGCTAAAACACCAATGGAGATTAGTGTATATTTTTGAAGTTCAGACGATTTATACTCTTCCTCTTTGTCTTTTAAAAGAATATTAAGTGCAGATTCTACATTTTTATTTCTTTCAGTTAATAATTTTTTTTGAAGATCTGAATAGATTGCCTGATATTCATTTTGTTTATCTTTTTCTCCTAACTTCCCGTAAAGATCTGAAATCTTGTTAAAAAGATCATTATTTACAAAATGGTATGGAGTGATATTTTGCTCTTTTATATTTTGGATGGCTTTCTCATAATAACTTATCGCTTCATGATATTTTTTTTGACTAGAGTAGTAATCACCAAATGCCGTATAATTGAAAAAAAGCACAGGGTCATGATATTTTTGAGTTATCTGAATACTTTTTTGATAATAATAAAGAGCAGAATCCGGAATCTTCTCCTGAAATTCTGTGCCTTTGTATCTATAAAAATCGGCTAGTTCTAAATGAGTGTCTTTTTCGGGTAATTTTTTTAATTCTTTAAAGCATAATTCTGAATAATATTTGGCTGAATCGGGTTTTGTTGAGCCAATATTTAAGTAAGTCCGCTGGAGTAAAATAATAGCGTCTTTGCTATTTTCCTTTTTTAAAAGTTTGACAATGCCAGGCAATTCTTTATTAAACTGCGAATTTAATCCTAAACTATAATAATTAAAGGCTTTTATTTCCTTAAGTTGAGCCTGTATAAGCTTACTCTTTTTTGTATAAGGCTGCTGAGATGCTTTATTGATATAGGAGAAACTTTCTTTTTGAAGTTCCAAAAAGGATAAAGCACGCGCAATATTATAATAGCATTCCGCTATTTTTTGTGAATCTCCTGTTTCTTCGGCTAAAATACTGGCTTGTTTAGCGTATTTTAATTGATCGAGATTGTTAAATTCTTTTCTGCTTTGCTCTGCTTGTTGTAATAATTGATCTATTTCCTTGAACTGATTTTGGCAGAACATGAAATTTGAAATGAGAATAGCGAAAATTGCTATACTGTTTTGTATTAAAATGTTTTTCTTGATCATACTAACTTTCGCCCCTTAAAGTTGTATAATTGGTTTTGGGATTATTGCAAAAATAAAACAATTATATTAAAAATATGGTAGATAACATTTGTTTTAATTGTTTTTTTTAACGGATCAATGAAATTCTATGAAACAGAATATTGGGGGAATTTTGAGGCTTTTGAAAATAAAAATTAATAGCAAAAGGATAATTATTTGGATGAGAAATATTATCCTTTATCTGCTATTAATTTTCATCATTGTGTGTTTTTGGTTTGCATCAGAAAAAATTGGGGCATTTTACTGATACTTTTTTTCATCATTTGTGTGTTTTTAAACTTACCGTCTTGGCTTGGGATCAATCCGGTAAGTTTTCTTTCATTTTTACTTTTTAGTAAATCTTTTGGATAGTAATGTTAATTTTCTTTGTGTTTTTGTTTTTTTTCATCATTTGTGTTTTAAAGTTTATTAACCAAACTTTCCCATTGATTTACTGATGCAAATAGAAACAAAATTCACAAAAAAACAAAAAAAATAGTATACCATTCATATACTATTTTTAATTAAGTTTTTGATTATTAATGTTTTAAATTTATTTTATGATTTTTCACGGGTTAAATTCCTTAACCAAATTCCCATATCTTCTTCAGTTTGTATAGCGAATTTTTTTCTTAGGTTTTGTTTTCTGTTACGAATTGTGTTTACAGATTTAAAAGTGTACTCCGCAATATCCTTAATTGTAAATCCTAAATATGTATAGGCACAAAGGATGAGCTCAGAAGTTCTTAAATTTGGATTATATTCTAGTAATTTTTTTTGAAATTCGGGATAAACTTCTTGAAAACGAAAATAGAAGGAAGGATTATTGTTTTTAGCGAGTTCTATTATTTCAGTGTAGGCGTCGTTTACTTTTTGTTGAAGTTCTTCGGTTTCCACATTCTTTTTTGAAATTATTTCCTCTTTTTGCTGTAAAGTATTTGTGAATTCTGAGATTGTAGATTCTTTATGCTTTAAATTATTCCTCAATAGAGTATAAATAAATAATGATATTATAATAAGCACAGAAACTCCGATAAATATCCATGCATATTTTTTCTGTTGAGTAGAATTATATTCATTTTTTTTATCAGCCAGGATAATATTCAAGGCATAATCAACATTCCTGCTTTTTTCAAGTGTAAGTTGATTTTCTTCTTTTGAATAGAGTTCTGCAAACTCATTTTGTTTGTTCTTATTTCCTAAAATTCCATATAAATCGGAGATTTTTTTATTAATAAAATTAAAGGGAATTTCGTTTACCGAATATTTTTTCATGTTTTGAATTGCTTTTAGATATAATTCTAAAGCTTTTTCATATTGTTTTTGATTCTCATAATAGCTTCCAAAAACCATATATTGTGTGAAAAGTATTGGATCTTTGTATTTCAGTTTTAATTCATAGCTTTTTTTGAAATAATATAATGTGGAATCTGCATTTTCCTTTTTCAGGAAAGCATTCCCAAGATTTATATAATGCTCGCAAAATACATTGTGGAATTTAGATACAGGTAATTTTTCTAATTCTTTAGTAGATAATCTATAAAATATAAGTGCGGAATCTATCTTGTTTTCGTCAAAGTAATGATTGGCGATATTATCATGCGTTCTACATATTATATTAACAGAAGAAAAATCCTTATTTCCTTTTAACATTTCCAGGATTTTATGAAGTTCCGCTGAACTTTGAGATTTTAATGATAAAACGTAATAATTATATGATTTTAATTCGATTAGTTTGGCTTGAAGAATGGGTGTCTGTTTTGTAAACTTCTGTTTTGAAGCTTTTTGTATATAGTATAGACTCTCTTTTTGTAATTCGAGAGAGCATAATGCCCGGGCTACTATATAACTGCTTTCAGATATCAGTTTAGAGTTATTGGTTTTTTCGGCAAGAATATTGGCTTCTTTAGCTAATTTTAGTTCTTCAAAATCACGATATTTAGTATGATTTTTCTGTGCTTCTTTTAGTAATTTATCAATTTTTGTTAATTGACTATCTTGAGATGCCGCCAAATTCGATAGTAGAATGAAAAAAATAATTATACAGTTTCTTATGAAAAATTTTTCTTTGATCATATCACTTTTGCCCCTTAAAATGTGTGATTATTATTTATTAGTGCAAAAATAGACAGATATTTTGGATAATTATCAATAAATAATCTTTTTAATTATATTTTTAATAATTATGAAATAATATTAATGAATTAAAATGTATTTTGTTTGAATTTAAATGAGAAGTTGGAAAAAAAAGAAAATTAATAGCAAAAGGGTAAATACTTGGACGAGAAATATCACCCTTTCTCAGCTATTAATTTTCATCATTGTGTGTTTTTGGTTTGTATCAATAAAAAAATTGGGGCATTTTAATGATACATTTTTTCATCTTTTGTGTTTCTACTTTTTTAGTAAATCTTTATGGAAATCTGATTCTGTTTTTAGTGTTCTAATTTTTTTTTTCATCATTTGTGTTGGTTTTTTTTGAACCAGATGCTCCGTTTGATTTGCTGGTACAAATAGAAACAAAATTCATGATAAAACAAAAAAAGTAGTATACCATCTGCATACTACTTTTATTTAATTTATTGATAATTAATTGTTTAATTTAATATTGTGAATTTAATCCGGTTAAATTTCTTAACCAAATTCCCATATCTTCTTCGGTTTGTAGATCGAATTTTTTTCTGAGATTCTGTTTTCTGTTACGAACTGTGTTTACAGATTTAAATGTATAGTCTGCAATGTCCTTAATACTGAATCCTAAAAATGTATAGGTGCACAATATAAGTTCGGTAGTTCTTAAGCTTGGACTTATTTCCAGTAATTTTTTCTGAAACTCCGGATATACTTCTTGAAAACGGAAATAAAATGCAGGATCATTATTTTTTGCTAAATCTATTACTTCCTGGTAAGAATCATTTACTTTCTGCTGAAGTTGTTTTGTTTCGTGATTTTTCTGAGTAATGATTTCGTCTCTATTCTGTAAACTATTGGTTACCTCAGAGATCATACTTTCTTTATGTTTTAAATCTTTATTTAATAATTTATAAAGAAAGAAAAAGAAAATAAGTAATAGAAGAATACCAATAGAAATATAGATGTAATTTTTTCTTTGAGCCTGATCAAACTCATCGGATTTATCCTTTAAGATTACATTAAGAGCGTAATCTATATTTTTATTTTTGAGTTCTAATGCTTTTTTCTGAGTGTCAGAATAATATTTTTGATATTCGGTTTGCTGTTTTTTATCTCCTAGTTTCCCGTAAACTCCTGATATTTTTTGGTATAAATCTGCATGATCTGATAAGTTGTTATAGTACTTTTTTATATTGTCAAGACCTTTTAAATAAAAATCTAATGCTTTGGTATATTGTTTTTGTTCGGAATAATAATTTCCTAAAAAGGTATATTCTGTATAGAGAACAGGGATTTTATATTTTTGTTTTAGCTGATAGCTTTTTTCAAAATAATATAAAGCCGAATCTGCTTTTTTTGCCGCTAGAAAGGTGTCTCCTAAATAAAGGTAATAATCAGAATATAAGAAATAATTTTTTTCTGGAATTTTTTTTAGTTGCTCATTTGCGGATTTAAAATAAACAAACGCAGAGTCTGTGTTTTTTTTATCGATAGTATAGTGGGCTCCAAGACTTGTGAATAGAGCTACTTTAGAAATTATAGAGCTGTCATCACTATCATCTTTTATGATATTTATTATTTTAAATCTCTCTTTAGCCGCTTGAGAAGTTAAATTTAATTCATCATAATTACCCGCTTTCAGACCTAATAGTTGGAGATGAAATAATTTATTATTTTTTGTGTAACTTTCTTCCATTCCCTTTTGCGCGTACAATAAGCTTTGTTTGGGTAATTGAAGCATAAAAAGCGCTAGTGATAGTTGCTGATAACTTTTTGCTATTCTTTCAGAATTGCCGGTTTTTAGTGCTAATGCGTTGGCTTTCTTCGCATATTCTAGTTGTTTTAATGTCTTAAATGCAATAGCTTTTTCTTGTGCTTTATTTAAAAGTGTATCAATCTCTTTCAATTGCTGATCCTGGCAAAATAAAAATCCTGACATTAAAATTAAAAACAGTAAAATATTTTTTCTAATAAAGCTAAGCATTGATGTGTTTTTAAACGTTACGGTTTAGTCTTAATAATTATTTAAACTAAAATCATGTTGAAGCACAAAAATACAATCATTATGATAATAATAAAATAGAAAATACTTAGAATTGTTTGAAAATAGTAACTTTTATTTTAATTGTATTGAATATATTACTATTAATAAGCATTTTGAGAAATTAATAATGCTATACATAAAAAAACGAATGAAACTAAATTCACTCGTTTTTTTAACTAATAAAATTAACTAATATGGGATAAAATATGAGCCTGTAAAAAGAAAATTAATAGCAGAAGGGTAAATACCTGGATGAGAATATTACCCTTTCTCAGCTATTAATTTCCATCATTGTGTGTTTTTGGTTTGCATCAGAAAAATGGGGCATTTTACTGATACTTTTTTTCATCATTTGTGTTTTTTACCTATTGCTTTTAGTTGGGGCTTAATAGGATAAGTTTTTTTTCATTTTTACTTTTTAGTAGATCTTTAGATTGGTATGATTAAAATTTTAAAATTATTTTTTCATCATTTGTGTTATTTATTTTTTAATAATACTCTCTATTGATTTACTGATACAAAGAGAAACAAAATTCATGAAAACGCAAAAAAAGCAGTATACCATTCATATACTACTTTTGCTTAACTTGTTGATAGTGAGTTGTTTTAATTTAATTTACTCCTTTTTGATCAATTAAATTTCTTAACCAAACTCCCAGATCTTCTTCAGTTTGTAAATTAAATTTTTTCCTTAAATTCTGTTTTCTGTTACGAACTGTGTTCACAGATTTAAAGGTGTAGTCTGCAATGTCTTTAATAGTAAATCCTAAAAATGTGTAAGCGCAAAGGATGAGTTCTGTCGTTCTCAAGCCCGGGCTTATTTCCAATAGTTTTTTCTGAAACTCAGGATAAACTTCCTGAAATCTAAAATAAAATGAAGGGTCATTATTTTTCGCTAATTCTATGACTTCTTGGTAAGAATCATTTACTTTTTGCTGAAGTTGTTTTGTTTCATGATCTTTTTGTGTAATTATTTCCTCTTTATTCTGTAAAGTACTCGTTACTTCCGAGATCATGTTTTCTTTCAGTTTTATATTTTTATTAAGTAATTTATAAAGGAAGAAAAAGAAAATAAGTAATGAAACTATAACAACGGAAATGAATATGTAATTTTTTTCTTGGGCTTTATCGTATTCATCAGCTTTGTCTTTTAATATAATATTGAGGGCGTATTCTGTATTTTTATTTCTTTCAATTAGCATTTTACTTTCTTTATCGGAAAATATTTTTTCATATTCTTTGTACTTGGTTTGCTCTCCCAGCATACGATATGTTTCCGAAATTTTTTTGTAAATTTCCGGTGTGGAAGTACGATGAATACGGTGTTCATTTATATTTTGAAGAGATTTTAAATAGAAATCCAGTGCTTTGTGATATTTTTTTTCCTCAAAATAATAATCTCCCTGTAAAGTGTAATCTGCAAATAGCAAAGGGTATTTGTATTTTTGTTTTAGTTCAATGCTTTTTTGAATATAATGTAAAACTGAATCTGTATTTTTTTTCTTTAAATAGGATTTTCCCATATAATAATACAGATATGCTTTGTTTTTGTAAATGTCTTTTTCAGGTAATTTTTTTAGCTGATCAAACTTTAGTTTGTAGTAAACAAAAGCAGAATCTATGTTATCTTGGTAGTAATAATTATTTCCGATTTCACCATAAATTCTTGCCAGCAATTTTGCAGACTCTGTATCCTTTTGTGTTTTAATAAGCTCTTTGGCTTCAAATAACTCTTTTGTACCTTCTGACTTTAAGCCCAACGAGTTGTAATCATAGAATTTCAATTCTTTTAATTTTGATAATAACAATGTGTCTTGGGCTGTAGACTTTTGTGCGTAGGCTTTTTGTATGTACACTAAGCTTTGTTTCAGTAATTCTAAATTGGCCAGTGAAAGCGCCATTGTGTAATAACTGTTTGCAAGTCTTTTAGAATCTCCGGCTTCCTGTGATAAAATAATTGCTTTTTTTGAGTACTCAAATGTTTCCAGATCTCTATATTCCGTATTGCTTTTTTCTGCAGCTTTTAATAGTTTGTCGATTTCTTGAAATTTCTTTTTCTGACAAAGCATTAAACTTGAAATTAAGAGCGTAGGAAATAAAATATTTTTCTTAATGAAACTAATCATTGTGGTGTGTTTTTAACTGCGGATTTATAAGTTTATAATTTATTAAAACTAAAACTATCAATGAAGCAAAAATACTACCAGTTTTATGATTATTATGTATAGATTGGTTTAGTATGTTTGAATAATAATAACAATAGTTTGATTTATTTTGAATATTTTACTATTAAAATATCTGTCGTTGAATTAATAATAAATGAATAAAAAAAACGGATGAAATTTAATCCATCCGTTTTTTTTATTTTAAAGCTTCAAACTCTTCTTCAAAAGTTACTTTCCACTTCGCTAATGTGGTTCTGCTTATTTTGTATTTCCGAGACATATAACTTGTAGAGAAACCGTGCTTCTTTTGGTATTGCAAAAGTTTCAGCATTGTTTTCTTGTCATAAGTTTTTAATTTCTGATTATTTTTCTGAGCTTCCTTAGATTGCTCAAACAATTTTTCATTAAAATTTAATACATCTTCACTCGTATTAAGATTTTTAATAAGCTGTTGAATTTTTGGATCTTTTAGCTTTTCAGGATGCTCCAGCCTTAGCATGTCCTGATAAATTTTTGTGTAATTTGGGCGCATCAGGCTTTTTTTATTCGTTAGTATCGTCGCTTTTCTGTAACCATCTGTGAAGGGTACTCTTAGGAATAGAATATTCTCTAATTACTTCACTCTGAGTCATTTCTCCGGAAAGAATTCTTTTAATAATGAACTCTTTAATCTCCTGAGTATAAATATTTTTCCTGAAATAAGGTATTTTTTCAGATTTATTAGCATTTTTATTTACTGCAGATGGGGGAGCATATAAGATAAGGTGTGAACTGTAGAGTCTGAAAAAATCGTACTCCAATAATTTGCTCCATCTCAAAAGAAGATCCGTATCCACAGATTTGCTTGTATAGATTGCTTCAACAAAATCTTCATCCTTGTTTAAGAAATTACAAATTCTTTCTATTGTAATTTCTTTTTCAAGAACTCTTTCTTTGATGAACTTTCCTATATGTATTTCTTTGTATAACATTTATTTAAATAAATATTTCTTAATTAAACATGTGCATTGAAAGAATAAATAGGTATGTATTATTTTCAAAAAAATGATATTTATTTCGTTTATTTTTGAAACTTATAAGCTGAAGAATAATTTGAATATAATTTAATTAAAATATATAAAACCCAACTTGGGCCTTGTCTAATACAAAAATTAATTATAATTAATATATGGTTTGCTTAAGATCATTATTTGTTGGTTAATGGTCATTTGTTTTCAGGTAGTTTTTATATTGAAGAACTCTTTGTACCATAAAAGTTGTACAATGATTCTTTTAATTCTCACTCCATTTGCTTAATAAAACCTTATATACCTATTTCAAACTTCCTTTTTTTATAAGTATGAATAATATATTACCTATTAAAGCTCTCTCATGCAATTTTATTTATGTAGTTTTAAACCTTTGATTTTCCCTGATCTATTCAGGCTTTATTCGAAAAAATATTTTGAATAACTCCTATAATAACCCTTAGAAATTGATCAATTAGTTTGCATTCAAATATATAAAAATTAAGAATCAAACCAAAAAATGAATTAATAAATATTGTTAAAAATTTAAATTCAATTAAAAAGAATCATAATAAATACACTTATTAGTGAAATAATACCATTTTTTCATCATTATTATTGAATATTTTAACATAAAGTTGTGGTACTGGATTTTTATAATTGTATAAATTATTTCAAGTCCATACCTTTGTCCCGAAATGAATAGCTATCTCAATATTTTCGACTTTTCCAAAAAAATAAACTACAAAAATGAGTTATTGGCTGGTTTTACAGTAGCCATGACCATGATTCCGGAATCTCTTTCGTTTGCAATCTTAGCAGGTCTTTCTCCTTTGACGGGTTTGTATGCCGCTTTTATGATGGGATTGGTAACCGCAATTTTAGGCGGTCGTCCCGGAATGGTTTCCGGTGGAGCGGGTGCAACGATTGTCGTTTTAATCGCTTTAATTAAAACTCACGGAATAGAATATCTTTTCGCGACGGTCGTACTTGCAGGTATTTTCCAATTATTGGTCGGTGTTTTTAAGCTCGGAAAATTTGTAAGATTAATTCCACAACCTGTAATGTATGGATTTCTGAATGGTTTGGCAGTGATTATTTTTATGGCTCAAGTCGAACAGTTCAAAATCACAGGCAGCAATGGAGTTGTAGATTGGCTTCAAGGCACATCCTTATATATTATGGCGGGTTTGACTGCTTTAACGATTGCTATTGTTTACTTTTTTCCTAAAATAACAAAGGTTATTCCGGCTTCTTTAGTTGGCATTTTAATTGTTTTTGTGGTAGTTTTAGGTTTTAATATTCATACAAAAACGGTTGCAGATATTGCCAGCATTAGCGGAAGTCTTCCCAGTTTTCATATTCCGCAGATTCCTTTTTCATTAAAAACATTAGAAATTATCTTTCCTTATGCAATGATTATGGCAGGTGTTGGTTTGATAGAATCTCTTCTTACCTTATCCATGGTTGATGAGATAACAGACTCAAAAGGAAGCACAAACCGTGAATCTGTTGCGCAAGGTATCGCCAATATTACCAACGGATTTTTCGGTGGAATGGGTGGTTGTGCAATGGTAGCGCAGACTTTAGTTAATTTAAATGCAGGTTCGAGAGCCAGGTTATCAGGAATTATTGCATCCATTACTATTTTAATTATCATTTTGGTCGGCGCTCCGTTTATAGAAAAAATTCCAATGGCAGCTTTGGTTGGAGTTATGATGATGGTTGCGATCAGTACTTTTCAATGGGTTTCTATCCGAATCGTCAATAAAATGCCGAAATCTGATATTTTTGTAGGAATTACGGTTGCTTTAATAACCATTGTTTTACATAATCTTGCGTTAGCGGTTCTGGTTGGGGTAATTATTTCCGCATTAGTTTTCGCTTGGGATAATGCAAAAAGAATCAGAGCAAAAAAATATGTTGATGAAAAAGGGGTAAAATATTACGAAATATATGGACCGTTATTTTTCGGTTCAGTAACGGCATTTACAGATAAGTTTGATCCAGCAAATGATCCTAATGCAGTAATTATAGATTTTAAAGAAAGCAGAATCGTTGATATGAGTGCCATCGATGCTTTAGATAAATTATCGAAAAGATATGCCCAGCAAAACAAAAAATTACATTTAAAACACCTTAGCGAAGACTGCCGAAAAATGCTGAAAAACGCAGAAGCAATCATAGAAGTCAACATCCAGGATGACCCGACTTATAAGGTAATGCCTGAGAAGTAGGAGAGTTGTAGAGTTTGAGGGGTTTTAGTGTTTGAGAATTAGGTTGGAAGTTGGATAATGGAGGTTTAAAATAAAACGCAAACATCTGTGAAAATCTGAGAAATCTGTGGTCAAAAAAAGAAAAAATCTGCGTAATCAGCAAAATCCGCAAGAGAAAAAATTTACAATTCACTATTGACCATTCACTCCATAACCCAAACAAGGACTGCAAAATAAATTCACAGCCCTCGCTTTTTAAGTTATTAATGTATTTGAAATAAAATCAGGCACTAAAGCATAGTGCGACAATTTCATACTGATCGAAGCTCTACCGCTCGTCAACGTTCTCAGATCAGAAATATATCCGAAAGTAGAAGCCAAAGGAACTTTCGCAGTGAAAATTTTTCTGCCTGATCTTTCATCAATTGAAGTAATAATTCCTCTTCTTTTATTGATATCAGCAGTCACAGCTCCTGTATATTCTTCTATACTTTGAATCTCAACTTGCATGATGGGCTCCAGTAATTTTGGTTTGCACTGTTTTGCAATTGCTCTAAAACCGTCTCTTGCAGCAATTTCAAAATCATAGGCACCCGAATCTTCGGAGTGAGTGGAACCGTCAAGAAGCGTAATTTTCATACTTTCCAAAGGATATCCATTGAAAGCCCCGTTTTCCATTGCTTCTCTGAAACCTTTTTCCACGGAAGGAATAAATTCACTAGGAATAACGCCGCCTTTGATTTTATTAATGAATTCTAACCCGATTTCATTATGATCTCTAGGTCCGATTTCAAAAGTAATATCAGCAAATTGTCCGTTTCCTCCGTTTTGTTTCACCAATTTTTCTCTGTGAATTTTAGTTTCGGTTAAAATTTCCTTGTACGAAACTTTAGGTTTTCCTTGATTGATCTCAATTCCGTGATTCAATCTGATCTTTTCTAAAGTAACCTCAAGATGTAATTCTCCCAAACCACTCAATAAAGTTTCACCTGTTTGTTTGTCTCTTTCAACAACCAACGAAGGATCTTCTTCCTGAATTTTAGCTAAAACCAATCCAAAAGATTTCTCATCAGCATTCGTTTTAGGCTCAATCGAAACTCGGATAACCGGAGCCGGAATCGTAATCGCTTCCAAAACTACATGCTTTTGAAGAGAAGATAAAGAATCTCCTGTTTTAGCATCTTTTATTCCTGTTAAAGCGATAATGTCACCAGCTTTCGCGTCTTCAATGGTTAACGTTTTGTCCGACTGCATTTGCAAAATCCTAGATATTCTGAAATTTTCATCGGTTCTCACATTCAAAACAGTATCTCCGGAATTTATTTTTCCAGAATAGATTCTTACCATCGCCAGTTTTCCCATATGTTTATCGATCATCACTTTGAAAACCAATCCTGAAAAAGTTTCTTCTTCATTTCTTTCTAATTGAATAGTTTCTTCTGTTGCAGGATTTTTTCCTTTAATTGAAGCCAATTGATTGGGAGCGGGAAGATAACTTACGATCGCATCAAGTAAAGGCTGAACTCCTTTATTCTTAAAAGCAGAACCACATAAAACAGGAACGATTGCTCTTGCCTGACAAACTCTTTTTATCGCATCAATCATCATTTCCTTAGAAATTTGAATTTCAGAATTCATGAAAGCTTCAAAGAACGTTTCGTCATATTCGGCCAATGTTTCCATTAATTTTAATCTGAATTCATCAGCTTCCGTTTTATAATTTTCAGGAATTTCTTTTTCAATAATCGTCTCGCCATTTTCATCCATCCAATACAAGGCTTTTTGTTTGATTAAATCAATTACTCCTTCAAAATTGTCCTCAGAACCGATTGGAATTTGTAAAGCCAGAGGAACTGCATTCAATTTGGTCTTGATTTCGTTTAAAACAGCAAAGAAATCAGCTCCGATTCTATCCATTTTATTGATAAAACAGATTTTTGAAATTCCATGTTTCTCTGCTTGGAACCAAACGTTTTCAGTCTGTGGCTGAACTCCCGAAGAAGCACAGAAAACAGCGACAACGCTATCCAAAACTCGTAAAGATCGTTCAACTTCTACAGCAAAATCAATGTGCCCGGGCGTATCAATGATGTTGATATTAAAAACGTTGTTATCCTTTTTCCATTGCGTGGAAATAGCTGCGGATGAAATGGTGATTCCTCGGTTTTTCTCCTGGATGTCTTTATCCATCGTAGTATTTCCTTCGTCTACGTTTCCTATTTTGTGGATCATTCCTGTGTAATAAAGCAATCTTTCCGTGAGTGTTGTTTTTCCGGCATCGACGTGTGCTATTATCCCTATATTTCGTGTGTTGTATTTCATTTTGTTAAATTTAAATTGTTGATTTTTAAGGCTGTATTGAAATTTTTAAACGCAAAACTTTGTTAATCTTACCATTTTATTTTAGCAAGAAAATTTTTCTTTTCGTTAAAAATTTAAGACAACCAACTTGAATTTTCGAAAGCTGGAAATTGGGTAGCAAAAAAGACCTATCTGGATAGATAGGCCTTTAATTATATTTTGATTTTATAAAGGTCGATGCTATTCAGATAAATATTCAGTGCTACCAAAGAACACAGCTCTGATAGGATTGTTTAAAGTTATTATATTTATCATTTTTGTTGACATTGTTGATTGTTAATCGGTTGCGAAATTATAAAAAATATTTAAATGGCAAAAACTTTTTTCAATTTTTTTCAAACGATTGAAAAAATTGAAATTTAAAGACATTATTTGCTAAATTATTTTTAACGCGATGATCGCTAGGTTTTGCTTAATCCTTTGAAAATATTTTTCGTTCGCAAAGGCACTCCGTTCAGCAAATGACAGCAGAACGCCTTGGCTGAGTGAAACGCCTTTGCGAACGAAAAATATGCTCAATAATTTTAAAAAAAAACTTTGCGAGCTTTGCGTTTAAAAAAAGAATTTTCCGCCATCAAATATTAAATTAAAATCACGGGAAATCATAAAAATATCTTAAAACATAGAAGTCATTTATCCATTAATAAGAAAAATTCTATCTTTGGGAAAACTGAAAATTTTAAACACGAATTGATGACAGCAAATAATAACCATTTAAAACATCTTTTTCAAGAAAAGCTAAATAAAAACTTTTAACTTAAACCATTTTGAAAACAGATATAGACATCCACAATCACTCACATTTTTCTTTTGATTTGTGGCTTACCTTAATAAAATCTCACCCTGAATTTAAAGCAAAAAGAGTTGAGCTGTTCTCCTCATTTTTTAACGCAAATAAACCGATTGAAGAAGTTGCGAAAGTCGTAAAATATTATGATGATCTTTGTAATAATATCAATGAAGTGTTGGGCGGGAATATTGATACTTTTGAAATTTATTTATTGATTTTAGGATCTTTGAATGTTGACTTAAAGCAGATAGATAAAGAAAAACTAAATGACTTTTATCTAAAAAGCGAAGAGTTGTTTTTAGAATATAAACCTGTTGTTATTTTCGAAAATTTACATCAGTTTTTTGACGAAATTAAAAATCAAGGAAAAACAATTAATGTTTTAAGCAATACAGGATTTATCAAGGGAAAAACGATGAGAAAATTTCTGATCAATGAAAATTTGGATCAGTACATTGATTTCCATATTTATTCTGATGAACTGAATATTTCTAAACCGAATCCTCTTATTTTTCAGGAGGTAAAAAATAAAGTTAAAAATCAAAATCTGCCGATGGATCAGATTTTGCATATCGGTGATAATCCGATTGCAGATTACAAGGGAGCAAAGGATTTTGGATTTAATGCATATTTATTAAAAAACTAATAGAAATGAATAAAAGGTACAGTTTACACCACATTCATTCGGCGGATGAGTTTACTTTTTCGCCCGCAGAATACAGTTATTTCAAGTATGGCGATAAATCGTACGCTGAAAAATTTGCAAAAGAATTATTTGATGGATTTCTTTCTGAACACGAAGAAATTTTAAATACAGATAAAGAAATCGTAGTGTTGCCAAGTCCGTACATGGCGATTCCGACGGCTTCTAATTTTTTATGTTTTTATTTAAAAAAATATCTTGATTTTTATTTATTTCAAAAAGGAAAAAAGTCGAGTATTTTATCAAAAATCAATAGAAATCATACCTATACAACAGATTATGGGAATTTAAGTTTTGAAGACCGTAAAAATCTGATTGCCAATGATACTTATTATCTTGATAAAGATTTTTTAAGAGGAAAACTTTGTATTTTTATAGACGATATAAAAATTACGGGAAGTCATGAATTTACAGTGAATAAAATCTTGGATGAATTTGATGTAAAAGCAGATTTTTTATTCATGTATTACGCTGAATTGATGAATTTTGAGTTAGATCCTAAAATTGAAAACTTCTTCAATTACTATGCTGTGAAAGATGTAAAACATGTTGCAGAAGTAATGGTGAAGCCAAGTTTCCAGTTCAATACAAGGATTGTGAAATATATTTTAGGTCTGGATTCAAGTAATTTTGAGTATCTTACGTCTAAAGTAACAAAAGAACATATGGATAACCTGCTGGAACTTGCGATCAGCAATAATTATCATTTAATAAAAGAATACGAAAACAATATAAACACTTTAACGCAAACTGAATTATATTATGGCTATTAACTTACAAAAAGGACAAAGAGAAAACATAAACGCACCTAAATTTACTGTAGGTTTAGGTTGGGACACCAACAACACGTCTACAGGAACAGGATTCGACCTAGATGCGTCTTTATTTTTATTGGGCGAGAACAAAAAGTTAGTTTCTGATAATCATTTTATTTTTTACAACAACCTTGAGTCTCCGGACAAAGCGGTAATTCATTCAGGAGATAATTTGACGGGTGACGGAAATGGAGATGATGAGCAAATTAAAATCGATTTAACTAAAATTGATGATGCTGTAAAAGAAATTACAGTAGTAGTAACGATTCACGAAGCTGAATCCAGAAAGCAAAACTTTGGACAGGTGAGAAATTCTTTCATCAGAATTTTTAATACAGAAACGAATGAAGAGATCTTAAAATATGAATTAGACGAAGATTTCTCAATCGAAACTGCAGTAGAATTCGGAAGAATCTACAACAGAAACGGAGAGTGGAAATTTGAAGCTGTAGGAAGTGGACAAAGAGACGGTCTTGACAAGTTTGTATCAATTTATCAATAATTTACCATGGATAATCAAGAAAATCAACCGATTGATCCACTTGGATCTATTGAACCTCTAAAGACATTCGAACCTACTCCGATGGCTCCTCCGACACCGGTTCAACCGGCTGCTCCAAGTATGCCTCCGGCTCCGCTTGTAGACAGAGACGGAAATGTAAATTTGACTCAGTTACAGATTGAAGAACGTAAAAAATACGAGACTCTTGCAGATTCTATCGATGAATCTAACCCGGGATCTATCGTCAATTTTGGAGCTGATCTTCAAAGAACACTGTCTAATCAGAGTGACAGTTTCTTAGGAAATGTAAGAAGATCAAATTCCGGAGAAGTAGGAGAGCTTATCAATAATTTATTGTTGGAGCTTAATTATGTAGATGTAGATGAATTAAATCAAAATAAATTCAAGAGCTTTTTAAGCAAACTGCCGTTCATGAAGAGTATCGTGGCGCAGATCGAGAATTTATTTACAAAATATGATAAGATTGTTAATAATATCGATCAGATCGCTTATAAAGTAAATGCCGGAATCATTACTTCTACCAAAGATAATGCTGTTTTGCAGACTATTTTTGAAAGTAATGTGAATGCCATCAAGCAAATCGAAGAATTGGTAATCGTCGGAAATCTGAGAATGGAAAAAGCGGGAGTTGAATTAGCTCAAATGGAAGCTGCTCCACAGACTTATCAGGATTATCAAATTGCTGATAAAAGAGATTTTATCGCGAGATTAGATAGAAGATTGGCGGATCTTAAAGTGGTTCGTTTGATTATGATGCAGTCTCTTCCGCAGATCAGATTGGTTCAGAACAACAACGTTTCTATCGCTGAAAAAGCGCAGACTATTTTGACGACAACGTTGCCACTTTGGAAAAATCAGCTTTCATTAGCGGTGGCGATGTACAGACAGCAACAAAATATTGAGATTCAACAGAAAGTTTCTGCTACGACAGAAGAAATTTTGAGAAAAAATGCAGAACGTCTGGGTCAGAATACAATCAATGTAGCAAGAGCAAACGAGCAAACAATCGTTTCTGTAGAAACATTGAGAGAAACAACTGCGAAACTTATCGGTACTTTGAACGAGGTGAAACAAATCCAAAAGCAAGGTGCAGAAGGCAGAAGAAAGCTGGATCAGGATCTACAGACATTGGAGCATGAACTAAAAGCAAACGTCAGAGGATAATTAATACCGTATAAAGGTGGATGATGAAGCTATAACCATATTATCTCAGAGTAAAAGAAGATTAACAAAGCTTAAACTTCTTTCGAATTTTTTTGAAAATATTGATATCATATCGATTTATATTAAAACAGATATTATCGACAATCTATTTCGGGAAAATAAGGGATTGGATTATAGTAAACTTGAGCTTTTTCATCTCCAATATACAGACAGTTTAATAGAATTGCTGACGAAAATTAAACGTCAGAAAGAAAACGATCTGTTAACGGTAATTAATGAAATTGATGTTAATAATAAATATATTTCGGGTTTTGAGGAAGGCAGAGCAGATAGTTTTGAAACCGACAGGAAAATGTACAGCGGTGTATTTTCCAATCAGTTAAAAAGCCTTTATAAAGATCTTACAGAAGATAAATTTCGGGTGCAGTGGGACAATGTTCTGTATTTTTATAAAAAATATGCAACAGAGTTTTACAGATCTAGTGTTGATGAAGAACTGTTAAAATGTAGTGCAGTTCCATCGTATCAGTATTTGGATTATTCAATCGAAAGAAAACTGTTGGGAAGGCTTAATATTCAGGGTTTTAAAGTTCGTTTTATATGCGGTTACATTGTTACGGGTAATGAGTATGAACTTTTTAAGGTTTTTCAGTCGGATGATCATTTCATTTTTAATATTGAAGAAAAGAAAATGTACATGATTGATTCTAAAATACTTGAAAAGATAGATGTTACACCTAATGAATCAAATCAAAGTTCAATTATTAATCAGTTGAGAAGAAAAAACGAACAGCTGGAAGATACGATCAACGAAAGAAAACGCATATTACCTGAAGCGGTAACAAATGTTTTGAAAGACTATCTCCGAAATCTCGAAAGTGTAGATATTATGAGCAAAATATTCGACATTAATGAAGAAACGAATATTCTTCGCGCGATGTTGAATTTAAATTTAAATAATTAATAAAAAGCTGAAAAGCTAAGGCAAAATTTGCCCAAACAAATAATAAACTACTAAACATAAAAAGATGGCTATTAACTTACAAAAAGGTCAAAGAATAAACCTTACGAAGGAAAACGGTACAGCTCTTACGCAGGCTTGTGTTGGGATCAACTGGGGTGCAATTGAGAAAAAAGGTTTCTTCGGAGGAGTTACAAGAGAGGCGGTAGACTTAGACGGAAGCTGTATTTTATACGATTCTAACAAAAATTCTACTGAAGTAATTTATTTCGGAAACCTAAAATCTAAAAACGGTTCTGTAAAGCACAGCGGTGATGATTTAACAGGTGACGTAAATGGAGACGATGGTCTTGATAACGAAGTTATTACTATTGATTTCAGTCAGTTAGATGCTAGTGTAGAGCACGTTGCATTGGTTTTAAACAGTTATAGAGGTCAGGATTTCGGAACAATTCCTTTTGCTTCGATCAGAATTTACGAAGGAACTCCAACCAATGTAAGAGAAGTTTTTGCTAAATATGATATTGCAAATGATGCTTCTTTCAAAGGTCACGTTGCCATGGTAATGGGAGTTTTCTACAAGAGAAACGGAGAGTGGAAATTCAACGCGATCGGAGATCCTACAGCAGACAGAAAATTAGAGGAAACTATTAAAACTGTTCAGCAGAAATATTTGTAAATAATTACAAATCAATAAAATAAATAACGGGCAATAATTGTACATCATACAGTTATTGCTTTTATCATATAATAAGCACATTAAAAAGTGGGACAAAATACGAGTATTATAGATCTTCATCCTGGTTTGGTTTGGGGATTTGCGATAACGGTGGTTATCATGTTGCTCCTGGATTTAGGAGTTTTCAACAAAAAAAGTCATGAGGTTTCTTCTAAAGAAGCCACAATATGGTCAATTGTCTGGATCTCACTGTCTATGGTGTTTTCAGGAGTTGTCTATTGGGTTTATAACTCAGATTTAGGTCCGGGAAGTCATGCATTGGCAGTAGAGAAATTCACACAATATCAAGCTGCATATTGGGTAGAAAAGGCTCTTTCGGTGGATAATTTATTTGTATTCATCTTGGTTTTCGGGTTCTTTAAAGTTCCGAAACATCTTCATCACAAAGTTCTTTTCTGGGGAATTATCGGAGCATTGATTTTCAGGGCGATTTTCATTTTTGCAGGAGTTGGATTGATTAATTTAACCTATTTACCTGAAATGAATATCTTTGGAAAAGCTGTTCAGATTAATATTGTGATGGTTCTTTTCGGTTTGTTTCTTATTTATGCGGGTATCAAATCTTGGGGAGATGGAGACGATGACGATGATGAAGATTACAGCAATACAGCCGGTGCAAGGTTAATTAAAAGATTCTGGAAAGTTTCGGATAATTATGTTGGAGATAAGTTCTTCACAGTTCAAAACGGAATCAAAATGGCAACACCACTTTTAGTTGTAGTTGCGGTTATCGAGTTTACGGATGTACTTTTCGCAGTGGATTCAATTCCTGCGATCTTTGCGATCTCAAATGACCCGTTTATCTTATATACATCGAATATTTTCGCGATTTTAGGTCTTAGATCATTGTATTTCCTGTTGGCGAATTTTATTCACATGTTCAGCAAATTGCCGTATGGTTTGGCAATTATCTTATCTTTCATCGGAGTTAAAATGCTAATTGCACCATGGATTCACATTTCATCACCAGTTTCATTAGGAATTGTGGGTGGAGTATTGGTGATCTCGGTTCTTTTATCAATCATATTCCCGGATAAAGACGAGGAAAAAGATAAAATTGAAGAATAATATCAATTAAAATTTAAAAATAGAAAGGCTTTACAAATTGTAGAGCCTTTTTTATTTGAATTTTTTTAGAAGCTTAATCCCGCTTTTCACTGTATCTTTTTTATTACGGCCTCCGCTTCGCTCTGGCCGCAACAAAAAAGGATGTCGTTCCAATCGGGGCTAGGGTGGAAGTCATTATTTTCAAAAGAAATTAGCAAACTTTGCGTTAAAAATAATAGATTTCTTATAATCTCGAAACTTACAACTAGTCAAAAATTCATCATTCACTTGCGAAGCAAAATTGACCATTCACCTACTTATATTTCAACAACTTATTAATCTTAAGTCTCGTCTGCATCGAAACCTTATACGCTTCATCCCGAAGTTTCTGTATTTTTCCGACAGGCTGAAAGAAGGCTTTACTTTCAAAAGGATTAAAAGAAAGCATTTCGTTTTCACAAGAACGCGGATCGAGCAGAGTATTTTTTTTAATTTTTACTTCCCCGATTTTTATAAAAGGTGAATTTTTCCATTCAACATTGAGTTTATTGATCGGTTGATCCTCCAGATTATAGCAGATTTGAATTAAAATATCAGCAACAAATTCGTTAGATTGAAAATAACTCTCAATAGCATCTTTAACCTTTAGTTTCTTTCCGAAATTCTTATCAACATATCTTGGACTCAGCTTTATTTTGATCATATTTTCTCCCAATCGGTAAGCCCCCACAGAATGGTAATCTAAGGAAAGGAAAAAATCATTTTTATGAAGTAAAAGCTTGATGATATTCTTTAAAAAAGAGCCTGTAAAAGTAGACGGAATCACTTTCAGTATTTGTATCATTAATGAAAATGAGCTCCATTTTTTAATGAAAAATCGATTAACTGAAGTAAATAACTTCAAAAAAGTACTTACAGAATTAATTGGAAATAAAGGGAAATTCACCAACGGATAATTGGCAAGCAACTGACCGTTTTCATCCTTTATTTTCACGGAAAATCCATAAGCAGGAATATCTTTTTTACTATTTTTAACCTTTAAATGAGCATTGGAAAATCGTATCGTTAAATCAAATTTTTCCTTATCAAAAAACTGTTTCAGTTCATCGGGAATATTGGGATCAATTAAAAATTCACCTTTTGCAACAGCGTAGGTTTTCGCGTGAGCATTTCGGGTAGCATAATCAACATCGCTTACTGATGGGGACTGCTCAACAAAATCGGCAATGCTTTTTTTATTGATTTCGAGGAGTTCTTTTTCCTCGTCCGACAGTTGGTCAAATTTCTTGTTATATTTTAGTGGATCTGGCATTTAGTTTTAAAATCCAATTATAACGCCAAGTTTCGAGATATACGTTAAAATAATATTAATCTTATTTGAATTTTTGGAGATGTTTAGAATTGAGGCAATTACGAGCTTCCAAAACTTCCATCATCCAGCTTCAAACTTCCCGCTTCAAAATCTTATCTTTGTAAAAAATTAAATTATGGGAGTAGCAGATTTGTTATTTAAGCGTAAAAAAGAATTAGCAGAGAAAAACCTTAACGATGGTAAGGAATACATGGAAGAATACGGTAAAAGAGAAAGTGTGGTGCAATTGCCAAGCGGTTTGCAGTATGAGATCATTACCGAAGGAGACGGTGCAAAGCCAGGGCCTAAATCTATGGTAAAATGCCACTACCACGGAACTACAATTGGCGGAAAAGTTTTCGACAGTTCTGTGAAAAGAGGGACACCAGCTTCTTTTCCTTTAAACAAAGTAATTAAAGGTTGGACGGAAGCATTACAATTAATGCCTGTAGGAAGCAAATGGAGATTGATCATTCCTGCACATTTAGCATATGGAGAACAAGAAGTTAGCAAAGAGATTGGACCAAACAGTACCCTTGTTTTTGTTGTGGAATTGTTAGGAATTAAGTAATCCTACCTTACATATAAATTAAAAATTTACCTGAACTTCGGGTAAATTTTTTTATTTTGTTATATTCGTATTAATATAAAACTTCAATATTGCGGTCTGCCATTCCGACGATAGGAGAAATCTCTCTTATTATTAATAAAAACAAAATTGAATGAGAAAAATATTTTACCTTTTTACTGTTTTTAGCTTAATAACTTCCTGTGTTTCTAAGAAAAATCAGGCTATAAAACAGAACATTCTTACTTTGAAAGACAGTTATTGTAAAGCACCTTTTCAATATAATTATTCTAATAAATTACCTTCTTATAATTCTGATTCAATTTTATTGGCGAATAAAGATCTTAAACCAATGTTTTCTGACCAAAGTATTTTGATTTTAAATGCATTGGATAATCTGGATGAGGTGCATCAAATTATGGAGCTTAAAAAAGACTCTTCTTTGAGTTCTCAGGTTAAAGTTTTACAGCTTAAAACAAGAATTAATAGCAAAATAACCATCTCTCTGACCGAATTAGACGCTGTAGCCGCAGAATTCGACTGTGAAGGTGAACGCGTTGCCCAAATTGGAAATTATGTTGATAATCTTAATGATTCAAAAAGTAATAAACTGATTTTATATTCAATTGTTGCCGGAGCTGCAGCATCTATCGCGGGAGGAATTGTAACAGATGATGCGTGGAGCAGTGCAATTGATATTGGTGGTGGAGCTTTGGGAGCCGGTTTTGGTTTGGCAACATTAAATCCGAAAGGTAAAAAAGTTGAATTCGTACATTCAAGAAATCTTTTAAGAGATATTTGGAAAGAAAAATTGGAATCTCCGAACTTTCCGCCATTCATTTGGTACATGTACACTGAGAAAAAGTTCTCGAATAAAGAAACCCATTCTATTATTCAGAGCATGAAAGAAAGGTGGTTGCATTATCAGTTTGATGATAGTAAAACAGAAGCCGATCAGTCGGTTATTTTCAGTGATGGAGGGTATTACCGAGCCGATGATCTTCATAATCGGGCTGCCATGTTGAATCAAATGCAATCGGCCACACGAACGATTAATCAGAATATCAATTATTTATTGCTGGATTTAGATAAATTAATTCTTTAAGAAAAATTTAACTGTAATAAAATTTGTTACATTTAAAAATTTGTCTATTTTTGTCATGTAATTAAGATGAATAATACAAGATTTGCTACGGCGATACATATTATGACCTTACTGGCCAAAAGTCCGCAGGAGTGGCTAACTTCTGAGTGGATGGCGGGTAGCATTAATATAAATCCGGCGGTTGTTCGTAAAGAGATTAGCGTTCTTCGGGAAGCGGGTTTAATTACGAGCAGACAGGGCAAAGAGGGTGGAAGCCAGCTTTCAAAAGGTGCAGATTCTATAACGATTTCTGAAATTTATTCAGCAGTGAAAAATTCTGAAGTGTTAGGGAAAAAAAATAATAATCCGAATCCTATTTGTAGCGTCGGCCGTGAAATCAATAATCATCTGAATGATTTGTTTGTAGAAACAGATCAATTAGTAGTAAAATTTTTAGGAGATAAGTCATTGAAGCAATTCACTGATCAGTTTGATTAAAATTTTTTAACTATAAATGTAACAAGTTTTATTACAATTAATTTAAAATAAAATAGTATGAAAAAAGTAGCAGTAATTGGGGCAACAGGATTTGTAGGAACCCAAGTCGTAAACGAATTAGCAAACAGAGGATATTCGGTAGAAGCTATCGTGAGAAATGCGTCTAAAGTGGAGCAAAACGATAAAGTGTCTGCAAAAAGTATTGATGTAAATAATATCGATGAATTGTCAGAAGCGTTAAAAGGAAACGATGCGGTTATCAGCACATTCAATGCAGGCTGGACGAATCCAAATCTTTACAACGATTTCCTTACAGGTTCTGAAAACATCGAGAAAGCGGTTGAAAAAGCTGGTGTTAAAAGATTTATTACAGTTGGTGGAGCAGGAAGTCTTTATATCGCAGATGGTGTTCAGATTGTTGATACTCCGGATTTTCCTGAAGCATACAAACCGGGAGCAACGGCAGCAAGAGATTATTTAAATAAAATTAAAGAAAATAATACATTGGACTGGACGTTCTTTAGCCCTGCTATCGAAATGAATCAGGCAAATGCAGGATCAAGAACTGGCAAATACAGAACTTCTCTTGAAACTCCTGTTTTAAATGAAGAGGGAAGAAGCATTCTTTCAGTAGAGGATGTTGCGGTAGTTTTGGTTGATGAATTAGAGCAGAATAACCATATCCGCGAACGTTTTACAGCTGCATACTAGTTTTTAGATATATTAAAATAGTTTCGGCGGCACCAAAGGTGCCGCCGAAACTCTATAAAGCTCAAACTTTATTTATAAATTCATAAACAATTTCGGATTAACCGGCGTATTGTTTTTGTGTACTTCATAATGAAGATGCGGTCCTGTAGAGCGTCCGGAATTTCCGGATTTTGCGATCACCTGACCCACTTTTACTTTTTCATTAACTTTCGCTACTAACTGAGATAAATGTCCGTATAATGTAGCTAAACCATTTCCGTGAGAAATGATCACACAGTTTCCGTAACCTCCTTTCTGTCCTGAGAAAATTACAGTTCCGGCAGCGGTTGCGATAACATCAGAACCAAAAGCAACACCAATATCCAACCCTTTGTGAAACTGCATCTGATCAGCCTCAGCAGGCAGATTATTTTTTTCAACAACAGGAACTTTAGATCCTGAATTTGAATTACTGGCAATAGATTTTGTAGAAGTACTCGCAGGAGCCGAAGCAACGGGAGCCGATTTTGGTGTAACCATTACTTTTACTTCTCGCTTATTTCCGTAACTGTCGGTTAATTCAATAGTTTTTTCAACAGGTTCTGCTTTTACTTCAGGTTTTGCGGCTGCGACAACAGCGGCAGGTTTAGATTCTGAAGATACACCGGATCTTACGGATGCGTAAACAGTTTTGAAAGGAATAGGATTTTTTCTGATCCCGAAATTTGAGGAGATATGACCTTCAGTAGGCATTCCCAGTGGAACTTGCATTAATTTTTTCTGTAAGTCCATTAAATACTGGCTGTATCGGTTAGATTGTTTTGCCAGATAAACAGAACTTGAAATACTGTCTTTGCTAAGGATTGTTAGCTTTTCATTCGAAATATCTTTTGATTTTAAGAATGAATTAAGTTGAGCAACAGTTTGATCTACAAGACCTAAATCTGTCTTCATTTTTAAGTAATCTACACTGTCTTTTTCAGTGTTTATTTTAACAAGGTTTACTTCATAGGTTTTATCATCCCTATCGGAAAATAATTTAGCTATGAAAATTCCCTGCGCAAAAACTACTAATAAAAGTCCTCCTAAAAGGATGTTTACGTTCTTCTTGCTGCTTAGAAATTTCTTCATATTTCTTCTCTTAGTATATTAAAAAAAACGGTTTTAAGCTTGCAAATTTAGTTAAAAATAAGTTTTAAGGGCTGTTTTTTGATAAATATCTAACGTATTTGTTGTTTAGATGTCATCAAGCAAATATATATTCACCCCATTTTTTAACTTAATTGCTATCTTAATTAACGATAAATATTCATTTCTATTGTTTATTTTTTTATAATAAAATATCTGAATGTTAAATTTTAAAATCGAATTTGAATTTAACTATAACATTAAAAAACGCCCGGAGATTAAACCGGACGTTGTTTTGATATGAAATTTTTAAATCTTATTAATTTTTGATTTGAATAATCTCATTCTTAATTAAAGCCCCGATTTAATTGTCTGATAACCGAAACTGAGGTTTGTTCCAAGAACATTTATAGTCATTCCGCCTAAGAAGTTAACATTAACATTGGTACTTACTCTATAGAGAGACCATGTAAGCGTATTTACTCCGGGATAAATCCATCCTGCATACACTACCATCCTTAAGTTAGCAGCTGCATAAAATACTGTCGCTCCTGGGAAATAGATAGGCGCTCCGTTGGTGGCAACAACTCTTATTCCATTTATATAATTATATTGGAAAGAGCCTAAAACCTGTGGAGAACCTGTATAAGAACCGTTCCATATTGCCGGAGATGATGAATTATGGTAGTAAGTAACATTGCCATAACTAACAGGGTAAT
Source organism: Chryseobacterium sp. SIMBA_038 (assembly GCF_046535115.1). Taxonomy (NCBI): domain Bacteria; kingdom Pseudomonadati; phylum Bacteroidota; class Flavobacteriia; order Flavobacteriales; family Weeksellaceae; genus Chryseobacterium; species Chryseobacterium sp. SIMBA_038. Next base: position 222,385 of record NZ_JAWRXH010000004.1, read on the forward strand.
TTGGTGCAATATTAAAACCAACACTTGTAATCGTTAAAGGTACAGGTGCTAAAACACTTACGGTTAGATTACAACTAATCCCGGCTACGGTAATAGGTATGTTGATGGTGCCGTTTGCGGTAGGTGTTCCACTCAGATTAAAAACAAGATTGCCATTCCCGGTTGCAAAGTTTCCTGCCGGTAAATCTGCGGTAATACCGTTCGCACTCCAACTTCCTGCCGGATAACTTCCTCCATTTCCACCTGTGTAGGGGATGGTTCGTGTAACTCCAGCAGGGATAGCTTGACTTTCGCTAATTGTGTTGTCAGACTGTGTTCCACCATTACAAGACAAAGTTGTAAGGGTTCCAATGCAGGTTTGGTTAGTACCAGATCCTGTAAAATCTAGCCAATTGGTGCCTTGAAAATCGATTCCTCCCAAAGCTGCCAAATCTGCACCTTGTGCATACCAATTGCTGTTCAGGGTTACATTTACAGAGGCATTTATGATTTTATTGGAAGATGAATTGTTATATATGGCAGGCGGGCTGTTCCATGTGGAGCAGTTGTTCCATGCACCGTTGACTGTTGCTGTGTTATTCTGCGCATTGAGCGGCAGTATCATCAGCATCAGGATTAATGCGAGTAACTCCTGTATGGTTTTTTTTAATTTTTCCATTGTTATATATTTTAATTATGGATCAGTTATGCGCAATGCATATTTTCAGCATTGTCACAAATAATCCTTAAAATTTATTCTTATTTGGCAAGCTTGTTTACCTGTGCCTGTAATGTCTTTATCTGTTCCTGCTGTGCTTTGATTGCTTCGATAAGTGCTGGAACTAGAGCTTGGTAATTCACAGCTTTGTAACCTTCCTTGTTGGTTGTTACTGCTTCCGGGAATACTTTCTCGACTTCCTGTGCAATTACTCCCATGTCGTGACCTTTACCGAGTGACTGATTAGGAAATTCAGAAGCATTCTTCCAATCGTAGGTATATCCGCTCAATGACAATACTTTTTTCAAGGCGTTTTCAATTGGGACGATGTTCTTTTTAAATCTAAAATCGGAAGGTCCTTGAATTCTATTAGCTGTAATCGTGCCATTGACTTGTAATAAAGAAGATGGAGTAGTAGTTCCAATACCTACATTATTGGTAAGGGTTGCAGGATATAAGTTACTTCCTGTAAGCGTCCATAAACTGGCAGCGCCTAAGCCTGTTTTTGGAATTGTTTTAAACACACCTGTACTGGTAACTGCCAATACATTTGGTGCGGTAAGATCCTCATTCAAACCTTGTACACGTACCGGATCAAAACCTAACTCAGGAATAATATGAAGTCTATGACTAGGATCTGCTCCCAAAAGACCTATTCCTAGATAACCATAACCACTTAACACCATACCCGGTGCTTCGGTAGCAGTAGAGGCAGCATGAAACTGAAGTATGCCCGGGCTTATCCCAAGACCATAGAAATCAGCATTTCCGCCGTTATAGATTGCGAATTTCTTTCCACTAGCATCGGTTTGATTGGAACCAAAGGTATTATTACTCAAACTTAATTCATTAAATGGAGCCGAATTATTAATACCTATTCTGTTGTTTAAAGCATCCACTGAAAATGTACCGCCATCTACACTGAATTGGTTTACCAATTGCGTTGCTCCAGGATTAAAGCTTAAAGTTCTATCAGCCATCGATACGACACGATTTGTGGCTAAAGAACCGTCGTGTTGGTATAAATTGATATCAAATTTCTGCCACAAAGTTCCGTCCCAATAATAATAACCAGGAGCGCTAATATTAGCAGAAGCAGGTGTAGTTGGGGCTATTGGTTGAGCTGAAGTTGCATAAACTATAGCACCACTTTGCGCTGTGGTGTAAAGTGAACTGCTGGTAGCGGTTTTAATTTCCAGTCCTGTAAGTCTCGGAGCAATGATACCTTCTGCGGTAGTTGCGTTCCCTTTAGCTGTAACATCGAATGTTGCTGCGGGGGTTGTTGTGTTGATACCAACTTGCGCGTAAGAGTATACACCTAAAAATAGTGTGACAGCCAGCGATAATTTTTTTTTCATAATAGTGGTTTAATAAATTATAAATGTTAGCACATTGCTTTGTTAAATGGATGATTTATGGTATTACTCTGAGGATTAAAAGGAGTAATTTTATACTAGTTTCGTAATATTTAATGTTGATGTTTTTGCATTAATTTCGACTTTGGCAACTACAGATATTACGATTGCCAAAGTGAAAGTTGTTAATACTTGTTTTTTCATTTTTGTAATTTTTAGAATCTTAGTCTAAATTTTTTGTGTAATGATTTGCTGTATTCCAGATTTGGAATAGTAGGACTCAATTATGTGTTTAATTAATTGGGAAATTTTAATTGTAATAGAATCATTTGCAGCGTATGATAAAAGGGAAATTTTATGGATGATTTCTACATAAGTTTTTAACTGAAATAGAAAAGTATTTTAATAGGATGGTGAGTTTTTTTAGATGGTTTTTAGTTTAAATGTTACTATGCTTAACATTGTTTTGCAAATTTATCTGAAACTATTTCATCAGGAAAGAAAGACCCTTCTGTTTTTCGGAAAATCAAAAGGGTTGTGTTTGTAAATATTTGATTTTTAATAATTTAAATTTTAATAGTAGCAAATGGAATAATCCTTATTTAATGAAAATCAAAAATAAATTTTGGATTTATATTAAAAAATAGGATGAAAAAGCATGAAAAAAGCCTGCACTTTAGTAAAGTACAGACTCATGTAAAAAATTAATAATTGTATCGAAATTATATTTAAATTTTCTTTGCTTTTTCCTGTTCTATGAATGAAATAAAAGTAGAAGGTGAAATTCCTGTAATAGATTTGAAAATGGTTGCAAATGCACTGTGCGACGAAAAACCACATTCCTCGGCTAAAGCTCCCATTTTATATTTTCTGTGTTTTTCTGAAGTATTCAGTTTGTGGATGATGTAATTGATCCTTAGTTTATTGACATAATTCTTAAAATCAGTTTTTTTATATTTTTTCACTACATAAGAAATGTATTTGCTGTTTGTGTTGAATTCCGTAGCAAGGAAAGAAAGAGAAATGTAGCTTTGATTAAACATTTCATCTTTTTCAAACTGATCAAGATATTCAAGTATCTTTGTTTCTGTTTCTTTGTTAATGGCGATATCTGTCTGTTTATTTTTAACATCAATTTCATCTAAGATAGTTTCTTCTTCACTTTCATCAAGTTCTGAAGTCTCAAGTTTAGTTTCTAAAACATATTCTTCTTTTTCCTTATAATGATCAATAATCGTTTTAAACTTAAGATATTCTGCTTTCTGCTTTTTTTTGTTAATAATAAAAATTACAATAAGGCTTAAAATCAAAAGAGAAGCAACGCCAATGATAATATTTTTTGATCCGTCCCAAATTGCATATTGATGGTTTTCGTTTTCAATTTTATTATAATCAGTGTCAACGGTGTGACTGTGATTTTCAGCTTCTTTCCAATTTAATTCAGCTAACTTTTTCCTGTAAATGGCAGCTTTTTTATACTGATCTGTTTTTTCATAATATTCTGAAATATCATTGTAAATTCTTCTTTTCATTTCAGGATGATCGGTTGTTTCTGCAAATTTTAATGCTTTTAAATAAAACTTTTCAGCTTCATCATGTCGTTTTTGTGAAAATCTTATTTTTCCTAGACCTTCTTGAACAAGTGCAGTCACATAATAAGCTTCGGGAAGGTTTTTTAAAGCGATTTGATAATGTTTTTCCGCAAGGTCATAGTTTTTTAAATAAAAGCAATATACTTCTCCCAGCATTTGGTGCGTTCTTCCCAAGTTGATTTGATCTTCCGGAATTTTTGAACAATACTCCAGAGATTGAGTTAGATAAGTAATGGCAGCCGTATAATTTTTATTATTATTAATTTCATAATATGCCAATTCCTGTAGGAAAAGTGACTTTACCTGTGCTTGTTTCTGAATATCATTGATTTTATCTGCTGTTTTTAGTCCCTCATCTGCATACTTTTTAGATTGATGTAACAGCCCGATGATTCTGTATTCGGTCGCCAAAAGTCCGCAGATTTTTGCCTGAAGTTCATAATTATCTGTTGTATCAAGAATATCTTTTGCTTTTTCCGCAAATTTGATACTTTCGTTGTATTTGCTTTGCTGCATGTAAAGACTGGCGGTCAACATGATACTTCTTCCTTCATGTTGAGGTGTTGTTGCAGCTAAAGTCATAGAATCTGCAATTTTCAGTGCTCGGGGCATATCTTTAGCCGCGACTTCTGTCAAAGTGGTCATGTACAGTTTTTCGTAAGTATCATCAGTTTTTTGTGCCCATATTGCAGTAGAATATAGGAATATAATAATGAGTAAGTTTTTCGTCATAATTTAATTAAGGATTGAAAAAATTCTATTAAAATTTAATTTTAACAAAGATAATTTGAAAATAATCGATTATGATTGTTTTTATTTACATATGGTGTCTATTGTGAATAAGATTTATTATAAGCAACTAACGATAACTTTTTGAACAGTTTAAAAAAGTCTTTATCAAAATGAAACAGACTCGCGTAAAAATTAATTATTGAGATTTTAATTATGCTCTGAAGTGTTAATTTTTTCAGAAAATAACGTTTATCGTCGTTGGAAAAGCTTTGTTGAATCTTTGTTTTAATATATTTGCAGTTCACATTTCAATTATGGCGAAAAAGAAAATAATTTCAGAATCTTCAAATCCTAAAAAGAATAAAAATGAAGTTTCCGTGGGTGTTGTGGGAAGTGGAAGTTTTGCAACGGCGATCGTAAAAATGCTTGTTGAAAACTGCAAAGTAGTGCATTGGTGTGTAAGAAGCGAGTTTGTGAAAGGTGCGATCGAACTTCGTGGTCACAACCCGAACTACCTTACAGCGGCAACTTTTAATCTTAAAAATTTAAAATTAACAACAGATATCAACGAGTTGGTTTCTGCCTGTGATATTGTTGTTTTGGCAACACCATCAATTTATTTATCTGATACATTGGATAAAATGAATTGTGATTATAAAGACAAAATTTTCGTTTCAGCGATCAAAGGAATTATTCCTAAAGTGAATGATGTCGTTGCTCATTATCTAAGAGACGAATTTAAAATAGGTTTCAGAAATCAAGCTGTAATTGCGGGACCTTGTCACGCAGAAGAAGTTGCTATGGAAAGACTTTCTTACCTTACCATTGCGACAGTGGAAGATGAGGTTTCTGAGAAGTTATTTAATATTTTCAACTCAGATTTCATTAAAGTACATTCAAGCAAAGATGTTTTGGGTAATGAATACAGCGCGATCCTGAAAAATATTTTCGCGATCGGAGCCGGTATTGCAAGTGGATTAGGATATGGAGATAACTTTACGGCTGTTTTCGTATCCAACGCGATCCGTGAAATGGAAACTTTCCTGGAAGCGATCTATGAAGCACCGAGAGACGTTAACGAAAGTGCTTATTTAGGGGATTTATTGGTAACAGCTTATTCATTATTCTCAAGAAACCGAAGCTTAGGAAACCTTATCGGAAAAGGATATACCGTAAAATCTGCGATCCAGTCCATGAACATGATAGCGGAAGGATATTACGCTGCAGATTCTATCTATAAAACAGCAAAACAGAAGAACCTTAAACTTCCTATTGTAGATACGATTTACGGAATTTTATATGAAGGTAAAAATGCAGAAAAACAGTTCAAAAAACTGACTACAAAATTGAATTAAGAAAAATTTAAATCAAAATACAGAAACTTCGGTTTTGCTAAGGTTAAAATGTCTATTACAAATGTGTTTAGATTATTAAACCGAGCAAAATCGAAGTTTTTATTTTAAAATTGAATAAATTTTACCTGTTTTTTAGAGACTAAATTCATCATTCCAATCGGGTAGAATAGATAATTTCCATCATATTTTTTGGATAATTAAAACATTAAATTTATCTAAAAATTAACGTGTTAAAATCGTTAAATACACCCAAACTTCTAAAACTTTTCCCGAAATTTGATATAAAATTTAGAATTATGTCACAATCGCTTACGAGCAGAACGCCGAAACCAAAATACGACGTTGTACTAATAGGTGGCGGAATTATGAGTGCCACTTTAGCAACATTATTACACGAATTTGATCCCAATCTTGAGATCGCCATCTTCGAAAGGTTGGGCAGGTTTGCTAAAGAAAGTACCGCAGCATGGAATAATGCAGGAACAGGTCACTCCGCTTTTTGTGAACTTAATTATACCCCTGAAAAACCGGACGGAACAATAGATATTTCAAAAGCAGAAAGTATTGCAGAGCAGTTTGAGATCTCAAAACAGTTTTGGTCTTATTTATTAACTAAAGGATATATTCAGGAGCCGAAAGATTTTATTAATTCTTGTCCGCACATGAGTTTGGTATTCGGTGAAAAAGACGCTGAATATTTAAAAAAGCGTCACGATAAAATGTCAGAATCTGTTCTGTTTCACGGAATGCAGTTTTCCACAGATCACGACAAACTAAGAGAATGGATTCCTTTAGTAATGAGCAAAAGAAACGAGTCTGAAGTGATGGCTGCTACCAAAATGGATCTTGGAACAGATGTAAATTTTGGTTCTTTAACGAGAAAAATGGGAAGACATTTGTTGGAAGATTCTAATGTTGAGGTTTTCCTTTATCATGAAGTAAAAGATATCGATCCAAGAGAAAACGGACAATGGGAAATGAAGGTGAAAGACAGAATTCACAATCACAAACAGGGAGTTGTTGCAGATTTCGTCTTTATCGGAGCCGGAGGCTATGCACTTCCGTTATTGGATAGTTCAGATATTAAAGAAAGCGAAGGTTACGGAGGTTTTCCTGTTTCAGGAGAATGGTTGGTAACACATAACCCTGAATTGGTAGAAAAGCATCAGGCTAAAGTGTATACTCAAGCTACTGTAGACGCTCCACCAATGTCAGTTCCACACTTGGATTTAAGAATTATTGATGGTAAAAAAGCATTGCTTTTCGGTCCATTTGCAGGTTTTTCAACCAAATTCCTGAAAGAAGGAAGTTATCTTGATCTTCCTGAAAGTGTTAATACTAAAAATATCAGATCTCTATTCGGTGCTTGGTGGCATAATATTCCTTTAACGAAATATCTTGTTCAGCAGGTTGCGATGACGAAGGCTCAAAGAATTCAGCATTTAAGGGAGTTTGTAAAAGATGCCAACGAAGCAGATTGGGAATTGAAAGTTGCCGGACAAAGAGTTCAGGTTATCAAAAAAGATGAAAAAGACGGTGGAAAACTAGAATTCGGAACTGAGGTCGTTGTAAATAAAAGCGGAACGATTGCTTCATTATTAGGAGCGTCTCCCGGAGCATCCACAGCAGCTTACGCAATGTTGAATGTTCTTGAAAAATGTTTCCCTGAAAAACTTCACGGAGAATGGAAAGACAAATTATTAGAAATGATTCCATCTTACGGACAAAAACTAGCCGGAAACCCCGAGCTGACCGAAAAAGTAAGAAATTATTCTAAAGAGAAATTAGAATTAGAATATTAAACATAGGTAATAAGCAATGGGCAATGAGTAATAAATGATTAATTTTGCGGTTAGTCATTACTTATTGCCCATTACTAATTATTCATCATAAAGAAAATGTCAGATACGCTTGTAAAACCCGTTATTGCTAAAGAATTACTGGAATCTCTTCAAACAAAAATAGAAGAAGAGAAGCAGGTAATTGTGCACTGCTGTTTTCCCGCGTCTCCGTTTTTGGGTAATTTGATCAGAATTTGGAACTCAACCTATCTTTTCGATAATAATTCAGACCATAAAAGTAAACTGATCCACGCAGAAAATATCTCCCTATCTCCAAACTGGACGGTTGTTCCTTTTATGAAGGATTTTTGGTTTACCTTAATATTTTCAGGTCTTCCTAAAGATTGCAAAAGCTTTGATCTGATGGAAGTAATTCCCGAAGAAGGCGGTTTTTTTGTAGAATCTATTAAAAGAAATTCTTTGGACGTTTACCGTGTAAAGATTTCAGAAGCATATTAATCTAGCATTATTCTCAATTTAATATAATTGAAACTCTTAGTGAACTTCGCTGAGTGAAACGCCTTTGCGAACGAAAAATATTCTCAATAATTTTAAAGAAAAACTTTGCAATCTTTGCGTTAAAAAAAATCAAAATATTTAGCAAAAAAAAATCAACTCCATTAATCCAATGAAGTTGAAAAATATCTTAATAATCTTAAATCAGAATAATTTAAGCAAATTCATTTTGTTTAATAAGATTTTCAATACAATATTCTGAAATCGCGACAATCGTCACAAAAGGATTTACGCCAATCGTTCCGGGAATCAAAGATCCGTCCAGAACATATAAATTATCATGTTCTTTTAATTTTCCATATTGGTTGGTTGCTTCTCCCAACACACAACCTCCGAGCGGATGATAACAAATATCGGCCCCGAAACCATTGTCAAAAAGAAGATGTGCTCTTGTTCCTCCATTGGCTTGATTCATCTTTTTTACGAAATAATCAGCATTTTCCTTCATTTTTTCAGTGTGGGTTTTATTCCAGTCTAACACTAATTTTTTATTGACTTTATCGTAAGAAACCTGACCTTTTTTGTCGACTCTGTTGATCAATAAATACAAACCGGTTGCAACATCCATTCCCATTGGAAGAGGAGCAATTTCCGTGAAAAACGGATGTTCCTTATCATCCCAATTATCAACACCTCCAACAGGAATTGTAGATTGTTGAGATCCTGTTCCTCCGTGTAAAGGATTTACAAAGTTTCTTCCCGTCATAAAGTTTCCATTATTTCCCCAGTTTTTTCCGATATTTTGACCAATCGGAAAGTCATTCATGGCATTAGAACGGAGCAGAAGCTTTAATGTTCCCATTGTTCCGGCAGCCATGATCAGTTTTTTACATTGAAAAACTTTTTCGGCAACCACATCTCCTGAAGTATTAATGTTTTGAGCATTCAATGTATAGGTTTTATCTGAATTAAGCTTAATGTTATCAACATAATGAAGATCAAGGATTTCAAGATTTCCTGTGTCTAAAGCTTTTTTAAGATAGGTTTTATCTAAACTGTTTTTACCGTGATTATTTCCATAAATAACTTCAGTATTCAGCGCAGAACGGGGGACTTCATTTTTATATTCCTTTTCCATGTATTTAAAATCATACACATTCGGAACTCTCATTGTTTTGAAACCCGCCTTATGAGCTTCTTCTTCACCAACTCGAGTAAATTTATAATAAGGACAGTCATTTAAAAACTGTTCATCAATCACATTAACTTTAAGCTCTTTTCGGGCTAATGGGAAATAGAAATCATAAAATTTTGTAGCGTCAAGATTTGGGAAAACCTCTTTGAAATAAGTTTCTTTCGGAGTAACCGCCATTCCGCCGTTTACGAGTGAACCTCCGCCAACACCTCTTCCCATCCAAATATTGATGTTTTCAAATTCCAATCTGTCCAAAGCTCCCGTAAAAGGCGTTAAATTGAAGAGATTCATAAACGGGGCAATGGTTTTCTTTCTCAGCCAAGCCGCACTTTTTCCGGGTTTTAATAAATTAGAAAAAGGAATTCCTGATTTCTCCCAGTTAAGTCCCATTTCCAACATAAGCACTTTTTTTCCGGCTTCACAAAGTCTTAGTGCTGAAACTGCACCGCCATATCCGGAACCGATAATGATGATTGGGGCTTCAATTTCTTTTTGTTCGATAGATTTCGGTTGTGCTGCTTTAAAAAGATTGGAGTTTAAAAAATAAAAACCTCCAACGGCAAGAAGGCTAGATTGAATAAATTTTTTTCTGTTCATTTGTTTGCTATGTTTTTTCTTCTCTCCCTATCCAAAAAATATGCTAAAGAATTAATTTGTTCTTATTTTGCATTAAAATTTTCATTATTGATGTTTATATTGGTTTTATTTTGAGTTTTTATTTAAAATAATCTTTATCTAAATTTGTTTAATGAATTTTATTTTTAAAGAAGAAAAAGAGAGCTTTGTAACATATTTTTAATCTTCATCAAATTAAAATTTCATAGTTTTAAATATTAATTGAGTTTATGAAAAAATACATATTGATAATGTTGATGTTTCCATTGTTTGCGTTCTCTCAAAAAATGGTTTCAAAAGATGTAATGGAGGTCAAAAAATTTCAGGAGGAATTAAATGCTGAATATCTTAATTCTAAAGAAACACCTTTGCGTGGAGATAATTTTACTAATTTCAAAGGACATCCTTTTTTTCCTTTTAGTCCAAAATATAAGGTCACTGCAAAATTTGTAAAAACTAAAAGTCCAAAACCTTTTGATCTTCCAACATCGTCAGGAAAAACAAAATCTTACAGAGAATACGGAAAAGCAACTTTTGAGCTGGACGGAAAACCGTATACTTTAACCTTATACCAAAGCTTAGATTTAATCAAACAAAAGAAATACAGGGATTATCTTTTCCTACCTTTCCGAGATCAGACGAATGAAAAAGAAACCTACGGTGGAGGAAAATATATGGATCTAACAATTCCAAAAGGAAATACAATCGTTCTAGATTTTAATAAATCTTACCAACCATTTTGTGCCTACAATGCTTATGATTACAACTGTCCTATAGTTCCCGAAGAAAATAAACTTCCAGTGGAAATTCGTGCAGGCGTTATGTATGAAGACATTTATCATCATTAAAATCTAATATGATCAAGTTAAATTTTTTCAAGCGGGAAGACTTATCGGAAGTGAGTTATACTTTAGATGAAGTTCAGTTAAAATATACCTCCACAGCAGAATTTGCTTTAAACAGAATAAAAGAAAGAAATACCAACTTAGAATTTCCCATAACCATTTTTGAGGATGAAAAAGCGGTAGGTTTTTTCACATTGGATTTCGGAGAAGATAAACTTGACCTTACGGATAATCCAAATTCTACGTTGTTGAGGTCTTTATCAATCAATCCAAAATATCAAGGCAAAGGAATTGGAAAAGCTTCCATGATTCAGATTGATGATTTTGTAAGAGAAAATTTCAAAAACTGTGACGAAATAGTATTAGCTGTAAACCAAAATAATTTGACTGCTTACGAACTTTACATCAAGGTTGGATATTTGTATGATGGCAAAAGCAGAATGGGCAGAAGCGGACCTCAATATCTGATGTATAAGAGACTTTAAGATTTTCCCTATCAATAGGAGCTGGCTTTAGCCCGTTCACAAAAAAGATAAATTCCAAAAGGCTTTAGCCAAAACCTATTATTTCTAAACTTTAAGAAAAATTTAATTATAAAATTTCCCGTTTGGCGTGATACTTTCTGCTAACTTTGAGTAATATCAAATAAAAAAACATGGAAATATCACTTCGTAATCAGGTAGCAGTCGTTACCGGAGCTTCAAGCGGAATAGGAACAGGAGTCGCCAAATCATTGGCATCAGCGGGCGCTACAATTATTGTGAATCATTCTTCGGAAAGATCTACAGACGAAGCCAAAGCTGTTTTAAAAGAAATTACCGATGCGGGAGGAAACGGAATTACCTATCAATGTGATGTTTCCAAGGAAGATCAGGTGATAAAAATGTTTCAGGATGTAGTTTCACAATTCGGAACGGTTGATATTCTCGTTAATAATGCCGGAGTACAAAAGGACGCCAAATTCACAGAAATGACGCTTGATCAATGGAATACGGTGATCGGAATCAATCTTACAGGTCAGTTTCTTTGCGCAAGAGAAGCTATCAAAGAATTTCTTCGTCGCGGAATTGATCCAACACGATCTATTGCCTGCGGAAAAATCATTCATATCAGCTCGGTTCATGAGATCATTCCTTGGGCTGGTCACGCGAATTACGCTTCGAGTAAAGGAGCGATCAGAATGTTGATGCAGACGTTGGCTCAGGAATACGGTGCAGATAAAATTCGTGTGAATTCCATTTGTCCGGGAGCGATTCAAACACCGATCAATAAAGACGCTTGGGGAACTCCAGAAGCGTTGAATTCTCTTCTTAATTTAATTCCTTACAACAGAATCGGGCAACCGCGGGACATCGGAAATCTGGCTGCATTTATAGCGAGTGATCTCGCAGATTACATCACGGGGACAAGTATTTTCGTAGACGGTGGAATGACGACTTTTGAAAGTTTTTCAACGGGAGGATAAATTTTTTGATTAAAAAAGAATAATTGAATGATTCCTGAAACAGAAGTTGAATTAGAAAAATGGATGATTGAAAATTGCCATAATTTTGGTGAATATTCTATCAACGGAAATCATATTTGGGAAGGTTTCGGAATTGAAAAAAACGGAAATTTTTACCATTGGTATTTTACAGAAAGAGGGAAAAGAGAAATTCTTGAGATTTTTAAGACTGAAAAAGAAATTGTTGAATATGCTTATAAACATATAAGCTCTAACAAATGGTCAACTTCTCACTGTATCGGTTTTTTATTTAATGAAGATGAATCGAAAGAATTGAAAAATATTCTTCAAGAGATGAGAATAGAATATTATCAAGATAAAATTCCTTATTCCTCTGGAGAAAAACAAACAGCATATCGAACCTTTGTCTTTGGTTGTGATATTAAAAAAGTAAATGACTTAAAAGGCAATTATTTCAAAATATCATAATTAAAAACATGTTGGAAAAGGATAGACTTTTAGATATTTCGTGGAAAAAATGGGGATCATATGTCAGCAACCGCGAATGGGGATTGGTACGCGAGGATTACAGCGAAAACGGTGATGCATGGAATTATACCAACCATGATTCCGCAGAAGCAAAAACCTACAGATGGGGTGAAGAAGGCATTTGCGGAATTTGTGATGATCTTCAAAAGTTAGTTTTTTCTGTCGGATTTTGGAATAAAAAAGATAAAATGGTGAAGGAACGTTTCTTTGGCCTATCAAACGGGCAAGGGAATCACGGTGAAGATGTCAAAGAATATTTTTACTATCTGGATGCAACGCCAACGCATTCTTACATGAAAATGCTGTACAAATATCCTCAAAATGCCTTTCCGTACGAAGATTTGGTGCAGACAAATGCAACGAGAACAAAGGAAGAAACGGAATACGAATTAATCGACACCGGAATTTTTGATCAAAATGAATACTTCGATATTTTTATTGAATATGCAAAGGAAAGTCAGAATGATATTTTGGTAAAGCTTACGATTATCAATAAATCTGAAAAAGAAGCACCATTAATTATTCTTCCAACAATATGGTTCAGAAATACCTGGAATTGGGGATATGATGATTATAAACCTCAATTAAGTTCGGAAGAATCTACTTCAATAAAAATTGATCACAAAGATTTAGAAACAAAAAATCTCTACGCAAAACAGTCTTTAAAAACATTATTTTGTGACAATGAAACTAATAATGAAAAGCTTTATCAATGTCCGAGAGAATCAAAATACAGCAAAGACGGAATCAATGATTTTGTGATCAATGGAAATTCTCAAGCCGTTAATCCAAAAGATATCGGAACAAAAGCTTCATTTTTTATTGATGAAAATTTTAAAGCTAAAGAAACCAAAGTATTTGAATTCAGACTTTCAGATAAAGATTTAAAACAGCCTTTTGAAGATTTTGATGAGATTTTTAATTCAAGACAAAAAGATGCAGATGAATTTTACAATGAAATTCAGGAAGGAATTCAATCTGAAGACGAAAAACTGGTTCAAAGACAGGCTTTCGCGGGAATGTTGTGGAACAAAATGTTTTATCATTACAACGTTGAAAAATGGTTAAAAGGCGATCCTTCAGAAGTCAATCCATCAAAATCTCGCGAAAAAATCAGGAATTATGAGTGGAAGCATCTCAACAATGAGCATATCATTTCAATGCCCGATAAATGGGAATATCCGTGGTATGCGACTTGGGATCTGGCTTTTCATACCATCAGTTTTTCTTTAATTGATCCCGGTTTTGCCAAACATCAGTTAAAATTATTCCTTTTTGAATGGTATATGCATCCAAATGGCCAGCTTCCGGCGTATGAATGGAATTTCAGTGATGTGAATCCTCCGGTTCATGCCTGGGCGGTTTTCAGGGTGTTTAAAATTGATGAATATTTGAATGAAAAACCTGATCTGGAGTTTCTGGAAAGTGCTTTTCAAAAATTGTTGATGAATTTTACGTGGTGGGTCAACAAAAAAGATAACAACGGAAATAATATTTTTGAAGGCGGATTTTTAGGACTCGATAATATTGGAGTTTTTGACAGAAATATGCCACTTCCAAACGGCGAAGAACTGGAACAATCGGACGGAACAAGTTGGATGGCCATGTTTGCCCTAAATATGATGAGAATTGCCCTTGAATTGGCACTTTACAACAAAGTGTACGAAGAAATGGCGATGAAATTCTTTGAACATTTCCTCTCAATTGCTAATTCTCTTGACAATATGGGAGACGAATGTTTCAGTCTTTGGGATGAGCAGGATGAGTTTTTCTATGATGCACTTGCGGCCAATGACGGAACTCATATGTATTTGAAATTGAGAACGATCGTTGGTTTAATTCCTATGTTTGCCGTTGAGGTTATTGATGACGAAATGATCGAAAAGCTTCCCAATTTTAAGAAAAGAATGAATTGGGTGCTTGAAAATAAACCTGAATTGGCTTCTTTGGTTTCCCGTTGGGAAGTGAAAGGTCAGGATTCAAAACACTTACTGTCGCTTTTGCGAGGACATCGTTTGAAAAGATTGTTGAGTCGAATGCTCGATCCGAATCAGTTTTTAAGTGATTATGGTGTTCGCGCTTTGTCTAAAGAATATGAAAAAAATCCTTATCAACTCAATTTAAACGGAACAGATTACTCAGTAAAATATACTCCGGCAGAAAGTGACAGCAGACTTTTTGGTGGAAATAGTAATTGGCGTGGTCCGATTTGGTTTCCGATTAATTTTTTAATTATTGAAAGTTTGCAGCGATTTTTCTTTTATTACAGTCCTGATTTTATGGTTGAATATCCTACAGGAAGTGGGAATTATTCGAATTTGGATCAAATTGCGGATGCTTTAAGTAAAAGATTATCTAAGCTATTTTTGAAAGATGAAAATGGAAACCGACCTTTTAACGGACAATATCCAAGATTTCAAACTGACCCCGATTTTAAAGATTATATTTTATTTTATGAATATTTTCACGGAGACAATGGCCGTGGAGTAGGAGCTTCCCATCAAACTGGATGGACGGGCTTAATAGCAAAAATTCTTCAGCCAAGATTTACCAAAAAGGAAATTGCAGAATCTGAAACTGAAATGCCGGATGATGCAAAATAGGAAAGAAATTTTACTCAAAAATCTGTTGAATAACTTCTAAGGAAGTCGGTGTCCTAAAATCCGTAATATGATAATGATAATACACCAAAACGCTATCCAGAAAGTTTTTTCTTAATGATGAATGAATTTTTATCTGATAAGGATCTGCAGAGGAAATAATATTTTTCCAAATCAATGATAATTCTTCATTGAAAAGGTGATGAATGGAATTAAAGGAAAAAGTTCCTGTTTCGGGATCTAAATATTTCCCCTCATCAAGCAAAGGCGCCACACCCTGAATTTTTAAAATTTTAATTAAAAATATTAAATGAGACTGGTAATTTTTTTGCGTTAATTGATCCGTAAATTCGTCAATACAGAAGAAAATATTCGGATTTTTATTTTCATGCCTTAAAACCTGATTTAAAAAATCTGATACGAAAAATATAACAGTATTCGCTTTGATATCGTTATAAATATCGTTGTTTTTGGTCAGTTCAAATTTAGAAACCGACTGAATGCCGTTACCTCTTCCTGTATTAACAGAAAAATTAAGTTGATTTAATGGCAGAAGCAAAGCTTTCTTCTTATTTCTTTTGGTGTAAACTCCTTTTAAGAAATAGGTCTGAAAGCCATCATCTTCGGTAAAACAATGCAAAACAGCATCATTTTCGCCATATTTTATAAATGAAAGTAAAAATCCGTTTTGAGAATTCATTAATTAACTACAGCTATTTTTGCAGTAGCTTTATCAGAACCATCTTCGTTGGTCATTAGTACAAAATAAATCCCGGAAGCTACTCTTGATCCTCTTATATTGTTAAGATCCCATTCGTAGTAACCACCTCTCGCAACAGCTGAGTGAACTACATTTCCTGCAACATCAGCAATTCTGATATTTGTTTTTTCTGCTAAACCTTTAATGGTAACTTTTCCTTTAAAGTTTGAATATACTACAGGGTTCGGGTAAACTACTACGTTACCAAAATCAGATGTAACATCTGCTACATCACCTTGATAAACCACAACACCGTCTAAGGTTACAAAATATACTTTTCCGGTTTTTCTATCAACTTTAATATCAGTGATACTATTTGTTGGTAAAGGAGAGTTTTGTTTTGTAAAATGTTTAATAGTTTGTTGACCGTCTGATGATAAATAATATACTCCACCACCATCTACGGATACCCATTTATGGTTTCCTGCGTCAGTTTCAATTTGTAAAATAGTATTATCTCTGAATAATTCTTCTCCAATACCGTTTTGCTCTATAACAATAGCTTCAGCCTGAGGAGAAGTTTCAGTAATCGCAGATTTAGGGTTGGAAAGAATTCTCAATCCACTTCTTGTACCTATCCATACATTATCATCCTTATCTATTGAAGCGGATACTGTACCACTTGCAGGTAAATTATTACTTTTATTGATGAGTTTTGAAGGAGTAGTTGTAGAGGCAGGATTATTCCCATATTGTTTCATAATAAGTCCTCCCGGATCAAAAAATGGACTTGGAATATAGATAATACCGTCTTTTACAAGAGGCTTTTGAACATTTCCAGCTGCAATAACAGGAACAGCTGTAAAATCATCTGCACCGGCATTATAAAAATAATACCCTGTATTTGCTACTTGATTCTCTATAACTCCTAAAGAAACAAATAGCTGGTTGTTTTCATCAAAAACTAAACCTCCCGGGCGGTTATAATTACTATCAGAATCATTATTTTTATATACTTTTTTGAAGGTATTATTTTCCATCTTGTAAATACCTTTTTCATTTGGACGGAGTGAGTAGTTTATAAAAAAAACTTGACTTGGGTTTGATGGATTAGGTACTACATCTAAAATGTTGAAAATAATGGGATTATTCGTAAAATAATCAGGATAATTCCATTTTCCGCCATCAAAATGATAATAGCCTAGATTTCTATAGATGGGAGCATTATAATTATCCAATCCACCTGTTGAAAGCCATATTTGATTATCTAATAATGAAATTTTATATGCTGTATTTTTATATGGGCCATCCGGTTTAAAAGTATTATTTGTTTCGTTTTTTATACCTGATAATATGGTTCCACCATAAACCCTTCCACCAACAGTAGTAGCAGTATTACATTCTTCTCCAAAACTTGAAACTGTACCTGCAGTTCCGTTTGTATTAAAAGAATATATCCTTGCCAAGTCTGTTACAACAATATTATTCGAATTTACAACAACATCATGAACATTAGTAAATGTCTGTCCAATAGGTGTAGAAACACCATTGTTATAAATGTAAGAAGTAGTAGGTGACGAAAATGTAAGTACAGCTTCTGAATCTATGTGAGTAAAATTCCCTGGCATTTCTGTTGCCCAGGTACTAAATACGGGAAACGTTGTATTCATTTCATGAGTCTTTAACCCTGTATTTGTAACAGAATATACTTTATTTCCAAACAAAACAGCCTCATTACTTGCTTGATAAACTCCTCCTGTTAAGAAAAAAGCAGAATCATTAAATTCTTTCTTTTTTAAATCAAATATAGAAACTCCATATCCTACAGAAACAACTGCTTTATCGCCTGTAATTGAAATATGATTGATCTTTTTGCTGCCATTATAACCTGTAGCGATAGGAATGTCCACAACATAAGTTACTCCGTCCGGGGTGACAACATCCAAAGAACCGTTTTGGTAGCCTATAAGTCCTACTTTAGTTTGCGGATTATAATCAAAAGCAGTTATTTTTACCTCATGCAGGCCGTTTGCTTTAGACAGCTTGGTAATTTCTCCTGTGGAAACTGTATAGTAGAAAAGTCCGTTTTCTGCAGCGGCAACTATTTTTCCGTTATCTTCTTTCATGGCGATGACGTTGTTATAGGAAAACAAATCTGTCCATTTTTTTGAAGAAATAGTTTGAGCATTTACCAATTGCAGGGATGCTAAAATACCAAGAGAAACTATAGAGAATTTTTTCATATTATGCTATTATAGAGCTGTCTATTGCCTGATTATTCCAGGAAATACGTTTTACATTTTTATTTGAATCAAAAAAGAAATCTATTCTGCCTAAAAGAAGACCTGCCCAGCCAACTTGATTCACCAAAACATTTTTACCCTGTCTGTTAGTAAAAGTTTGAGGTTCTGGCAAGAAAGTGTGGGTGTGACCGCCTAAAATTAAATCAATATTTTCAGTTTTGGCTGCTAAAATTTTATCACTTATTTTATTTGGTTCGTCTTTGTAATCGTAGCCGATGTGTGAAAGGCAGATCACAAGATCACATTTTTGTTCGTTTTTAAGAAAGTTTGAATAATGTTGAGCAACATCAACGGGATCAGAATAAACCGTTTCTCCGTATTGCTTTTTACCAACCAATCCATCCAACTGAATTCCGACACCGAAAATCCCTACTTTGATTCCGTTTTTGTTGAAAATCTTGTATTGAGAAGTTTTCCCGTCGAGAATTGTATTTTTAAAATCATAATTCGAACAGATAAAAGGAAACTGCGCATTAGGCAAAACCTTTAAAAATCCGTCTAAACTATTATCAAAATCATGATTTCCCATCGTTGAAGCGTCATACTTCATCATGGACATTAATTTAAACTCCAATTCACCTCCAAAAAAGTTGAAATAAGGAGTTCCCTGAAAAATATCACCTGAATCAAGAAGCAAAAGGTTACTTTCCTGATTTCTGATTTGTTGAATTAAACTTGCTCTTCTTGCAAAACCTCCCTGATTAGGATTTTTGGTATAACTTGCATCAAAAGGCTCTATTCTGCTGTGTTGATCGTTGGTATGAAGAATCGTAAGCTTGTTTGCGGATTTTAAGTCAAGAATTTTTAATTCTTCCGCCATCATCATATTGGGAGCTAAAGCCATTGCTAAAGTTCCGCCACCTATTGCTTTTAAAAACTTTTTTCTATCCATTACTTCTTACCAATAAAATTTAAACGAACGTCTGTATTTGCTACAACTTCAGGATTTTTCTTAAAATAATCAATAAATAAATCTCTCATTTTAAGTCCTGTAGGAATGGATTCTCCTTTTGCGAAGAATTTCATATTGTCTCCACCCAAAGCCAGATAATCAGACGTTGCGATGTAATAATCCTGAGTTGGGTTTACTTCTTTTCCGTTGATTAAAGTTTTGATTGCCTGTCCGTTTTTTGTTTCAATATATAAATGAGAAACCGGATTATTAACTTGATGTTCAGCGTAATAACTAAAAAGTCCCTGTAAATCCGAACCTTTCATCTTTATGATAACCACTTCATTTTCAAAAGGCATTACTTCAAATACATTTTTCAAAAAAATATCGCCTTTGCCAATCGTTGTGCGGATTCCTCCGATATTGATTAATGCGGCATCTACGTTTTTATTTAGTTTTGATTTTGCCCACACATCAGCTCCATCGAATGTATAGTCTGCTAAAAGATTACCTAAATTACTATTGTCCCCTTGCTTTGTAAGATCAACATTGGTGTGGGAGATCTTTTGATTCATCTCTTTATCCAATTTTTGCTTATAAGGTTCAATAATTTTTACAAACTCCTCATCATTCTTTAGCTCATTATTAATAGAAATATTTTTCTGAGTCTTCACATTCGCCACCTGCAACGGAGAAACCGTCTTACAAGCGGAAAGTGTAGCCAGAACAATTCCTAGTAACAAGAATTTATTTTTCATATGCAGCATATTATTTTTTATTAAGGTCATATGTAATCGCCACTATTTGTAATGTTTTTGTCAACAATTTCAGTCATAGCGATTTCATAATATCTTTTAGTATATGCAAATATAATTATATGTATAATAAAACATTATTATTTATTATAAATTCTTAGCTTAAATTATTAAATTTGGCAAAAATAATTCTAACAGATGAGCATTTTAAAAGGAGTAGGTGTGGCGTTGGTGACACCCTTTAATGAAGATTTATCCGTTGATTTCGACAGTTTAACAAAACTTGTTGAGTATAATATCGAGAACGGAACCAATTATTTAGTTGTTTTAGGTACTACAGCAGAAGCCGCAACGCTTTCTGATGAGGAGAAGAAACAGGTGGTAGATCATATCATTAAGGTGAATAGTAAACGCTTGCCTTTGGTGTTGGGAATTGGTGGAAATAATACGCTTGAAGTTAAAAAACAAATCGAGGAAACAGATCTTTCAGCTTTTGAAGCGGTACTTTCTGTGTCTCCATATTACAATAAACCTAATCAGGAGGGGCTTTATCAACATTATAAAGCATTAGCTTCTACAGGAAAAAATATCATTATTTATAATGTTCCTTCAAGAACGGGACAAAATGTTGAAGCAGAAACAACTTTACGTTTAGCAAATGAATTCCCGAATTTATTCTTAATTAAAGAAGCTGCACCAAATATTTTACAGTATTTCGATATTTTAAGAAAAAAACCTGAAGGTTTCAATTTGGTTTCCGGTGATGACGAATACACGCTTCCTGTAACTTTAGCAGGTGGAAATGGTGTAATTTCTGTAATCGGACAAGGGTATCCTAAAGAATTTTCTACAATGGTTCAGTTGGCATTTGACGGAAAAGTAAAGGAAGCATACGAAATCCACAACAAATTGGTTGATATCACCAGATTGATTTTTGCTGAAGGAAACCCTTGCGGAATTAAAGTTATCTTGGCAGAAAAGGGAATCATTAAAAACTATTTAAGACTTCCTCTTGTTGCTGCTTCAGAAGGACTTTATGCAAAAATTAAAGCTGAAATGGCAAAAATTTAGTAGTGAATTGTCAATAAGTCAATTGTGAATTTAATAACTTAATATTTAAAATTTACAATTCACTTGCAAAGCAAAATTGACAATTGACAAAATATATAATAAGGTGAAAGGTTTCAATACTTTTCACCTTTTTAATTAAGTTCTTCGCTGAGTGAAACGCCTTTGCGAACTTTGCGTTTAAAAAAAGACATCAAAATTTAAAATCATGAAATTGATAAAAGCCACAGAAAACGATATTCCAATGATTCAGGATTTGGCAAGAAGATCTTGGGAAAATGCTTATGCGGAAATACTTTCTAAGGAGCAAATGGAATTTATGCTGAGTACAATGTATTCTCAGAAAGAAATTGCCAATCATATGCAGAATCCAAATTATCATTATTTTTTAATTCAGGATGAGAGTAATGATTCATTTGAAGGTTTTATCGGATATGAAATCGGATATGAAAAGGAAACAACAAAACTTCACCGTATTTATCTAATTCCGGAAAGTAAAGGAAAAGGTTTTGGCAAAAAAGCCTTAGAATTTTTAAATAAAGAAGTTTCCGAGAGGGGAGATAAGAGAATTATTTTGAATGTGAACAAGTATAATTCTGCGAAAAAATTCTATGAATCTCAAGGTTACAAAGTATATGATGAAGGGGTTTTCGATATTGGTAATAATTTTTTCATGGACGACTATTTAATGGAGTATTTAATTCACAAATAAATGACTTAAAATTCTGTAACATTTCATTGTAATTCTATAACAAGTGATATCAGTAATTATTTCATCTTTGTAATAGAACCAAATCACTTTACAACAATACATTCATATGCTTGGTTTTAAGCTTTTTTAGCTTTCTATCAGTATATTTTTTTTCATCCTTAGTGTTTAAATTCCTGTATTCAACAATACAGGAGTTTTTTGCGTTTATACAAAAAATCAAGATTTTTATCCCTATATCACTTTTAATTGAAATAAAGTATTATATTTACTAAAAAAATCGACACACTTATATTAGGATGAAAATGTATGTAAAATTTGATTTCAATGCTCTTTGTAAAAAGATTTTGGATGAAAAACTTAAGGAACATGGTTTGAAATATCGCTTGCTGAATTTTGGAGAAGTAGAATTTTATGAATCGCTTACCCAGGAACAGCATACTATTTTTAAGAAAAATCTTGAAGATTACGGTATAGAAATTATCGAAAGCCAAAGAACGGCTTTGGTGCAAAAAATAAAGGATGCAATTGTAGAACTGGTTTTTTCGGAAGAAATGATTCCTGTGAAAGCCTCTATTTATATTGCCGAGAAACTAAATCACAGTTATGGATACCTGTCTAATCTATTTTCTGAGGTAAGTTTTACTTCCATAGAAAACTTTATTATCCTGCAAAAAATTGAATATGCGAAAGAGCTTATCATCAATAATAAGCAGAGCCTGACGGAGATTGCCCATAAACTGAACTATTCTAGTGTTGCTCATTTAAGTACGCAGTTTAAGAATATGACAGGTGTTACACCTTCTCAGTTTCAAAAAATTATCGTAAAGAGAAGAAAGGCGCAGAGCCTTATCAGCAATACCAGAATGCAGTATGAATAGGGAATATTTGAGTGTAATTTTGGTAGATGATGACGAAGGAAACCGTATTCTTTTTAAGAATATTTTTAAAGAGTTAAAAATAGGAGTTAAAGTTCAGAGCTTTGGAAGCGGAGCAAATTTGATGGAATATCTGAATAGCAAAGAAGCCCAGATTCCTGAGATTTTATTTATGAATTATCATATTTCTCAGAAAAACAGTCTGGAATGCATTTCAGAAATAAAAACTGATTTTAGGTTTGATAATATGGTGACCGCTATTTATTCGGAAAATTTATCCGAAAATGAAGTGGAGGAGATCTTTGTAAACGGAGTCAATATTTTTATTAAAAAGAAGGACGATTATAATGCCATGAAAAAGGTACTTTCTGAGGTGATCACAATAAACTGGCAATATTATACGTCCGGACTTAACAGAGATAATTTTATCATGAAAGTATTATAAATAAAGGCTTTAAGTAATATGTTTTAAAATTAATTTAATCGTATTTATTGCATAATATTCACACAAAGGTGAAAATTTTGTAACGAATAATTAAAATAATATAAAACCTTTTCCGTAGTATATCATCACTTTTGTAAAAGCAATTTTTAACACAATGTTTAGATATAAAAAACATTAAATGAATGAAATAATTGTTTCATCAAGAAACTAAATTATATAAATCACAATGTTAGTTAAAACAAAATGGGTTATATGAATTTCCAATTTTAGAAGCGAAGAAGATCTTTAAAAAAACGGTACAATCATGAAAACTCAAGAGTAGTTAAAGGAAAATATATTCGTTTCATTTAAAAAAAATCCTTTAACGAAAAACGGTTAGTTTTTATAATAAACAAGTTGGAAACATAATTCATTTTGTTTTTTTCAATTTATTTTAATAGTTATAACTAAAAAATTACTTCAGGTAATAAGTATAAATATTTTCACACCAAATCACAAGATATTAAGTTATAACTATTAAAATATTTTATTAAAAACGGTACAAAATAATTTCTTCAAAATAACAGTTTTATAAGGGGGAACCGCGTTAAGAAAAGTCTTTTCGCGGTTTTTTTATGAAATTTTACTCCATTTATTTTTGCCTTTGTAATATCTCACATAGTAGTTTTTGATCACGAGATTTTCAGGGCTTGCTAACATTGGATCGGCTTCCAGAATTTTTTCTACCGTCTTTTTTGTGGCTTTTATAATCGCAGAATCGTTTACCAGATCCAGTCTTTTAAAATCTATGACACCGCTTTGTTGGGTTCCCAGAATATCTCCGGGACCGCGAAGTTGCATATCTACTTCTGAAATTTTAAAGCCGTCATTAGTCTCCGTCATCGTTTTGATGCGGGTTCTGCTTTCTTTGGATAGCTTGTCGGAAGTCATCAGAATACAATAACTCTGTTCGGCGCCACGGCCAACACGACCTCTCAGCTGATGAAGCTGTGATAAACCAAATCTTTCTGAGCTTTCAATCACCATTACCGAAGCATTCGGAACATTCACACCAACTTCAATTACGGTCGTTGCAACCATTATTTCTGCTTCTCCTGATGCGAAATAATTCATGGCAGCATCTTTTTCAGCAGGTTTCATTTTACCATGAAGCATGGAGACTTTGTAGTCCGGAAAAGAATTCATCACATGATCAAGACCTTCCATCAGATTTTTATAATCCAGCGTTTCCGATTCTTCAATTAACGGATACACAAAATAAACCTGTCTACCTTTTTTGATCTCATCTCTGCAGAAATTATACACAAAAGTCCTGTCTTTTTCACGTCTGTGGGCTGTAATGATGGGCTTTCTACCAACAGGCATTTCATCAATCACAGAAACATCAAGATCAGAGTAAAAACTCATCGCCAGCGTCCTTGGAATAGGAGTAGCAGTCATCACCAAAATATGGGGAGGAATTTTATTTTTAGCCCAAAGCTTAGCTCTCTGAGCAACACCAAATCGATGTTGTTCATCAATAATTGCTAAACCAAGATTTTTAAATTTAACCTTATCTTCTAAAACAGCATGAGTTCCTATTAAAATAGAAAGTTCACCATTTTCTAATTCTTCATGAATAATTTTCCGTTCAGAAGCTTTGGAAGAACCTGTTAAAATACGAACGGTGATATTTGTTTCTGCCAATAGCTCTCTGATGCCGTTAAAATGCTGTTGAGCCAGAATTTCAGTCGGAGCCATCAAACAACTTTGAAAACCATTATCCATCGCTATCAGCATGGTTAATAAAGCTACCATTGTTTTTCCAGAGCCTACATCTCCTTGCAAAAGCCTGTTCATCTGGATTGGCTTTTTCATGTCTAAACGAATCTCCTTTAATACTCTTTTTTGAGCATTGGTGAGTTCAAACGGAAGATTATTGGCATAAAAATCAGTAAAATGGGCTCCAACTACAGGAAATGGATTTCCATGAGATTGGGTTTTATGATGAAGTTTTTTTAATCCAAATCCTAATTGAAAAAAGAAAGATTCTTCAAACTTTAATCTATTATTTGCTTTCTCAAAATGATCCAGATCTTTCGGAAAATGAATATTTAAATACGTATGCTGTCTGGACATAAATTTAAACGAGTTCATCATGTAATCCGGAAGATTTTCCTGTATCAGATTAGGAATTTCTTTGCAGATATTTCTTAAAACCGTCTGAAAGAATTTTTGATGCAACCCTCTTTTCGTTAGCTTTTCTGAACTTGGATAAATCGGTCTTAAACGATTGTCATTTTCCTTTCTTTCGTCAATTTCAATTTCCGGATGCGGCATTGAAAATTGATTATTGAAAACATTAATTTTACCAAAAATATAGATCTCACGATTGATAGGAAGCTGTTCCACCATCCATTTCGAATACTGAAACCAAACCAAATCCATCATTCCCGTATCATCATTGAATTTTGCAGACAATCTTTTTACTTTTCCTGTCTGGATTTCCTGAACACTGGTAATTTTTCCTTTTAACTGAATTTCAATACTGCTTTCCTCAAGGTTGGCAATTTTATATACTTTGTTTTTATCAATATAACGGGTCGGGTAGAAGGTAAGAAAATCTTCCACGGTAGAAATTCCCAACACATTTTTAATGAGTTTGGCTTTTTCAGGACCGATTCCTTTTACGTATTCGATGGATGTTTCTAAAGTCATTTAAAAGAAGCAACGAATTTCGTGAAAATTTAGAAATTAAAAAAGCTTTCAATATTTGAAAGCTTTAAATTTTTTAATCTTTTATTTTAGATTTAAATTTCTTCTGATAATCTTCCCATTGTTGTCTGGTTCGGATTTTCTTATATAAATCTTTTGAAATTAATTCTAAATAAGGTTCCAGTTCTTTTGCGGATAATTCTCCCTGCAGAATGGTGATCGGGCCACCTTTCTCATCCAGAAAAACAGTGCTTGGAACAGCTGATACATTCATGTATTGAGTGAATTCATGTAAAGAATTTCTTCCTTTTTTCTGCTCTGTATTAGGATTTGAAAATGTTCTGTCAAAAATTTCAACAGAATTTTTTTCCTCGGCATTAAACTTTACAGGATAGTAATTTTGGTTTAAAATATCAGCAATTACTTGGTGTCCGTATGTATTTTTATCCATTATCTTACATGGAGCGCACCAATCTGCATAAAAATCGACCAATATTTTTTTTGGATTTTCTTTTTGAGCTTTTAAAGCCTCTTCAATAGTCATCCATTTTACCTGAGCAAAGCTGAAACTTACTATAAATAGGAGGAATATGCTTATAATTTTCTTCATAATTTGGTATTTAAATAATAAAAATAAGCATAATTTCCTTATTTCTATTTTACTTCCTGCATTAATTTTTTAACGAATGGAGAGATCAAAATTAATACAACTCCGGCAATTATAGCGTATAATCCTAATTGTTTATATCCATCAGTGTAAGTGATTAAAGCATCATAGTTGGTAGAGCCTTCTTTTGCTGTCGCCAAGCCTGCTCCAATGATTCCTGCAACATATTGTCCGTAAGCTGATGCTAAAAACCACATTCCCATCATCATTCCCTGAAGGTTTTTTGTGGAAAGTTTGGTCATGATTGATAATCCGATGGGAGAAAGACAAAGCTCACCCAAAGTAATTACTAATAAAGCTATAGTAAAGAAGTTCAATGAAGTAATTCCCTGTAAATTAGCAAAGAATTTCGTTGCAAATAATACGTAATAACCAAGTCCAAGAAAAATAAATCCAAGTCCAAATTTAATGATCGTGTTGGGTTCTATTTTTCTCTTATTCAACCAAATCCAAAGCAAACCGATGATCGGAGCCAAGAAAATGATAAAAAATGCACCTCCGGAATTATTAACACCATTCGGGTCTAATCCTAAAAGATCTTTATTTAAATTTTTAGCCGCGAAAATACTTAATGAACCTCCACTTTGTTCGTAAATTCCCCAGAATAAGATTGAAAACAAGATAAAAACCAAGGCCGCCAAAAGTTTTTTACGTTCTGCAACGGTTACTTTTGTCATTTCATAGAAAAGATAAATCAACGTAAGTGGTCCGATTGTGTACATAAAATAGTCTGTATACTGCGTCTTTGCAACCATTACCATAATAATCGGAACGAAGATTAATGATAAAACATAAACTCCATACTCCTGCCATTTTGGAATTGGGGCAGATTTTATTTCATTATCTGGATGTCCTGGCTGAAGCCCGATGGTTCCTAAACTTCTCTGGGTAAAAACAAAGTTGATCAAACTGATTACCATTACAATAGCAGCTAGTCCAAATGCTACATTCCATCTCATTGTTTCAGAAATAACATTTCCTAAGATTTCTCCTTTTCCTATAGCAATACATAAATATCCTCCAAGCAAAGCTCCAAGGTTAATTCCTGCATAGAAAAGAGAAAAACCCGCATCAGCTCTTGAGTCATTGGGTTTGTAAAGCTGACCAACCATTGATGAAATATTCGGTTTAAAGAAACCTGTTCCTACAACGGTAAACGCAATTCCAAGGAAAAAGAATTTGTGTGGATCTGTTGCCAAAATTAAACTTCCAACAATCATTAATAATCCACCCCAAAACAAAGATTTTCGGAATCCCAATATTTTATCGGCAAATAAACCACCAATAAATGTGAAAGCGTAAACAAATGCTTGCGTCGCACCGTATTGAAGATTGGCTTCTTTTTCGTGGAAATTAAGTTGTGAGATCATGAAGAATACCAACATTCCGCGCATTCCGTAGAAACAAAAACGTTCCCACATTTCAGAGAAAAATAAGCTCCATATTTGTTTTGGATATTTTCCTTTGAAATCTTGTATTTCATCTAAAGTTAAGCTCATAATTGTATATGATAAGTTTGTATTTAAGTTTGCTTTCAAATAATTCTAATTTGTGACGCAATGCGTCACAAATTAGAATTATTTGATAAAGAACACACGAAAATAAAAAAAACCTCCGACTTAGCAGAGGTTTTAATTATATTTTATTGATGCGGTTAGTTTACACCGTGCATCATTTTCTTTAAGATTGGTGAAATTAAAGCCAAAATTACAGCAGCAATACCACACAATACAACGAATACCATGAAGAATTCGAATAAGTTGTGGATTTCAACTCCTACAAAAGTTGGGTTTGCCAAAGGTAATTGAGCTTTTTCAAACGCAGCCACCTGATCAGCATTTAATGTCACTTTTTTATCTAGAACATCTTGAAGATTTACTCCGATTTCCTGTGCTTTAGAGAATTTATCACCAGTTGCAGGGATCAATGCTCCTAATGAACCTGCCAATGCATAACCAGCAGCATTAGAAATAAAGAATACACCATATAATAAAGATGCGAATCTTTTTGGAGCCAATTTACCTACTAAAGATAAACCGATTGGAGATAAACAAAGTTCACCACAAGTTTGGATGAAATATAAAAGCATTAACCATTTGATAGCTAATAATCCTGAGTTTCCAAGATCTTTTACATTATGTGCGATAATGAAATAACTTAAAGCAATTAAAGCAAGACCCATTGCCTGTTTCATTGGAGAAACCGGTTCTTTTCCTTTTGCTCTTAATTTATCCCAACATAAACTAAAAGGAACTGCCAATAATACAACGAAAATACCGTTGAAAATCTGAACCATTGACGGTGGCATATTCCATCCGAAGATGCTTCTGTCAGTTTGGTTATCTGCGATAAATGTTAATGAAGATCCTGCCTGCTCGAAAGCTGCCCAGAAGAAAATAATAAAGAATGAAACGATATAAATTACCCAAATTCTTTGTCTTTCTATCTTGTTTTCAGCAGAACTCATAATTAAGAATGCCAAAGCAATACCTGCAGCATAAATGAAAGGATAAATAATTCCTTTGATTAATTGCCCCATTTCCACAGCTTTAAACCCAAATTCACCAACAAGTAAATATCTGAAAACGAAGAATAAAACAACGAAAATACCTCCAGTGATTCCTAATGATGCTCCAGTGAATTTTGCTGTCTGAGTTTCACCTTCTTCAAAATCTTCACTTGTATTATTTTTTGGTAATCCACCGATAGGTCTTCCTTCCGGTGTTACTACGTATTTGTTTTTAAGGATAAAGAATGTTATTGTTCCAACTACCATTGCAATTGAAGCAGCTAAGAATCCCCATTTAAAAGCAAAAATATCTCTTACTCCCGTTGTAGCATCTTTTACGTCTCCTACGTAAGGACAAATGAACTGTCCAAGGAACGCTCCAATGTTGATTCCCATGTAGAAAATCGTGAAAGCAGAGTCTAGTTTTGATTTTTCCTGTTTAGGATAAAGACTTCCTACCATTGAGGAAATGTTCGGTTTGAAGAATCCGTTACCAAAAATAATAACGAACAATGCCAGCCACATAATTGTTTTCGCACTTCCTAAATCTGCGGAAAAACTTGAGGCACTGATGAATAATAAAAACTGACCAATTGCCATTAAAGATCCACCAATAAGGATAGCATTTCTATTTCCGATATATTTATCAGCAATAAAACCTCCTAAAAGCGGAGTAAGATAACATAAAGCTAAAAATCCACCATAAATGATTGCCGCATCAGCTTCTTTTATTAATAGGGAATTTACCATGAAAAGCGTCAAAAGCGCTCTCATTCCATAAAAGTTGAAACGCTCCCACATTTCGGTTCCGAAAAGTACCCATAATCCTTTTGGGTGTCTGGAACCTTTTCTTTCTACAAATTCATCCGGTTTAGGACTTAATGCTTCAGTATTATCCATTTTTATTGTTAATTTTTGTTAAGACTGACAAATATAGTTTTTTTTGTGTTTTCAGCAAGGTTTTAATTTTATATTTAAAGAAAAAAGCTGCAGAACAGGTCTACAGCTTTGATATTCTTTATGAAGATAAGGATTAATGCCCTTTTTCTTTCATGATTTTGTTTAATCTTTTCAGCATTGATAAGCCTAAAAGTGTGGCAAATATCAACAAAGCGAAATTAACTAAGAAATAATTCGCTTTGTTATCATAGTTGTACCACGTACTTGCTAAAATTCCTGATAGTTTGTTTCCTACTGAATTGGCAAGGAAGAAACCTCCCATCATTAATGCTGTTAATCTTGCAGGAGATAATTTAGAAACAAAAGATAATCCCATCGGTGAAAGACAAAGTTCTCCGATTGTAATCACTCCATATCCGGCAACTAGCCACAATGCTGATACTTTTATGGCTCCGTTTTCTCCGGCCATCACTGCCAATACCATGACGAGACAAGATAATGCCGAAATAAATAATCCCAAAACAATTTTTGTTGGTGTTAAAGGTTCTTTTCCTTTTCGTCTTAATAAAGCCCAGAATCCTACGACAACAGGCGTCAATGCAATTACCCAAAATGGATTGATGGATTGAAACAGTTCTGTATTGTATAAGTAAACTTCATTTGGACCAGTTCCTCCCAAAGCTTTGCGGTCTAAATCTGAAATATTATTAAAGTAAATATCTTTTCCAACTTCTTTAAGTGGTTTCCCGTCTTTATCTTTTTGAGATTGATACTGATCATTATATACAGGAACTTCTTTATCTTCATAGCTTTTTCGTTCAACCATATAAATATCCTCTAAAGGTTTTTCCATTGAAGCAGGAACACTTCGATCGGTATAATAATTAGCCCATCTCGTTAAAGCTGTTCCATTTTGTTTGAAAACTGCCCAAAAGAACATACTGATCATAAATACAGATAAAAGGGCACCGATAGAGGCTTTTTCTGCAGGTTTAGCTTTAAAGTAAAGTGAAGCATAAAAGTAAATAACAGGAATACATGCGAAAATAAAGGCATCCGTACTGTCGCTTCCAAAGATATTTCCAGGAATAAACCATCCGATCACCCCTGCAATAATTGCGGGAAGAAAGACTTTAAGCAAAATTTCAGAAAGCTTGGTATCGCCTTCCTGTACAGGCTTCATTTGAGCCGCGTGAATGTAATGTTTTCTACCGATGGTAAAAATGACCATTCCGATTAACATTCCAACTCCAGCGGTGATGAATGCTTCACCCCAACCGAATTTATTTCTCATGAAAGCCGCAATAATGTTGCAAATAAACGCTCCAATATTAATTCCCATGTAGAAAATGTTGTATCCAGAGTCTTTATTGGCTTTATAAGGTTCTTCGGAGTATAAATTTCCTAATAATGTAGAAATTGTAGGTTTAAAAAAACCATTTCCGATAATAATTAAAGCTAAAGATCCGTAAAACAAAGGAAGTTCTTTAAAAACTCCCATCCCAATATATCCGGCTGCCATTAAAATTCCACCCAAATAAATAGATTTTATATATCCTAAAACTCTATCCGCCAAAAAACCTCCGATGAAAGGAGTCAAATAAGTCAAAGCGATGTAAGTTCCGAAAATATCGTCTGCGGTTTTGTCGGGAAGTCCGAGTCCGCCCTTCATTCCGGTAGGTTCAATAACATAAAGCACAAAAATTCCGAGAATTAAATAGTACCCGAAACGTTCCCACATTTCAGTAAAGAAGAGGAAAGGCAACCCTTTAGGATGTTTAGTCTTCATAGTTGATAAATTTCAATTTTCCCAAAAATAGCTTTTTAATTTTAATTGATAAAATAAATAATGTTTTACGAAAACGATTTATGAAATGAATATAAAAAAATCCCTCTCAAAAAATTGAAAAGGATTGCGTTTTAGATATATTTATTGATCTTTATAAATTCTCCAAGATAAAATCAGTCATTTTCTGATACAATTGTGGTCTAGTTTGTCCACCAAAAATTCCGTGGTTTTTGTCTGGATAAGCCATGAAATCAAACTGTTTTTTGTTTTGAATCAAAGCTTCTGAGAATTCCATAGAATTTTGAAAATGTACGTTATCATCAGCTGTTCCGTGGATCAATAAGAATTTTCCTTTTAATAAATTAGCATATTCAGTAGGAGAG
The DNA here is from genome assembly GCF_046535115.1 of Chryseobacterium sp. SIMBA_038. Classification (NCBI taxonomy): domain Bacteria; kingdom Pseudomonadati; phylum Bacteroidota; class Flavobacteriia; order Flavobacteriales; family Weeksellaceae; genus Chryseobacterium; species Chryseobacterium sp. SIMBA_038. The sequence goes on from NZ_JAWRXH010000004.1 coordinate 254,353, forward strand.
TTTTTATCGTAACCATCAGCATTTTCCTGAGGTGTTCTCATGAATCTTTCCGTGTAAACTGAATCATAATATCTCCAGTTTGTAACCGGCGCAACCGCTATTCCCATTTTGAAAACATCAGCTCCTTTAGTCATTGCCAAACTCGTCATATAACCTCCGAAACTCCATCCGAACATTCCGATTCTTGATTTATCGATGTAAGATTGGTTACCGAACCATTTTGCAGCTGTAATTTGATCTTCAATTTCATATTTACCTAAATTCATGTAAGTTACCTTCTTGAATTTAGCACCTTTGAAACCTGTTCCACGTCCGTCAACACAAGCTATAACATAACCTTTTTGTGCCAACATTTCAAACCACATTGCATTTCCATTGTCCCAAGAATTAGCAACCTGTTGAGAACCTGGACCCGAATATTGGAACATAAATAATGGATATTTTTTGTTTTTATCAAAGTTTTTAGGCTTAATAATCCATGCATTCATCTGATCGCCGGCTTCGTTTGGAATCGTAATGAATTCTTTTTCAACAAAATTATCAGACTTTAATTTTTGAAGCTGATCATTATTGTTTTGAAGTTCTTTTATCGTTTTACCATTTCCGTCTTTTAAAACAAAAGTGTTAGGTTTTGATGCTGTAGAAGATGTTTCAATGAAATAATTATAATTTTTACTGAAATTTGCAGAATTATTTCCGTCTGTGTTTGAAATCAACTGAGTTTTTCCGTTCTCAATATTTACTTTAGAAACCACTTTATTAATGCTTCCTTTTTCTGTGGTCTGAACGTAGATTTCTTTTGATTTTGGATTAAACCCATAATAATCAGTTACCTCCCAATTACCTTTTGTAACTTGTTTTTTAAGTTTTCCGTCTTTGTCATACCAATATAAATGACGGTTTCCATCTCTTTCAGAACCCCAAAGGAAAGAATTATCCTCTAAGAATTCTAATGTCGGACTGTCTGTATCGATCCATTTTTCGTCAGTTTCTGTGAATAATTTTTGAACTGCTCCTGTTTTTGTATTCACTTTTAAAACATCAGAAGCATTTTGAACTCTTTCAGAAGTAATTAAAACAATTTCGTCAGGTTTTGCCGTCTGAATAACGTTTGGAATATAATAATGCTTATAATTATCTAAATTAACTTTTGTTTTTTTACCATCACTTAACTGATAAATATGAGCCGAAACAACAGAGTTTTTTTCTCCCGCTTTTGGATATTTGTAACGCATTTCCTGCGGATACAAAGATTTTCCATAGATTGGAATATAGATTTCCGGAACTTCGGTTTCGTCTAATTTAACGAAAAGAATGGCATCAGAATTTTTTGTCCATTCATACAATCTCGCATGTCCGAATTCTTCTTCATAAACCCAGTCTGCAAGACCGTTTAATATTTTATTTTTAACGCCGTGTTCAGTTATCTGTGTGATTTTATCTGAACTTAAATCCTGATAAAATAAATTATTATCAACAATAAAAGCTACTTTGGTCGCATCAGGAGAAAATCTTGGTTCCTGAATAGGTTTTCCGTTATTTAAGCTGACAACTTTCCCAGATTTTAAATCTTTTACATCAAATACTCCTAAAAAAGAATGTCTGTAAATCGGCTGACTCTGCTTTAATAAAAGGATTTTAGACTCATCATCAGAAAATTCATAGCTTTCGAATTGTCCGTCAACAATGTTGCCTTCTTTTTGAGAAGTTTTGTAAGAGTATTTTGCAATTCCACCTTGTTCGATAACTAAATAATTTTCACCGTTTTTCATGGAAGTGATTCCGGCAATGCCTTTTCCACGGTAATAACCTGAATATATTTTATCTAAAGTGATTTCCTGAGCGGATAAACTTTGAAATACAGCAGCAACTGTAAGCGTTAGTAAGAATTTTTTCATTTCTAATTTTAAAAGAATTCAAATATATAAAATATTTAAATCTTACAGATGAAGTTTAGGATTTGGTGAATTATTTAAAACAAAAAAGTTGACATTTCTGCCAACTTTTCATTTATTTATCAATAAAAATTATTAATTCTGCCAGCCATAAAGACTTTGAGTAAGCAATTTATTGTCGCCTACTTTTCTCAGGAAAATCACACGGTCAGACTGCGGAATATATTTAACAGAAGTTAAAATAGGTTGCCCATACTTTGCCTCAGTGCTTGTATATCTGTTCTGAAATTCAACAAATTTACTTTTATCCGTGAAATCACTTCCTACTTTATAAGGTGTGAAACCATAGCTGTCCGTGAAGAAATAGTTGATATTATCTTTTGTAAAGAATCCTATATCTCCTCTTTTTTCAGTTGAAGTTGTACTTGCAGTTCCATCAGATTTTACAGTAAACCATTTACCCGGACCGTAAGAATAAATAGGATCAGGGAAACGATTAGAAGGTGTTGACGGTGGTAACGTTTTATTTACATTAAAGCCGTATAAAAGTGCTTTTCCGTCTACAACCTGAACCAAAGGAACATCTACTCCAGACATATTAGTATTTGATCTGAAATCAGAAACCTCACTCATCGTAATGTTTCCGTTCTGAAGATTGATGAACGCCATATCTCCAAAATTACTCTGGTTGATTCTTACTCCCGTAAAATATCCGAAAGAAACCAAATAATCCTGATCATTAATAGAAACCGGAGTTAATGTTTTTAGAATTAATTTCTCTTTTAAAGCAATATCCTGCTCGCCTTGAGCCGAAACGTAAACCAATTTAGAAGATTCTTTCCAACCGGTTGATTTTCTTAGAATTAAAACTCTTCCTGAATTGGTAACTGCCGCATCAGATTCAAAATATTCAGTGTCTAAAGTGATCTCTTTATCCCATTTTTTTGAAAGGGTAGAAAGGTCGATCACAATATTATCGATAGTGTTTGCTGTTTTTTTAGATACAGATCTGTCGTTTACAATAGCAACATATTTTCCGTTTTCTGAGAATCTAAGGAAAGTTGTTCCTTGTTTCATTCCGCCTTCTGTGAAAAGTTTTCCAACGCTTGTTGTAGTAAAATTTCCGTCTTTTCTGTTGAAAACATGTTGAAAAATCTCTTTTCTGTTGATCTTGGTTTCAATTTCTTCCGTATAAATCACAAATTGATCTTTGCTGACCTCAATTGAACCTAAATAATTATGCAAAACACCATTGGTTTTATTTGCATAATCTTTAGTATAAGTATCGATTAAGTTTCCGTTTTGATCCAGTTTTCTCATTAAGATTTTTTTGTGAGGATATGAGCTGTAACCGTCTTCGTTAATATCACTGAAAACGTATTGATTATAGTCGTCACAAAGAACTAATTTGATGTCTTTTTCGTATTTTGAATTGAATTCGAAAGCATCACCGTAAACGAATTTCTTTTGCCCGAAAACCAGAGAACTGATTACGGTCAGAGAAAGGATTAAAGTTTTTTTCATGGAATTAGTTATAGATTTTTAGTTCAAGAGCTTTCAGTTCGTTGTTTTGATCCCAAGATAATTTAAGGTCAACAAGATGCTCCTGCATTTCATTTAAATATTTTTCAGCTTCAGCTTTGTTTCCTAATGCAATATTTAAACGAATTAAATTCATATAAATATAAGTTGCAATTTTACCGTTGAATATTGCTTTTTTATCGTTGTAATCAATTTTTAATAAAGTACTTTTCCAGATCTCAACACCTTTGTTTAGGTTTTCAAAAGCAGCTTTGTTTGGAGCGTAATCCGGTTTTGCCTGCATTTTTTTAAGATTGGTTGTTACGTAGATGTATGCTTTATCTAAATTGTCATAATCTCCTTTATTTTTTACGTTCTCCAATTTTACCGTTGAAATAATTTTTGAATACGCAAAATTCTCAGCTAAGATGTCATTAATTCTATTGATTACTTTTTGAAGATAATTTTTTTCATGAACACTTAAATTAATTTCGTTTGTTGGACTTGATGCAATTTCTTCAAAATCAGAGAATAATGTTTTATCGATTTTTACAACACCGTTTTGCTTTACAACCAATTTTGTAGGTTGATTTGCAAAAGATTTTCCTGCGTTATCCTGAAAGTTTGTTCTTTCCATGTTTACAGAAATTTCGATGTAATTTCCGCCTCTTGAAAAACCATCAATATTGATTTGTGAAGCAAGAACTTTGTTGTCAACAATCAAAGCATTTCTTAAATCAGGTTCAGTGTAAACAGGTTTTTGTGGTACATTCAGTTGCGGACGAGAAGGAATTCTCAAAACCGGCGGCTGGGCATTCATTGCAATTTTTTCAACAGTTTTCAGTTTGCCATATTCTGCGGATTCGATTTTGTATTTTTCCTGAAGTTTTTTTACTTCAAGATCGTACTCTTTTAGCCTTTCTTCGTGCTGAAGTTTTGCATCTGTAACGCTTTGGTCATAATTATCAACACTTTTTTGGAAATTAGCCTTAGCATCTGCCACCACATTTTCTTTTGTGATGTTGTAAGGTGAATTTACGACTACCGAGAAGTTTCTGTTCTGAGCTTCTATGGCATTTGTAGGTTCTTTTAATATTTGAAAAGAAATGTTTTCTGAATCAATTCTTTGAGCCTTACCCAATACGGCTGTTAGTGATAGAAAAATAGAAAAAATAAAATTTAATTTCATATCGTCAAAATTTTAGTCTGCAAATTTAATTGTTTAAATGAATATTTTTAATTTAATTAATTAATTTTTAAAGATATAGAATTAATGGTTGAAAATTCACAGTTTATATTCAGTTCAAGAATCTTCTGAAATATTTACTAAATATTAGTAAAATAGGTTCTGTTTGGCAAAAAAATTGAATGTATCATTATATCAATCAATTTAAAATAATAATTATGGAAACGAATGCATACGATCAGAAACTTAACCGTTATGTTTTGAGTGATCAAATTGTATACACAGGTTTTTCAAGCTTTAAAGATGCTGAAGACTGTGCGCAAAAAAAAGGAGGAACTTTGGTAGAAGTAGCTTTTAAAGATGGAAATGATAATCCTCAAATTACAGATGAAGCCGGACTTATCGAGAAAAAACTTCATTTTTATGTGTATGCTGGTGAAGAATATAAATTTATCCACTCTTCCGATCCCGGATTTAGAAAATATGCCGACGAATTACAAAAAATAAAGGCTAGTAATGATAAAACGAGCCCCGACGAAAGATATTTTGCCAATTTTGAAATTGAAAATACAGAAGATCCGATCATTGTGATTAAAAATGATCATTTAGAATCGGTGACTTCAAGAGAGCGCTCAAAGTATTTGAAGCATGCTGATGTTTATGAATTAGGAGTTACGTTACCAAAATCTTAAAAATAGGATCATGAGCAAAACAAAATATTCAGATAAAGCTCAGGACAAAGTAGGAAAAGTAATGCACGAATTCAAGGAAGGAAAACTGAAATCTTCTTCCGGAGAAAAAGTGACGGACAGAAAACAGGCGATTGCCATCGGTATTTCTGAAGCCAAAGAGCAAGGTTTAAAAATACCTAAAAAGAAAAAAGATTAATACAAATAAAAATTCCGTGAAGATTTTTCACGGAATTTTTTATGGTTTAAAAATAAATTTTATCCTTTGTAATTGTAAAGGTTTTTATAATATTCATCAGCCATTCGATCGCTATTGAACTGATCTTTAACATCATTCATGGAGTTGTGCTGAATTTTTCTCCATTTATTATGACTGTCGTAATATGTTGGAAGTATTTCATTTTCAAGGATTTCATATAATTTATTCAAATCATAATTATCCTGTTCATAAATACTCATTTTTTCATAATCACATTTTGGAACTACGAACGAGTTTTCTCCGTGTTTCGCGAATTCTGGGATCCAGCCATCGTCTGTTGAAAGGTTTACAGAACCGTTCATTGATGCCGTCATTCCTGACGTTCCTGATGCTTCTCTAGGAACTCTAGGGTTATTTAACCAAAGATCAGAACCTTGTTTTAAAGATTTACTCAATGAAAGTTCATAATCTGTAAGAACCGCCATATTTTTATGATTTTTACTTTCTTCAACCAGCGTGTTGAAAGTAGAAATTGCGGAATAATCCATCGGATAAGGCTTTCCAGCCCAGATAATTTGTACAGGATATTTTGGATTATTTAATAATTTATAAAACCTGTCTTTATCGTGTAAAAGTAAGTCAGCACGTTTGTAACCTGCAAATCTTCTCGCCCAAACGATTGTGAAAATATTTGGATTAAATAAATTTCCCGTTTGGTCTGCAACGATTTTGAAAAGCCTCTTTTTTAAATGTTTTTTACGGTAATCAAATACAATTTCGTTATTTTCATCTTTAGAATTATATAACGGTTTGTCCGACCAGTATTTGAATTCCTGAGCGTTGGTGATCGAAGTTATTTCACAAATTCCAGGATATTTGCTCCACATTGCTCTGGAAACGACTCCATGAAGTTGGGAAACTCCGTTGGCAACTTTCGCCATTTTCAAAGCACAAAGCGAATGGTTGAAACGGTCATCGTCAAAGCCTTCAATACTTTTAACTTCTTCCATGCTGAAACCTGAAAAATAGGACATATCGTAACATAATTTCATATTATGTTTCTCATTCCCGGCTTCTTCAGGCGTGTGAGTCGTGAAAACTAATTTCTCTTTCACTTTATTCAGATCTCCTTTATATTTTTTCAATAAATGGAAAGCTGCAGGAAGTCCGTGAGCTTCGTTAAGATGGTAAGTGTCTCTTTCAAGATTCATTTCATCTAATAATTTTGCACCACCTTTTCCTAATAAAATGTATTGCGCAAGCTTTGTAGACTCGTTAGCGTCATATAATCTATGTGAAATAGTTTTAGAAATGTGGTCATTTTCAGGAACATCCGTTGAAAGGAAAAACATCGGTGCCGTGTTGAAAGTTTCAGGATCTAAATACCAAACCTTTACCCAAACAGGCGCACTGTGAATTTCAATTTGAAATTTTATTCCCGTATCTTCAAGGAAACTGTACATTTTTTTTGTCCAGGTCGGCTGTAAAGTTTGATCATGATTTCTCGCCTGATCATAATATCCGAATTTCCAGAGAATCCCGATCCCAATAAGGTCTTGCTTTAAATTATAAGCACTTCTCATGTGAGAACCAGCCAAGAAACCCAAACCTCCTGAATATATTTTTAAGACCTGCTCAAGGGCAAATTCCATTGAGAAATAGGCGACTTTTTTAGAATATTGAGGATTAATACCAAACGGCATTTTAAAATTTTTAAAATCCATACATCAATGTTTTTTTTGTAATCGAAAAACAAATGTATCGATTATGAAAATAAACTCTACATTAATTATATAATAAATTATTTTTAAAAGCATCTTCTGAACAGTTTTTTTGCTTACCTTTAAGTGTAAGAAATTGATAATCAAAAACTTTATTAGTGAAATTGTAGCGGATATTTGTTGTTTAACATAATAAAAAAGAAGTCATGAAAAAGGTATTTTCCGATGAAGATCTGATCAAAAATCTGAGTTTATACTACCTGAATCGACATTTGAAAAAAAAGCCGATGGAGAAGTATCACCGTACGATAGATGAGTCTCCGCTTCATGACCGCGAAAAATATAAGAAGAAAGCCGAGATCTTGCTCCTTAATTCTTTCATGCACCATTTTCCTGAAGTTAAATTTGAAGATCTTACCTGCGAAAGCCCTGACTTTATCGCAAAATTCAACGACAAAAAAATCGGAATAGAATTAACCGAAGTCATCAACCATTTGGAAATGAAGAAGGTGGAAAGTAATCTTAACAAGATGTTCCGTCAGGCAGAAATATTATTAGAACAAGAAGACACTACGAAATATCGTGGTGTTTATTTTTTAGGATTTCACCCGAATATTAAGTTTGAACGTCTGGAAGAACAGGAGGAAAATATTTTGAATATTTATAAAAGTATTAAAAAAGGAAAACCTTTTGGCTGTGTAAAAAGTATCAGAAAATCTTTTCATCGCAGAAATGTTTTCATCACTCATGAGTATAACATGAATTTGTTTGATGAGCTTTGTTCCGAGAAAATTTTAGAATTGATAGAAAAGAAAAACGAAAAATTTCCTTACTACGATACTTCTGTGGACGAATGTTGGCTGGTAATTGTTTCTGATATGAATTCTATTGCTTCCCGATATACTTTTATTCAGGATAAAGAACATTTGAATGAAGTAAAAAGTCCTTTCCATAAGATCTTTCATCTTGAAAACCTTTGCGGAAATATTACGAGTATAAAATAATCATTGTTGTTTTCTTTTTAAATCTTGAATAATTTTTAATTTTTCACATTTAAATGTATTATTTTTTTTGAATATTGTTATTATTGATTGAAAAAATGTTTATATTTGATATCCACTGTCTTACGAACACTTAAATTAATAACCATTGAAAAAAAATATATGAAAAAAACTCTACTATTTCTTCTCTTATTTATTTCACAGACCTTTTTTTCACAAGCAGATTGTACATCTGCATTGTCGGTTTGTGGAAACTCGAGTATCACCTATTCTCCTTTGGGAATTGGCGCCGTCAATGAAAGTTTGGGAGGATGTTTAACGACAGGTGAACATAATTCGATTTGGTACAAATTCACGATTGCTACAGGAGGAACGCTTACTTTTGATCTAGTTCCGAATGATCCTGCAGCAGATTACGATTGGGCAGTTTATGGTCCAAACGTTACCTGCGGAAGTTTGGGTTCACCAATTCGTTGTAATGCAGCAACCGTAATCGGAGTCGGAGCATCTACAGGATTGAATATGACAAGCACGCTTACCAATGCTGCAGGAGGTTCATTAACACCTTATTGCAAATATTTGGATGTTCTGCCGGGACAGACTTATTATTTATATATTGATAACTGGGTTGATGGGATTAATCCTACGATGGCTCCATTTTCTTTAACTTGGGGAGGAACGGCTACTTTAGCTTCACCATTTACAGATCCTACGATACAGCCTCATCCGTTTGTAGCTCCGGGACTGCCTGCCGCAAACCCAGCAGATCCGAGAGAGGTTGTTGTATGTAATAATCCTGCGATTTTTGATTTCACGACTTTATCAGCGGGAATTCTTAATAATAACCCGAATTTCCTGATCAGTTATCATACTACACAAAATAATGCACTTTCGGGGACAAATCCTATTTTAACGCCAATTACGGTTAATACAACGACTACTTATTATTACAGTATTCATTATTTGGATCCTGCGAATCCTACAAATCCTATCAATTCCTGTCGACAGGTTGGTGCATTCAAATTTAAGATGGGAAATATTACGGGAACGAATGTTAATTTATTTGCCTGTAATAATAACAATGCGGGGTTAGGAACATTTAATCTTACAACAGCGGCCGTTTTTGGAGATCCCACCGCGACTAAGAAATATTATCCTACACTCACTGACCTTAATGCAGGAACCAATGAAATCCTGAATTTTACGGCTTATGTTGCCGCAGAAGGTACAGTATATGTAAAAATAACGTCTCAATTTGGATGTATCGCAACAGCGGTGATCACATTGAAATTTTTCCCGGTAGTTGTGGTAAATGATGCAACGCTGAGATCTTGTTTTATAGAAACCAATCCTTCAACAGGATTATTTAACCTTACCAATGCTTCGGTTACAACACAGGGAGGAATTACCAAAAAATATTATCCATCTTTAACTGATGCATTGAACGGTACAAATGAAATTCCTGCCACACTAGCAGCTGCATATATCGCTCCGAGTGGCGTTGTTTATATAAAAGTAACGAACGGGAACGGTTGTTTTGCCATTGCTAAAGTTACTTTAATCGTAATAGCTCCGGTCTATTCTACAGTTTTAAAAGATAAAATAATCTGTATGGAAGATAAAACAACATTGGATGCCGGACCTGGATTCAGTTCTTATCAATGGAGTACGGGCGCTACGACTCAATCTATTAATAATGTTGGAGTTGGAACCTATTGGGTTAAGCTAAAAACAGGTGACTGTATCACAACTCAAACGGTAAAAGTGTATGCTTCTGAACAGCCTGTAATTTCCAGTGTTGATATTTCAACAACTACAGTTACGATTTCCGTAATGGGCGGAACTGCTCCATACAAATATTCAATAGACAATATCACTTGGCAGGATTCTAACATTTTTACGAATGTTCCGAGAGGTGATAATATGATTTATGTAAAAGATGCTTATGATTGCGAACCGATTAATATTACGATTGTTGTTCCGAATCTTATCAATGTCATCACACCAAACGGCGACGGAATAAATGATGTGATTGATTATTCCGCATTGGCAGCAAAACAAAATCTGGTCTTCAATATTTTCGACAGATATGGATCTAAAATTTTCCAGGCGGATAAATTTAACGGCTATAAATGGAACGGAACTACGAATGGCGGAATGAAAGTTCCTACAGGAAATTACTGGTATTCTGTTTCGTGGAATGAAAAAGATAAAAAGAATACCCTATTCAAATATACAGGATGGGTAATGGTTAAAAACCGAGAATAATTAAATCATCAATATAAAATAAAACCATCTTTAACGAGATGGTTTTTTAGTTAAATACTTTTGTATCTTTAAAATAATCAGAGAGATATAATATTTTTCCGCAGTCTGAAAACTGAATAATTGTACATATTTCATTTTCGTAAGTGCCTTTTCCTGACATATTTCCTAAAGAATTGGTCTGATAAAAATATTTTCCATTTCCTAATGGAAAGATCTCGGAAACTCGCCATTCGATATTTTCATAACGCCTAAAAATTGCCCTGAACAAAGCTAAAATTCTGTTTTTACCCGAAATTTCTTTGGAAGGCGGAATCCAGATAATACTTTCATCGGTAAACCATTTTTCAAGCTGTTCTGTTTTTAAAGAATTTAAATCCTTCATAAAATGACTGATCTTACAATTCATAATTTCCATTTATGTAATATACGCGAAAATTATTAACTTGGTTTTTATTTTAAATGATATGAAAGAGCTATTTATCAAACGTTTCGAATATTACAAATCTCTTGGTGACAAAACATTTGAGCAACTTTCTGAGGAGCAGATCTTTTGGCAGTTTAACGAAGAAAGTAATTCGATAGCGGTCATTGTAAAGCATCTTGGAGGAAATATGCTTTCCCGATGGACAAATTTTTTAACGGAAGACGGAGAAAAAAGCTGGCGAAACCGTGATGAAGAATTTGTAAATAATTTTAAAACTAAAACGGAAATCCTAGACTTCTGGGAAAAAGGCTGGAAATGCTTTTTCGATGCTTTAAACCAAATTAATGACGAAAATTTATATGCTACACTTTATATAAGAGGCGAACCTCAGTTGGTTGTAGATGCGGTTTTCCGTCAGATGGCTCATTATCCTTATCATATCGGACAGATCGTTTACATCGCCAAAATGATGAAAAATGATGATTGGAAAACGCTTTCCATTGCCAGAAATAAATCCCATGAATTTAATTCTGAAATGAAAAATAAATTCATTGAGACGGATTTTAATTCAAATTCATCGCCTGTTTGCTTTCAAAATAGTACGGAAGTGAGGGACGAATATAAACAATAGACTGAATCAATTCATAGTTTTTATTTAAATTACTATCTTTGCACCCATAAAAAATCAGGAATACTCAATGTCCCATTTTCATAGAACTGCCGCTTTTCATACACTCGGCTGCAAATTAAACTTTGCGGAAACATCTACTATTGCCCGTCAATTAACAGATGCCGGTTATGATAAAGTAAGTTTTGATGATAGAGCTGATATTTATGTAATCAATACCTGTTCGGTAACTGAAAATGCTGACCGTGAGTGTAAACTTCATGTAAAAAGAGCAATGAAAGCCAATCCTGAAGGGTTGGTAGTGATTGTTGGATGTTATGCTCAGTTGAAGCCTGAAGAAATTTCACAAATTACTGGCGTTGATTTGGTTCTTGGAGCTAAAGAAAAATTCAATATTCTGAGTTATTTGGATGATTTAGAAAAATCTGAAAGCGAAGGAGTTGTTCATTCTTGTGAAATTGAAGAAACTGATTTCTTTATCGGAAGTTACTCGATCGGAGACAGAACCAGAGCTTTTTTGAAAGTTCAGGATGGCTGTGATTATAAATGTACGTATTGTACAATTCCTCTAGCCAGAGGGATTTCCCGTTCAGATACCATCGAAAATGTTCTGAATAATGCCAAAGAAATTGCTGCAAGAGACATCAAAGAAATCGTTCTTACAGGTGTAAACATTGGTGATTACGGAAAAGGGGAATTTGGAAACAAAAGACACGAACATACTTTCTTAGACTTAATTTCAGAGCTTGATCAGGTTGAAGGGATCGAAAGAATCCGTATTTCTTCCATCGAACCGAATCTTTTAAAAGATGAAAGTATCGAATTGGTTTCTAAAAGTAAAAGTTTTGTTCCGCATTTTCATATTCCGTTGCAATCGGGATGCGATGATTTGTTGAAAAAAATGAAACGTCGTTATTTAACGAAATTATACAACGACAGAGTCAATAAGATCCGTGAGGTAATGCCTGATGCGGCTATCGGTGTTGATGTAATCGTTGGTTTTCCGGGAGAAACTGAGGAAAGATTCATGGAAACCTATAACTTCCTGAATAATCTTCCAATCACTTATTTACACGTTTTCACTTATTCTGAAAGAGAAAATACAGAAGCTGTAGGTATGGATGGTGTTGTTCCGATTCCTGAAAGAAAAAAACGTAATAAAATGCTTAGAATCCTTTCTGAAAAGAAGAAAATGGCATTTTATCAAACACAATTAGGTAAAACGCTTCCAGTTCTTTGGGAGCATGAAAATAAAGACGGCAAAATGTTTGGCTTCACAGAAAATTATGTGCGTGTGCAAAAAGATTTTGACCAAGCGTCTGTAAACCAGATCGAATTTCTGAATTTAGAAAAAATCCTGTCAGATGGCACGGTTTCTGTGCAATCTTCTTATGAAAGTTTTTTAGCAAAAGTGTAGTCTCTTTGCAAAATTTCTACTAAATTTATTTTTAACTTTTAAATATTACATTCTATGAGAGATAAGTTTTTATCTTGGGGAATTGTATTAGTAATTGTTGCATGGATTGTAGCTTTACTAATCCGGGCAGATTATTGGATACCAATTTCTTTGTCTGCGTTCTATGCATTGGGCGTATACAACGCCTATCAATCGAAACACGCCATTTTACGCAACTTTCCTGTTGTTGGGTACTTCAGATACTTTTTCGAGAGTATTTCACCTGAAATGCAGCAGTATTTCATCGAAAGAGAAACGGATGGGAAGCCTTTTCCAAGAAATCAACGTTCTGCGGTGTACAGACGTGCCAAAAACCTGAGTGATACGGTGCCTTTTGGAACTCAGTTAGAAGTTAATCATAGAAAATATGAAGGAATTAAACATTCCATTTATGCTAAATCTCCTGCAGAAGAACTGCCGAGAGTTTGGGTAGGAGGGGAGCAGTGTTCTCAACCTTATCATGCTTCGTTATTTAATATTTCGGCAATGAGTTTTGGAGCGTTAAGTGATAGAGCTCAGATTTCTCTAAATAAAGGTGCTAAAAAAGGAAATTTTTACCATAATACAGGTGAAGGAGGAATTTCTCCCCACCATTTGGAAGGAGGTGACCTTTGCTGGCAAATTGGGACAGGATATTTTGGCTGTAGAGATGATGAAGGGAAATTTAATCCTGAATTATTTACAAAATATTCCAATCTTCCGAATGTGAAGATGATTGAAATTAAATTATCTCAAGGTGCAAAACCTGGTCATGGTGGAGTTTTACCGGGAGTGAAAAATACTCCTGAAATTGCAAAAATCCGTCACGTCACACCGGGAATGACAATTATTTCTCCGCCTTCTCATTCCGCTTTTTCTAATGCAGCAGGATTGTTAAGGTTTGTTCAACAATTGAGAGAACTTTCCGGAGGAAAACCTGTCGGATTTAAATTATGTATCGGTGATACCAAAGAGTTTGACGATATCTGTGTTCAAATGAATGTTCTTAAAATCTACCCTGATTTCATCACAATCGACGGAGCAGAAGGAGGAACAGGAGCTGCACCACCAGAATTTTCTGATGGAGTAGGAATGCCTTTAGAACCAGCTTTAATCTTTGTTAACAGAACCCTGAATAGTTATAATGTAAGAGATAAACTGAGAGTGATTGCAAGCGGAAAAGTTTTAACAAGTTTAGATATTCTGAGAGCCGTTGCAATGGGTGCAGATATGTGTAATAATGCGAGAGGATTTATGTTTTCTTTAGGTTGTATTCAGGCGTTGAGATGTAATAACAATAAGTGTCCAACAGGTGTTGCAACGCAGGATAAAATGCTAATCAAAGGTCTTGATGTTACCGATAAAGCAGAAAGAGTTTATCATTTTCATAAAAATACACTTCACACTTGTAATGAATTAATTGCAGCTGCGGGAAGAACTTCATACGAAGAAGTAGATGCCACAATGTTTATGAGAGGTGATGAGTTTGATCATCTGGCAGACCTTTATTTCCCAGATATTTTAGGAAATGTAAAGCAGAAAGCAAGATCTTAAATTCTTGACATATGTACAAAATAAAAACCACTTCGATGAGAAGTGGTTTTTTTTATGTTATCATTTATAAAATTATAATTGATCAGCAGGTCTAGCTTCAGTTTTATAAACTTGGAAGTTAAATACAAACGTTCTGTTTCTGAAAGAATAACCACTGTAATTGTAGTGAGCGTCTCTTGCAAAGGCAGCTCTTGAAGGAACAATAATTACACCTTGTAGGTTGTAAGCAGATCCGTCTGGCTGGTCGAAAGCTTTGAATTTTTGTAAAGCTTCACTAAAGCCTTCAATCATATAATAACTTTGTTGTTTTGCAGCATCAGTTGTTGCTCCAGTAATCAAAGTATTTTTAGGGCTAATAAAATAAAATTTAGGATCGATAACTGGCGAACCTGATCCATCAATCGTGTTATATCCTGTCATATCCGTACCAGAGATAAATGCTACGTCTCCATTTGTATTGGCTCCAAGATAAGTTTTAGCTCTCATCATGATTCTTGTAATGTCTGTAGCTCCAATTGTTTTACCCGGTGCTGTTGCTGGTGCATCTTCAGGCTGAGCATTAGCTCTTTTGATATAAATAACTCCTGAAGGAAGCGTTACCGGCGCCAATTGAGATAGTTTTTTGTAATTATCATCAGCTGTATCTGTTGCGCTGAAAGGTTTTATATTTCCTTGGGTATCCAAATAGTTGGCATCTAAAAACTTTTGGATAGACTGGTCGTCATAGGTATTTTGTACTGCGATGTCTTCTGGTTCTACATAAGTTTCAACATCATCATCCTTTTTACAAGCAGAAAAGCACAGTGATCCCGCAAGGATATATAAAAATATTTTTTTCATTTCAAAAAACTTTGATTACTTTACAAATAATATAACGACAAAAGTATAAAAAATTATGAGAATAGATAAATTTTTATGGAGCATTCGTTTTTATAAGACCAGAACCATTGCTACTGAGGAGATTAAAAAAAATAGAGTTTCCATTGGCGAATCGGTTGTAAAGTCTTCTAAAGAAGTGAAGGAAGGAGATGTTATTAAGATCCGTAAAAATCAGATTGATTACAAAATTAAGGTCATCCAGATTCCTAAAAGCAGAATGGGCGCCAAATTGGTTCCGCTTCATATCAAGGACATGACGGACAAAGAGCAGTATGAAACACTCAAACTGCGTAAAATGACCCAGGATTATTACAGAACCAGAGGAGAGGGAAGACCCACCAAAAAAGACAGACGAGACATGGATGAATATTCAGGAAACGATATTTCCGGAGATTTCACAGACTGGGATGACTTTTTTGGCGAAACAAGTGACTCCAATGATTCAAATGAAGATGAAAAAAATGAAAAAGACTTATAAATATAGTTTTTCAATGATTTCATTAACGATATCTTCCGGGTCTCGCGAGTCTGTAATGATATTAAACTGTGCTTTGCTGTAGAATTCGTTTCTTTCGAATAAATGCTTAGCAATAAACTCAGAAAGGTTTTCATCCGAAATGTTGGCTATTATCGGCCTTTTCTCTTTTTGTTTTGAAATCCTTTCTGATAAAGTTTGAATTGAAGCTCTTAAAAATACGCTCTTAGAGTTAAGATTTACAATTTCCATGTTATTGTAATAAACCGGAGTTCCTCCACCCAGGCTTAAAACAAGATTTTCTTCCGTAGCCAAGAGTTCTTCCAAAGTTTCTCTTTCCAGCTTTCTAAAGTAGATTTCTCCCTTTTTTTCGAATATTTCAGGAATGGTTAATTTATTTCGCCTAGAAATCTCTTTATCTAGGTCAATTAATTTAAAATTTATTTTTTCGCTTAATATTTTGGAAATGTGAGATTTGCCACTCCCCATGTATCCTACCAGTGAAATTATCATGAATTTATTTTAAACAAATTTGCGAAAAAGTTTTGAGAAATAAAAAAAAGCTATATCTTTGCACCACTCAAAACAAGGGACGTTACTCACAACAAAACTTGATAATAAAGTGACCGACTCGGTAGCTCAGCTGGTAGAGCAATACACTTTTAATGTATGGGTCCTGGGTTCGAATCCCAGCCGGGTCACAAGCGAAAAAATGATTACTAGATTTTTGTAATTCTTTTTAGCCTGCGTGGTGAAATTGGTAGACACGCCATCTTGAGGGGGTGGTTTCCTAAGGATGTGCTGGTTCGAATCCAGTCGCAGGCACTGCAAAGAAAATTGAAATTTTATTTTAAGATGTGAAAAATTTTTCATACTTTTGCAATCTTAAAATTTAGTGACCGACTCGGTAGCTCAGCTGGTAGAGCAATACACTTTTAATGTATGGGTCCTGGGTTCGAATCCCAGCCGGGTCACAAGTTTACTGAAAAGTAAATTTTTTTCATATTAATATTTTGTGATTTGGTGTTCAAAGGCTTCCTAACGGTGGCCTTTGATTTTTTATATATACCAAAGCCAAATCAGTTTTTTAAAGTACTATCTTAGGATTTACTTAAACAGATATTTAATCTTCATCATTTAATCAATAATAAATTTTGAATTAAAACATAAAAAAAGCGTCACTTAAAAAGATAACGCTTATTTATATTTTATATGAAATTTTTAATCTAAATGCATATTGTCGATCAATCTCACTCCGTCTACCATCACAACGATAAACGCTCTGAAATTTCTGTCTTTATAAAAGAAATCTGTTTCCTTTAAAGTTTCTTCATCTGCGATAAGGAAATATTCCAACTGCATTCCTTGCTGATGATCCATAATATCCTGAACTCTTTCTTTGATCTCCGGAATCGTTACAACTCTGAACCAATCATTCACTTTATTTAAAGTCTCAAAAATAACCTTTGAAGCCTCTCTTCTGTCTTCATGAAGTCTTTGGTTTCTTGAGCTTAATGCTAATCCGTTTTCTGCTCTATAAATAGGAACTCCTTTTATTTTTACCGTCAATTGCTTCTTTTCGACCATTTTTTTGATAATAGCCAATTGTTGGAAATCTTTTTCACCAAAATAAGCATTGTCTGGTTTTACCTGATTAAAAAGCTCTTCTACAACAGTTCCTACGCCGTCAAAATGCCCCGGTCTGGATTTTCCTTCCATTTCATTCTCTAATCCATCATAATCATAATGTTGGCTTACTGCTTTTTCAGGGTAAATATCTTCAACATTTGGAATATAAACCGCATCCACAAGCCCTGAATTTTTTAAAATTAAGACATCTCTATTAATATCTCGAGGATATTTTTCCAGATCTTCAGGATTATTAAACTGGGTAGGATTCACAAAAATTGAAGAAATGACAAGGTCGTTTTCTTTTCTAGCTGCCTCATACAGAGATAAATGGCCATTATGCAAAGCCCCCATTGTAGGTGCAAAACCTATCCTTTTACCCATTTCTTTCTGTCTTTCAATGAAATCCTGAAGTGTTTTTTTGTTTTTTAGAACTTCCATAGTTTATTTTAATAGCAATTCAAAAATACTAAAAATATCATATAATAAAATGCGTTTTTAACAATTTGGAAAAGGGAATTATCGTAAAAAAATGTTAATTAAAATAATGTTGGATGTTTTTTTGTAATTTTGCACATTAAAGCATTTTTACAAAAATTAGATAGAAGTTTATGCCGAATCAAAAAATACTGTACATTACTACAGAGATGTATCCATATCAAGAAGACACGAATATGGCTGCAGTGGTAAACAAAATGGCACTTAAGATGCACCAAGAAGGCAATGATGTAAGAGTTTTTATGCCAAGATTTGGACAAATAAGTGAGAGAAAGTTCCAGTTACACGAGGTTATACGCCTTTCTGGGATGAATATTATTATTAACGATCTAGATCAACCCTTAATTATTAAAGTAGCGTCTCTTCCGGGGGAAAGACTGCAGGTGTACTTTATAGACAACGAAGAATACTTCAAAAGAAAACAATATTATTTTGATGATGAAGGAACTCCTTTCGACGACAATGACGAGAGAGCAATTTTCTTTGCAAGAGGAGTAATTGAGACTATCAAGAAACTAAACTGGGTTCCTGATGTAATTCACCTTAATGGCTGGATGGCTTCTTTCGTTCCAATTTATCTTAAAACGTACTACGAATCTGATACTTATTTCAAAGATGCAAAAATCGTTCTTTCATTATATAATGAGAAAGATGCACCTTTTGATAAAAATATAGCTGATAAACTGAAATTTGATAATATTTCAGGATTAAAAGCGTTAGATAATCCAAGCGTTCAAAGTTTTGTAATTGAAAGTATGAACTATGTAGACGCTGTAGTAAAAGGAGACGAATTTTTGGATGGAGACTTGGATAAAGCCTTCAACGAAACATCAACTCCAAAATCGGAATATCTCGATGTGGATTCTATAAACCAACTTTATTAAAAAACACATTTTAATGACTTATAATATTAAAAAAGCTTTCGCCATTCTTTCTTTGGCGATTTTTGGAAGTGTATTGCTTTATAATTGCGAACCCGATCCGGATTCTTTAGGAGAACAATTATTCTTAGACGGAGCTGCACATGGCGAGGAGGTTTCTTATCCTCTTATTGCCTATAATATTAATAATAATGACAGTATCAGAAGTGATGCCTCTAAATTAGGGTATGCGACTTTGGGTGCTGTAAAAGATGCTCAGTTTGGTAAGCAAAAAGCTGCTTATTATACACAGTTAAGATTACCAGCATATAGTCCTGATTTCGGGACTAATCCTGCAGTTGATTCTGTGGTATTGGTGATTAAACCAACATATGCTTCAGATTCTGTTACAACGACTACGAATGAAGATTACATCTATCCGGATGGAAGTGTAGCTGCTAAAAAAGTTGTAAGTACTTATCCTGCAGTAAAATATGGTAGAACAAAATCTCCAAAACTTACGATAAGAGTAAATGAAGTAACTGAGTTTTTAAATGGTCCTGCAGATATAGCTTATTCAAACAAAGCTTATACAATTGGACAAGAAATCGGAACTAAAGATTTTACGGGAACTGTTAATTCTGTAGCAATTACTAAAGATTCTGATGCTTCTTCATTATTTACATCTGCAACTGGCTTTAGAATTCCTTTATCACCAAGTTTCTTTAAAACTAAAATTATTGATAAAAAAGGT
Organism: Chryseobacterium sp. SIMBA_038; assembly: GCF_046535115.1. Lineage (NCBI taxonomy): Bacteria > Pseudomonadati > Bacteroidota > Flavobacteriia > Flavobacteriales > Weeksellaceae > Chryseobacterium > Chryseobacterium sp. SIMBA_038. The sequence goes on from NZ_JAWRXH010000004.1 coordinate 273,969, forward strand.
CAGCCTGAACTTAGCGATGTTTCAAATTTCATTAGACACTTCAAAGGAATAAAACTTTCTGTTGATGAAGATGATGCTTATTTAATACAATTCTCTCCTAATGATATGGAGTTAGTGATGTATTATAAAAATGATAAGACTGAAAACGGTAATACAACAAGACCACAATCAACTTATACATTTGCCTTAGGTTCTGCTAATGCTCATATCGGAAATTATGTATATGAAAGAGTTGGAACCCCTTCTGGAACTGTAGCTTCAGGAAGTGACCTAGAAAATGGAGATGAAAGATTATATGCTCAGGGTATGGGAGGAGCTTCAATAGGAGTTAGGCTTCCTAAGGAAACAATTGATAAGCTTAAAGTATTGTATCAAAATAATAAAGCAGCCATTATTAGCGCTAAGATCAGATTATATACAGATGGTGATGTTTGGAAGAGTCAATATGCAAAACCTAAAAACTTTACAATCGTTCAAAGAGATAAAGATCTTACTGATCCTGCAAATCCTAAAATTACCACAGCATTTACAGCGGATTTAGGTATTAATCTCTCTAACAATTTTGCAATTTATAGAGCATATGACTTAGACAAAAATCCAACTTATTATGATTTTACAGTTACAAAATCCGTAAAAGATATTATTGAGGGCACGCTAAGTGATACTGCTATTGCAAATAAATATTTTAAAATTGATTTAGGTAGTTTCTTAACTACATCAGCAGGTAGCTTGGCTGGATACCAATATACATCAACGCCATATGCTGTTGAAAGAGCGGTATTTATAGGATCTAAAACTTCAGATCCTAATAAAGTTCAGTTAAAAATCATTTACGGTACAAAATAAAACTTAAAAAACACTTGATAAAAATATGTGCGGAATAGTAGGATATACAGGTTTTCAGGACGCTTACGATGTAGTAATTAATGGTCTTAGAAGATTAGAATATAGAGGTTATGATAGTGCAGGGATTGTTCTGGAAGATAAAAATAACAAGCTTGAAGTTGAAAAGACAAAAGGTAAAGTAGAAGATCTTGTTAATATTGCGAGCCATTTAAAAGGAACGGCTACAATAGGAATGGGGCATACACGTTGGGCAACTCACGGTGTTCCAAGTGATAGAAATTCTCACCCTCATTTGTCTAATAATAATAAGATAGCAATCATTCATAATGGTATCATTGAAAATTATGATACGATTAAAAAAATGCTTACTGAAAAAGGATTTACATTTAAATCTGAAACTGATACTGAAGTATTGGTAAATCTTATCCAGTATTTTATGGATCTTAACGTGGAAATGGATTTTCCAACGGCTGTAAGATATGCACTTAACGAAGTTTATGGTGCGTATGCAATTACAGTTATGCATGAAGACTATCCTGGAGTATTGGTTGTTGGTAGATTAGGTTCTCCATTGGCTATCGGTATTGGTGATAAAGAATATTTTATTGCTTCCGATGCTTCTCCTTTCGTAGAATTTACAAAAGAGGCAATTTATTTAGAAGAAGGGCATATGGCAACTATTTCATTGGAAAATGGAGTAGATATCAGAACAATTAATGATAATTCTAAGATTGAGCCTGAAATTCAGAAACTTAAGTTGAGTTTGGAACAGATTGAAAAAGGTGGTTACGAGCACTTTATGCTGAAAGAGATTTTTGAGCAGCCAAAATCTGTACAAGATACAATGAGAGGAAGACTGATTGTTGATGAAGGTGTTATCAAAATGGCCGGAATCTGGGATCATGTTGAAAAATTCAAAAATGCAAATAGAATCATCATTATTGCTTGTGGTACTTCTTGGCACGCAGGTCTTATTGGTGAATATTTAATCGAAGAATATGCAAGAATTCCTGTAGAAGTAGAATATGCATCAGAATTCAGATACAGAAACCCGATTATTACTGATAAAGATGTGGTAATTGCAATTTCTCAGTCTGGAGAAACTGCTGATACTATGGCCGCTTTAAAACTTGCCAAAGAAAGAGGTGCATTTATATATGGTATATGTAATGTTGTAGATTCATCTATTGCGAGAATTACAGATGCAGGTTCATATACTCATGCAGGACCGGAAATTGGTGTGGCTTCTACAAAAGCATTTACAGCTCAGCTTACCATTCTTAGCTTAATCGCACTTAAATTAGGTAAACACAACGGTAACCTAGGAAACGCTGAATTTATGAGCTTAATTGCTGAATTAGATGCTATCCCTAAGAAAATAGAAGATGTTCTTAATGCAACCCATGAATTGACTCAGAATATCGCAAAAGACTTCGTAGGTGCTACTAATTTCCTTTATTTAGGAAGAGGATACAATTATCCTGCAGCTCTTGAAGGTGCCCTAAAACTAAAAGAAATCTCTTATATTCATGCTGAAGGATATCCTGCTGCAGAAATGAAGCACGGACCAATTGCATTAATTGACGAAAACATGCCAATCGTTATCATTGCTCCTAAAAAAGGACACTATGATAAGATTGTTAGCAATGTTCAGGAAATTAAGGCCAGAAAAGGAAAAATCATTGCTGTAGTAAATAGAGGAGACACACAGGTAAGTGAAATGGCAGATTATGTTATTGAGATCCCTGAGACTTCAGAATGTTTCTCTCCAATTGTTGCATCAGTACCTTTACAGCTTTTAGCATATTATATCGCTGTATATAGAGGTGCCAATGTAGACCAACCGAGAAACCTTGCGAAATCTGTAACTGTGGAATAAAAAATACTTGTAAATAAAATAAATTTAGATTTCTTTCGTTATTTCAAAAAAAATCTTAAAAGTTTCTTAAAAAAATTATATATTTACGGCTTAATTATAAAAATTAACATGAAAAGGATATTTCTTTTATTATTGTCTGCGTCAGTAGCGTCGGTATCTTGTTCAGGTGGTGGAAGCTCTTCTGTAGGGAAGCCAGGAACAAAAGGAGAATTGATACCAAGAGAAAAAACAAAATCATTTGTTGCGGAAAGACCATTCGGAATGGTGGCAATTCCTGCAGGATCGTTTGTTGCTGGTTTAGCAGACCAGGATCCAACAAATACTCCTGAAAAAGCAGCATTGAAAACTGTGACTGTCTCTTCTTTCTTCATGGACGAAGCTGAAACTACGAATGCAGAGTACAGGGTGTTTATCAACTATGTAAGAGATTCAATTGCTAGAACTTTACTTGCTGAAGCTGCCGGAGAAGGTGGTGAAGGCGGAGGTAAAGGTGCAAGCATAGGAGATTATGCATACCTTGCTAAAAAAGAAGAGAATTTAACACCATATCAAGAGTATTTAGAGGGACAAGGAGGTAGAGATGACGGCGGATTTGATGCAAGCAAGAGACTAGACTGGAAAATTCCTTTACATTGGAGTACTACAAAATATCCTGATGTAGAATATGCAGAAGTATTAGAGTCTTTATATTTACCTGCTTCTTCAAGAATGGGTAGCGAAAGAATCTTAGATGTTAGTAAATTAAAATATAATTATCAGTGGGGAGATATGGATGCTGCACTTGCTGACAACGAGAGAGGTGTAAACTTCCTTAAGAGCGAGAGTATTGCAGTTTATCCGGACACTACTGTTTGGGTAAAAGATTTCCACTTTGCTTATAATGAGCCATTGTTCGAACAATATTTCTGGCACAAAGCTTACAAAGATTATCCTGTTGTTGGGGTAACTTGGGACCAGGCTAGAGCATACTGTAACTTCAGATCTAAATTGAAATCTGATTACAACGAAAGCTTAAAAAGAAGAAAACAAAGACCATTGACTTTCCGTTTACCTACAGAAATTGAATGGGAATACGCTGCAAGAGGAGGTATGCAAAATGCTACTTACCCTTGGGGAGGTCCTTATTTAATGGATGATAGAGGTTGTTACTTAGCAAACTTTAAGCCGAAAAGAGGTAATTACATGGAAGATGATAAAAAAGGTACTTATACATATGCCGCTCCAGTAAAGAAATTTAAGAAAAACGGATTTGGGTTATTTGATATGGCCGGAAACGTTTCTGAATGGACAGAGTCTGGATATAATAATTCTTCATACGGTTTCTCTTCTACTTTAAATCCTTCAACTAAAAGTAAAACTGATACTAAGAAATCTGTAAGAGGTGGTTCTTGGAAAGACGTAGGTTATATGCTTATGACTGGTGCAAGAGATTGGGAAAGAAAAGATTCTGCGAGAAGTTATATCGGATTTAGAACAATCCAGGATATTCCTGAAGCTGCTGTTAAGCCAAGAAGAGTTAACAGATAATAATTATCGGACATTTATTTTTTCAATAACAATTTTATTTAACATTAAAAAAACTAACTTATATGTTTAAGACTAAAGATGCTTGGATGAATTTCTTTTATTCGTTCGGTGCTGCAATTGTAATTCTTGGAGCTTGGCTTAAAATTACTCACATTACATTAGGACCAATCAATGGTAACATCGCTCTTACCGTGGGGCTTATTACTGAGGCAATTATCTTTATTATTTTCGCTTTTGACCCTCCAAAATCTGAAGAGTCTTATGCTTGGGAAAATGTTTACCCAGAATTATTAGATAAACATGCAAACCCAAACCCAATCCATTCAAATATATCATCTAAAAATGGAGCTGCTCAATTTGCTGAATTAGAAAATTCTCTTTCTACAAAATTGGATAAGATGCTTGCTGATGCAAAATTAGATGTTCAATTATTTGACAGATTAAGAACAGGTATTGATAAATTTTCAAACTCTGTAGACCAGATCAACCAAACTGTTGACGTTTCTGCTTCTACTCATAAGTATAATGATCAGTTAAACAAAGCAGCTACACACATGGAAAGCATGAATGCTCTATATGTAATGCAGTTGGAAAACGGTAAAAGACAATCAGAATTTGCTAACAAATATGTTGCAGATATGCAAAAATCTGCTGAACACTCAGAAAAATTTAATCAGGAATTACAAGGTTTAACATCTAACTTAAATAACTTAAACAGAGTTTATGGTGGTATGTTAACTGCTATGAAGTCATAATTTCCTAAACCATTTCTAAATTTTAACTACTTAATCAAAAACAACAGAGAATGGCAACAGGAAAACAGACGCCTCGTCAGAAGATGATCAACCTTATGTATTTGGTGTTCATCGCTATGATGGCCCTAAATATTGATGCGGAAATCATCAGATCATTTTATGATTCTACTAAAGCACTTAACGAGACTAGATTTTTAACTGAAAAGAAAAACGAGAAAATTTTCGAAAGAACTTTAGAGGCAAAAGCTCAACAAGTACCAGATACTTACGCTACGCCTTGGGAGCAGTACAAAGTCTTGAAATCTAAAGTAGATGTATTAGTGAATTCAGCAGAAGAGATTAAAAATAATCTTAAAAAGCAATCTGAATTTCACGAAAAAGACAAAGATGGAAAAGATATTGATGTAAGCGAAAACTTCGCAGCACTTAATAATAATGAGGCTACAATGATATACTTCTTTAAGGACGGAGACGAAAATTCTCCAACAAAAGGAGCAATGGATTTGAAAGCTAAAATGGATGACCTAAGAAATTATATTTCTGCAACTTTTGGAAAGAACCCTCAATTAAAGGATTTGGTTGATAGAGCGAATGCATCTATCATTGCAGAATATCCTCAAGGAAAATCTCCAAATGGTAAAACTTGGTTCCAGAATAAATTCTACCACCAGTCGCTTATTGCAGCAATATCAAATCTTGGAATTATCCAGAATGATGCAAGAAACGTACAATCTGATGCATTAGCATTATTGCTTCAGGAAAAAGTGGATGCAAGCATCAAGTTTAATAACTACGAAGCTATTGTTTCTGCACCTACAGATATTCAGTCTGGTAAAAAAGCAGAAGCGGTTATTATGTTGGGAACTTATTCTAACAGTAATAAAATTAGTATCAGTGGAGTTAGCAGACAAGAAAACGGTAAAGGATATATTCCTTTAAATACTGGTGGACTTGGTGAGCACAAACTTAATGGATCTATTACTTTAACGGATGCTACAGGAAAAGCTCAAAACTTCCCTTACACGCATACTTATAATGTAATCGCTGGTCCGCAAGAAGTAAAACTTGAAAAAGGATTATTACTTTCTGCTGATAAGATGAACGTAATGTATAGAGGACTTGAGAACCCTGTTTCAGGATCAATCTTAGGTGCTGACAATTCTAAACTTTCATTATCTGCTCCGGGTGCTACTGTAAGAAGTACAGGTCCAGGAAAATGGATTGTTAGTCCAAGTTCAGGAAATACTGTTAAATTAACACTATCAGGTAAAAACCCTAGTGGACAAAATGTTTCTCAGGTGTTTGAATACAGAATTAAAAATGTACCACCACCACAAGGACAAATGAGAGGTCAGAACGTATTATCTATGCCTGCAACTTCAGTACCTAACCAGTCTGTACAAGCAGCAATACCGGATTTCGACTTCCCAGTTTCATTCACTGTTAATCAGTTTATGGTAAAAATCCCTGGTAGAGCAGCATTATTGATTAAAGGTAGCAGCTTAGATGACGCAGCTGGATTGGTTAAAAACTTAAGAACAGGAGACGTAGTTTATATATTTGATATTAAAGCAACGGCTACAGGATTAGGTAATCAGCAGATTAAGAATATATCTCCTATCGTTATCAATATTAATTAATTTTAATAAGTTTAAAATAGTATTATGAAAAAATATATAAGCAGTCTTTTAGTTTTAGTTTCGGGGTTTGCATTTTCCCAAACTATTCTAAACGCTTCTTCTCCTGAGGAGTTTAGACAGATGAGAGCTGAGAACAAACAAAAAGTTGGAGATACTATCGTTGACAAAACAGTGAAGCCTTTGGAATATGGTTTTGTAGATGATAAAGATATCTTGAAAAGTATGTTTGTTTGGGAGATTATTGATATGAACGATAAGATCAACCAGCCGTACTATTATGATAATCCGGATGGATTATTGGCTACTCAAACAAGATCTTTATATCAATTATTACTTGATGCAGCTATTACTGGAAAAATTCAGGAGGTATATGACGACGAGAACTTTGTAACTAAACTTTCTCCTGAAGGAATTCAGAAAAGATTGGAAAGTGTAAGAGTCTCTGATGCAGCTATTGACATTCTTAACTCAGGAAGACAACTTACTGAGCAAGAGAAGAAAGAATATACAGATATCTTTAAAACAACTACAGATAAGGTTAAGGTTCTTAAAATTATGGGTATGTGGTTTATCGATAAAAGAGACGGTCAAATGAAATACAGACCTCTTGGTATCGCAGCAATGGGTCCAGATCCTGCTGTACAAGGTAGAACAGGACCAGACGGACAACCGTTAGTTGGAGCTGATGAATTAATCGATTTGTTCTGGGTTTATTATCCTAGTGCAAGAGATGTTTTAGCAAATAACTTTGTTTACAACAGAAAGAACTCATCTGCAGACCTATCTTTTGATGATTTATTGAATGCAAGAAGATTTTCTTCTGTAATCTACAAGTCTTCAAGCGGTTTAGGAGATGGAGTTATTAAAGATTATATTCCTAGAAATGCTGAAGAGCAGATTGAAGAAAGTGACAGAATTAAGGAGCAAATTCTTCAAATGGAAAATGATATGTGGAATTACTAAATTTCACTTGATATTTATAGAAAACCTGAGTACTTTTACTCAGGTTTTTTTATTATGGAAAATGTAGATTATATAATTGTAGGAGATGGATATGCGGGACTGTTTTTCGCTCATCAGTTAATAAAGAATAATAAGTCTTTTGTGCTGTATTCGGAAGGGAAAAAGAGTGCTTCTCAGGTTTCCGCGGGGATTATTAATCCTGTTGTACTAAAGAAATTCACAACCTTTTGGAAAGCTCAGGAACAGATTGATTTCCTTAAAGATTCTCTTAAAGAAATTGAAACCTATACAGGCAAAAATTATTTGATTGAAGCTCCTATCCACAGGATTTTCCATGATGAAAATGAACAGAATCTTTGGCTTAAAAAATCAGGGAATGAAGATTTAATTAATTTTTTGGATAAAGATTTTAAACATTTAGATATTGTTAATAACTCCTTCAATACAGGAATGGTTAATCAGTCTGCAAGGCTTGATGTAAACAATTTTTTTGGTGATTTCTTCACTTATTTCGAGGATAACTCCCACTTAATAAAAGAGAAATTTGATTACACTAAATTAAATACTTCCGAAAATACCTACAAAAATATTAGCTATAAAAATATCCTTTTCTGTGAAGGAATGGGCGTGAAAGATAATCCCTATTTTTCAGATATTGCTGTAATTCCCAATAAAGGACATCATATCAAAGTAAAACTTTCTACTCCAATTCCTGAAAATATTACAATTAAAAAGAAACATTTTCTATTTCCAACTTATAACGGTTTATATTTTTATGGTGGAACTTACGACAGAGAACAATTGCATCATCACATAGACGATTCTGCAGTTGAACAATTGGTCAAAGGATTATCGGAATTTTATCCTTATGATTTTGAAGTTGAAGAAGTAAATTTCGGTTTTAGGCCTACTGTGAAGGATCGAAGACCGATTATCGGCCGACATCATCAAAATAAAAACTTATACGTTTTTAACGGCCTTGGAGCGCGTGGAATTTTGAACGGATGTTACTTTTCAAAGAGTTTATATGATTTTATTGAAAATGATATTCCTTTAGATGAAGAAGTGTCTTTGAATAGATTTAAAATGAAAGATTAAATTATTTATCTGTTTTAAAAATAGGTGAAATTTTACAATTCCATGATCCATTTATTGAAATCGGTATCAGATGAGAAATTCATTTTTTTTCTCAGTCTGTATCTTTTTGTTTCAATCGTTCGGATCGATAAATTCTCATATTGGGAGATTTCTTTGTTGGAAAGATTTAACCTCAGCAGTGCACAGAATTTAAGTTCATTGGAGGTAAGGGTAGGATATTGAGAAATAAGATTCTCGTAAAACTCGGGATAAACTTCTTTGAAGCGTGTCAGGAAAAAAGGGTCAGCATTTTTTGCAAGCTCCTTCACCTCATTAAAAATAATCGGATTAGCTCTTTTCTTTAGTTTAATAGTTTCCTGCTGATTTTCATCGATGATCTTATCTTTTTGTCTTTGGTTTTTAAGATTTTTTTTACGGATAAAATAAAATGTAAGGATAGAAGCTAAAACTGCAAAAATAATAACAATATAAAGCTGAAATTTTTCATCTTTTTTCTGCTCATCTTTTTCTTCTGCAATGTTTTTAATAGGAATATTGATTGCCTTTCTCTCTCTTCTACTAATACTATCTGTTAGAAAAGCATATTTTTTATAGTATTCATCGGCTTTTTCTACATCATTGAGTGTTTTATAAGTTCTATAAATTTTATCATAGGTAATTCTTCTTTCACTTAAACTTTTTGTTTTTTCAAATATGGGTTTTGCCTGTAAATAATACCCTAGTGCTTTCTTATATTCCTTTTTCTCGGTATATAATCTTCCATAATTATAAAAAAATAAACCTTTTTCATATAAAGAGAATTTTTTATTCAAAGTATATCCTTTTTGTAGATAGTATTCCGCAGAGTCCAAATGCTTTTTTTCATCTAAAAATCTTTCGGCTATGGACGCATACAGGAACGGAGTTGGGGATAATGCAAGGCATTTTCGCTCCATTAGCTTTATAGAATCTGTAATTTTTAGTTCTTTAAAATTAAGATTTTTCCAAGAGTAGCAGAGGTATAGACGTCTTTTCCTTTTATCTTTATCTAAAATTTGTTCCCCGTATTTGATTGCCTTATTGAAATATTCATTTGATAATTCATACATTCCCAAATAACAGTAATTTCTTCCGTAGCCACCATAAAATCTTGATTTGAGTTCCGGATTTTCTATTTCTTCTATATCCTTTTCTATTTTTTCAAGGTAAAGTAAACTTTCTTTATGTTCAGTGTTTATCACTAGGTAATTGGAAATATTAATAGAGGCTAAAACAATTCCTTCTTTATTATTTTGTTTCTGATATTGTGCAAGAGCCTTTTTATTAATATCAATAATATCCTTCATTTTCCCGGACTTTCTATACTCTTCAGTAATTCTATCTAACTCATCTAAAGTGTAAGCTTGAGATTTATGTAATGAAAATATAAGTATAAATAAGATATAGATTAATTTTTTTAATTGTAATGGGAACATACATGTGGTTTAATAACAAATATAATGTTTTCGAAAATAAAATTACGCTTATGTTTTAAATGAAACATTCTATTGTAATATCTATCAATAAATATTCTAAAAAGATCAATTAAACCGTAAAAAAAATTGTTGACCTTATTTTCTTTTATACTTCATTCTTACTTAAGTTAGGTTTTAATTGTTTGATTTTAAATAAATTACAGTTGTGTCGTAAAAATGACGTAAAGAAATCTCACATTTTCAATTCTACATTTGCACCCTCTTTCGAGAGAAGATTTCGGAAAAATAAGACTAGTCATTTTTTCAAGTACGATTCTAAACACACAAGGAAAAAATTTTGAATGTATTAATTTTTAAAAACAAATTAAAGAATGAAAAAAATAACATTTATCGGAATGCTGTTTTTGGGAGCTATGGCTTTTGCGCAAATTGGTATTAATACGGCCACGCCGGAAGCAACTTTTGATATCACGGCAAAAAATATTACGGGTACATCAGAAACGGCAGAAGGTCTGCTTATTCCCAGAGTAGACCGACAAAGAGCACAATCGATGACCGATGTTGAAACCTCTACATTAGTTTATATAAACAGTATTTCCACTGGAAATCAGAGCGGTACAGCCATTAATATAGATGTAGCCGGATACTATTACTACGATGCAAATACAAATGTTTGGGTAAAGCTGATTACCTCCGGTTCTTCTGAAGATACCAATCTTTACAATAAAAATGGTTCCCTTTCCGAAAACAGGACGGTTGCTCAAGACAATAAAACATTAGCTTTTACTTCAAATGCAAATAATGCATTTTCTATAGATGATTCTACTTTTTCTGTAGATGCCGCAAATGACAAAGTCGGAATTGGAACAATAAGCCCAACGAACAAATTGGTTGTAAAAGGAACTAATGCCCAACCCAATTACACCAATGCTATTCTTAGAGTCGATGGAAATAGCAACCATTCGTTAGATTTCGGGACATTCGCCGATTCCCCTTATGGATCTTATATTGGAAGTGTGGATAAAGTATTGAGTAGTCCCTTACCATTAATATTAAATCCTTTGGGGGCAAATGTAGGAATTGGTACTACAAACCCTTCTCCTAAAGCTATACTAGAATTAGACTCTAATAATAAAGGCTTTCTTCCTCCAAGAATGAATACAAACGAGCGTAATGCTATTTCTTCTCCTCCTGCTGGATTGATGATTTATAATAACACTGTGAATGTAATGCAGTACTATAATGGAAGTACCTGGATCAATTATCAGTAAAATTTTAATTCTATCTATTAGATTTTTTGAAAATATAGATGGAGTTTTTTAAAATTAAGAAAATGAAAAAAATAAAAATTATATCAGCATTGTTATGCTTTGGCTTTTCTTTCTCTCAGGTGGGGGTGAATACTCCCGAGCCGAAAGCCACGTTTGACATTACTGCAAAAAATACAACAGGAATCTCTACCATACCAGAAGGATTACTAATCCCAAGAGTAGACCGACAGAAGGCGCAGTCTATGACAGGAATTGCAGTCTCAACTTTAATCTATGTCAATAATATTTCTACGGGTTCCCAAGCTGATAACGCTATTAATATAGATGCTTTAGGGTATTATTATTTCAACGGAAGTATCTGGGTTAAATTTAAGTCAGCTGGTTTTGGAGGAAAAAATACAAATATTTACAACAGTAACGGAACTCTAACTGAAAATCGTATCGTAGCACAGGGAAACCGAACGCTGGCTTTTACAGGAACCGCTGCCCAAGCATTTTCTGTGGACGGAACTACTTTTTCGGCAGATGCTGCGAATCACAGAGTCGGAATCGGAACTGCTGCTCCTACCCATAAACTTGTAGTGCAAGGAGTTAATGCCCAGCCTAGTGCCACCAATGCCACCTTAAGAATAGACGGAAGTTCTAATCATGTGATGGATTTCGGAACTTTCCCTTATTCTCCTTACGGAGCTTATGTTTCAAGCCTTGATAAAACGGGTATTCCTTTACCATTAATTCTAAACCCATTAGGTTCAAACGTAGGAATTGGTACTACAAACCCTTCTTCTAAAGCTATACTAGAATTAAATGCTAATAATAAAGGCTTTCTACCCCCAAGAATGACAACAGATCAAAGAAATGCAATAAATCCCAAACCTGCGGGACTGATGATTTTTAATACAACAACAAAATGTATGGAAAATTGGGACAACTCAAAATGGGTGTCAAAATGTTCTACTCTGCCACCAATTGATATGTCAGAATCTTGTAGTAATACCATGTTTACAAATTCTGGGACCTTTACAGTAGGTGGAACAAATGTTACTGCTACTTTTAGTAATGCTCTTAATTATACACAACGAGTTGGTATGTCAAGATTTCAATGTAATGGTAATGATTCTGAAGTCTCTGCAGGGAATTTCATGGGTAATTATATTGATACGGGTAAACCTGACCCTCAAGTTCCAGGTAAACATATATTTAGATATCCAAGCAGTTCCCGAATACGAATTAAATTTAATAGACCTATTACTAATTTTAAAGTTTTTCATAGTAATATCCATGATGATGAAAAATATATCTACACCTTCAAAAAAAATGGGATAACAGTATATCCTACCATGCAATTAATATGTAACAAGAATAATTACTATAGCATTTCATCAACTACTATTACAAGTAATAAAGTGATAGGAGGTGCCTATGTAGATAATCCTTATGGTACCTATGTCATAGGAGGAGCATGGTTTGATGAAGTTGAAATCAATGGAACACAAACGGGTGGCGAGACTTATCCGAATAGAGATTTACCAAGAGGAAGTGCTGTCAAATTTTGTATAGGGAATGTATTATAAATATTCGGTTAAAATAAATGCAGTTGAGGTTTGTTTAGCCAATACAGTTGTACAAAAATAATAAAAAGTAACAATTTTAATATTTTTCTAATGAGTTAAAGGCAGGGATCCCCATACATTACTCATCTTCCATTGCCCTGTCTTTTTCTAGATCTTTTTAAAAGAAAATAAAAAAACAAATGATGAAAAAATTAGTGTTTAAGTTTTTCATACTTAGTGTTTACCCGGAAGCAAGGGCAAAATTCCCATTGTCCTTGTTTCCTTTTTGATGAAAAAAAATTATCTAAACTATACACGTAGTTTTTGATTTTCATAGTTAGTGTTTTTCTTTAAAGGAAGGGATAATGTTCCCCAATATCCCTGATCTTTTTAGTGTTTGTGTTTACCGAAGATTTATTTAAATCTTCGGTTTTTTTCATGAACTAAACTTATGATTTTGTAAGAAAAAAACTGATAATTTGACTCTTTTAGTGTGCTTAAAAACATCAAATTTTATTTAAAAAGACTCTTGGAATTATTTTTTAGATATAGCTTAATTTGTTGAATATAAAAAAGAGCCAAAGATTTATATTAAATCTTTGGCTCTAAGTAAAATATTAATTAAAAATTGAAATTACTTCTTAAAAATATTACGCAGCAAACATTTTTTTCCATTTGGTAATTGTATTTCGGCTCATTTTCAGATCTCTTGCCAACTCTGAATTATTCAGGTTGTTTTTCTTCTGAAGTTCCAAAATTTCAATCACAGTTTCCTTGTCGTAAGATCTGTGAGACTGATTGAATATTTGAGTTTCTCTGTCCTCGGTTCCAAATATTTTTTCATTAAGATGAAGAATATCCAAACTGGATAATTCTTTTTTACTTAATATATTTTGACATTCTTTTTCTTTTTCGGGAAACTTCATCTGTATCATATCATTGAAGATCCTTTTATAATCCGGAGAGTTTGGTGTGTTATTTCTCATACTTCATTATTTTTCATTATTAATACCTGTTCTATATTTGGCGATCCACTTGTAAAGGGTGGTTTTGGGAATCTTATATTCTTTTATGACCTGAGTCTTTGTTTTCTTTTTTGTCTCAATAATTTCTATGATAAAATCAATGATCTCTTTGGTGTAAATATTTTTTCTAAACTGTGGCAAACTGCTTTTTTCTGTTTTGGCACTGTTAGGCTGAAGTGATGCCTGTGGCGAATAGAGAATTAAATGCTGAGAATATATCCTGAAAAAATCATACTCAAGCAGTTTACTCCATTTTAAAATATGAGCAGAATCTAAAGAATCACTCTGGTACATTTCATCAATCAGTTGCTCATCACAGTTGAAAAAATTGCAGATTCTGGTAATACTGATATCACATTCTGTAACTCTTTTGTGGATAAGTGATCCTATGTGTATGTCTTTTAAATTATGCATAGAGGGGTAGGATGTATAAAGAAGTTTTTTTGAATAAAATTGAATGGTATTCTCAAAAACCGTGATCATTATGTGTGTCTTATAAACAATACAAATTTATGACACATTCATTAGAAATACACTACTTCAAATTTACTTCATTGTTTTATATTGTTGAAAATCATTGTTTTGTATATTTTTTTGAGAAGAAATGTAGTAGTATGTTCTTATCGATAAAGTATGCTATAGGCCTATTTATTCTTTTTAGTTAGTTCATTATTCAAATGATTTTGTATTTTTCTGTTTTTATAAATGGTTCGGATTTTACGGATAAATTTTAGAAGTTCTTTTATCATTTTTTAGAGTTTTGGGTAACTGCCGGTATTAATTTGAATTGTTAATATATCCTAAGATTTCTTCTAGATAAGAGGTTCTTAAAACAATTTTTCCATCCTGATCTAATAAGAAAATGGTTGGAGTACCTGCAATAGCATAATTTTGAAAATTGATACCTTCGAACCCTTTATAATCACAATAGATGCTATCCTTCCATGGCAAATTTTTAGCTTTATCTTTAAATGTTTTTTCATCTTTGTCTCCTGAAATGGAGATAATTTTTATGCCTTTGTTATTTATTTCTGTATATTTTTCCGATAGTTTTGGAAGAAGAGCTTCACAAGGGCCACATCCGGAAAGATAAAATAATAGGATTGTTTTGGTATATTTTTTATTTGCGAGTTCACCTGTTTTCAAGACTTTTGTTGTTTTATCCTTTTCATTAATAATTAAATCAGGAGCTTTCGTACCTTGAGCCCCTTTTAAATAAACCGCTAAAATGCCATCATAATGTCTTACTTTACCAGAAGCTCTTACTAGATCTGAAATCATATAAGTATAATATTCTTTATTTTTTTGAGTAAAATTATAGGCTATCTTTTCTACAAAGTTTGTGTACTGTAAAGGATCTTTTATCTTGTCTCCAATGATTTCGAAATCGGTGATAAATGCATTACTATTTTTAAGTTTTGTATAAATGTCTACCCATAATGTAATGACTTCACTCGAATGTCCTGAGGCATATAACTTTTGCCAATCTATGTCATTAGCAATATATCGTACTATTTTCTTCGCTTTTTTATTATCGGTATCTGCAGCCAGATTTGTGCTGAATATTTCTGATATATCTTTAATTTTATCAGAATCGCTATTTCTATCTAGCTCTTCAGCTATCGTTTTGTTGTTTGTTTGTGCTTGTTGTAAAGCAATTGTTTCTTCTGCTGCTGAAATTCCTTTTGTTAAAGTAATATTCGGAATTGCGATAGGCTGTTGCGCTTGCACACAGAAAAAAGGAATTATAATAAAGAGAAATAATATATTTTGTTTCGGGAATTTCATAAGAATAGTATTTGTGTTGAGGATATTTTATATCGAGCAGTAAATGATACCGCCCGATTAAAATTTGAATTAATTATTAATTATAGGACTAAGGATATCCTTCGTAATAACATTGTTTATGATTAGGATTGTAAACAGTTCCATTACTCTCACAATAAAATAACCATTGTTTTAAAACACCATTGCCTATATTCTCGCAATATACATAGTATCTAGAATAATCAGGGAATCCAAAATATCCTGCTGAAGTACAACTATAGTATGATGAATTATCACCTTTTATTATAATGTTAAAAGTACAGTTTTGTCCTCCTATATTTATATTAAATGTAGCAGTACCACTGGTTTGGGGAGTTCCGGAAATCTTAAACGTTAATTTTCCGTTGCCTATATTAAAATTACCTGCATCTAGATGAGCTACAAGACCTTGCACACCACCGGAAGATATATCTTGAGCAGGATATGCACCTCCATTTCCTCCTGTATAAGATAATTTTGCTGTCGAAGCTGCATTAACAGGCTTATTTGGTAAATAACCACCAGTTACTTCAACATTTGCACAATCAAGTGAAGTCACAGTTCCAGAACCAAGGCTTACCGATCTTGTAAGAGTACAAGTTTTTCCTCCGATATTGATTGCGAAATTAGCAGTACCAGATCCTGAAGGAGTTCCTGTAATCGTATAAGTAAGGATTCCTGTAGAACCAGTAAAACTTCCTGCGGGTAATGTAGCCGTTAATCCTGTTACTCCTGTAGAAGTTATGGTTTGTCCGTTGTGGGAACCTCCGTTTCCACCGGTGTAAGAGATGGAAGAAGAAACATTGGATGCCGAAATTCCGCTTGTTAATGTTCCACTGTTACTTGCATTAGCACAGTCGAGACCTGTTATTGTTCCTACTCCAGGGGTTACTGTACCACTGCCTTCTCCATCAATACATTTACTCCATGTATTTGTTGTTTTTCTATAAAATCTTACACAGTCATTAGTACTGTCATAAACTATTGTTCCAGGTATTACGCTACCCCCAAGAGGATTGGTAAAATTATTTACATTAGGATTTGTAGGAAGTACAATACCATGATTATTCGTCTCACCTTTATTAATATCTAAAGCTCCTCTTGGGCTTAAATTTCCTATTCCGACCGTCCCTGCGGGAGTTATGGCAAAATCATTAGCTTGTTGAGTAGCTGAAGGTGCTGTATTGATGTTATTGTCTCTAGCCGCATCTACATGGAAAATCGTTTGCGGAGTGGCTGTACCAAAACCAATATTCTGGCTGCTTGCCACAAACATTCCGGGTTTGGCTGGGTTATATGAATAGTTTCCCGGGTTTGCTGCACCAATTGCCAGTCCATCCAACCCATAGGTATTTCCGGCTTCGGTATTGTGTCTGATATAATATCCATAGCTGTCACTGTCTTCATTAAACCTGATCTCACCTCCTGAACCATCAGTGTTGGCATTTGAGTGAATTCTTAATAAAGGATTGGCAACGGTTCCTGCCTGAGAGCTTGGACCTCCTAATCTCAATTCATTACCTACAACCTGTAAATCTGAAACCGGTGCAGTAGTTCCTACTCCGATTCTGTTGTTGGCAGCATCTACGGATAGGGTAGAACCGTCTACAGAGAATGCATTGGTGCTTGTTCCTGTAAAGGCTAAGGTTCTGTTATTTTGTGTTACGGTTCTGTTTTCAACAATTGTTCCGTCCGTAGTATAGATATTGTCTGAGGTTCCGCCGGAAGCTGGTAGTTCTTTCCATGTTGCTACACCATCTGCATCAGATGTTAATACTTTATCAGTACCTTGGGTTCCGTCTACGATTTTTAGCGCTCCGGCTGTAGAAGAATTTACATGGAGTAGGTGGGTAGGTGCTTGAGTACCTATTCCCACTTTTCCTGTAGGATCTATACGCATTCTTTCTCCTGATAAGGGCATATCTCCACTTGTAAAGAAACGTAAAGAAGTAAGGTTGTCTGTACCGTTTCCTTCGTACTTTGCATTAATTCCCGTTCCGTTATGGTAAGATTCTATTGTTCCGTTAAAATGAGGAATAAATTCTATAGAACCTATATTGTCACCATTGTTAAGGTTAGCGGGAGTGGCTAAAGTACCTCGGGATTTATGGAAACGAATAGCGTTGTATTTATTATTAGATCCACTATAGTCATCAAAATGATATTCATTGGCTGTGTCGTCATTCTGAGAAAGAACGCGGAACTTAGCGGTTGATGTATTGCTGGTACCTATTCCTACTGCGCCTTCGATGATCGCCCCATTCGATGGAGCAGAAAGACCTGCATAATTGGTTCCTAATGCGAGATTTCCAATTATTGAAAGTTTACTGCCGGGTGTAGTGGTTCCAATACCAACAGTGTTTTTCCCTGCATCCACAGAAAATGTAGAACCATCTATTGAGAATGCGTTATTGGCAGTTCCTGTAAATGCTAGTTTTTTATCTTCCTGTTTTACTGTTCTGTTATCAGATAAGGTACCGTCCGAGGTATAAATATTCAGGTTCTGATTCGCAGATTCTAATTTTACCCATGCAGTTCCGTTATAATAATAATATCCAACAGCATCAATATTGGCAGCTTTTCCTGCCTGTGATCCAGTAGCAACACTATTGACATATATTAATGTGGAAACAGGAACTCCGTCCATAGCTTGAGCTCTTTCTCTGTCAACTCTTGGAACTAAGAGCCCGTCTACGTTTGTAGATTTGCCTGTTGCATTCTTTGCTACTATATCTACTGTGGCTTGAGGATCCGGTGTATTGAAACCAACCTGACCGAAGGCAAATGAGGAAGTAAGCAATGCTAAAAAAATTACATTCTTTTTCATTTTTGTTGTAGTTAATTGTTAATGATTTTTCCTTGTGTAATTGTTTCTCAGAAAAAGGCCGATTTTTATTCGAAATTGAATGAGAATTATTCCGGTTTTTCAAAAGAAACCAATATGAAGAGGGACAATTATGCTATAGAAAATTTCATTTTGTTTGTTTTGGGTTTAATTGTTTGTGTTATTTTTTCTTTCCTTTATGTGTGTTTAGAATCGTATCTCAGAAAATAACCGGTTTTTTTCTTCGAAATAGTTTGTGTGAGAATTCTTGTACAAATGTACTGACAGAAAAGGGGGTTTCTACTACTACGTAGATACTACTAGTTTGATAATCAATTATTTAAGTTTTCTTTTAAGTAAAGATGCAGTAGCGTATTTGTTATATGTTTTTTATGGGATATGATTAAAATTAGGCTCTTGTTTTATTCCTTTTAGGTAAAAAATCAACAAAGAGATAATGAGATTGGATACCATTAATTTTGTTAATTTTTTTTCAAAAGTCTATTTTATTTTATTCTGAATAAAAGATCAAAAACAGTCATTTTTTCTAAACTTTTAAGTGGTTGGTTATATATTTTAACTTCAGCTCCAATTTGCTTAAAATCATTAATGAACAAGCTTGCAATAGCTTTTTAAGACTTTGTAATAATGTTTGTTAAAATGGGGTATATTGATATTCCTGACATGCAGTTTTTATTATATTAGCGACCATTAAAAAAATACAAATCTTTAAAAAATTATTTTATGCCGATTACAAACTTAAACAACACGCACCTTACAACCGCACAGGTTGATACTGCAAAAACTTCTCTTACTACTTTGGAAGCAGCTTTAGAATCTATCAATGTAAATCTTTCTGCGGAAGACCGCCAAAAGTACGGAAGCATCAACGAGCAGAATAAACTCTTCGTCAATAAAGTCTACGATTTTAATAAAAATCAACCAGAACTAAGTGCAATAGAAGTCGACTGGGCAGAGTTTGGAAATGATTATACATCGAGACAGAATTATGAAGGTCTTATTGCAAGACTAGACAGTTTGGTGACCAGATTAAAAAATGCAAAAACGCTTCACGATTACGACAATTATCAGGCGGCTCTTACCGATTATGCTTTTACAGCCTATAAAGCAGGAACAGCTTCTCCGGGATATGAAGTAAAGCAAAACGAATTGAAACAGTTTTTCTCTAAAACCACAAAGTCAGATGGAATCCCGCCGGCGGATAAAGCATAAATTGACGACTCATTCATTATTTAAGATCATAAGCCCGAAACCTAAGTTTCGGGCTTTTACATTGATCAGATCTGCTGTTATACTGTATTTTTGGGGTTCAGAGACTATCTTTTGGGGTATTATACCGCTCCAGCGATTCAAAAGACCAGTATTTTGGGGCTGCATGACCACAAGGGAGATCGCCAGAACCTGAAATTTGGGGTCTTGAACCTCAAAAATAGGGTTGGGGAACCCAAAATTATAGGTATCCAACCTTATCAGATATATCTGAGACGGCAAAACAGTATTAGAACACCGGAAGAAAGGAGTCTTTCACTAAAACAATATAAAAATTGGATCCTGCTTATTTATTATATAAAAATTCGCTCTGCAAAAATACAGAGCGAATAAAAAACACAAACACTAAAACTGATGAAAAACAGTTTGTTTTTTATTGTACATCACCTACACAAAATGTAGCAAGACTTCCATGTGGCTGTAGAGCAGAGTAATTGTCACTGCGCCCCCCACTTTGCGTTGCATTAATCTCCACCTCATCAAACCAAGCTCCTCCTATTACATATGTACCGTATACATCAGTATTATGATCATTTAAATTACTTGAAACTGTATTTGAAGAAATAATATAATAATGATTACCGTAGCTGCTGCATACAAGCTTCATGGTAGGATGTACTGTTACCCCATTTTTTTTGAAAGTATAAGTATATTTTTCATCATTGTGCATTCCCGTATGAAAAACTTTAAAATTCGTAATAGGTGTACTAAATTTAATTTTTATACGTGCACTACTTGGATAATTATATATTGAGTTTCCGTATTTATCTTTACCACCAAGTAAAGTAGCTTCATATTCTGACATTATATTTAAAGATTGTGTTCCTATATGACCACCATCACAAGTACGAGCCGCTCCAGCATTACGCACTGAAACAGTATTGGCATTGCTAAATGTAGCAGTAACACTTTTACCATTTACTGTAAAATTGCGATTTCCAGAAGTCGCTAATGGCAGTATTGTACCTGTACAATCGGTTTGTGTATTTATAGGTGGTAAATCTGTTACTACATTTCTGGTAATGGTACATGCCTGTCCTCCAATATTAATAGCAAAACTTGCTGTACCGGATGAAGAAGGTGTTCCTGTGATAATGTAGGTAAGATCTCCGTTTCCGTTGGCAAAATTACCGGCTGCTAAAGTTGCTGTTAAACCTGTCACTCCTGTAGAAGTTACGGTCTGTCCGCTGTATGTTCCGCCGTTACCTCCCGTGTATGAAATGACAGATTTTACGTTTGAAGCTGCAGTTCAGCTTGTCAGAGTTCCTGTATGGGTGGCTCCACTACAGTCTAAGCTTGCAATGGTACCTGCTCTCGGTGCTACATTTATGGTAATGGTACAGGTTTTACCTCCAATATTGATGGCAAAGCTTGCCGTACCGGATGAAGAAGGCGTTCCTGTGATGGTGTAGGTAAGGTCTCCGTTTCCGTTGTTAAAGTTACCTGCTGCCAGCGTTGCCGTTAAACCAGTCACTCCTGTAGAAGTTACGGTCTGCCCGTTGTGTGTTCCGCCATTTCCTCCTGTATAGGATATCACAGATTGTACGTTTGAAGCAGCAGTTCCGCTTGTCAGAGTTCCTGTATGGGTGGCTCCGTTACAGTCTAAGCTTGCAATGGTACCTGCTCCGGCTGCTACATTTCTGGTAATGGTACAGGTTTTACCTCCAATATTGATGGCAAAGCTTGCTGTACCGGATGAAGAAGGCGTTCCTGTGATGGTGTAGGTAAGGTCTCCGTTTCCGTTGTTAAAGTTACCTGCTGCCAG